>JAEERY010000062.1 GCA_016286035.1 Lachnospiraceae bacterium
CACTCCGTTCGACTTGCATGTGTTAAGCACGCCGCCAGCGTTCATCCTGAGCCAGGATCAAACTCTCATGTTTAATCTTGTTTCAGAAAACGTTAGCTTTCCAAAAATTTACTTTGGTTTTGTTCTGAATTTCTAACTCATGGTCAAACCAGACCATTTTTATTAGAATTTTCAGGGTTGCATTGCTGTTTATTTGTCAAAGTTCATTACAATAAAAAGCGTAGCCGAAGCTACGTTAGCGCAGAGGGTGGGATTCGAACCCACGTGCCCTCTCGGACAAACGGTTTTCAAGACCGCCTCGTTATGACCACTTCGATACCTCTGCATCCGCATCTTTTAATCAGACGCAAAAGTAATTCTAACAAAGAGAATTTTATCTGTCAACATGATTTTTAAAAGTTTTTTCAATATTTTTCAAAATTTACTGCGCGAGGAATTTTTCCGCCACCAGAATGTCCTCGGGCGTGGTTATCTTGATGTTTCTGTATGAACCTTCGATAAGCTTTACCTTCGAATTTGTAAAGTTTTCGACCACCATCGCATCGTCCGTGATGTGTATGTCCTCGGCCGCTATGTTCTGCAGTCTCATGCGCAGTCTCTCATAGGCTTCTGTAAGTGTTGTAAGTCTGAACACCTGGGGAGTCTGAATGATCCATACGGTATTTCTGCTGGGCGTACTTATTACATAGTTCTCATTGTCTACTATCTTAATGGTATCCTTTGTTGCGACTGCCGCAACGGCAGTACCGAACTCCTCTACACCGTTTTGGAGTCTCTCTAACATAGGGATATCTATAAGAGGTCTTGCCGCATCATGGATATATACGTAATCGGCATCCTGTATCATCTTAAGTCCGTGCATAACGGAATGATAGCGTTCTCTTCCGCCCTCGACTATACATCTTACCTTATTGAAACCATACTTCTTTACGATCTCGTTCTTGCAAAACTCGATATCTTCCTTTGCCGTAACGAGTATGATCTCATCGATAAAGCTGTTCTGGAACACATTGAGGGAATAATATATCATCGGCATTCCGTTTAGCTCTATGAATTGTTTCTTTACATTGGACTGCATCCTGCTGCCGCTGCCGGCCGCAAGTACGATAGCTACAGTTTTCATCTACCTCTCACCTAACTTAAGATTCGGGACTGCATTAAGATCCCAGCCCGAACGTACACCTTTTATATATTCATAATATCCGGCAACGCCTATCATTGCCGCATTATCCGTACAGAATATCGGAGACGGTCTGTAAAATGTTATGCCTCTCTTTGCACATTCATCCTCGAAGGCTTTTCTTAGATGTGTATTTGAAGCCACTCCGCCCGCGATCGCAAATCTGTCAAAGCCGTACTCGCAAAGAGCCGTCATGGAATGTCCTACAAGGACATCGACTACAGCCTGCTGAAACGATGCTGCAACATCGGCCTGAACATAGCTTTGACCTTTCATCTCCATTGAATTTAGATAATTGAGGACAGCAGATTTTAAGCCGCTGAAGCTGAAGTCATATTCATTATCGGCAACCTTAGCTCTGGGAAACTCTATCGCACACGGATCTCCCTCATAGGAAACCTTATCTATCTTGGGTCCTCCGGGATAGCCCAGTCCTATAGCTCTTGCCACCTTGTCAAAAGCTTCTCCCGCAGCATCATCCCTTGTCCTTCCGAGTATCTCGTACTCACCGTAATCCACAACCTTTACAAGATGTGAATGTCCGCCCGATACGACAAGGCACATAAACGGCGGTTCAAGTTCCTTGTTCTCGATATAGTTGGCACAGATATGGCCCTCTATATGATGTACGCCCACCAGTGGCTTCTTTAAAGCCCATGCGAGCGACTTTGCATAGCTGACACCTACAAGGAGGGCTCCCACAAGTCCCGGTCCGTAGGTGACTGCGATCGCTGTTATATCATCCATGGTCACATTTGCTTCGCTTACAGCGCGATTTACGACCTGGTCTATCTTTTCTATATGTTTTCTTGAGGCTATCTCGGGTACGACTCCTCCGTAGAGGGTGTGCAGATCTATCTGGGAAGATATGACGTTTGAGAGTACCTCTCTTCCGTTCTTTATAACGGATGCCGCTGTCTCATCACATGACGACTCTATAGCCAGTATCAGTATATCACTCATCACTTGCCTCCACCGGCTGCCATCCGTATATCTTCCAGTGACCGGCCGCATCCTTTCTTAAAAGGAAGACTTCCTGCAAAAGCTGCGATTCCTTTCCGGTCCTTATGCTGAATGTGCCGTAAAGCTTTGCAAATTTATAGCCGTCGACGCTGCCGTACACAACATCCGTACTTGATGATGTGTAATAGTTGGTTATCGCATAGTCGTTATCCCTGAAGGTAGCTATCTCGCTCTTTAAGTCCTTCAGGTATTCATCATCGGACTTGTTTGCGATAAACTCATCATCGTAGAGCTCTCTTACCTTCATGGCGATCTGGTTTATCTCCTCATCGGAAAGCTCTTCGTTATGAAGCACCTTTGATATCTGAAGAAACTCCTTAACGACTTCCTTTGGAGTCGGCGGATAATTTATCGTATAGTTCTTAAGTATTATCTCCTGAGCCGAAGATACTTTTATCACTTCCTCGTTCTTATCGGGAGACGTCTTGTTGGAAAGGTGATAGTAATAGGAAATAACAAGAAAAACAAGCACTATGATAAGGATCGTTCCTTTTGTGCCTTTGAATCTGTTCTTCATGCTTTTCCTCCTTTCCTTGAGATTTTTTTATGTCAGTCCTCGAATAAAAGATCGAGTGTCCTTCCGTCCTTTGCTGCTATCGCATTGGGGAATATCTTTTTGACTTCATCCATGTATACGGCCGGCTTTAGAAGCGAAGGGCTGTAATGTGTCAGCCACATTTCCTTTACATCAGCCTGCTTAGCCATATCGGCCGCCTCATAAAATGTCATATGTTTATGTTCTTTTGCTTTTTCTATCTTGTCCTCTTCACCGTACATGCCCTCGCATATGAAGAGGTCGCTGCCCTTTGCATGCTCGACTATGTTTGTGCAGGGTCTCGTATCGGTACAGTAGGTTACCTTTAGTCCCTTTCTTGAAGGTCCCAGTATCATATCCTGGGTAAGTATCCTTCCCTCGTCTTCAATGGTCTCGCCCTTTTGCAGTCTGCTCCAGAACTTCATCTCTATGTTGTTTTCTTTTGCCTTTTCCGGATCGAACTTTCCTGCCCTGTCGACTTCGATGCTGTATCCGTAGCAGGTCACGTTGTGATTTACCCTGAATGCAACGATCCTGTAGCCGTCAAACTCTATTGTCTGTTCCTTTGAGTTAAGCTCTATGTAGTTTATCTCAAAGGGAAGCTCCCTTGCTATCACCCTTAGAGACTCTACAACTCCTATAACACCCTTTGGTCCTATGATCGTAAGAGGCTTTGTCCTCTCTGAATTGCCCATTGCAAGAAGCATCCCCGGAAGACCGCTTATGTGATCCGCATGAAAATGCGTAAAGCAAATCGTGTCTATGGGGTTTGGGCTCCATCCCTTTTCCTTTAGGGCTATCTGAGTACCCTCACCGCAGTCGATCAGGATGCTCGAGCCGTTATATCTGGCAAGCATCGAGGTCAGCCATCTGTATGGCAGGGGCATCATGCCTCCCGTTCCAAGCAAACATATCTCCAACATATCCTAAGTATTACCTTTTCCAGTATATGACGGCATCTTCCTTCGGGTTTGAATAAAATCCCGGTCTTATGCCCTCTGATACAAATCCGAGTTTTTCATAGAGTGCTATCGCCGCCTTGTTGCCTGCTCTCACTTCCAGAGTGAATGCAGTTACGTTTAAGCTCTCTTCAGCTTCCTTCATGGTCTCTGACAAGAGTTTTTTTGCAACTCCCATGTTTCTGTGATCACTGTCCGTTGCGACGTTGCAGATATCTCCCTCGCCCGCAGCGACTATGACTCCGCAGTTGGCTATAACCTTTTTATCACAGACAGCTACCATATATAACGCATTGTCACTGTCTATCATATCTGCGAATGCCTGCCTGCTCCAGGGATCGCTAAAGCACTCGTTCTCTATTTGACTGACACGGTCAAGATCTTCATGCCGCATCCTTCTTATCTCAATATCAGGCTTATTCATCCTGTTCCTTTTCCCTGCGCTCTCTTTCGGCCTGCGAAAGCCTTAAGTATACAGGCGCATGTTCGGCGGCACTTTCTGTCATTCCCTTTTCAAGGTATATCTCTCCTAAAGCAGCAACAGCGCTTGCTCTCTGTCTGTTTGCAAATGCCGGTGCGAATACGTAAGGGACTTTGCATTTGTTCCGTATCGTCTCCTTAAATACGGGAACGCCGTCTCCCAAAAATACGACACTTCTGTCAATCTCGTTTACTTTTTCAAGGATGTCTTCTATCGGTACCGCACATGCTTCAAGCATCGTATTCATGACACATCTGTCATCTTCTTCGAAGAATTCAAAGAGTCCCGTATAGACCTGTGATCTTCTCGCATCCATCAAAGGACAGATAACTCTATCGCTTCCCCACATGTTGTAGGCCAGTCCCTCTACTGTTGAGACAGGAACTATGGGTTTATCAAGCGCGTTTGCAAGACCCTTTACCGTTGCGGATCCTATCCTTAATCCCGTAAAGGAACCGGGTCCTGCAGCAACTGCTATTGCATCGACATCACTCATGTCCTCACCAAGCATCTTTGATATCTCATCAAGCATGGGCAAGAGTGTCTGCGAATGAGTCTTTTTGTTATTTACGGTATATTCAGCTTTGGTTATCCCGTCTTCGATGAGTGCAATGCTTGCAACCATCCCCGACGAGTCCACTCCGAGTATCTTCACTGTTTCTCTCCGCTTATACTTATCTTTCTGTAATCAAAGCCCTTTTTAGGGTCCTTTGATATCTCTACCTTTATATATCTGTCCGGAAGGATGTCTTCGATCAGATTAGCCCATTCGATGAGGCTCACTCCCTCGCCGTAGACATATTCCTCATATCCGATCTCATCCATCTCGCTTATATCACCGATCCTGTACACATCAAAGTGATAAAAGGGAAGTCTCCCCTCATCATAGACCTGTACTATCGTAAATGTGGGAGAGCATACAGGCTCTCTTATTCCGAGTCCCGCAGCAAAGCCCTGGGTAAATACCGTCTTTCCGACGCCAAGATCTCCTATAAGTGTGATGACCTCTCCGGGAAGAGCTTCCTTTCCCATCTCAAATCCGAGATCATAAGTATCTTTTTCACTGTTTGAATCAACTGTTCTGTTAATGATCACTGCTTGATCCTCACCCTGTCGGGGCTCATATGCGTGCTTATCATCTCTATAAGCGTAAACTTGTCCTCGCCCAGATCCTTTTTCGGGAATATCCATGCATTGATCTTGCTTGTCGCAAGTATGATGCTCTGGTTTGTGGAATAGGCCCTGTACATGTCGCTCCATTCGACTTTCATCTCGTTTTCACCGTCGGATACCGTTACACCCTCATCATCCATCACATAATGGATGGGCTTTTTGAATGCAGGGTTCAACATAACCTGCTTCTTTGCTCTCGTATAGAGAGTGACCGGCATATACAGGATTATTATCACTCCTGCCACCAGCATCGCCGGGTATGAAGTGTTGTTAAAAAATCCTATGATAAGCAGTATCCCGACGAGTGTTCCCAAAAGCCCCGATGCACTCGTATATGCATGGTGCATGTTGTAATCGTACAGAGCCGATGTAGTCATCTTTATGTCAAATTCACATCTCATCATTTATACCTGTTCTTAAGCTGTCACTTATAACAACTCATAATTCACACGATTATATATTATACCACAAAATCGCTCTTACACTCAAGATATTGAAAAACCACCGGTGATATGTACCACCGGTGGTAATTGATTGATCTTATTCGTATCTTAATGCTTCAATGGGATCCATCTTTGCCGCCTTGTTTGCGGGATAGAATCCGAAGAATATTCCTATCGCGGTAGAGAAGCTAAGTGATATCACTATCGCTCTAAGTGAAGGCATCGGAGATGTCTTCATAAGTGCCGCCGCTATGGCTCCGAGTCCGCTACCAAAGACGATGCCGATAATGCCTCCTATAAGACATATGACAACGGCTTCTATTATGAACTGTATCCTTATGGAACTGTTCGGTGCCCCGAGTGCCTTTCTGGTTCCTATCTCTCTTGTTCTTTCGGTTATCGATACGAGCATTATGTTCATAACACCTATGCCGCCTACTAAAAGCGCTATTCCGGCTATAACCGATATACCTATCGTAACGGTGTTGATAAGAGATTTTGCTTCATCTATTACCGATGACATGTTGTAGGCCGATACATGAAGTCTTTCATTGTTTCCGTAATATCTCTTCTCGAAGAAATCCTCCATGTCTTTTGTTAGCTGAACCGAATCAACACCCTGCTTTGCCATTACGGTGAAGTATACCATGTAGTCATCATGTGTTATGCTCTGTGCCGTCTGGTAAGGGATATAAAGATTGGTCCTTACATTGTCACCCGATGACATTCCCATTCCCGCGAATGCATCCTTGTATTCGTAGACACCTACTATGGTGAACTTATAGTTCTTTCCGCCGATCTCAACATCAACGCCCTTTCCGAGAGCATCCTTGTTCTTTCCGTCATACATGATCTCAACGTACTTTGATGAGACTATCGCAACCTTTGCTGCGGTGTCCGTCTCGCCTATGGTAAAGAATCTTCCTTCTGTAAGCTTGACATCATTTATGAGGAAGGTACCGAGTGTTCCGCCCGATACGGATACCTTTGCGACCTTTGAACCGTCCTTGACATCCGCAGCACCCACATCGCATGTAACGGATATGGCTTTAAGCCTGTCATCAAAGTGTTCCGCAAAATCCTTTATCATGTCCCTGTCCATCAGATCGGAATTGTCATACCAGTAATCACCGTCATAATCCTCTCTGAAATCAAGATACAGCTCGATGTTGTTAGCACCAAAGCCCTCCATTGTATCGGAAAGCTTTACCGATATCGAATCACCGGCCGACATGATAGCTATTACCGAAGAAACACCGATTATGATACCGAGCATCGTAAGAAGGGATCTCATCTTATTGGCTTTCAGACTGAAGAGTGCGAGTCTGAAGTTCTCATACAGCATCATCATATCTGTGGCCCTCCCTTTCTCCGACTATCTCTCCGTCCTTTAAAGTGATGAGGCGTTCCGTCTCATCCGCAAGTTCGGGGGAGTGGGTGATAAGGACAATTGTCTTGCCCTGTTCCTTATGCAGTTTGTGGAATATATCCATGACCATTCTACCGGTCTCGGAATCCAGCGCACCTGTAGGCTCATCTGCAAGGATTATCGCAGGATCGTTTGCCATCGCTCTTGCTATGGCAACTCTCTGCTTCTGTCCTCCGGAAAGCTCCTCGGGAAGATGCTTCATACGGTCTCCCATTCCTACGAGCTCCATCAGCTCTTCGGCTCTTTTTGTACGCTCTTTTCTTGAGACACCCGCATAGAGCATGGGCATCTCTACATTTCTTAAGGCATTGGTCTTTGCGATCAGGTTGTATGTCTGAAATACAAAACCGATCTTTCTGTTCCTTATGCCTGATAATTCACTGTCTTTGGCACTTATAACATCCACATCATCAAGTATGTATCCTCCCGATGTAGGTCTGTCCAATGCCCCTATGATATTCATCAGCGTTGATTTGCCGGAACCGGATGCTCCGACAACCGCTAAAAATTCTCCCTCATACACCGTCAGGTTTATGCCCTTTAGAACCTTAAGCTCGTTCGGTGTACCGATAAAAAAGTTCTTTCTTATATCCGTCAGGCGTATGATGGGTTTTCTTGATTCACCTTCCATCAGAAACCTCCCATAGCACCTGCTTCATCCATATATTCACCTATATCCGAGAATGCTCCGTCGTTGGGGATAACGACTCTCATATCAGCCTCTAAACCTTCTCCCGAGATCTCACAATAGTAATCACCCTCGAGTCCCTTGGTGATATATACGTTATGACTCTGATATGTCTTTTCTCCGTTCTGTACCTTCTCAAGATCCTCTTTTGATACCGATTCGGGATCTGTCAGCAGTGATGATGTATCTACCGGTTCTCCGCTGTCTAAGATCTCAACAAAGAAGTTTCCGTCATCATCTTCCTGTATTGCTTCCTTGGGAACTGAAAGAACATTTTCGCTCTTTTCACATATGATCTCTATCTTGGCTGTCATATCAAGTTTGAGATCTTCGTTCTTTGTAAGAACTGAGATCCTTACCTCATACTTAACACCGCTTGTTCCTGCCGCATTCTGTGTTGCATGGGGAGCAATGGATTTAACCTTGCCCTCAAGCTCGAGTGTACCTGTGCCGTTGGTCTTTATGATAACATCCTGACCTACTTTGATCTTTGCTATGTCATATTCATCGATCTGTGCTGCGACTTCATACGATGAGGTATCCTCTATGGTTATCATGGCACCGCCTGCATATGTATCGCCTTCCTTGACATTGACTGCTGTAACGATACCGCCGATGCTAGATGATACCACGCATCCGTCAAGCTGTTCTTCTATCTTTTCTATGTTTCTCTTATCTGCGAGTGTTGCGGTACTTGCTGAGAGCTTACTGTTCTTGACACTGTCAACTCTTGAGGCAACTGTGCTCTCATTGTTTCTTGCAGAGTCATCCGCATTTCTTACTGTCTGATTGAATGCATCATAAAGAGATTCAACGTTCTTTACCTTGGAATCATACAAAGACTTCTTGGTCTCTTCCGTAGCCTGGGCTGCTTCATAATTGGCCTTTGCCTGCTGAACCGCAGCTTCTGCCGCACTTATGGCAGCTGCCTTTGCATTTGCTCCCGCACTCAGTGCGCTCTGGTAATTGGACCAGTTAGATCCAAGTTCGTTAAGAGATGATGTTATCTTGCTTATCGTATCCGCATCATCCCCGTTATAGATCATTGAAACGGAAATGCCCGAGATGCCGCATTCATTCTTATCTGTATCGGCATCAAGACTCGCATTGTCCCATCCCGCTTCCACAGTGATGCCCGAAAGATAGCTTATGAATCTGTTCTTTGCTTCATTGTAAGGCTTTATGGCTTCTGCCTTTTCAGCATCCGTAAGGCCCTTGATGCCTGCATTTCTTGCAGCCTCAAGGTTTTCTTCAGCACTCTTAAGATCACTCTTTGCATCACTTGCTTTCTTTGATGCCTCATCGTAAGCATCCTTTGCTTCTTCGCATTCATCAGCTGCCGAAGAGAAATCCTGGTAGGCATTGTTTTTGTCTTCCTCTGCTCTCTTTGCTGCTATGTCTCTGTTAACGATGGCTTCATTAAGACCTCTGTTTGATGCAGATACATCGATACCCGATCTTCCTGCATCGGCATTGAGCGTTGTCTGTGCATCAGCAAGCTGTTTTTCAAAGTCCTCTTCATCAAGCATGCATATGATGTCTCCTGCATTTACCTGATCTCCGACCTCAACGTTGACTTCCTTGATCTTAACGCCCGTAACTGAAGTAGAAAACGTCCTGTTCTCAACCGCAACGATGCTGCCCGTAGCCGTAACACTGTTGACGATGTCACGCTGCTCGATCTTTTCCGTGCTTGCGGAACTCTGCATCCCGGCAAGGAGATTCTTTGCGTTGTTCACGGCTGAAACTATTTTGACCACTATTATTGCCACTACTGCGACAACAGCAATGATAATGATCAGCTTTTTGTGCTTTTTCAGGAATTCAAAGAATTTTTTCATGTGATTCTCCCTCTTTTATATATGAAATGTGACAGTGGCATATCACTCTCATGCAAGCATGAGCCCCCGGTGATATTTAAACACCTTAATGCACCCGGCCGTGGGTGACCGGGTGCATCAGATGTTGCACACTATTTGAAAGTATAGCACATGCGCCAAAAGACGCAATAATATGGGAGAAAAATTCACAAAAAGTTAATTCTTTTTGTTACTCGTGTCTTAATGCCTCTATCGGATTTAACATAGCTGCTTTCTTTGCAGGATATATTCCGAAGAAGAGACCTATTCCGCATGAGAATACTGAAGCGAGCAGTATGCTCATCACAGAAAACTCAGGTGTTGCACCGATAGCCATACAGATAAGTGTTCCAAGTAAGAGTCCCACTATGATACCGATGACACCTCCGATTAAAGTGATCATTCCGGCTTCCGCCATGAACTGTCTCTTTATCGCCTTTGTCTTTGCACCGAGAGACTTTCTTATACCTATCTCTCTTGTTCTTTCTGTTACCGATACGAGCATGATGTTCATAACACCGATACCGCCAACCAAAAGGGCGATACTTGCCACTATCGCAACAAAACCTGTTATTATGTTTAGGATCTGGTCATACTGCTTTGCAGCATCTGTCCAGCTCTCTATACCGAATGCTCCCTCTTCCCTTACATTGTATTTTGACTCAAACATCTTCTGGACTCTCTCTGATACTTCCAGGCTGTATTCGTTGTCTGCAAGAAGAAGGATATCAAAACCTTTGTACTCATCAAGGCCGTATTTTCTCTCTGCACATGAGTAAGGTATCTCTATCACATCTGTCTGTTTTCCGGTAAGGGCAGCACCCACACCGTTACTCTTTTTAGTCTCTCTTATTCCTATAATGGTCAGCTCATTGCTCATATTGTTAAAGTTGACCTCAAAGCTCTTTCCCAGAACATCTGTTGTTCCAAACAGCTTCTTTGCAAGTGCCTCTGTTATGACACACACAGGTGCTGCCGCATTGTATTCAGAAAAGTTGAAATATCTTCCGCTTACTACCTTGTCTGTCGACTGGTATTCCCTTGCGGGCGTGCCTGTGTTCACATATATGTCATAGGTCCCCCTGATTGTGTCGGCCTTAGCCGCAAGTGTTGATGAATCCTGTGTTGCACCATACAGATGGTCGCCTGCATTATCACAGATGAAACGGATGTCATCTTCAGTGAACTCCTTTGTGTTTGCCTTGTCCTGATCTTCTATATAGAAGTAGATCATGCCGCTGAACACTGAATTCAGTTCATCATTGATCATGTTCTTTGCGCCGCCGCCGGCTGCCAGTATCATGATAACGGAAGATATACCGATGATGATACCAAGCATGGTAAGGAAAGTTCTCTTCTTGTTTGACTTTAAGTTGGCAAATGCGACCTTTAAATACTCTAACAGTCTTTCCATCACTTATCCTCACTATTTTTGTTAGCCTCTAGTTCCATTCCCTCGGTGATCTCTGTCTCACCTGCAACTATGACTACATCTCCCTCATTAAGTCCTGAAACGACCTCTATCATCTCTGAAGTGTAAATGCCGACAGTGACATCAACTTTCTGAGCCTTGCCGTCTCTTAAAACGTATACATACTCACCCTCTGTGTCAGAGTAAACAGCACCCTTGGGTATCTGGAGTGCATTCTCTATTGAAATGGTATCGATAACAGCTTTAGCCTCAAGACCAAGGATTATATCCTCATCGGGAGCATCAAGTCTGATCTCCATGCCTACATTCGATGTCTGGCCTGCCTCTCTGCTTGTCATCCTGTCGATCCTGTCGACCTTTCCTGTGTATTCCTTGTTCTTTATCTTAACTGTGGCTGTCTGGCCCTCTTCTATATTTTCGATATCATATTTGCTTACATTGAATCTGATAACGATATCCTTTGTTGATTCCAGAGTTACAAGTGCTGTTCCTGATGCAACGTTGCTTCCCTTTATTGCACTGATGCTTGTTACAACACCGTCAAATTCTGCTGTGACACCGTTCTTTGCATTCTCATATCTGTTCTGCTTGTCAGTGCTTGCCATCTCGTTTGCTGCCTTGTCTGCTTCCAGCTGTTCCTTGGCACCGCTTGTCATAAGACCGTTTATGGTAGAAGCCTTCTGGCTTGTCATCTCTGACTTGTATTCCCTGCATGCATTAAGCTGTAAGCTTAATCTGTCGAGCTCCTGCTGCATCGCAACAAGATCGCCGTTATACTGCTGCTCGTAAGCGTTTGTCTGAACCATCTTCTGAAGGTTCTCATACTCATCACTGTCAGGCTTGTCTGCCCAGTCGATAAGAGATACCTGAAGCTTTGCACCCTCATCTGCAAGAGAAGCCTTCTTTGCTGTTATGTCTTTTTGAAGCTGTGTCATTGCAGCCTGTGTGTCAGCTATCTGCTGATCCAGAACCGTGAGATTTCTTTTTGCCTCAGAGTAGAGACCTGCTGTTCTTCCACCTGTCTGGATCTGATTGTTATAGCTTCCAAGCTGTGACTGTGCATTAAGATCAGCCATTGCTATGTTGTAGTTTAAGTTCTCCTCATCGTATGTTATAAGGACATCGCCCTTTTTAACGAAGTCACCCTTTTTAACATTGATAGAACCGATCTTTCCGTCTATCTGTGAATATACGGTGAGTACGTTGTCTGTCTCTACATTACCGTTTAATTCAACCTTCTGTTCCAGTGTTCCCCTGCTTACAACTGCGGTATCAACAGCCTGTGCCGCATGTCCGTTAAGTGTGTTTATCGTTACAGCCAGTACCACTACTGCAAGTACTGCGCTAATTATCTTTTTCTTTTTAGACATTCCTTTTAACTTACTTAAAATCTTCATTTATCTTATCCTCCACTACTCTCCCGTCTTTTATCCTTATCGTTCTCTGTGCGTTTGCGGCTATCTCATTGTCATGTGTTATAAGAATGACTGTCCTTCCCGCATCGTAAAGTTCCTTAAGGATCCCCATTATCTCCTTTGTTGAACCGCTATCCAGGTTACCTGTAGGTTCGTCCGCCAGTATGATGGGCGGTGCCTGTGCTATGGCTCTTGCTATCGCCACCCTCTGCTGCTGTCCCCCCGACATCTCAGATGGCTTGTGTGTCTTACGCTTTCCCAGTCCCACTCTGTCAAGCGCCTCACTGCTCAATCTCTCCCGTTCTTTTTTCGGAACATCCCTGTACATTAAAGGAAGTTCAACATTTTCCAGGGCTGTAAGTGAAGGTATGAGATTGAATCCCTGAAATATGAATCCGATCTCCTTATTCCTTACATCCGAAAGCTCATCGTCTGTCATTCCTGAAACGTCTGTACCGTGAAGCGTGTATGTTCCGCTTGTCGGTACATCCAGGCATCCCAACATGTTCATCAGTGTTGATTTGCCCGATCCTGACTGACCGATGATAGCCACGAACTCATGCTCATCTATGTTAAGAGTCACATGGTCCAGAGCCCTTACCTCGTTCTCTCCGGGATTGTAGATCTTACATAAGTCCTGTATCTCTACCAGTTTTCCCATTTTTTCTCCTCTCTTTTACTTTCCTTTTTGTATGCTATACATCGTATAATATTGTTTACACTGCATACTATACAGCGTATATTATTGTTTGTCAACCAACAATTCCAAAGTTTATAAATTCTTTATTTTTTCCGGATTTTGGCCAAAAAGATCCCCTGCCGCTAAACAATGACTGTCCGGCCATCTCCGTCACATCTTTTATTGGCAGGGGAATATGTTTACTCTGTAACCTCATCAGACTCAGCATCGGGATCATATTCGAGGATATCTCCCGGCTGGCATGCGAGTGTATCGCATATCGCCTCAAGTGTTGAAAACCTGATCGCACTGATCTTACCTGTCTTTATCTTTGAAAGGTTCACGTTTGAAACTCCAACCTTTTCCGAAAGCTCGTTAAGAGACATCTTTCTGTCTGCCATGACTCTGTCCAGTCTTAAAACTATCTTACCCATATCTGTTACCTCACTAACTGTCATCATTGTATTTCTCCTCCTGTTACAAAACCGTCTGCCGATTCCCCTGTGATGCAGACCATTTTTAATACCTACTTTCTTATAATGTCTCATCAACTTCTGTCTGAAGCACATATCCGTAATCAAGTACGCAGTAGATACTCCAGAATATGATTCCGCTCATTATTGCAGCTCCAACACCTGAGAGCAGCAAAGCTACGATCGTCATTGCCACGAATACAGCCTTAAGTCTTGCAAGTACCTTTCCGTCAAAAGGCGTGTCGCTGTTCTTTATAAATTCAAATGTCTTCTGAACGGTTATGAAGATGCCTGCCATCAGTGCACATACACCTGCAGCTGCCGCACAGTAGAGTGCGAAGAGCTCTGCGAACTTACCCTGGTTTATAAGCTTTAAACCGTCATAATTAAAACTGAATATTCCTGTTTCAACATCAAAGTCCACATCCTCAAGTGCCATGAAGTTTCCTGTTGTATCACCCATGATATTTATCTGTCTTGTTGCCTGATCAAAGATCAGATTTGAATTGATCTCATTCTTGTGTGCCATCAAAAGAATTGCTCCAGCAATGGCGAGCACCGTTGCAACAATAAGTATTATCCCGAAGACCTTGCAGGTCTTTCTTACAACATCACAACTCTTTTTTACATTTGCCAGTTTCTGTTCCTGTTCTCTCATTTCTTTTTCTCCCTATATCATTTTTTTATCTTTTGTTTATAAGTTACTTTTTTCACGTGAATTGAACTTTCAGATCCTTTCCTGTTCACCTGAACTCTTCCCTCCCGGTGGTTCCTTATAATGAACAAGGCGCTGTATCTGTGGTTCATGAGACCATAATACAACGCCATTTAACATTTGTCAACAACTTTTTAACGTTTATCGTTAAATTATTTATTTTTATGATAAGATATTTAATGTTAAAGCAGGACTGATCCCCATGTTTTCAGGTTTTTTGGGGCTTTCTGTTATCCTTTATCCTGATCAAACAGATACACGTATTTACGCCTCATCTGCATGATAACTTCAATAACCCTGTTAGTGATCTCCTTTGGATAATCAGTCTTTTCTTCCAGAATTTTACATATGTCATTATAGTTAAAATTAAAATGTATGTTGCAACCATACAGCTTTTCGGAGATCATGACCTGTTGTTCAAAACTGTCGGAAAAAGTTTTGGGCTTAACCCTGTCTATCAGCTTAATATGATCGATCGAAAGAGGATATTCCATGGTCGTATCCGATAGAAGTCCCGCTCCGTTATCAAAAACAGGTGCCAGTCTGTATTCTTTCATGTTTTTGGTAAGGACGGCTATGTTGTGAGTATGCCTGTCTTCATTAAGAAACAAAGCATCAACGGTCAGTATCTTATTCATGTACTTGCCAAACTGTGAAAGACCGGTCACGCGCTCAACCTGTTTAACGAGAGTCTCCAATCTTTCGGTATGATCCGGAATGCTGTATATGATATTGTTAAGACCCCGACCGTAAATCTGCATAAACAGTCTTTCGAGAGTTATAAGCTGCCAGCCGTCTGTAAAGTCTTTGCTCCTGCATGCATTAAAGTACTGTCCGTTATACTCTATCTTTTCAAGTTCGTAATCCACATACTCATCCGGTGACAGACTGCTGAATCCAAGCAGCTTAGACACAACATATTCCGTAAGGCCCTCATACCCCGTATAATCTGCCTTATACCATATATCATCTCTTTTGAATTTCAGCTGATTTCCTTTTGATGACTTTCTGTTATCCGTCACGACATCAGTATCTATGAACTTTACCATAAGTTCACCTCTCTATCTCAATGTAAAACTCATCCTCTTCCATCCTGCCCAGTGTTTTCTCGATTATAAGGATCGGATCATAGAAAGGGATATCCAGTCTTTTCAGCTCGAGTTTCATCTTATCCCTTGTCCTTGGAAAACATCTGGATTCAAGAAACTGCTCATAATCATCATAATCAGGCTCGTTATTGACCCCAAAGGCTCTTAACATCGGATTTTTTACATAGTTCTTTATTTCTACCTTTCGCTGCAGTTCATCAACATCTATGACTGTACACAGCATGTTTTTATAGAAGTACTTAAGTCTCAGTTTCAGTCTGTTATCTTTAAGTCTGAGCTTCTCTTCCATCTCAGGATTGCGAAGAAGTATATCGGCAAGTGTCACTATGGCTCCTGTTATGGGTTCCTTTGATGTCTCCCATCGTTCGACCGTTCTTTTTGAAACACGCAAAAACACAGCCAGTTGTGATTGTGTCATATCCAGGGCTGCCCTGAGTTCTTTTATATCTTCAGATGTAAGATGATCCGGTGTTACATATCTTCTTTCCATACCATGCTCCGTTTTACCAAATGTCTTTTTCATTCAAAAAAGTGATATATTTCTTTACTTATTTCCATTAAACCACAAAAATGTCGGCGAATCAAGCTGATTTCACCGACATTTTGTCGTTATTTCCTTTATGGATACTCTTTTTAAGGATCCTGTTTTCAGTTTTGGGCGTTCTGATCAGGTGCAAAGCCGAGCACTATGCGCTCCTTATAATCATCCTTCGGCATGGGTCTTGCATAGTAATATCCCTGGATCATGTCACATCCCTGGCTGGCCAAGAATTCAACCTGTTCTTTCTGTTCAACACCTTCCGCAACGGTGAGCATGTTTAAATTCTTTGCAAGTCTTATTGCCTCGGAAACGACGATCTGTCCTCTTCCGTCACCCTCATCGTTCCTGAAGAAGTCCGCATCGAGCTTTAATACGTCAAGCGGCATCTCCTTAAGGGAATTGAGTGATGAATAGCCTGCACCGAAGTCATCCATCGATACCTTAAAGCCGTATTCCTTAAGCTGCTTGATCGTTCTTATCATCGCATGCTTGTCATCAAAGAATGCACTCTCTGTGAGCTCTATCTCGATAAGCTCACGCGGTGAGCCCGCATTGTCCACGATATCCCTTATCTGTTCCGCAAGGTCGCTCTCTATGAAATGTGCCCTTGATACGTTTACCGAAACGGGAACGCATTCAAAGCCCTCATCTATCCATTTCTTCTGATCGGCTGCCACATGGCTTAACATGTAGTGGTCTATCTGTGTGATGAATCCGCTCTTTTCAAAGATCGGTATGAACTTGCCCGGAGGTATCATCTCACCGGTCTCGGGTAATCTCCATCTGATAAGAGCCTCGGCTCCGCTCAGTTTACGGGTAGAGGGATTATACTTTGGCTGATAGTAGACTAAGAATTCCTCATTATCAACAGCTTTCTGCTGTCTTTCGGCAACCCAGTCGATCCACTTCTTCTCCTTTACCATCTCCTCATCAAACAAAGCGATGGCCGAATCATCGTTATCGGCAAGTGTGGATCTTGCGGTACATGCATTGTTGTATGCATTGTCTATGTTAAGATCCTTACGCTTAACAGCCTTTCCTCTCTCATCGAGGCACTCGCCTATCCTGTATATTCCGACATGGAAGGTGAACTTGTGATCAGAATCTATCTTTTCAAGGTCACTTACCATGTTTTTGACTCTCTCTTCAAGACGGTCCCTGTCCACATATTTTAACATTGCAACGAAGTTGGCCGATGCGTAGTGTGCGACCATCTCTTTCTTTTCCAGATGTTTCTCTATTACTTCATTGACCCTGCAGAGCATCTTCTCGCCGTCCTCGACAGAATGACATACGCAGAAGTTACGATAGTTTACAAACACGATATCGAGTACAGCATATTTATTGTAGGAGTTGGATCTCTTCTTTAATACTCTCTCAGAATTTGCTATGAACCACATCCAGTTCTTCTTGCCTGTGACCTCATCCATAAAGAAGATCTCATTCATCTTCTTTCTGTTTTTGTGGTTCTTTATCATGTTTGAGAAGATGACTATGATGACAACCAGGATCATGATGGCAAGAAAGATTCCCATTACAAGGAATGTTCCAGCATCTTTTAAGTTGATGGTGATATAAGCCTTTCCTATCAAACGTGTTCCGTCACCAAGATCCACCGGCATCCAGAAAGGAAGCTCTATGTTCTTTCCCTCTGTGGATAACATCTTTATGAGACCGCTTCCCTGTTCATTTAAAAGAAGACTCACACCTTTATAATCAATCTCGATGTCGCCTTCACTGTCGGCATAAACGAGTCCGCTTTCCTTATCACGATAGATCTGTGTCTCTATAGCCAGTTCCGATACGGCTTCTTCCACTCTTGCATGATACTCTTCAAAATCCTCATCGCTTCTTGCATCTTTTAACTCTTTATCGAGCTGTTGCATCTCTGCGATAAACTCAGGATTGTTCTCAAAGTCAGTCCTGACTGTTATTTTGCCGCTGCCTTCAAGATCGCAGGTGTTCTTACCGTGCTCTTTTAGGACCTTGTCATTCTCATCAACGATGATATAGGAATTCTCCTCCTTATTAAGAAGCTTAAGGATATCCTCATTCTCACCGTAGCCTGAGAACTCATAGAGTTCAGCCATGTATTCGAGCTTGCTGTATTCATTGCCTACTTTTGAATCCAGCACATAGAAGAAAAATGTGCTCGTCATGCCTGCAAGACCCACAATGATCAGTGTGGTAACGATGATGAACGCAAACACCGATCCTGTTGTCCTGAACTTCTTTAGTTTTCTGAATTTCTGTTCTCTGATATTAGCCATTTAAATTTCTCCCTCATAAAAAAACTTTATATCAGACCTGTTTACATACAGGTTTTTTATCCTCACTTTATAATAATAACAGTAAAAACGACTTTGTTGATGATTTTTATGATTTTTTTACAGTTTTTATCTTTACTTTCTTTTTTAAGGTTCCTCTTGACACTTTAAAAGCATGGCTGTAAGATAACATCGTTGTAATTAACTTTCAAGGCAGGGTGTGAGTCCCTACCGGCGGTAAAAGTCCGCAAGCCCAAAAGGTTGAACCGGTGTGATTCCGGTACCGACGGTATAGTCCGGATGAGAGAAAGGAGCAAAAATGAATAATCTCTTATCACAGATAGCAGAAAATGCTGTCTTCGTGCTGGTATTCGCCGGCGTAATTATCCTGATGTTTTTAATCGCATATGGAGTTGAGAAGCTTGTCAAGAAGAAGAACAATGACAATGAACGAGTTCTTTCCACAAGAAAGATCGTTGTCATAGGAATGTTCTCTGCAATCTCAACGGTACTCATGCTGCTTGAGTTTCCCGTTCCTTTTGCACCTCCCGGGATATACAAACTGGATTTTTCCGAGCTTCCCGCATTGATAGGCGGTTTTGCCTTCGGTCCTGTTGCAGGTGTAATGATAGAGTTCATAAAGATCCTCTTAAAGACACTTATTAAGGGTTCTTCAACGGCATTTGTCGGTGAGCTTGCAAACTTCTTTGTAGGATGCAGCTTCATACTTCCCGCAAGTATCATCTATCTCATAAAGAAGAACAAGGTCAATGCGATCATCTCATGTGTTATAGGTACTATCATCATCACTATAGTTGGAAGCTCATTTAACGCTTTCTACCTTCTTCCCACATTTGCAAAAATGTTCGGTATGGAAATCGATACGATAATCGCAATGGGTACTGCCGTAAACAGCCACGTTACAAGTCTTTCGGACTTTATTTTCCTGATCGTGGCACCGGTCAATATCCTTAAGGGTACGATGATATCCATAGTAACGCTTTTTATCTACAAGCCTTTAAGCCCGATACTCAAGGGAACAAGAAAATAGTTAAAAGATCAATATCCCTGCCCCGATTGTTTTAAGGGCAGGGATATTCGTTTTTCTTTCAACGGTCAAATTTACGCAATGAGTGATTTGCTAAAGATTTTTTCTTTTTAAAATTGCCTAATCTCTGATTATGCACAATTTAACCAAATCCAGAATTTTGATTATTTGCGCTTATCAACTTTTCGTTCACATACCTATCAAAAAAGCTGCACATCACTGCGCAGCCTTTGATTCTTCCATATCCAATATCAGTCATCTTCTTTTGAAAGCAAAAGACAGAAGTCTTCAAATTCAAGAAGCTTTTGTTCCGATTGGAATGTATATTCCTGATATTCTCCCTTATCACCTTTCCAGTACAGATAAAGCCACGGACCGGTGTCTCCCGATTCTGCAGACGTGTGTCTTTTTCGTACGGTACCGTCTTTGACAAGATCAAAGAATTCATTCCACTGATCATCCGAAAGCTCAAATTCAGCTTTTGCTATCGTATCTTTATCTGTTGTAGGACCGTAGTCATTTGGTCTCTCTCTTTTCTCAAAGAAGAACATATGCTTACCGTCCTGTGAATAGAAACGGTATCTTAAATAACTTGCATTGTAGTTGATGTTTTCAACGGTATAATAAAATTCCGTTATATCATCGGCCTCTATATCACTGCCGACAGTATATCTGCTCTTAAGTATGTTAACAGCCACCATTTCATCCTCCGCGCCTACATCTTCACTTCTGTTTGTGAACGACAATACAAGGATCGTCACTATGATAATCATAATTATTGCCAGTAATATAAATACTGCTTTCTTTATATCTTTCATTTAGCCTCTGAACTGATAATAGGGTTTATTGTCTCTTTTAATGATAACATACTTTAAGCCCCAAATGCGCCAAATCAAAGTTAACATTTATCCGCATCTGTTATACAATTATTTTAGGAATAAGTATGCTTATGAATGAGACCGATGAACAACTCTATGAGTCCTTCCTGCATAAAGGAAATGAAGAAGCTCTCCTTATGCTTATAAAGCGTCACAGGGGATCTCTTGTGCTGTTCATAAACGGCTTTGTTAACAACATGACCGTTGCTGAAGAACTTTCCCTTGATGCTTTTGCCGAGGTTGCAGCGGGGCCTACCTTCTTTTCCGATAAGAGTTCATTCAAGACCTGGCTCTTTTCCATAGGGAAGAATCTGGCGCTCATGCAACTTAGAAAGACGATCCATACGGAAGATATCGAAAATGTCTCTGTTGCAGGTGATCAGTCTCCCGAGCTTGATATCCTTAAAAGTGAAAAAAACAGGTTGCTTAATGAGGGTCTTTCAAAGCTGAACGAAGATTACAGACGTATCCTGATACTGCTCTATTTTGAAGACATGACTCACGAACAGGTTTCAAAAGTCATGAAAAAAAGCAAAAAGCAGGTCTACAACCTGGTAGAGCGTGCAAAGAAGGCTCTTAAGGAAGAACTTATAAAGATGGGATTTGAAAATGATTTCATTGTTTGAATACACACCCACAATTACATGTATCATAATCCTGATATTCATAATGATCTGCCTGTATCATACAGGATTAAAGGCAGGACGCAGCGTAGAGCTTGTCTCATTTACATTTGCGACGGCAGCAATGCTGCTTTCTCTTCTTTACTGGCTGGCATTTGATATTCTCTATCCCGGACAGCGCATGCCCTTTGCAGCCAATGAGATCGCTGAATGGGCGATGTTTCTCTCCTTTGCTTCCACACTAAAACCGATGCTCGGCGAGTTTTATGATAATGCCAGGTTTCAGGTCGCAGGCGCGGTCATCTTCATGATCTCAAATGTCATCCTGTGGATCGCATGGTCGGGTGAATGGCTGCAGGATATCATAACAGGTCTTACCTTCGGATATTTTGTCATAACGCTTGTAAGGCTTATGAAAAACACGGATGTGCTCAAAAAAAGACTGTGGATCATCCTGGGTATCATCTGTGTGCTGATAATCGCATCATGTGTTGCGACCTTTATCGTACCCGAGTCTCTTAAAAGTCTTCATGACAAGATCGCATATTTTCTTTTGTTTATCGCAGAGCTGTACTTTGTTTTAAGAACTCTTATATGCCTTTACAGGAAATCTGACCCTAAAGTCTGCATGAGTCTCTCGGCTGCCACTGCTGCATGGAGCATCATCTTCATGTATATGAGTTCGGGAGTTTACTATACCGTTGCATATATATTCCTTCAGGTTTCATTCCTCTTTATATTCTTATCATTAAGAAGGGTGGTAGAAAGATGATCTATGCCGAAAACATACTCATATGCATAGCAATACCTCTGATAGTCTCCCTGCTTTTTGTTAAGGGTGAAGTAAGAAGATACCTTGCATCCTTCCTTCTTGGAATGGGTGTCTGTCTTCTTTCAGCATACATAAGCAGTTTTATCGGTGATTCCATAGGAATGACGTATGATGAGACATCTGTATTTTTATCTCCCGTCATAGAAGAGCTGATGAAGCTTCTTCCGCTTTCTTTCTTTGCGATACTCATAGTTCCAAAGGAGCGCAGCTTTACAATGCTCTCTGTCGCTGTCGGCGCAGGCTTTGCAACCTTTGAAAACTGCTGCTATATCCTAACCAGCGGTGCAGAAAACCTGGGATATATCCTTATCAGGGGTCTTGCCGTAGGTGTTATGCATATCGTGAGCATACTTGCTCTTTCCATGTGGTTTCTTATGGCAAAGAGACTTAAGGTGTTTAACTTTTCTTCAATATGCGTTGGCGTATCCATTGCAATGATCTTCCATGCTCTTTATAACCTTTTGGTATCAAGACCGGGTATCTCATCCATACTCGGATTTATCATGCCGCCCTTTACGGCATCATTACTCTTTATCATCTTTAAGAGAGTTTCCCCGAATTCTATAGAAGAATAAAAATGCACAAAACCAGTTTCTTTAATTTGTGAAAAATCCCGGTGAGTAAAACCGGGTTTTTTTGCAACTAATAAGTGTAAGAGTTGATCTTTGCTCTATAAATTTAGGAGGAGTCACATGAATTATTCAGATGAAGACGCTCTAAAAGAGGTCTTAGAGCGTAAAAAAACAGTCACACGCAAACGTAATGCAAAAGCGAGTGCTTATCTTGCAGGTGTGAGTGCAATACTCTTTGCAGCACTTGTAAGCGTTATATCCCTCTTCCCTCAGGGTTCATCCGTATCGGGCAGCACTGCTTCGGTTTACGGATCATTCCTTCTTGGAAGGCAGGCAGGCGGATATGTGCTCGTATCTGTTATAGCATTCATACTCGGAGTCACCGTGACTCTTGTTTGTATCAGATACAAGAATACCAATGACAAATGACTGATCATTAATAAACAGAACCGTGATCACTTATTATAAGGAGATGAAAACATGAGTAATACGAAAAGATTCTTAAAAAGATCTTCAAAGGGTGCGGCAGTCTTTATGAGTGCGACCATGATCTTACTGGCTGTTGCCGGTGATCTTGCGCTTCCCGTAGGAGTCTATGCAAACGAAAATGATCCCGGAGAGATCTCTCTTAATGAAGGTGAACATCAGATAGAGATCATAGTAGACAATCCCGAGGATGGAGAACTGGAAGAGGTTGCACCGTACCAGATAATGGATACGAACAACGGATATATCGGTGATGTTAATGGTACGGTAAATAATAACAACGGCAGCATCTATGATGTTAAAGGTACAGTCACCACCAACAATGACAGCATCGAAACTGTTGAAGGTAAGGTCACCACTAACAAAGGCAGCATCGACTATGTTGATAGTCAAGGTCAGGTAACTGATAACAACGGTGATATCGGTAATGTAGCCAGGAACGGCGGCGTCTACAATAATAACGACAAAGCAACAATAAGAGACAATTACGGATATGTTTACACAAACCAGGAAGGTGCTACCATTGGAATAGAAACAAAAGAGGATGGGACAAGAGGTAATTACGGATCAGTAGAGAATAACTACGGAACGGTTATCTTCAACGGTTATCTTGAAGGTGTCAATGAAAGTCCGGTCATAGAACACAATTACGGTACAGTTAAATACAACGACCTCGGCGGAAAGATCACAATTAACGAAAAGAGTGGTTTTGTTAAAAGGAACGGGGGGAACGTCAGAAATTATAATGGTGAAGACCCGGCTGTAATAGATAAGAATTACGGTACTGTTAATGAAAACACATATTCAGGCAAAGTAAACTTCAATTACGGAACGATCATAAATAATAACAATGGTTCTCTCGATACCAATGCTGAAGATGGTATCGTTAAATCCAGCTCCGGGATTATCGATAAAAACTATGGAGAGATTGAAGAAAACTCTATCCAGGGTGAAGTATACGATAACTTTGGCAATATCAAAAACAATAAACATTTTATTAATAATAATAAGTGTGAAAAAGACAAATCAGGTGTTATCGAATCCAATAGCAAAACAGTGCGTTTAAACGAAAGTGGTGCTCTGATAAAAGAAAACACAAAATCAGGTGTGATTGAACAAAACCAAGGTACTGTAAATGACAACAAGGGAACAATAGATTATAATTGGACAACCGTAGAAAACAATACAGGTACTGTAGTTACCAATATCGGAGTTGTTTTAAACTATGAAAGCGGAATAGTTGAGACCAATAACGGTGAAGTATATAACTACGGAGGTACTATAGGAACAAATAACGGAACAGAGTATTTTTCAGTAGATCTGGTACATAATGATTTTGTTACGATCAGTTCAACTAACAATAATAGCGGACTGTCAGACGCTTACAACAAGAAGTGGATACGCCAAAATAACGGTAAGACCAATACTGTTACTTTACTGATCACCCCCGCAAAAAACTACAAGATAGATAAGATCGAGGGACTTGATGAGAACTATGTAACAGCAGATAAGCAAAAAGACGGAAGCTGGCTTCTTACTATCAGCAGCGGAGCCAATCTAAAGATCACTATCCCTGATCCTGTCAAGTCAGATACAAATGTGGCTCCCATTAACAATAATACAGGTGATTCTGAGCCTGTTCCTTTAAAGCCGGTCATAATAACGGATCCCGATCCCAATCCTGATCCCGGTCCTGATCCCGAGACTAAAGCTGCCCCTACACCGACGCCGAACCAAATACAGTTATCCGACTCTGATCCGATCGAGGCGATGTTAACAAATGCCACATGGAACGGCAGTATCATAGTACTTTCAGATTCAACTTCTGTTTCACTTGATAACTTAGCCGTTGCGGATTGCTCAGTTATACAAACCGATCTTTTAGAAAACACAGAGATGGCACAGGTATACGAGTCTGTATTTCTTATTGCAATAGAAAGTGGTGCTTCGGTAAAAGATGCCCGCTCAATGGCCTTTGATACAGCCAGAGTTATGGCTGATTATTTTGAAAAGGATCTTCCTAGAAACTATACACCCGAGCAGGCTGCGATGTATAAAAAAGCATATATAAAGGCATTTGTCAGAACTGTAAGTGAAGGAAAGACTTTAAAGAAAGCACGTAATGCAGCAAGAAGTGCAGGAAATAACGTGATAAATCAGGAGCTGTTAAGACAGGTGCAGGAAGATATAGCAAATACTGAAAGTCAGCATACTATTATCGAAATGAAGAAATAAAATAAGCCGGAGACAGATTTCCGGCTTTTGATCAAAGATGAAGGCAGCGGTTTTCCGCTGCCTTGTCTTTTTATCTGCTTATTTAAAGTATTTAACACCGCTCTCGAAGATCTTCATATCCTGTTCTCCGTAGATGTTTATCGCAACACTTGAATCTCTTCTTTCGGAGTGACCCATCTTTCCGAGTACTCTTCCGTCGGGAGATGTGATACCTTCGATCGACATATATGAACCGTTGATGTTGTATTCCTCATCCATGCTCACATTTCCGTCATTGTCACAGTATACGGTTGCTACCTGTCCGTTAGCTATCAGTTTGTCAAGCCACTGTTTCGGTGCTACGAAACGTCCCTCGCCGTGGCTGGCAGGTATAACATATGTACCTCCAAGCTCGGCATCTGCAAGCCAGGGTGACTTGTTTGAAACAACCTTTGTATATACCATCTTTGATATATGTCTGTTGATGGTGTTGTATGTAAGAGTCGGTGAATCCTCATTCTGGCCCGTGATCTCTCCGTTAGGAACAAGTCCGAGCTTTATGAGAGCCTGGAAGCCGTTGCATATTCCGAGGGCAAGACCGTCTCTCTCGTTAAGAAGCTTCATTACAGCTTCCTTTAACATCTCGTTCTGGAAAGCGGTTGCGAAGAACTTTGCTGATCCGTCGGGTTCATCACCTGCTGAGAAGCCGCCGGGGAACATGATGATCTGTGCATTGTCTATCGCATCCTTGTATGCCTTGAAGCTCTCTTCTATCATTGAGCCTGTCATGTTCTTGAATACTACTGTCTTAACACTCGCACCAGCTCTTTCGAATGCCTTTGTCGAATCGTATTCACAGTTTGTTCCCGGCATGACGGGGATGAATACATTGGGCTTTGCAACCTTGTTCTTGCATACATATATCGAATCAGCCTTAAAGATCGGCATATCCACCTTGTCGGTGTTCTTTACTGCCTTGGTGGGGAATACCTTTTCAAGTGTGCCCTTCCATGCCTTTAATGCCTCTTCCTGTGTAAGCGATGCATCCTTGTACGTAAAGTTTCCGTCAGCCGTTACTTCACCGATAAGGACATAATCGGTATCTATATTTGCGATCATGTCTGAATTTATCTCTGCAATGATATCACCCATTGCAGGCTCGAACAGATCAGAAAGCTCAAGGTCTGAATCAAAGTCAACACCAAGTCCGTTACCGAATGCCATCTTTGCAGCACCTGCCATGACACCGTATCTGTCAAGAGCATATGCTGAAACTATAACGTTTTCCTGCTCAAGTCTTCTTATCTCATCAAAGAGCTTCTTAACATCTTCATATACCGGAACGTCATAGTCGTCTTTTTCTATCTTGAATCTTACTATCCTGTTTCCGGCTTTCTTAAGCTCGGGTGTTATTATATCCGAAGTCTTAGCTATATCTACAGCAAATGAAACGAGAGTCGGAGGAACATCTATATCGTTAAAGGTTCCGCTCATGGAATCCTTTCCGCCGATAGAAGGAAGTCCGTATCCGATCTGTGCATCGAATGCACCAAGGAGTGCTGCAAAAGGCTGGCTCCAGCGGTCGGGCTTTTCTGTCATCCTGCGGAAGTACTCCTGGAAGGTGAATCTGATCTTGCTGTAATCTCCGCCTGCGGCAACGATCTTTGCCATTGACTGTGTTATTGCATAGATGGCACCGTGATAAGGGCTCCAGCTTGAGATAAAGGGATCGAATCCGTAGCTCATCATGGTAACGGTATCTGTCTTTCCCTTTAGAGTGGGAAGCTTTGCTACCATGGTCTGAGTCTCTGTAAGCTGTGTCTTTCCGCCGTAAGGCATATATACGCTTGCTGCACCGATGGATGAGTCGAACATCTCAACAAGACCCTTCTGCGAGCATACATTCAGGTCTGAGAGCGTATCTATCATCGCCTGCTTTGCATCATTTGCTTCTATATCTTCCTTAACCTTCTTAATGCCGATCTCATCGATCGCCTTGTTTTCCTGTGAAGGTATGTGTACAACAACATCGGTCTCCTGATGAGCACCGTTTGTATCAAGGAAGGCTCTCGCGATATTTACTATCTCCTTGCCTCTCCACTTAAGAACGAGTCTGGGCTCTTTTGTTACCTTTGCAACACAGACTGCCTCCAGGTTTTCTTCCTGTGCATAGTTAAGGAATGCATCCACATCCTTGGGGTCTACAACAACTGCCATTCTCTCCTGAGACTCGGAGATCGCAAGTTCCGTTCCGTCAAGACCCGCATACTTCTTGGGTACAAGATCAAGATCAACAGTAAGGCCTGCTGCCAGCTCACCGATCGCTACACTGACACCGCCCGCACCAAAGTCGTTACATTTCTTTATAAGAGAAGCTACTTCTTCTCTTCTAAACAGTCTCTGTATTTTTCTTTCTGTGGGAGCATTACCTTTCTGGACCTCAGCACCGCAGGTCTCGATAGAGCTCTCCGTATGAACCTTTGAAGAACCTGTTGCACCGCCACAGCCGTCACGACCTGTTCTTCCGCCAAGTAAGATTATGATATCTCCGGGATCAGAGTTTTCTCTCTTAACGCATCTTCTGGGAGCGGCACCCATTACAGCACCTATCTCCATACGCTTTGCAACGTAATCGGGATGATATATCTCCTTAACGTATCCGGTAGCAAGACCTATCTGGTTACCGTATGACGAATATCCGCTTGCTGCTCCTCTTACAAGCTTCTTCTGTGGGAGCTTGCCCTTTAATGTAGCCGATACCGGAACAGTGGGATCTGCAGCACCCGTAACACGCATAGCCTGGTAAACATATCCTCTTCCTGAAAGGGGATCTCTTATAGCACCGCCAAGACATGTGGCAGCACCACCGAAAGGCTCGATCTCTGTCGGATGGTTATGTGTCTCGTTCTTAAAGAATACGAGCCATTCCTCTGTTACGGTCTCACCGTCATACTCCATCTCTACGGGTACAACAACCGAGCATGCATTGATCTCATCGGATACTTCCATGTCATCAAGCTTGCCGTCTGCTCTAAGCTTCTTCATACCCATAAGGGCAACATCCATAAGGCAGACAAACTTGTCTGTTCTGTCCTTGTATATCTCATCCTTTGTATCAAGATAGCTCTGATAGGTAGTCTCGATGGGCTCACGGTAGTAGCCCTCGTCAAAGGTGATGTTCTTTAATTCGGTTGAGAAAGTCGTGTGTCTGCAGTGATCTGACCAGTAGGTATCAAGCACTCTGATCTCTGTCATGCTCGGATCACGGTTCTCTTCATTCTTGAAATAGTTCTGAATATGAAGGAAATCCTTGAATGTCATTGCAAGACCGAGGCTGTCGTAAAGCTCTTTAAGAGAGGCCTCATCCATATCCTTGAATCCGTCAAAGATGATGACATCTGCAGGTTCGTCATATTCCGTAACGAGAGTCTCGGGCTTGGGTGCGTCATTTATCCTTGAATCAACGGGATTGACACAGTATGCCTTTATCTTTTCCATATCCTCATCAGAGATATCACCCTTTATGACATAGGTGATAGCACTCTTTACGATGGGCTTTGCATCCGCATCTATAAAGCCTATGCACTGCTCAGCGGAATCCGCTCTCTGATCGAACTGTCCGGGGAGTGCCTCGACAGAGAATGCATGCTCATCATCTGCTATCGGGAAGGTCTCCTCATAGTGATCGTCAACGGGGGGCTCGGAAAATATCATCTTTGTAGCTGTCTTGTAAACATCATCATCGATGCCTTCAACATCGTAACGGATGAGTTCTCTGACATCATCGACCTTGATACCTAAATATCCTTCGATGTCCTCCTTAAGCTCCTTTGCCTTGACGGCATAGTCCTTTTTCTTTTCAACATAGATACGTCTTGTTTTCATTAAAAAACCTCTTCCTTTATTCTACTTCTATAAATCTCTGCACCATGAAAAGAAGCTCGCTGTCAACCTTCTTTTCTGTCATACCAAATGTTGCAGAGCATACTTTCATACCCTCTATCGCAAACATCATGCCTGCTGCCGCATGCGAAGGATCCTCGCAGGCAAACTCACCGCTTTCCATTCCTCTTATGATGATGCTCTTTAATACCTTTACAGCCGTATCAAAGTTCTGCTTTGCCAGGGTAACATCATCGTTTTGCTTTTTAAAGAATGCATACTCATATCTTGCGGCAATGAGCGGATCGGTCTTTGAAAGGATCGCTTTTTTCTGTTCCTTTATAAACCAGAGCAGAAGGTCGCTTGCCTTGGCGCTCTCGACCATCTTGCTTAACTCATTTGCGCTCTCTTCGGAATTGTCCGCCTTCTCACAGACATCCTTAAATATCTCTTCTGTTGAAGAGTAATAAAGATATAGCCCTCCCCTGCTTATCTCACAGGCTTCGACTATATCTTTCATGGTAACACTTTTAAAGCCCTTTGCTGCAAATACAGCCGTGGCTTTTTCTATGATATATTGTTTTTTACTGTCGCTTTTCTCGCTCACTTTATACTCTCCGATCAGTTCCCCGATGATTCAGTTAAACCGTTTAAGCCGATATCGTATAGTTCCTTTAATCTTCTTACCACTGCAAGCAGTACTCCCTGATCGACCGCCTGTGACCAGAGCCTTGACTTTGTCCTTCCGCCCATCACATATTTGGAAAGGACGCCTCCGATGTTATCCATTTGGAGCATCGTCTGCTTTGATACAAATGCTATCTCGTCTGAAGGAGTCTTTAACCTGTTCCTGTTTATCACATACAGATAGTTCCTGTCCATGAACTGTGTGTTCTCGGCATCCTTTACGAATCTCAAAAGGGTCCCGTCAAAAACAGGAAAGCTCATTGAATGCTCTGAGAGGCCGTCACCGTCATATGTACTCGATACGCTGATCTTGCCGCTCTTTTCCTCCAGCCAGGGCAGGTATGCGATAAGCTTTTCCATGTCATTTCTGTACTTGTCAAACACTTCCGTAGCCGTCATCTGTTGTGTCAGCATAGATAACCCTCCTTATCGCATCAATACGAGACTGCCTGTTTAAACAGTCAAGTTAAATTCTATCATATTTGGATGAAAAAAACATCATTTATCAAGCACTAACCATGAAAAAATCGTCTTTCTTCCTATGGCACATATGATCCTGACAACAATGACTCCGATGAGTATGCCTATACTGTCTATCATTACGTCGTGAATATCGGCCACCCTGCCTGATACAAATGACTGATGATACTCATCAAGTCCCGCAAATGCGACACAGAAAAGTATCGTTAAAAGTGTCATCCCGAAGCTTCTGAAGCGATATACGTACATCGGCGGCGATACGCTCATCGCAAGAAGGAAGTATTCCGTCACATGGGCTGCCTTCCTTACATACGGATGTATATATATGATCAGCTCGTTTAATCTGACATTGTCATACTCTTTCATGAACAGCTTGTTGTATATCAGGACCACATATTTGCTCACAAGCAGTGATAAATGTCCAGACTGTGTGCTGTCCTGGGCTGAAAAGTGAAATATCACATACATCATGACTATGGCAGGGATAAAGCTTAAGGGTTTAAGAAGATATCTCAGGGTCTTCTTTACGAAAAGTTCAAAATAATTCTTCTTTTTAGCCATAATCTCATATAAGCAATAAATCCCGAATAAACGGGATCTATGCTTTCATATCATTAAATTTTACTATGCGTTCTTTCCGCAGCATTTCTTGTATTTCTTGCCGCTTCCGCAGGGACAGGGATCGTTGGGATATATCTTGGGAGTCTCATTGACTACCGTGGTCGATCTCTTCTGTTCCTTGTAAAGCTCTTCTTTACGCTCTTTTGTAAAGATGCTGTCCCACTGCTCCAGGTTATAGAGCCAGTCTGCACTTGCAGCTACCATGTTCTTGTAGAGCAGCTCCTTGTCAAACTCCAAGGATACTACCGTATCCTCATCCATCTCCTCGATGGGGTTTGGCTCCTTTAAGGAATCATTGATACCGTCAAGGAATCCTACCATATGCATAAGAGAGATGTTATACTTTTCTGCCAGTTCCTTTACGGAACCCTTGACTACCTCGTCGGGATTTGAAAGAAGCTTCTCATATACTCCTTTCTCAACCGTGAAGTATTCGGTCCACAGTTTCTGAAGTGTTCCTTTATCTGTCTGTGCAGAGTACGCAACGTCTCTCCACTTCTCCATAAGTGTCTTAGCCATCTTAAAACTCCTCGCTTATAAAAATTTATATCAGTATAGAACATTTCCGCTAAAAAGTCCACTTTTAGACCCCTCAATATCTTTAAGATAATCTTAAAAATACCGGTCTTTTAAATTTTTTTGATGATTTTAAAAAAATCTGAAGACATTTTTACTTCTGTTTCGTTATATTAGTTGTAGGACGACAAAGGGAAAGATAAATGGGGAAGATGGATTCAAAAGAAAAGTTAACACATTTGATGGATACATACAGTGATCTTGTCTTTTCCGTATGCCTTAAAATGACGGGGGATTATTTTACCGCGGAAGATATAACCCAGGAAACCTTTATCACAGCCTATCAGCATTTAAACAGGTTTGACGGGCAAAACCCGAAAGCGTGGTTATGCAAAATAGCCGCCAACAGGTGCATCGATCATCTTAAAGCGGCCGGCAGAAGAGAGGTCGCCACATTGCAGGAAGAAATGCCTGCTGTCTCAGATAAACAGGGACCTCTTGATGAATGCGTAAACCAAAGCATCTTAGAGAAGCTTAAAATCAGCTGCAGATCTCTTCCACCGCCGTATGATGAAGTGGCCACAGATTATTTTGTAAACGAGCTTACGGCTAAAGAGATAGCTGACAAGAGAAAATGCCCTCTAAAGACCACGCAGACACACATCTACAGAGCCCGTGAGATGCTAAAAAGATCAATAAGAAAGGAGGACCTGCTCACATGAGTGATGCTTTTAAATATCTTGACGATACGGATATAGAAAAACTTATAGCCGACGTTGAAAAAAATGAGCTTGTCAAAGCTCCCGACAGGATAAAGAAAAACGTTTTACTTACTGTCGGCATGAGGGAGAGAAAGATACGCGAATATAAACGAAGCTGTCTGCAGGTTGCTCTTTCTGTTGCGGCGGCGGCCGTTATATTAGTACTGACACCGCTTCTTTCATACGCTAAACGGGGGGCAGACATGACGCCTGAAGTACCTTCAAGGGAAATCGTTCTTAATTCATACGTTATCCCTTCAAAAGAAGAAGTCATGGCTGAGTATGAAACGGATCTTACGGGCGATCTTAAAAAGAAGATCGAGGTTATTTTGGAATTATCGGAGGATTATCATGATACATACACAAAAGAAAAAGAATAAGTTTTTTACATTTATATTTTCCATGGTGCCGGGTGCGGCAGAGATGTATATGGGATTTTTAAAAAACGGATTGAGCCTGCTGCTTGTCTGCATGGTATGTGTCTTCTTATGCGGAGGATTCGGTGAGTTGTTTTTGGTCCCTCTTGCCATCACATGGATATACGGATTCTTCCATGCCTGGAACATAGCAGGGCTTAACGATGAGGATTTTTATGCTTCCAGGGATGAATATATATGGGAGGAGTTTATAGACCCCAGAGATTTCTCGATTCCCGAAGACAAGGTAAAGAAAGTATTACCCATCGCGCTGCTGTTTGTAGGATTCGGGATTGTCTGGAACTATGTATTCTCCATTGTCATCAAGTTTATCCCGGGAGACTACTGGAACATTGTCTATCCCATCGTAAAAGGTATACCGGGTCTTGTTTTCGCTATTCTTTTTATCATCCTTGGCTTTAAGCTCTTAAAGGAAAAGAAAAAGCAGATCGATCTTGAAGATGAGATGCCGATTCTTATTGAGAGAAACGATGATGCATACGCCGCTATAGAAACCGATACCGAAAGTGAAAATGCATCGGATATCGAGAGTGAAGATTCAAAAGATGAAGCTAAAGATGTAATTGAAAAATCTTCTGATAAATAAATATTTTCCCAAGCAAAAAGAGAGACGTTTGAGGGTCACCTCAGTTCGTCTCTCTTTTTCTTTTGATCCGTATTTAATCACTATCTGCTTTAACAGATCTGCATCCGATGATCAATCTTCTATTGTCCTTAACAGGTTCTGTTTGCATTTAACGCTGTATTGCAGAGTATAGGATGCGATCCCTGCGTTTAATGCGTTCTGTATTTCATCGATTTCTTTTGTTACATCATCAAGATTCCTGTACCAGGCGAGAAATGTGTTCTGCGAATGCGTAAACGACATATCATTTACATCTGACGCATATAGTGCGTATTTGGGACTGTTTTTGCCACCCATAAACTGCTGCGATCTGGCCACCTTTGACGCATTGATTATCACCCCTTCATTAGGTGAAACTATCCTTATACGATCCGAAGCTTTAGTTCTTTCTTGATCGATCGGCGTATTATCTCTCCCAAGCAGACTGTCCGTTGAAATATTCAGTTTTTCCGACAGAAGCAAAAGCTTGTCAACTTCCGGGTAGCCTTCTCCCAACTCCCATTTTGACACGGCCTGTCTGCTAACCCCCAGCATTTCTGCCAGGCCTTCCTGTGATAGCCGCTTATCCTTGCGAACCTTTTGCAGATTTTCTCCAAAACTCATATTTTAATCCTCCTTTTTTCAGGAGCATACAGCATGAACCTCATCTTAACCACCAACCTCAATTTGCTTTTGCGCAACTTGAAGTTGCTTTCCCTGTTTTTGGGATAAATTCAACAAACACCATCTGAAAATCGGAATAAAACACTACTTCTTCCCATTCTGTATGTCTTTGATTATTCTGTCCTGCTTCTTAGCCTCATCATACAAACAGTAATAATATATCCCTGCAATAACAATATACGGAACGGTTATGGATCTGAAATATTCGATCCATCCCTTGGGGCTGATCGGATCGATCAGACTCAGCAAAAAGAGAAAACCGGCACATAATGCCATCACAACTGCATACTGTAAAACGATCATTAAGAGCGGACTGAACTCGTCAAAAATCTTATTTAATGACAGAACAAAGGATGCGATAACACACAGTCCAAACATGATCAGAGTATTTGAATTGCTGGTCTTCGTCCCTGTTATGATATTCACAACGGCTCCCGATACGGAAACCATCGTGTATGATATACAGACGTACATAAGGAGTGTTTTTAGGTATTTCTTCATACGGTTTGCCTCATCATGACTTTCAGATATTCATTAAACGTTTTTTTGTAGCTTCTGTTGATGCAGATCCTTTCACCGTTGTCAAAGGAAGCATATACTTTCATGTTCAGATCGGGTCTTAGCTGTTTGATCTTATAAATGTTGATAAGATTTGATTTTGAGACCCTTACAAATCCGTAATTCCAAAGCATCTCCTCACACGAAGCAAGTGTATTCATCAAACGGAACACTCCGGTCTTTGTATAAGCAAACAGTTTCCGGTCAACAAAATCCAGATAGTAGATATCATCAGGATCAAGAATGGTCTCTTCAAAATCATCCAGATCCTCATCTGCCGGCCGTCCCGAAAATGACGGCCTCTCTGAATTCACCGAATCCATGATCTGACGTATAACGGGACGCATATTTGTAAAATACACGTCCACATGTTCCTCTTTGCAGTTTTTGTCTTCAAACAGATTTAATTTCATACGTTGTTTCAGATTGCATTCCAGATAAACAGGAAGGCAAACACGCACCCCCATGAATTTTTAGTATATTTTCGTATCATCAGCATACCGTACAATGCCACAAAAGTGGTTGCAAGATCCACCATTCCCGGAAAGTCAAAATGAATGGGATGAAACAGGATCCCCATCAGAGTACAGACTAAAGCTCCCCAGTCAAACAGTTTACCGTTTGAAGGATATCTCTCAGAAACAAACTGTGCGATCACCGCATAATTGAATCCTTCAAAAAAGCCCCATACAACGGCAACAATAAACGTTCCGGCGATCGCAGTAAGGATCCCTGCCTTATGCAGGTCAGGCGTCACCATAATGCTTAGCGGTTCATATCCCTCAAACTGCCCCGATAATACAATGTATGCGATATGCGGCAGGAAGCATAAAACAGTTCCTGACACTGCTAATGCACTGTTTTTTTTCTTAAGTCCGAAGTCTGTAAATGATGTCTTTCGAAAAATACATACAAGTGTGATCCCCAGTCCTGCGATTCCGTATTCCATACCGGCAGCCGCAAACAGTCTTGGCCAGACACAAATGCTGCCGTCCCTGCAATAAGACATCAGGCTGTTTCCGATCATTCCATATATGCAGTATATCGTCATGGTGACCAGTGCGATCATCCATAGGTTCACATTAAGTATTTTCTGCTGCTTTGTTAATACGCGTTTCTTTAAATTTTCCATTTGGCAATGCTCCTTTTTCTTTGATAGCACTACCATAACAGATTTGGAACGCACCCATGGCAAAATATGCACAAGTTGCATTTCAGGATGTACAAGTTGCATTTATTAAAATTATGCTGCTCTTTAAATGTGATCTCATCAGTGAAAAACGAGCTGAACAATGCCAGCCCGTTGATCATCTTTAAAATCTTATCTACATGTCAAAGCCTTTTTCGACAAGTTCATCAAAATCGCTCTGAGGTATGGGCTTTGAATAGTAATAGCCCTGTGCATACTCACATCCTATGCTCCTTAGGAATTTGACATGTTCTATGGTCTCAACACCCTCGCATACCACTTCAAGTTTTAACTTGTTTGCCATGTCTATAACACTGGGGATAACGATCTTTTCTTCGGAATCGCTGTCAAGATCCCTTAAGAACTCTCTGTCGATCTTAAGTATATCCAGAGGAAGCTTTGTAAGTACATTTAATGATGAATATCCGCTTCCGAAGTCATCAAGGGATACCTTTACTCCAAGCTTTCTTAAGCGTGACATGAGGTTTATGCTGTCATCCACCTTATCGGTAAACGATGTCTCTGTTAGCTCAAACTCAAGATAATCGGGCGGTATGTTGTACTTCATCAAAAGTCCCTTTATCTTTGTTATGAACTCATCTATCGAATACAGATGGACTCTTGATACATTGACTGATATCGCAACGGTCTTAAGTCCTTTGTCGATTCTGTCCTTAAGGTATCTGCATACCTCCTCGTAAACATAGAAGTCAAGCAGCGTAACGGATTTGTTCCTCTCGAATACGGGGATGAAGTCATCGGGATAGATGATGCTTCCGTCGGGCTTTTTCCATCTTACGAGTGCCTCCGCACCTCTTATAATGTTGTCCTTTAAGCTGACACGGGGCTGGAAGTATACGACAAACTCTCTGTTCTCGAAGGCCTTTTCCATGTCGTTTGAATAAGCGACCTCGTTCTGGGCCTCGCTTCCCATCTGCTCATCATAGAATACGACACCGGGCATTCCGGTCTGCTTTGACTTCTTCCTTGCCATGTTTGCATTGGAGATGATGTTCTTTAGCATAACGGGCGCACCGCTTATCGTGAACGTGCAGACACCCATTCCAATGGTCAGCTTGCTGTTGGTAAATCGTTTTGCAAAGATCTCGGTCTGGCTTTCTATGGCTTTATCAAGACCTCGTTTTACCTCTTCCTCGCTCATGTTTCCAAGCTTGGCTATTGCCACTATGTTATCGGAGAAGACTCTTGAAGCGAGTACTATGTGATCGGAGTATGAAAGCACGGCCTGTGCGAGCTCATGAAGCACCATGTCACCGGTCTCATAACCGAACGTATCATTGATGAACTTGAAGTTAAATACATCAAGATAGAGCACCGCATAGTTTCCATGCTCCGCATTTGCGATGTATTCTCCCGCAAGACGCAAGAACCTCTCATACTTGTAAAGACCTGTGACCGAATCAAAGCCTGCCAGTCTCTCGACCATTGCAACAGCCTTCTCGTATGCCTTCATCTTAAGCATGTATGATGAAACGACCTTTGTAAGACTCCTTACATCCTTAAGCTCATTCTCCGTCCAGTGTCTCTCTCTTGAGAAATCTATAAAGTCCATGATGCCGGCGAAGTTGCCCTTGTCATAGATCGCACATCCCGCATAGCTCTCTATGCCGTAGGTTAACATGAACATCTTGTTGACCTCGACATCTGCCGCATCGATGTTCTCATTGACCAGGATGCCGTCGTTTTTTTCGATGGATCTTATAAATTCGTTCCACTGCTCATCATCATATTTGATGATGTTTCCGTCGGCGATCATATCCTCGTCAAAGCCGCAGTGATGGGTTATCCTTAATGCGGTCTCATCGTTTACTCTCTCCCAGATGACAATGGCATCTATGCCAAGCTGTCTTATCATCTGTCTGATAAGCAGGTTGATCGCACTGTCTGTATCCTTGCTCTCATCCATGATCTTGAATGCTCTCTCGATAAGAGACTCGGATGCATATATCTTATTCTGTTCAGCTTCGATCCTTCTTGCGTTTCTTGCGATGATCTCATCCGCAAGTACCGAATAAACGCTCTCCTTGACCTCGCTGTAAATGTCATAATGGTTGGGACCTTTTGATTTGGCAAGATCGAGAGCCTTGCCGGAATTCTCAAACAGCTGTGAGTAATCCTCACCGTCTTTCGGATATAGGCAGGCACCGATACTCACGGTACACTTCTTTCTCATACCCTCACCCACATAGGTATCCGATATGATCCTCTGTATATCCTTGACCTTCTTTTCTATCTCCTTTATCTCACCGGTCTCTTTCATAAGGATGACAAACTCATCGCCGCCTATCCTTCCGATAAGATCATCCTCTCCAAACAGTCCCTTTATATCCTCGGATATGTTCTTTAATACTCCCTCCGCGAAGGCCTCACCCATATCCTCAACTATCTTGCTGTGATCATCAAGATCGACAAGGATGAATCCTGCGGAGTCATTTTCCTTATCGATCTTTTGAATATACTCATCTATGAACTGATTTATGTAAGGTCTCTTGTAAAGGCCGGTTAAGGAATCTCTCATCTTCTCATCGGCAAGACGAAGCTCGAGCTTCTTTTCCTGATCGATATCCTTCATGGTACCGATGACCTTTTCCGGAGCACCGTTCTCATCAAAGATGACTCTTCCCAAAATGTTGTACCAGTAGTATTCCTTATCCGATGCATTTTCTTCTCTTAATCTTACTTCCTTGTCAATTGACAAGGCTCCGGATCTGCACTCGACCATGAGCTCGTCAAAGCGGTACCAGTCCGCAAACGGGATGTACTTCTGGCTCTTTGCGACAGAGCTTACGTTGCAGATGTAATGCTCCTGTCCGTATACACCGCCGCTGCTGTTTGCGATCATGATCATGTCGTTTTTAAGATCATACTCAAAGATCTTTTCGACACCGACAGAAACGATCGCCTGGAAACGGTCTCTCTCCCTGTTTATCTGCATCGTCTTTCTTGTCTGGAAGTATATGATCATGCAGGTGCACTGTATGAGGAATACAACCGATACTATCATGATCGCAAGAATGAAAAGCCTTACGATAAGCTTGGATGTATTATCTTCTATCAGATAGCGGGTAAAAGTAGATGCGCCCCATACAAGGACCACACCTATATTGAAATGCATGGTAAAACCGACGCTTCCGTACGCGAGAGTCGTAAGCATCATAGGAAATATGGCAAGTCCCATGATATCGGGCTGGTCCGTAAATATGAGAAATGCATAAAGCGCAAGGAAAAGTATGTACAGAAACCTTCCCATGTTTCTGGATGAGGGGTTGTTAAGTACGAGGCGGGCACCTATTATCCACGGGATAAAGAGCACCAAAAAGAATACTATCGGTTTCGTGATAGTAGTATCCATCGGGTCCACCCAGTAATACTGGATACCGATGGCAGAGATGATGAGACAGCTGACAAAGTAACATATGACTGCTAAAATATTTGCCTTAGCTGTCTCCGATATATCGCTTTTTCTTATAAATCTGGGAAGTATCTCCATATATGTCTCCCCTGTTTATTTTTTATACGTTGATCTGAGCCGTCATTCCAAGGATCTCTTTGTTCTCATCAAGTATTGGTGAAACGACATCCTTAATAAACCTGTCTACCTGGTAAGCACTTCTTCCGGTATACTTTGCAGGATCCATAGATTCCTTTAATTCATCAAGGCTTAATCCGAAGCTCTCATCGGCTGCGATGAGTTCAAGAAGGTTGTTGTCGCCGCCCTCTTCCTTGACGTTCTTTCCGGCTTCCATTGAAAGCTGTCTTATCTTCTCATGAAGCTCCTGTCTGTTTCCGCCTGCCTTGACTGCATCCATCATGATGTTCTCTGTTGCCATGAAAGGAAGCTCTGCCATCATGTGCTTTCTTATTACCTTGGGGTATACCTTTAAACCGTCTGTTACATTGATGCAAAGATCAAGGATACCGTCTATAGCAAGGAAGCCCTCGGGAATTGAGAGTCTCTTGTTTGCGGAATCGTCCAGAGTTCTTTCAAACCACTGTACGGCACTTGTTATGGCGGGATTGAGAGCATCCACTATAACGTATCTTGAAAGAGATGCGATCCTTTCGCTTCTCATCGGATTTCTCTTGTATGCCATAGCGCTTGAACCTATCTGGGTCTTCTCGAAAGGCTCTTCAACTTCCTTAAGATGCTGCAAGAGTCTTATATCGTTACTCATCTTTGTAGCACTTGCTGCGATGCCTGCAAGTACGTTTAATACACGCGTATCCATCTTTCTTGAGTAGGTCTGGCCGGATACTGCCACACACTCATCAAAGCCCATCTTGTTTGCGATCATCTTGTCGATCTTATCGATCTTTTCATGATCACCGTCAAAGAGCTCATAGAATGATGCCTGAGTTCCTGTTGTTCCCTTGCATCCTAAAAGCTTTAACGAATCCATGACAAAGCAAAGATCTTCATAATCGAGCAAAAATTCCTGAAGCCACAGAGTAGCTCTCTTGCCTACAGTTGTGGGCTGTGCGGGCTGGAAATGTGTAAATGCTAATGTGGGCTGTGCCTTGTAAGTATCAGCGAACTTTGCAAGCTGAGCTATAACGTTTACAAGTTTCTTCTTTACAAGGGCGAGCGCCTCATGCATAACGATGATGTCTGTATTGTCACCGACATAGCAGCTCGTTGCTCCCAGATGGATGATGCCTGCTGCCTTGGGGCATAACTGTCCGTAAGCATAAACGTGGCTCATTACATCATGACGTACGATCTTTTCACGCTCTTTTGCGACATCATAGTTGATGTCATCAACATGAGCCTTTAATTCATCGATCATCTCCTGTGTTATTACAGGCTTTCCGTCCATGGAAAGACCGAGTTCCATCTCTGTCTCGGCAAGTGCTATCCACAGCTTTCTCCATGTGGTGAATTTCTTATCCGGTGAAAAAATGTACTGCATCTCTTTTGATGCATATCTTTCCGACAACGGGCTTACATATCTGTCTGTACTCATCTTAATCTCCAAATCTTTTTATCTGAATAGTTTTGATATCTTTCTTACTTTAAAGGCTCGCCTGTCAAAAGCTCATATGCCTGAAGGTACTTGTCTATCGTCTTGTCAACGATATCCTGAGGAAGTGTCCAGTCATCATGATCGTTTGCCTTTAACCAGTCACGCGCAAACTGCTTGTCAAACGAAGGCTGTCCGTGTCCTGCCTCGTATACGTCAGCGGGCCAGAATCTTGATGAATCGGGAGTGAGCATCTCATCACCTATAACGATGTCTCCGTTTTCATCCAGACCGAACTCAAACTTGGTATCAGCGATTATGATACCCTTTGTGAGTGCGTAGTCGGCACATTTCTTGTAAAGAGCTATCGTGTAGTCGCGAAGCTTTGAAGCATACTCCTCGCCCTTTCCGGGATATCTCTTCTCGAGATATTCAACACTCTGCTCATATGATATGTTCTCGTCGTGATCACCGATCTCTGCCTTTGTGGAAGGTGTATAGATGGGTTCGGGAAGCTTGTCTGATTCCTTTAATCCTTCGGGAAGAGTGATACCGCATACGGTACCGTTCTCCTTGTATGATGCCCAGCCCGATCCTGTGATATAACCTCTTACGATACACTCAACGGGAAGCATCTCAAGCTTTTTAACAAGCATAGAGTTGCCGTTGAATCTGTCCTGTCTGAAAAACTCGGGCATCTTTTCAACGTCTGTTGTTATCATGTGGTTGGGAAGGATGTCCTTTGTAAGGTTAAACCAGAACTTTGACATCTGTGTAAGAACGGTTCCCTTCTTTGTGACGGTGTTGTTTAAGATAACATCAAAGCAGCTTATCCTGTCCGTTGCCACAAGAACAAGGTTCTCTCCTACATCATATATCTCTCTTACTTTTCCTTCTTTAATGGGTTTGAATTCTGTCACGACTGACTCCTTTCTGTCTCTATCAACAAGTGAGTTTCCCCACAAATTCTTTTAATCTTGCATTGTCCGAATTAAACAGCTCATCCGGACTTCCCTCAGCCTGCACGACACCGTGCTCCATGAAGATGATGCGGTCGGATACCTCACGTGCAAACTGCATCTCGTGGGTGACTATTATCATCGTCATATGTTCGCTTGCAAGCTGCTTTATTACCTTTAACACCTCTGCCGTAAGCTCGGGATCGAGAGCCGAGGTGGGTTCGTCAAAAAACAGTACTTTCGGCTGCAGAGCAAGAGCTCTTGCGATCGATACTCTCTGCTGCTGCCCGCCCGATAACCTGAAGGGATAAAAGTCTGCCTTGTCCTTTAAGCCCAGTCTGTCAAGAAGTTCAAGCGCTCTTTTCTTTGCTTCTTCCTTGGGGACCTTATCCACATGTATCGGTGCATCGATTATATTCTGCATAACGGTATAGTGAGGAAAGAGGTTAAAGTTCTGGAACACGAGTCCGAAGCTTTTCTTTATCTCTTTCATCTGAGCCTTTGGTGCATAGCAGATCTTTCCGTTCTCTTCCCATACGGCTTTCTTTCCGATGTAGGTAACGCTTCCTCCGCTTATGGGGGTGAGCATTGTCGCACATCTTAGAGCCGTGGTCTTTCCCGAACCGGAAGGGCCTATGATGGATACGACCTCGCCCTTATGAACGCTTAGGTTAAAGTCCTTTAAGACCTCCGCGTTATCTTCAAAGACCTTTCTAAGGTTTTTTATCTCCAACAATACCTCTGCCATGAAAAACCTCTTTTGTCTATCTGAAATAAGACATCTTCTTTTCGAAGAAATCCATACCGAACGCAACAATGTAGTTAAAAACAAAATAGAACAGACCCGCTGCCATGAGGGGCATGATGGATGCCTCTCTTGCACCGATCTGTTTTGCAATGGTGAACATCTCTGCTACGCTAAGTACAAATGAGAGCGATGTATCCTTTACAAGAGTGATCGTCTCGTTTGTAACGGGAGGGATGATCCTTTGTATGACCTGAACAAGTATTATCTTAAAGAATGTCTGTGTCTTTGTATATCCGAGTATCTGGGCTGCTTCCCACTGGCCTGCGCCTATCGACTGAATGCCTGCCCTGAATATCTCAGCGAAGTAGGCCGCATAGTTTATCGAAAAGGCTATGATAACGGCCGTGAACCTGAAGCTTGCGCTTATTGCTATCCCGAATACATAGTAGGGAGCAAAATAGACGACGATCAACTGTAGCATGAGGGGTGTACCGCGCATGATCGCTATATACACCTTTATCGCACCGCTTAAGACCTTTATCTTTGACATGCGTCCGAGTGCCACCAAAAGACCCAGCGGCAGCGAGAACACAAGTGTCAGTATAAAGATCTCTATTGATACGATCATGCCTCCCGCAAGCTGGGAGAACATAGTTGATGTCGCCATATATTACCTCCGAAAATCCGGTAAATTATTATTCTGCCTTAGGAGCCTCAAGGCATACACTCTCAACAAGACCGAAGTCTGCATACTTCTCTGCGATCTTTGTGAATGTGCCGTCTGCTACCATCTCAAGAAGAGTACTTTCAACCTGATCCTTAAGCTCTGTGTTACCCTTAAGGAAACCGATACCGTACTGCTCTGATGCGAGCTGGTCGTTTAATATCTCATAACCGCCGTCTCTTGCAGCTATCTCGTAGTTTGCAACACCTATATCCATTGCAAGAACATCGATAGCGCCCGACTCAAGGTTCATGAAGCCTGTGTTGTAATCGGCAAACTGAACAAGATCGGCAAATGTAGCTGCCACATCAGCCTTGCCCTCTGTATCCTCAAGTGCTGCGAGTGCGCTCGAGTCAGCCTGTACACCTACAACCTTGCCTGCAAGGTCTGCTTCCGTCTTTATATCTGAACCGCTCTTTACAACGTAAACCTGGCTGTTATCAACATAAGGAACCGAGAATGTGTATGAATCCTCTCTTCCGTTGATGGTGAATCCGTTCCAGATACAGTCGATCGAACCTGAAGAAAGCTCCATATCCTTTGCATCCCAGTCGATGGGCTGCTTAACAAGCTCCCAGCCTCTTCTGTTACATACTTCCTGTGCAAGATCAAGGTCGAATCCTACATATTCGCCGTTCTCATCCATATATCCGTAGGGCGGGAACTCAGCATCAAATCCGACGATGAGTTTTGTTCTCTCTGTGCTTGATGTCTCAGTCTGAGCATCCTGTTTTGTCTCTGTAGTGCTGACTTCTTCAGTGGGTGCCTCGTCTACATCCACATTGACCTGTTGTGTGCCACCGCAGGCGCAAAGTGAAAGTGCCATCACACCCGCAAGTAAAACTGCTGCTAATCTTTTCATAATTCTCTCCTTTTTTAATACCGCCGCTACCTGTTATAACGGCTTATAAAACATGTATTAAGAACCCGTATATAGTAACATTACGGTATTTTTGTGTCAAGAATATCTCTCGAGCATATCCATCACTTCTTTAGCATATCTGGGATACTCTTTTATCAGCTGTTTTAACTCCGACTGGGCTTCCTTTGCAAGCTTCTTGTTATAGTCAAGCTGTGCACGGAGCTTCTGTCTTCTTAGGATGTATGAATGCCTCACTTCGACCATCTCCTTGTGGTCCGTTACGGCAAGCGGGTTATGAAGCCACATATAGACATCGCTTATGCGGTATCTCTTTAATCTGTTCATGTATTCCTGCTGATATACACCAAGCTGCTTTTCGTTCTCGGCATGCTTGTCTCTCTTTTCTCTCTCCTCCTCATAGAGGTTCCAGACCTTTAAGAGCTCCTTTGCCGATTCGGTGTTGTATTTCGCATAAAGATAATCAAGCAGGTTTTTGTTGTTCACATATCTTATCTTTACTGTATTCTGCAAAAGGATGATGCGGTTTATGCTCTTTGCCGTCTTAATCCTTTCCTTGTCTTCATCAAGGTATCTTACATAGATTATCGTTGCGGCAACAGCGACTGCAAGGGCCGTTATTATAAATCCTATGCGTGTGTCCATGTCAAAGCCAAACTTAAGTATCATCAGCATGATGCAGCATATGATCGCCGCAAAAAAGCAGATCATGAGCATTCCCTTTAGGTTGCTGACACTGTTTTTAAGTTCCGAGTTCCTGTACATGAAACCGAGCTTTTCGTCATCGAGTTTTTTCAGGTCATCCCTTATAAACTTTCTCTGTTCCTCAGCTTTTTTTAGATCATCATATGCCCCCGGCATCGATGATGAGAACTGCTCCATGGCACGAAACTGAGCATCCGTCATAAGACTCTTTGACTTGAAGTACTCGTTCCTTTCCTTTTCTATATCTATGATCTTCTCTGCACTGTCACGCAGCGCTTTAAGCTCGGCTTCCGGAAGAGACTCGATCTCATCCATGTCCTTTAAAGTCTCCGTGACGGTATTGTATTCGGCAGCAAAGCTGTCCATCTGCTCGGAAGCGTTCTTTACCTGCTCGACAAGACTTCTTATATATTTTTCACGCTGTACGTCATCGCTTAATTTGAGAAGATGCCTGTCCTTTATAAGACTGTCCCAGTTCCAGGCAAGGCTCTCGCTCTCCTCGTCCATCTCAATGGCATACTCGGTAAAAAAATCATCATCTTCTTCAGTTCTTCTAAATAGCCTTGAAAAAAAGCCTCTACCAGGTGCCATTCACATATCCTCTGTAATTACTCTTAACATCATCGGTAAGCCTGTCCAAACTGTCATAGTAGGAGCCGCCTTCCGCTTTAAGCTGTTCAAGCTCCCTGAAATACTTATGCGCAGGCTGTTCTCCCCATGAGAGGCGAAGGACTTCCATCTGTCTTTCAACCTCGAGAGAATCCTCATAGCTCTCCTTGTGCTCCGATAAGAACTCAAGGTATTCGGTGGGTTCGAGGGCAAGCTTTAATGCCCACAGCATCTCTCTATAGCTTTCCGTATTGGCATAGTTCTCATATGCCTTTTCAAAATAGCAGGCAGCTCTGTCAAAAAGAAACATCTTTGCGGCACATACGCCCAGGTTATGATAGATCCCCGCAACAAGCTTTACATCGGGATCTGTCATATCACATAAGATGTTCTCGTATTCTTCAAGCGCCTTTCCGTATCTGCCGGCTTTGAGAAGTCCGTCTGCCCTTACCTTCTTTCTGACATCAAGGCTCATCCTTGAGTTGCTCTCGATATCCTCTATAAGGCCGCTCCACTCCTCTTCGGAATAGTAGCCTATATCATTGTTTAAGGCTCTTGCCAGGTTCGCAAGCGGCGCATCGGAATCCATGACGCTTCTTACGACAGCACCGAGTCTTTCAAGCTCAAGCTCTTCTGTTATCCATTTGACGAGTTTTTCGTTCACAAACGAATCATCGAGAAGGAAGGCATTGTTAAAGACATAGTAACAAAGCTCCTCTATGCTGTAGAGGTGCATGCATGCTTCTTTAACAAAGTATGGATTTGTCGCCAGCTTTCCGCTGCAGAGCAGTACGTTACTCATTATCTTTCCTTACAGTTCTATCTGTTTTGTGAACAGCTGATAGGTGGTCGGATAAAACTCTCCGAATCCCATGTCGGTGGCACAGACTCTTAATCTGTCCTCCGATTCACAAAATACCTTCATGTGAAGTCTAGTGGTCTTTGGCTCTCTGCCGGTAAGACCGTCCAAGACTATATCTATGCTTCTTATGTTCTTTCCGTCAAGGGGAGTTATCAACAGCTCAAACTCATTTCCCTTATCAAGGATCACATCAAATTCCTTTGAGGCATCATACCAGCTCTCGCCTCCGTCAAGGATCGCGAAGTAACTTTCCTTGCCTCCCTTCATGACCTTCATGCCCACATTTGATCTTAGCTTGTCCTTGCCAAGAAAGATAAGGCTCTGGTTCATGTCGGAATCTATGAGGCGCTCCCTTACCGCATAGCAGGCACCCTTTGAATAGAGGTTGTTTCCTCTGAACACTCTTCTGTTCCTGCAAAGTTCCTTTAGGGAGTCATGACACCAGTCATCATCAAATCCCGAACCGATAAGGAAGGCTCCCGATACCACATCGTTTGAGGTATCTTCGTGAATGACTTCGCTAAACTCTCCGTCCTTGTTGACATCACTCCTTACTATGGGGTGAGTCTTATCATCCACGACCGCAACTCTCGGCGTTGAGTTTTTATTGATACTGAAATGATAACCCACAAGATTTCTTGCGGAGAAGTCATAAACAAGTACATCCTGTTTCCAGAGTTCCTTCTGCTGATGGATCACGTAGTAAAAGATCGACTCGTCTCTTCCCACATAGAACACCTTTGTCTCATCAAGTCCCAGTACTCCGCTCACACTGTCAAGCACCTCTATGGCTCTCTTTGTAAGATTGGGGACCGTGAACATGATCGCCGCTATCTTATCCTTTCCGATGTTTCTTAACAGGTTTAAGCTCCTCTTGATGAAAAGGGCAAGGAGTGCTATATGATCAAACTCATCATCGTCGATCTTTAACCTGTCCCCCACAAGGGCATGCTCCCAGAGGTTGTCGACCATATGTCCCGGTTCGACTGCAGAGTAGTTTTGCGCTTCCCTGCCAAAGAACCACTGGTTGACCTCGCTCCTTTTGAAAAGACATGTAGGTATGTTGTAGTCCTCCCTTCCCTCCGTCAAGGTAACGGTAGAGGGCATGGAATCAGACATTTCCATGTAGCTTATCTGGGCATATTCAGTTGAAATATCGTATCCGATTACGATACGCTCACCAAGTCCAAACATTTTCTACTGAGGCGAAAAGATGCTGTTCACCAGATACTCCTTGTATTTGTATTCTTCCAAAAGTCTTAGCGTCGTGTCATAGTCCTTTAAGGTATCGGCTATGGCTATGTCGTTGACCATTGAGTAACGGTCGTTTCCGGACTGAGATACCACGTCGTTCTTTCCGATCGTGCCGCTCTCCGTAAGCTGCGGACCGTTGTTGTATTCCTCTGTTATGTAGTACTGGAGCGACTCGCCGAAGAACAGGATGAACTGCTTGATATATATGCCGCCGTACATGTCGGTCATATCCTCTCTGCTGTATCCTCCGATCTCATCGCTTTCCTTGTTTATCACATAGTTTATTACCGTCTTTACACCGCTCGTTCCCCTGTATTCAACAAGCACCTGGTTGGCCACCTGGGCAGCTCCCGTGGAGATGCTCTTAAACTTTCCGAAGAACGGGAAGACAATGCCTTTCTTTACCATGAGCAGACGAATGAATTCCGATATGATGTCCGCCTTGTCCGTCGATGTATACTCATTCACATCCGCACTTATGTGCTGAAGCCATGCGAGCATGCATATGTCGGTGATCGATCCATCCATGCGGTAGAGTCTTTCCATCTCATCAAAGATGTAATCGTCAACGAGACGGCCTCTTACGAAGTTCTCATGTGCGAAGTATGAAAGATATCTTAGCTCGACATCGTTCTTTGCACCGCCCTCTACATACTCCTTTAGAACGGTCGCTTCCTCGCCTATGTAGGCTCCGGTCACAAGAGTCTGTCTTATCATCTTCTCGCATACGGCATATGTGTCTATGTCAAATCCCGATGCGGCTTTCCAGATGTTTCTGAGCTTCTTTATCGGGCCGTTTGCAAAGCGTGCAAGATAGGTAAGACCCTGCTCGTCATACTTGCCTCTCTCAAAGGCGCTTATAAGGATATATGTGAGCTTTTCCTGCTCAAACATACCGTCTCGCTCCAAAATGCGTCCGGCGAGTCTGACCAAAAGTCTCGGCTCAAAGTTCTCGGTGCCAAAGTGCATGGTCACATCCACCGCATCATCGAGCCTGCCTCTGATCAGCATTATCCTTACGACTTCGTTGTAATCCCTGTAGGATATATCCTCAAACTTAAGATCATCGAGTATCCTGTCGGATTCTTCGGTGTCATCCTTTTCCATGTAGTAGCGAAGGAGCGGCAGCCTTATCATGCCGCGGTATGAATCCCTTACCTCCTCGCTTGATTCGAGGTATTTGTATCTTTCAACGTTCTGATCTGTAACCAGTAGGAATTCCGGAGAGTCATCGCACAAAAAGAGATTGAAGAGCAGGCTGTCTGTTGCCCTGTTCTCCATCCTGTATATGACTTTTCCTGGAACAAAGTACTTCTCGGTACTGTATTCCCTTGTCCTGTAGAACCTGTTGCCCTCTCTGTCTTCGAGTAAAACCGAGTAATCGTTTCCAAGAAGAGCAACGTAAGCCGTTCCGTTTGTAACGGGATAGCTCATCTGGCTCTTTAGTCTCTCATCCACAACGATGACGTTTGCTATGTCCTTGTCATTTATCGTTATGCAGTGCTTAAAGAGTATGCGGGAGAACTGGCGAAGATTATCCTCAGTCATCATATCCTCTAAAATTATCGTGCTGTAAAGATATGCGAGGTTTCTGTCTATCTTTCCGTCATAGAGCTGCTTTAATACAAACCTGTCTATGCTCTCCCTGTAGGTAAGATACATGTCATCGAGCTCTTCTCTGTTCTTTACGACATATGCGTAAAGGTATGCATTCTGTGCAGGGGGAAGCTGTGACTGATATGAGAAGTACATGAGCACCGGCTTCGGTATCGGATCGTCTTTTCTTAAGTCCATCGAGAGCATGTACGACTCGTAGAGTCTGGTAAGCGGGAAGTTTCTCTCAACGGCTTGACTGTACCACTTAAAGTACTCGGGACCCGTCTTTGAACCCTTCATAAGCTGAACGCATACAGACTGGAGAGCTTCGTCGCTGTCGGTCTTCTCATAGATATATCTCATGATTCTTACAAGTCTGGGATCGTAATTCTTTTCCTTCATGACAAGGTATGCGATCTGTGACATCACATCCTCTGAAAGGATGGCCTCCCTTGCACCAAAGAGTAAGATCTGCTTTTCTTTTCTTCCGAGGTATCTTAAAAGAGAGGGACTCTCGCTTAAGGCTTTGATGGCTTCCAAATATATGACAGGACTTGTGCAGCCCATCTCTATCTGCTCAAGGACAAAGTTATATCTCTTGCTGGCAGACTTTCTGAGATCATCGTCCAAACGTATCAGTATCCATGCGATACGCCAGTTTGTCCTGTCGTTCTCATAGATGCTCCTTATCTGATCGCTGACATCCCTTGAGTAGTAATCGTCCATGCTGTAGAGGGCATTTAAGTACAGATAGTAGCAGTACTCCTCATTGTTGGCATCCTCTATGCGGTTAACGACCTTTTTGTCAAGGATCCATTTGGCCTCATTGTATCTTTCCTGAATGATCAGGGAATGAGCCTGCATGAGGCTTAAGAAAAGTTCGTCATCTTCAGTCTTGACCACCGAAGTCAATAGTTCGTCGGTGAGCATCAGCCACTTGGACATGTTTATCCTTTTAACCGTGTAGTCCAGATAATGCCTGGTAAGCAGGTAAGTGGTCCTTTTTCTCTTCTTTCCGCTGACGCTCTTTCCCGTCAGATTGCTCTTTATGACATTGATGTCAACATACATCTCGTCATAGATGGATCTGATGATGATCCTTGAAGGATTGATACCTCTGTGAACTCTCTCATGACGGATGCAGTAATCTATTATGCAGATATTGTTCTCGAAATCTTTATCCCTGATATGGGTCTTTGCGACATCTATGCAGTCTCCTAAAACCTCTATCTCAAGGTAGGTATATCCCCAGCCGTTCTTCTCGATCTTTAAGCTCTTCCATACATCCTCTGTCGGATCATGAACGGTAACGGGATCCATATCGACTATGTAATCGATCTTCTGTTTTTTGTTGATGCCTATCAGGAATTCTTCAAGATTGAAATTCTTGTTGCCCTTGACCGTAAGCCCGCGGTAAAGATTCAGATACTCCGTATCGTTTCCGCTTATTATCTGGGCAAACTCGGGATGGTAGAATACCTCCACCGCCTCTTCCCATTTGCTCTTTGCAAGGTTTGTGAAATGAAATAGATTCTTTATGTTTCCAAGAGATGAATCAAGTATGTTTCTCTGCCTTATGGCAACAAAGGGCAGGACATACTCTCCCCTGTTTGTGACCACGAAGAGATTTCCCTTTAAGGCATCACCGGGATTCATGCCCGAAGGATCAAATACATAATCGATCCTAATCGTCGAACCGCTTATGTTTGGCTCACTTATACGCATACGAAAACTGGAAGAATAGATATATCCTTCCACGTTAAGCCCGTTTGGCTCTTCAAGCTCAAAAGACCCCTCTATGGGTTCATCGGTCACCGTCTCAAGTTCCACCTTGGAAACGGAAAAAACAAGAGATCCTCTCTCCTGATCAAATTGGTAGGTTTCCTGCTCCATACCCTGATTCCTTTTTGTAAAAACATACATAAACAGTATAGCCTAAATCAGCGCAAAATTAAAGCCCTCAAAGGAGTTTTAGATCACCTTTGGGGGCCTTTATTTTTATATCTTATTTTTCGGAAACAAGACACATGATATCATTGCTTCGCTGAATGAATCTTGTCATCGCTTCGGGTGAAAGCGGTGCATGCTGAAGCTTTGCAAGATCGTAGAGCTGTTCGCATATAAGCTTCGTGTTTTCGCCTTCCTTGTTATCGAGTATGTACTTAACAAGAGGATGTCCAGCATTAAGAACCAAGGTCTCACCTTCTCCGTCCATGCCGGGCATGTTCATGCCTCCCATTCCGTACATCTTCATCATATCCTGCATACGGCGGGTCTCTTCGGAAAGTGTGATCATCGAAGATATCTTCTTGTTCTTAAGCTTCTCAACCTTGACTGTTATCTTTTCGTTCTTTAATGCCTTCTTGAAGATCTTGTCAAGATCAGTAGCCTGAGCATCCATCTCCTCACGGGCCTTCTTGCTTGTCTTTCCAAGGAATTCATCGGTAAGATCGGCATCTATCCTCATGAACTTGATGCCTTCGTTCTTGCTCTCAAGCTGTGATACGAAAGGCTGATCGATGTTGTGTGTCAAGATGACCGCATTCTTCTTTGCCTGCTTGAACATGTTTATGTACTGGCTCTGCTGCTGCTCGTCAGTCACGTAGTAGATGATCTTGTCTTTCTTTTCTTCTGCTTCTGCTTCCTCTTCGGACTGAGCTTCTGCTTCCTCAACTGAATCGGAAACATCTGCTGCATCATCCTTTTCCTCATCTTCTGTATCGATGGGCTTTGTTTCAAGACACTCGGGAAGAGTCATGTACTTTCCGTCAAGATCCTTAAAGAGGATGTAATCGTTCATCTTCTCGCAGAACTTGTCATCCTTCAAGCAGCCGAACTTGATGAACGGAGATATATCCTCCCAGTATTTCTCGTATTCCTCTTTTTCGGTCTTGCACATGCCGGCAAGCTTGTCTGCGACCTTCTTTGTGATGTATTCGCTTATCTTCTTTACAAAGCCGTCGTTCTGAAGTGCTGAACGCGATACGTTAAGCGGAAGATCGGGACAGTCTATAACACCCTTTAAGAGCATCAAAAACTCAGGGATGACTTCCTTGATGTTATCGGCGATAAATACCTGGTTGTTGTAAAGCTTTATCGTTCCCTCGATGGATTCATATTCCATGTTGATCTTGGGGAAGTAGAGGATACCCTTTAAGTTAAAGGGATAATCCATATTTAAGTGGATCCAGAAAAGCGGCTCCTTGTAATCCATGAAGACCTTTCTGTAGAAATCCAGATAATCATCCTTTGTGCACTCATTGGGATGACGTGTCCATAAAGGATTTGTATCGTTTAAAAGCTCGGGACGCTTCTTTATCTTAAGCTTGATGGGATCTCCGTCCTTTTCGGGAACGATGGTCTCTACTATCTCGTCGCTCTCAAGCTTCTCATCCTGCTTGATGGTCTGTGTGCTGTCATCGTTTGCCTTGCTAAGATAAATCTCGGTAGGCATGAATGAGCAGTACTTCTTTATGACTTCTCTTGCTTCATACTCGTTACAGAACTTAAGCACATCCTCGTTGAGGAAGAGCGTGATCTGTGTTCCTACCTTATCCCAGCTGCCCTCTGTCATGGAGAACTCGGTTCCGCCGTCGCACTCCCAGTGAACAGCCTTTGCGCCGTCCTTGTATGAAAGTGTATCGATATGCACTTCATCGGCAACCATGAATGCCGAATAGAAGCCAAGACCGAAGTGACCGATGATCTGATCGTCACCGCCCTTGTCCTTGTATTTCTCTATGAAATCGGTAGCACCTGAAAATGCGATCTGGTTGATGTATTCCTCAACCTCGTCCGCTGTCATACCGATACCGTTATCGATGAACTTTAAGGTTTTTTCTGCGGGATCCACGATGACATCGATCCTTGCCTTGTAACCGTCCGGAAGAGCATACTCTCCCATCATGTCGAGTTTCTTTAATTTTGTTATGGCATCACATCCGTTTGATATGAGCTCTCTGTAAAAGATATCGTGGTCGCTGTAGAGCCACTTCTTTATTATTGGAAAAATGTTTTCGCTGTTGATAGACAAACTGCCGTGTTTCTCTGCCATTTATATCACTGTCCTTTCAAAATAAACTGATTGATCCTTTTCGAACAAATACTAGTTTAGTATCAGTGAATGGCAAAATCAAGCAAAAATTAGCACTCAGAATACCTGAGTGCTAACAATGTGTCTCAAACCCTTGATTTTACTGGATTTTTGCGATTATAAAATTTTTATAAACTGTCAAAATGTTCGTCGAATATCTCGAAAAATCCCTTGCCCTGTGACAGTCCCGTCCTGTTTATCGAAACGCTCTCCCACAGCTCATTGTTTAATTTTTTAGTGACTGAGGATACGAAATCCTCATATTCTCCGTTAAAGGCTTCCTGCTTTCTTCTGTCGACTATCTTAAGCTTGTTCTCCTCGGTTTCCTCCCTGTCAAAGGTGGAGATGCACTTTACGATGTAAAAGCCGTATTCCGTCTCTATGACATCGCTCAGTTCATCCTTTGAAAGATCAAATGCGGCTACCTCGAGTGATATGTCGACATCGCCTTTTCCGAAAGATATGTTTATCTCATCAGAGTCGCTGTTTTCAAAAGCCAGGGTATCGAAATCCTCGCCGCTTTGGATCCTCTTTCTTAAATCCTCGGCTTTTTGTCTTGCCGCATCCTTATGGCTGTCGTCATAAGGTGTCAGACCTCCGTCATCGTCGTAGTTAAAGGTCTTTATATATATCTGCTTAACGGTAATGCTCCTGGCCTCGTCATCGCTTATCTCGGGATTGACATCTTTTATGATGCTGTCATAGACCTTCTTTGAAAGTGCATACTCCGTATAGAGCTCCTCTATGGTATCCTTCTTTATGCCAAGGCTCTTTATCTCATCCGACGTAAACGTATGATAATATTCCTCGGCTGCTTCCCTGACCTTTTTTGTCTCTTCATCGGAAAGATCAACTCCCCTGTCTTTAGCCATAAGGCAGACTGCCTTTACCTGGGAGATCCTGGCAAGAGCGACCTCTTTTACATTGTTCTCAAGGCTTACTCCGTCAATATTGGTATCCCAGATCTGCGAACCGTAGGCTTTCTCATACTGCCTTTGAAGATCCGCGATATAGACCATGACCTCGTCAAGGCTACAGACACTGTCTCCCATCTTGAAGACTTCATCTTCGTTAAAGCCCGTGGTTATTATGACCTCTTTATCCTTTTGCATTCCGCAGCCGCATAGAACGGCCGGTATAAGGATCAACGCTATTAACTTGTATATCCGTTTAAGGATAAAGCGCATACTTTTTACCTGTGTTTTTTAAGAGAAAGCTGTCTTAACTTAAGGTTGGTGTTATAGAAATCCTTTACCGTACATCCCGCTCTTCCGCCGCCGGCGCATGCACATGCACAGGCGCAGGCACATGCACATGAGGAATGTGCACAGCTGTGCGAAGAACTTCTTGATGAGCCTGAGCTTCTTGATGATGAGCTCGTGCTTCTTGTAATCGGAACCTTGGGTCTTGTCGAATGAACGCTTATGTATACGTTCGGGCTTGAGCCGTAATGATATACACCGGTGTTCTTATGCTTTCTTATCTCCTTATCCTTCTGAGCGTCTTTCTCGGTAATGACTTCCTTGCTCTTTATCATGCTTGCTCCGCAGAACTCACATGTATCCCTTCTTTCCTTTAAGGGAGCACCGCAGTGAGGACATGACTCATAGTATGTTATCTTTTCTCTTGTTACGACCCTCTTGCCGTAAGAGAAGCCTCTTGCGCTGTCGTAGGCCTTCTTTATCAGAAGGGCGATAATGATAAACGGCCAGCAGCTGGTCAGTATGAATACGAACATTGCGATGGTTATCTCTGCACCCATGGAAAGACCATCGTCATCGCCTCCTAAGCTTTTTTCCTGTCCCACCTGATTGAACTTCGTCTCGTCAAATTGAAATGCATCATTTGGATAGGTCACGGTAACGCTGAACCGTCCTCTGGGATTCAGCGAGGTATTCCATGTGATGTAACCGTCCTCTATAGCTCCTTCGGGAGTAAAGCTTTCAACGTTTTCGCCGTTCCACTTTATAACAAGTTCATCTACCGCTATCTCGTCAAACCAGCCGGGGGTAAATCCGTACTGGGTAAAGCCTTCCTCAAACTTATTCATCTCATACATGTAATCCTGGGTGAAGGAAAAATCAAAGCTTATCACTTCCCCCTCATAATATGATCTGTCAAAGTCTACTCTTATTAAAACGTCTCCGCCCTTTTTGCTTAAGCCTATCCTCTTAATGGTATCGGACTTGGCTTCGATATCCGTACAGTGTGAATTGGGTATACCTATCTCGACCCATGAGACGGGGCCTAAACTTCCGCCCGACTGAAGGACCTTCCAGTCGATATGATAGTTCATATCAAGGGTGGCATCCTCATTGACGTCAACCGTTATCGTATAGTTTAATATCTCGTCTGTCGCTCCTCCCGCATATGAAACGCTCTTTGCAGACAGGATGACAGAAACAATAAAGACGAGTGACATTAAAAGTAATAAAGCTCTCTTACGCATTTTTCTCCTCCTTATCGTTTGTCTTTCTAAGCGGGCACACACCCAGTGTCTTTGCAGAGAAATCTCTTCTTTCTTTGCATGCCTCACTGTTCCACATCTTATCCCAGTCATCGTTTAGCATGCTTCCGTAGGTTTCGCCTGAAAGCCAGCTCTGGCAGGGAACAAGATCTCCGCTAGGGGTAACTGCCATGTTGCTTAAACATGCTCCGCAGCTTGGGGTCTGTATTCCGAGTTCCTTGCAGAACTCATCCTCAACCCAGCCGGGTGAAGTAAAGCTTATCTCCATGCCGTTTGAATAGCAGTATTCAACAGCTTCCTTTAATACCTTCTTTATCTCATCCTTTGAAAGCTGAAGATCTTCCGAATCTTTTAGAGTTGCATTGCCCGTTGTTATAAGGCCTGAGCATGTGACATACAATACTCCGAGTCCGTGCAAAAATTCAAGTGTCTTAAGATAGTCTTTGTTAAGAGTGCAAAGCGGTGTGTTAATGCTTATGTTAAGACCTGTTTCAATTGCATTCTTTATGCCGTTAACCGTATCGTTATATCCCTTTGTGCCGACCAGTTTGTCATGTATATCTTCATCACATGAATAGAAGGTTATCTGCATGCTGTCAAGAGATGCCTCTTTAAGCTTTTCGCAAAACTCTTTTGTTAGTTTTCTTCCGTTTGTGTTGAGTCTTGTTATGAACCATCTTGAATAGTCTATAAGATCTATAAGATCATCTCTCATGGTAGGTTCTCCTCCCGTGAAGGTCACCTGGGGGATACCTGCCTTTCTGCAGTTGTCTATGATCTTTTTCCAGTCATCGCCTGAAAGCTCGCTCTGTCCGGCAAGCTCCTGACCTGCGGCATAGCAGTGAACACACTGCTGGTTGCAGTGCCATTTGTTATCCTTTGTCATTGAGCTTACTAAAAGATCCATCCTGTGAGGTGCTCTCATGTAAAGAGCATAATCACCAAGAGAGATGTAATCTATCTCGACATCGCTCTTTTCGCCGTAGGCTACCTGCTTGAAGCTGTTCATCATCTCGTAAAGATCGCTCTTTATGAGTTTTTTGCTGAGAAGAGGATAGACCTTTCTTACACCCTTTACGGTGTTATTGACCATCGTATCTACTTCCTTATCGGTAACTTCTCTTCCTGCGTATTTATTTACTTCCTTAATAAACTCGCATAACAGTATTGACCATGATACGTTTACGGGTATCACGTCCTGACCGTTTATTATGACTACGCTTGCTTCCACATCGTCACCGTCGCATTTGGGCGGGATCATATGTATCCTTACGACACCGGGTCCCTCGGGATTAAGTGTGGTATGCAGAGTCTCTGTGAAGTTTTCGCTCGCGTATTTCTTTATCCTTTTTGAAACACTCATGACCATGCCTTTCCTATCATAGAAATACTGCCCCGTAAATGCGGGGCAGTCATTTATATCCTACTAATTACCCGATAGCATATCCTACTTCGAATGCCTCGATATTCTTTGCTACTGTCTTTGGAGGAACAGTGCTCTCTATGACTTTTATCCAGTCCTCTTTTGCAAAGGACATATGCTTTGCTGCAGCTCCCAAAACTATAACGTTAAAGGATCTGGGTGAGCCTATCTCCTTGCTCTTGTTTGTAGCATCTACAACAAGAGTCTTTCTTGCTGCGCTTAAAGTCTCGATGATGCCTTCGGGATAGGTTGCCTGTCCCGTAACGACAGTGATGGGATCCATCCTTAAGTCGTTTACTATGATGACACCGTCCTTTTTAACAAAGTGAAGATAACGCATTGCTTCAAGCTTCTCAAAAGCTATAAGGACATCTACCTGACCCTCTTCCACTATGGGCTCTGCGACCTTTTCACCGTATCTTACATATGTTACAACGCTTCCGCCTCTCTGAGCCATACCGTGGACTTCCGAGAGCTTAACGTCATATCCTGCATTTGTTGCCATCTTTCCGAGTATGCGGCTGGTAAGGAGGGTTCCCTGACCACCGACACCCACTATCATGATATTTGTCGTTGCCATTATTTTGCCTCCTTTGTTATCGCACCGAACTTGCAAAGCTGCATGCACAGTCCGCAGGCGTTACACATTGTCTCGTCTATGCTGATCGTACCGTCCTCGTTTCTTGTAAGTGCGGGACATCCGGGCTTAAGGCAGGCGCCGCACTTCTTGCACTTATCCGATACGGGTACGCATTTATCCGGGAATACATTGCTCTTTAAGAGTACGCAGGGTGATTTTGTGATGATAACCGATACCTCATCCCTTGCGACCTCTCTCTTTATGGTCTCTTCCAAAAGAGGAAGATCAAAGGCATTTACCTCATATACATGCTCAACGCCAAGGCTCTTGCAAAGCTCTGTCAAGTTTACCGCATGTGTGGGCTCGCCCTGAAGGGTCTTGCCGGTAGCGGCATGATCCTGGTGACCGGTCATACCGGTTATCGAGTTATCAAGTATGATGACCGTTCCGGTTGCCTTGTTGTATACCATGTTCATAAGGGAATTTACACCCGTATGAAGGAAGGTCGAATCACCGATGACTGCAACCCAGTTCTTTATATAATCCTTGCCCTTTGCCTTTTCCATACCGTGAAGGCTTGAGATGCTCGCACCCATACAGATCGATACGTCAACAACGCTTAAGGGAGCGAGTGCACCCAAAGTGTAGCATCCTATATCGCCTGCACCGTGGATCTTTAATCTGTTAAGGACTGTATATACGCTTCTGTGAGGACATCCGGGACACAGTATCGGAGGACGTGCGGGCACATCCTTCTTCTCATCAAGATCAAGGTCCATGTTAAGGAGTTTTTCTCTTAACATATTTGCGGAATACTCACCCTGTCTGGTAAAGAGTTCCTTTCCTTCGCACTTGATGCCCCAGCTCTTTGCCTGCTCTTCTATAACCGGCTCGAGTTCCTCAAAGATTATGAGTCTGTCTACCTTTTTAGCAAAGTCTTCTATCATCTTTTTAGGAAGAGGATTTACAAGGCCAAGCTTAAGTACGCTTGCCTCGGGAAATACTTCCTTTACATACTGATAAGCGATACCGGCTGTGATAAAGCCTATCTTTGTATCACCCATCTCAACTCTGTTGATCGGCATGTTCTCGCCGTCTGCTATCATGTCGTTTAAGCGCTTCTCAACATAGACATGACGCTTTATTGCCATTGCAGGCATCATTACATTCTTCTGTATGTTCTTTGTATATTCGACATCCTCGGGCTCGAATCTTTCCTCGAGTGAAACAATACCCTGGCTGTGTGCCAGTCTTGTCGTTGTTCTTAAGATAACGGGGGTGTCATACTTCTCCGAAAGATCAAAGGCATACTTCATGAAGTCCTTTGCTTCCTGTGAATCGGAGGGTTCTACAACGGGTACCATGCTGGCACGGCCTATCATACGTGTATCCTGCTCGTTCTGTGAGCTGTACATGCCCGGATCGTCCGCAACAACTACTACCATTCCTCCCTGAACACCTATATAGCTCATGGTGTAGAGGGGATCACTTGCCACGTTAAGTCCCACATGCTTCATGCATGCCATGCTCCTTACACCTGCTATGGCTGCTCCGCTGGCAACCTCAACTGCCACCTTCTCATTGGGTGACCACTCACAATAGATCTCTTTATACTGTACGAGATTTTCGCTGATCTCGGTACTGGGTGTTCCGGGATATGCAGCCGATACCTTGACGCCGGCCTCATATGCTCCGCGGGCTATAGCCTCATTTCCCAGCATAATCATGTGCTCTGCCATCTTGTTCTCCTTTTTATATGTTATTACCGGGTATACCGGTCATTATCCGATACATTACGCATCAAAGAATGATTTTACCACAATTTGGCTTACTTTTCCACTCACATCCTGAACTTGCGAACATTCTCGTAGAGAGCATCGGAAACATCCTTTCCCTTTGTGGCATCATTTGTTATCTGTTTAAGATTAACGTTTATATCCTCTGTCATGCGTACGGAGTGGCTCACACCGTTTAAGGCGGCATCTACAGCTTTATCCAGGGATCTGACCGCTTCGTTTATGCCGTTGATGTTTTCTTTTATCTTTAGGCTGATATCGGCAAAGGCGCTCATCATTTCATTGAAGGTCTCTACACTGTTCTTGTATTCATTGCTGGTATCCACAAGACCGCTGAAGCCTCCCATCGCGGTATCGGTCATAAAGTCTGTCATGAGATTTGCCTGGCTTGCCAGATCCTCAACGGCAGCGATGACCTCAGCAGACACCTCTCTTATGCCGGTGGCTGCCTCCTCGGAAGACTGGGCCAGATTTCCTATCTCTGTGGCAACTATCGCAAAACCTCTTCCTGCCTCTCCGGCTCTTGCTGCCTCAATGCTCGCATTTAAAGCAAGAAGGGAGGTCTGATCGGTTATGTTGATGATGTTGTCCGTAAGAACGCTTATCTTTTCTACTTCTCTTGATCTTTCTATACGCGCTCTCATGTTTTTAGCCATAAGAGCCATCTGTTCTTCGGCATCTTTTTGCTTTTGCATGGCATCGTTGCCGACGCTTATCGCATCGCTTCTTACACCCTTTGAATACTCGCTTCCCTTTGATGCCTGATCAGCGATCTCATAGAAGGTTTTTGTCATATCATTTATGAGAGAATCCATTCTTTCTATCGCTTCCGATATCTCTTTCATGGAGTCATTCATGATGTTCATGTTCTGACTGACTCTTGAGGCATCGGACTGAGCGCTGTCAAGCCCCCTTGCCATGCTCTCGGAGGTTGATTTTAATATATCGGAGTTATCGGATATATCTCTCATCACATCTCTTATATATCCCAACAGTTCATTAATGCTTAATCCTATAGTCTCAAACTCATCACCGGTATTAAGAGTGATGGTCTGATTAAGATTTCCTTCTCCCTTCGAGATCTCCCTTATCTTGTCGTTTAAGAGCTTGAAGTTCCTTGTAAGTATCCTTCCGACCACATAGAATACAGCCGTTCCTATGACAAGGACTATAAGACAGATAATGATGACGAGTTTCCTTAAGCCCGCAAGCTGTTCTTCAACCCAGTCCGCATTGACATCTATCCCAACAAGGGCTGTCACCTTTGAGCCGTCATATATGGGGCTGTACGCAGTAAGGTGCGTACCCCATTCATCGGTGGATGTCTCCTCGCATGCCATTGTACCCATGGTGATCGCCATCTCGGTCTCGGGGTCCGCATCAAACTCTTCCCCGAGCAGCGCAGGCTCTTCGGGATCAGAATCGACAACATATATGAAATCACCGTTATCCGTTTTCTTTACGGTATAGACATACTCAACTCCTCCGTTTTCAAGAAAGAGTGTCAGTGTCTCATGGATGCTTACATAGGCATCGCTCCCCATATCCTCTTCGGTGTTCAGTCCCTCAAACAGAGAGCCGTCTACGGAAGCAGCCACACAGCGGGCTATGTTTTTTGCATTCTCCTTTATCTGTGATGTCAGATCATCGGCTGCCTTCGTATACAGGGATATGCCCATGGTGATATCCGATATAAAAAGCAAGAGCAGTACTGCGATGAACATCTTTATGCTGAAGCTTATCTTTCTGACCTTCATACTTTTCTCCTTCGTTCATACAAAAAATTTTCAGAAAGTTTTTATTTTTCCAACAAATTTTTGTCAAATTGTAGTATCATATAAGAAGTATAACAATTTTCATCTTTCATGTCTTTTATTTTTTTACAATAATACAATTTTATAATCCAAAGGAGGATAAAGAATTATGGCGAGAACCTTACAGGACATCCAGACTCTGATCCAGGAGGAGGGTATTCGCATAGTTGATTTTAAACTGACGGACATTGATGGTCGTTGGCGTCATTTAAGCATCCCTTCTGAGCGTCTTACCGAAAAGACCATGGAAGCAGGGATAGGTTTTGACGGATCAAACTATGGCTATGCACCGGTCGAGAACAGTGACATGGTATTCATCCCCGTGCTCGACTCTGCAGTTGTGGACAGGTATTCATCTGTACCTACACTTTCAATGATAGGTGATGTACGTGTTATCGACCTTCCCAACAACAGGCCTTTTGATCAGTATCCGAGAAATGTTGCGATACGTTCTCTTGAGTACATGAAGGAACTGGGTATCGCTGATAAGATGATAATAGGACCCGAGTATGAGTTCTATATCTTTGATGATGTAAGATACAGCACCGATTATCATGACATGTATGCCAAGATCTTTACCTCTCAGGCAGCATTCGCATCGGGCAGCGAAGCAAACAACAACGGCTATCAGGTTCTTCCCGGCGGCGGATATCACAACTCCCTTCCTACCGATATAAGAAATGACTTAAGAAGCCAGATGTGTCTTGTAATGAAGGAATGGGGCATTGATGTTAAATATCACCATCCTGAAGTAGGCGGAAGCGGCCAGATGGAGATAGAGGTTGAGCTCGGTGATATGCTCAAGCTTGCCGATGATACGATGAGCGCTAAATACGTTATAAAGAATGAGGCTGCTGCAGAAGGATGCACAGCAACATTCATGCCGAAGCCTCTTTCGGGGGAGGCAGGAAACGGAATGCATGTGCATATGCTTCTTATGAAGAACAAGAAACCCGTTTTCTATGACGCAAAGGGATATGCACAGTTAAGCAAGGAAGCTCACTGGTTCATGGGTGGTCTTTTATCTCATGCGAGCAGCTTATGTGCGATAACCAATCCTTCAACAAACTCTTACAAGAGACTTGTTCCCGGATTCGAAGCTCCCGTTACGATAGGCTATGCAATGTCCAACAGAAGTGCTGTAATACGTATACCCGCTTATGCAAAGACACCCGAGACAAAGCGTTTTGAGCTAAGAAATCCCGATGCCACATGCAATCCCTATTATGCATATGCGGCTATCCTCATGGCAGGTCTTGACGGCATAAAGAACAAGATAGATCCTCACAAGAAGGGCTGGGGTCCTTACGACTTTAACCTCTACAATCTCTCAGATGAAGAGAAGGCTAAGCTTACCGGACTTCCCACATCCCTTGATCAGGCACTCGATGCGCTTGAAAAGGATCACGATTATCTGACAGCAGGCGGTGTATTCCCCGAAAGACTCCTAAACCAGCTGATAGCACGTTACAGAAAGTCAAGCTCGATGATATCTAAGCTTCCTCATCCGATGGAATTTGCAATGTATTACGATCTTTAAAGAAAAGAAAGACCCGGTCATCTGTGATATGTACCCAGAATCCTGGACACATATTTATGAACTAGGCTGAACACATGGATGCTATCCTGTATTGTACAGGTGGCATCCATTTTGTTTTTGCCTGAATTCTTTTGTTATTGTAGTAATCTATATATTCTGCAACAG
>JAEERY010000063.1 GCA_016286035.1 Lachnospiraceae bacterium
GATCGCCTCACTCCAGCTTTGTATCAGCCTGTCCACGCTCCATGCGGCATTTGCAGGGCTTGTGGATGGCAAACATATCGCTTGTATCCCTGTTTGCGGTTCGATGTATTTCTTATAATATTTCTCCGCTGTTTTTCCGTTAACAAATATGCCGCGTATCCCGGCTTGTTTCAATATCACCGAAAGATCATTTGCGACCACATTCTCAATACTCGAATCGGATGACCCTTCAATATCACAGGACCCTATCACATCCCACAACGCAATATGCCATTTCTTTAAAAATGTCTTCTTTTCAGTGATCGTTTCAGGCTGGGTCTCATCAAAGACCGCGGCGATCACCTTCCAGAAACGATTCTGCGGATGTCCGTAGAAAAACATCTGCTCGCGCGATTTCACGGAGGGAAAGCTTCCAAGTATCAGTATATCAGAATCCCTGTCAAAAAACGGCGGGATTGGATGTACTATATGATTCTTCATTTTTCTTACCCACGAATTTCTCCCTATATCTTTGCTCAGCGTTCCGCTTTCATCTTCCGTTTGCATTCATACATTTCCTTATCCGCAATTCTTTCCGAATCGTGGATGGAATGATTCTGTGAAGATGTACAGATAGAATGACCGTATGCAAAGCTTAATTCGAAATCTGAATTCTCACTCTTGTTAAATTCATCTATTCTTTCACCCAGTTCCTTAACAACAGCCTGATATTCAACCTCTGGATCATCGCCATATATGATGGCAAGGAATTCATCACCACCGATCCTGTAGGTCTCACCGCGTGTTCCTACAGACGCTTTAAGGATGTCCGCTGCATTTCGGATAAACCTGTCGCCCGCGTCATGGCCTAAAGAATCGTTGACCTTTTTCAGATAATTCAGATCAAGAGCCATAATGGCAAAAGTAAACTCCTTCTGCCCTTTTTCACGACCATTCATAAGCTTAGCAGTCAGTTCCGATTCTTTTTCAATATAAGCCCCCTTGTTCTGAAGCCCTGTCAGGGCATCAGTCCTGGATTCAATCTTATACTTTTCTGCCATCATTGCCTGATGGTTACGAACGATCGATAATCTGAGGAAAAATACGAGCATTCCAATCAGGAAAACAACATAAACCACCCTCATGACCCTTCCCCAATCAGTCATATGCCTTGAGGCCATGGCATAAGATCCAAGATCAAATACGACAACAATCACATTCACCAGGGATACTATATTGACGAATATTGACAACCCATGGTTTTCGAAGGAATCCTTCTCTTTTCTCGCCTTGATGATGAACATGACTGCCATGACCATGTTGAAGATATGAATTGCCGCTGAGACCATGAACAATCTGTACAGAGAAATATCAAAAAAGAATGCGCCCAGGGCTTCTATAGCAAACAACAATGCAACCAAAAGTCCGATTTTATGGGAAAATCTCTTATGCGGAACCTTCGTGATGGAATCACATAAAACTGCTGCAGGAAAGCATATAAGCAGCGATAAAGCATATTTTAAAGAGCTTAATAGTTCAGGTTTGCCGGTAAGTATCTGTATCACCTGGCACTCAATCGTAAGAAGGAAGCCGAATATTATGGAATAAGCTCCCCATGCATAGAAAACCGTCTTATCTTCGCGTGATTTTTTAACCGCAAACAGTGTATAGACAATCGTCGCGATTCCAAAAAAGACAATGAAAATACTCCAGATAAACCTGGGCATTCTGGATCTTATGGTATCGTAAATGTAATCAGAAGCCTTCTCTATACGCATCTCCAGTATAAATGCAGAGTATTCCGAAGGAACGATCGATATGGATATCTCGTTATACCTGTCCATTATGTTAATGGGAACAACCTGAACGGTAAGTCCGATATCACTTCCCGAAAGATTTGCGGAATTCTGCTTATATTCATAAATAGTTCTCGATCCCAGCTCTTCTGATCCGTAATAAGGACTGTCTTCGGGTGCCGTTGAATAAACGGTAAAGTCTATTCCCCTTGAAAAAAAGCATATGGCTTCACCACCGTTTAACTTGCAATCATCAGGGAGCCTGTAATGAAGGACCTTTTCCTTCGATACATCATCCTTTGTAAAGACAACATCTTCGATGTTGTATACATTTCCTTCGTCATCATACCATCCCTCACAGATGTCATAATATTTACTATCGTCGAAGCAGATCTGGTTTCCTTCCGCACGATATGCTTTGAACAGGACCGATGCAAGCCACAGCAAAACTATGACCACATAGACGATCAGATATAAATTATGTTTTCTGTATTGTTTATTCATAGATATTTACTCTCCACTCTCTTATTCTTATATCCATTTATTTCCTTCCCGACACGTTAGTTCAAAATATATTCCGGTATAACTCGCTATCCAAACATATTTTCAATATCCTTCTCCTCATACAATTTCGAGGACAATACCGTATGCTGA
>JAEERY010000064.1 GCA_016286035.1 Lachnospiraceae bacterium
ATAGACAAGTTCCTTGAAGACGGCACGAGCGGCGTACAGCTTTCATTCATGGAGTTTTTTGTCGCTGCAATAATATCTCTTGTTGCGATGTTTATTTTCGAGCATCCTGTAATCGCAGATATAAAAACCGCAGCTCCTTCCCTTCTTTATTCGGGAATAATGAGCTGCGGCATTGCATATACTCTTCAGATCGCGGGACAGAAGCATGCAAGTCCCGTTGTCGCATCACTGCTTATGTGTCTGGAATCTGTTTTCGCAGTTATCACTGCTGCTATTGTCCTTCACGAGAACATGCTTCCCAGAGAACTTGCCGGATGCATAATAATGTTTGCTGCGATCATTCTTTCGCAGGTTTCTGAGTCTCTTTCTTCAAAGAAGAAGAATCCGGTGTCGGCAGAACATACTTAAGAAGCAAGACCATACCGACCATCAGTGCGATTCCGATGATGAGTGAGATCGCTGCATTTTTTACAAATCCTGCAACCATATAAGTTATAAAGGAAACGGCTGCACATGTAAGTGCATAAGGCAGCTGCGTTGAGACGTGCGCGATATGATTGCACTGTGCTCCCGCGGAACTCATGATAGTCGTATCAGAGATCGGTGAGCAGTGATCTCCGCAAACAGCACCGGCCATGCATGCAGATACACAGATGACAGCAAGTGTTGCCTTTGCCGGATCGGGATCCGTAAGTTTAAATACTTCCAAAGTGATCGGGATAAGGATACCGAATGTACCCCAGGAAGTACCTGTAGCAAATGAAAGACCGCAGGCGATAAGGAAGATGATCGCAGGAAGGATCATGTTGAAATCTCCCTTTCTGCTCTCTACGAAAGCAGCTACGAATTCAGCAGCGCCCAAAGACTCTGTCATGGCCTTCAATGACCATGCAAGTGTAAGGATCGTAATAGGTGCGATCATTGCCTTGAAGCCTTCTTCTACGCATGCCATGCACTCCTTGAAGTTTAAGATCTTTCTGAAAAGATATAAGAGGACTGTGAAGACGATTCCGCCGAATGAACCGTATGCAAGGCCGACAGAAGCATCACTGTTGGCAAAAGCATCAACGAAGTTCTTAAAGAAACCTCCTGTCAGTTCTCCACTGAAGAAGCCGCCTGTATGGAGCATTCCGATAACGCAGCAGAAGATAAGGACTACGACAGGAAGAACAAGATCGATTACCTTGCCCTTCTTTTCGACATTCTCCTCCTGCTCCTTCGTCTCTGTGGGCTTAACAGTAAAGATATCGCCATTCTTGGCATTAGCCTCGTGACGCGCCATGGGACCATATTCGATCTTGAAGACGGCCATGAGGATCATCATGAGCAATGTTAAAAGTGCATAGTAGTTATAAGGAATTGCTCTGATGAAGAGCATAAGTCCGTTTGTTCCTTCAGGTGCAAAACCTGATACGGCTGCAGCCCATGAAGATACAGGTGCAATGATGCAGACAGGAGCTGCAGTAGCATCGATAAGATATGCAAGCTTTGCTCTTGAGATCTTCTGTCTGTCAGTAACAGGTCTCATGACTGAACCGACTGTAAGGCAGTTGAAATAGTCATCGATAAAGATAAGTACGCCAAGTCCGATAGTCGCAAGCTGTGAACCTACTCTGGACTTAACATGCGCTGATGCCCAGTTACCAAAAGCGGCAGATCCTCCCGCCTTGTTCATCAGCGCCACTATTATTCCGAGGAATACAAGGAACACCAGAATGCCTACATTATAAGGATCAGAAAGCGACTTGATGATACCCTTGTTGAATATGTGCTCGATCGCTGCTACCGGATGAATGACAAACAGGTACGGATTGCTTGTAGCGCTAAGAGAATAAAGTATGCCTCCTGTCGCAATTCCGACGAAAAGCGAGCTGTATACTTCCTTCGTGATCAACGCCAAAACGATCGCGACGATAGGCGGTACAAGCGCCCACCAAGTGTTAAACAATACAGGAACAAATTCTTCCATAACCGACCTCCGTTTAACAATATAAAACCATAATAGCACTGCAGGTTTAGCGCCTCAAACCGCAAAAGCAATAAAATAAGGCGTTTTAAGTAGACATTATGACACTTTTAACAAGCCAAAAGAAAACCCCCGGAGCATGAGCTTCCGGGGGTTTACGTTATTTTAAATTCAACAGTTTGATCGTTCTATCAGAACTTGCCTGCCTTAGCAGCTTCCTCAACGGATACTGCTGTGGAAA
>JAEERY010000065.1 GCA_016286035.1 Lachnospiraceae bacterium
GACCTTTGTCTCAGCAAAACGGTGTCATGAAACTGTATGAAGAACGCCTGCCTATATACAAAAGCCTTATGGATATGGAAGTGGAAGTTAATGATGATCCCAAAGAGACTCTTAAAAAGGTATTGGGAATAATGTGAAATGCATTTATTGACATCTATACGTAGAAGTGTTAGTATAATACATGAAAAAGATGCTACCCGTACAGCAACGGCTAGCCCTCAAGATTGGATTACAAAGTAACCGCTAAGTATGAGCGCTTGGGCGGTTACTTTGCATTTTTGCCAATCTTATATCCTGCACCGAATGACACAAGTACCAGTGTCATCAATGCCGAGAATTCTAAAATCGTCATAATGCATCAGTCCCTTCTGTTTGTATTTCCCATTTTAGCGATTCCTCCATATCGCAGGAGATAATCTGGGTTGATAGTCACATAAGGGCTAACCGCCACCGTTTAGGTAGCACCATAGTTTTATTATACGGCTCGAACAGATGTTTGTCAATTGAAACGGTTTCAATAATAAGTATTAATTGACAAAAACAGCTAGCTTTGCTATATTTATCCTAAATTTAATGAGGGAGTAGCAAGCGGCATATTCCGTAATAAGTCAACAATCGCGGCATCTGTAAATGACAGATACCTGGCTTATTTTAAATTGTGAGACTCATGTATAGTTATTCTATATGTGGAGTCTTTTTTTCTGTCCATCATATAGAGGTCTTTCATAGGAGGATTTTGTATGTTACCCGTATTATTGTTTGTTCTTGGACTGATTCTTTTGATAAAAGGCGGCGACTGGTTCGTTGACGGCGCCGTTGGCATAGCACATCGATTCAACATGCCGGAGATCCTTATAGGTGCAACGGTCGTATCTATAGGAACAACACTGCCGGAAGTCATGGTTTCTGCCGGAAGCGCAGTTAAAGGTATCGGATCCATGGCATACGGAAATGCACTTGGTTCCATCATCTGTAACACGGCTCTTATCGCAGCGATCACAATAGCTGTAAAACCGTCGGATGTTGACAGAAAGAGCATGAAGACACCGGTCATCTTTTTTACACTCGCAGCACTGATATATGTATTCATATCATATTTTACAGGCTCGTTTTCAAGGATTTCAGGTATACTGCTTCTTATACTGTTTTTTGTTTATATGATAATAGCAGTAAAGCAGGCACTTAATATCACAAAGACTCCAAAAACAGAGGCTTCAGATAACGAAGGATCAGATGATAATAATGATGAAGGATCAAAAAAGGAAGCTTCGGTCATCAAATTTGTAGTTTTGCTGGTCGTTGGCGCTGCACTAATCGCAGTGGGAGCAGATCTTCTGGTAGATAACGGAACCATAATAGCAGAGCGTCTCGGTGTTCCGAGTACTGTAATCGCTCTTACATTCGTAGCTCTGGGAACATCGCTACCGGAACTTGTAACAGCTGTTACATCGCTTATCAAAGGTTCAGGAGCACTTTCTCTTGGAAATATCATCGGCGCGAACATGTTTAACCTTGTGCTCGTAAGCGGACTTTCAATCTCGCTTGCTCCGTTTGATGTACCGTGTGATAAGCTCATAGGCGGGATCAATTCCTCGCTCGTTATAGATATACCTGTCATGATACTGGTATCATGCATACTCATAATACCGGCACTTATAAGAGGCAAGATGGCTCGTATACAGGGAATACTGATGCTTGCGATATATGCAGCATTCTGTATATTCCAGTTTGTGATTTAAATAGTTATTATGCAGATAATAAAGAATACAACGGACTTTTTTCTGGATGGCTCATACTGTGTTGCTATAGGCAAATTTGACGGCATACACAAGGGCCATCAGTATCTGTTAAAGTGCATAGAGGAATACAAAAAAGACGGCTATAAGATAGCGGTCTTTACATTTGATCCGTCTCCGGCGGCGTTTTTCTCAAAAGAAGAGTATAAAGGTCTTACAACGATCGATGAAAAACGAAGGATATTTGAGAAGCTTAAAGTGGATGTACTTGTTGAGTATCCTTTAAATGAACAAACTGCATCCATTAGCCCTGAGGAGTTTATAGAGGATATCCTGATAAAGAGGATGCATGTGAAATGCGTTGTATGTGGCAGTGATTTTTCGTTTGGAGATAAGGCCAAGGGAAATGCCGAACTTTTAAGAGCCTACGGTATTAGGAGAGGCTTTGAAGTAAAGGTATGCGAGAAGGTAAAATACGACGGAGTTGAGATCAGCTCTTCGCTCATACGACAGGAAGTTGAAGCAGGTCACATGGAAGAGGTGACAAAACATATCGGAGCCTACTACAGCTTTACGGGAACTGTTGTCACAGGCAGACAGATCGGACGAAAACTTGGAATGCCTACCGTAAATATCATTCCAAGTGACGATAAACTCCTTCCGCCTTTCGGGGTGTATGAAGCAATAGTCTCATATGCTGGAGAGCATTACAAAGGTATAACAAATGTTGGGGTCAAGCCGACTGTTACGGATGAACATAAACCTGTCGTGGAAACATATATATTTGATTTTGATGAAGATATATACGGCAGGGAGATAGTCGTCAACCTTGTTAGCATGGTAAGGCCAGAAAAGAAGTTTGATTCTGTTGATGAACTTAAAGCACAGATTAAAGCTGATATAAGTTTTGTTAAAAACAAATATCTTTGAGATTAATAAAGGATACTCAGACAGCGATGTATAGATACGTCGCTGTTTTTTCTGTATTTGTGTTAAAATATCTGTGATAAGGATTAAACAGGAGATTGGGATATGGCTACTACGGATCATGAAAATGAAATGAGAGAATGGACAAGGCTTTTAGCTGATAATGCAGGTGAAGATGAGGTTTTTGTTACAGAATTTTTAAAAATGCTGGATGCTTCTCCTAGGATAAAGGAAGAATACCTCTATTACATGAATAACGGCAAGTTTTTAGGAGAATACAGCGTATGCGGCATGACTGTTGTAGATATAATGATCTGGCAGATGGATCATTTCAAATCGGATCTGGACAGAGGTTTATATGACATGCAGTCAAATCCCGATAAGATGCTTCTTAGGGCATTTCATACGATGTTAAAGATGGAAAAGGAGCCTTTAGGATTTCTTGAAAAGTACGGCTCTGATACGGGAACCGATTATCCCGGCAAGTTTTGACCGTATATACAATATATGCTATAATATTTCAGTTTGAGCATATAATGATTCAGAGGTAATTTTTCATGATAAGCGCTTTGGGAAAAGCCTTTGCAGCATTGCTTGCAGGCTGTTACAAGATCATACCGGATTACGGCTGGTCTATCATATTTTTCACACTGCTGAGCAAGGTCATTCTGATACCTATCTCAGTAATGGTACAGTACAACTCAATAAAGATGGTAAAGATGTATCCGCAGATGAACAGGATAAAGGCC
>JAEERY010000066.1 GCA_016286035.1 Lachnospiraceae bacterium
TATTGGCGTATTCGTGAACCCTGTTCTTTCAGCAGTTACAGAAGAAGTTGCCATGGCTCTTGCAGGCACAGTAGCTACCACTATCAACGGCGGCGGCGACAGTGCAGCAGCTGTTAACCAGCTTGGCTACGCTGACAAGATAAGCCACATCTCAACAGGTGGCGGAGCTTCTCTTGAGTTCCTCGAGGGTAAAGAGCTTCCCGGCGTTTATGCAGCTGATGACAAATAAGTCATTGTTGATTGCATAGGCAGATTAAAGAATTAAAAACGTAACAAGGAGAAATAAAATGGCTAGAAGAAGAATTATTGCCGGCAACTGGAAGATGAACAAGACTCCCAGCGAGGCAGTAGAGTTGTGTGCAACTCTTAAGGATCTTGTAGTAAACGATGCTGTAGACGTAGTATACTGCGTACCGGCTATCGATATCGTACCCGTAGCAGAGGCTGTAAAGGGTACAAACGTACATGTAGGTGCAGAGAACTTCTATATCGAAGACAAGGGTGCATTTACAGGTGAGATCTCAGCTCCCATGTTAAAGGATGCAGGTGTTGAGTATATCATCATCGGTCACTCAGAGAGAAGAGATATCTTCGGTGAGAATGACGTACTTATCAATGCTAAGGTTAAGAAGGCATTCGCTTCAGGTTTAAAGCCCATCCTTTGCTGTGGTGAGTCACTTGCACTTCGTAAGGCTGATACCTACAAGGAGTGGATCACAAGACAGATCACATGGGATCTTGACGGTGTAACAGCTGATCAGGTTAAAGAGCTTGTTATAGCTTACGAGCCTATCTGGGCTATCGGTACAGGCGAGACAGCTACAGCAGATCAGGCACAGGAAGTATGTAAGCTTATCCGTGACCTTATCGCTAAGCTTTACGACGATGCTACAGCTGAGGCTGTAAGGATCCAGTACGGCGGTTCAATGAACGCAGGCAATGCTGCAGAGCTTTTAAGCAAGCCCGACATCGACGGCGGTCTTATCGGCGGAGCTTCACTTAAGCCCGACTTTGGTCAGATCGTTAACGCATAGTTTATTTTGGGGGTTCCTTTGCGGAGCCCCCTTTTATTTATTTATGACATTTTACGTATATATATATTTGAAATTTTTTTGAAATTTGATAAATTGTATATTTACTTATCAATGATAAATAAATAGAATTAGAGAGTAAGTTTTATATTAATCATAAGGGAGATTTTATCATGGGCGGCTTTTTTGCTGTAGCCTCAAAAGAGGATTGTGTATTTGATCTGTTTTTCGGAACCGACTATCATTCGCATCTTGGTACAAGACGCGGTGGTATGGCTGTATATGGCAAGAAGGGATTTGACCGCGCCATTCACAATATAGAGAATTCGCCTTTCAGGACGAAGTTTGAAAAAGACGTCAACGAGATGGAGGGATATATGGGTATCGGATGTATATCAGATTATGAGCCCCAGCCTCTTATCGTACGTTCACACCATGGCACGTTTGCCATTACGACGGTCGGCAAGATCAACAATACCGACAAGATCGTTGAAGAGATATTCAAAGCCGGCAATACTCACTTTTTGGAGATGAGCGGCGGTGATATAAATGCCACCGAGCTTTGTGCCGCTATAATAAACCAGCGTGACAATATCGTTGAAGGCATCAAGTATGCGCAGGAGCTGATAGACGGTTCCATGTCCATCATGATACTCACGCCAAAGGGAATCTATGTTTCGAGAGACAGACTCGGAAGAACACCGATCGCAATCGGTCATAAGGACGGTGCATACTGTGCGGCATTTGAGAGCTTTGCATATCTGAATCTTGGCTATTCGGATTACAAGGAACTCGGCCCCGGTGAGATATGCGTTGTTACACCGGAATCTGTTGTTACTCTTGTAAATCCCGGAAAGGACATGAAGATATGTGCCTTTTTGTGGGTATATTACGGATATCCTTCAAGTTCGTATGAAGGTATCAGCGTTGAGAGGATGAGATATAACTGCGGTTCACTTCTTGCCAAGCGCGATGATGTGGATGCGCATATAGTTGCGGGCGTTCCGGATTCGGGAACCGCTCATGCCATCGGATATGCAAATGAGAGCGGCATACCTTTCTCAAGACCTTTCATAAAGTATACGCCCACCTGGCCGAGAAGCTTTATGCCTACTATGCAGAGCAAGAGAAATTTGATCGCAAAGATGAAGCTCATTCCTGTACATGATCTTATAAAGGATAAGAGCATGGTACTCATTGATGACAGTATAGTAAGAGGAACACAGTTAAGAGAGACCACCGAGTTTTTGTATCAGAGCGGTGCCAAAGCGGTTCATATAAGACCTGCCTGTCCTCCGCTTCTGTTTGGATGTAAGTTCCTTAATTTCTCAAGATCTAATTCGGATATGGATCTTATAGGCAGAAGAGTGATAGCCGCAAAAGAAGGGGATGAGGTGAGCAATGATGTTTTGCTTGATTATGCGGATCCCAACTCAGACCGTTACAGCTTGATGCTCGAAGAGATAAGAAAACAGCTTAACTTTACTTCACTCAGATATCACAGACTAGACGATCTTTTAGAGTCTATAGGTCTTGATACCGATAAGGTATGCACATTCTGCTGGAGTGGTAAAGAATAATTATATTACGGAGAAATGATATGCAAAAGAATCTGGCTGGACTTAAGTGTCAGGTCGAGGAATTAACTGAATTACTGAGAGGTGCACTGTTCCCCGAAGTCTTTGATCCAAACTGTATCGGAAAGGGACACGAGAACGTGGACCGCGAGATGGCAGAGGTGCTTCTTATAAAGCTTATGACTCCGATACTCGATGATGAGGATAAGAGCAAAGAAAAAGCTGCGATGATGATCAAAGCACTTCCCGAGATAAAGGATATCCTTAAAACGGATGTAAGGGCAGCATATGAGGGAGATCCCGCTGCTCAGTCTGAAGAGGAAGTAATGCTTGCATATCCCGGCTTTGAAGCCGTGAGTGCTTTCAGACTGGCACATAAACTGTATGAACTCAAGATACCGATCATTCCCAGAATGATGACTGAGTATGCACATACCAGGACCGGTATCGATATACACCCGGGTGCCACGGTAGGAAGATATTTCTTCATAGACCACGGTACCGGTGTGGTAATCGGTGAGACCACGACAATAGGAGAGCATGTCAAGCTCTATCAGGGAGTTACACTCGGTGCAAAGAGCTTTGATGTAAATCCCGACGGATCGCTGGTCAAAGGTATAAAGAGACATCCGGATATAGGAAACAACGTGGTCATTTACGCCGGAGCAACGATACTTGGCGGAGATACCGTTATAGGAGATAACTGTGTCATCGGCGGTAGCGTATGGCTTACCCACAGTGTTGAATCCGGACGAAAGGTTTTATGCGCACAGCCGAGAAACGATATATTTTCAATAGATGATTAATATTATGTCAACCATTGCTGTATAAGTGATTGGTTGACATAATTTACAATAAGGCGTTTTAAATGATAACCTTACTTGCAAAGATCTTTATTAAAAATGACAACTACAAAGATATGAATGTCAGGGAGAAGTACGGCAAACTGTGCGGCATTGTCGGCATCTTCCTTAATGTCATGCTCTGCTTTATCAAGTTCTTTGCAGGAATCATGACGGGAGCGATAGCGATAACAGCCGATGCTTTCAACAACCTGTCAGATGCGGCAAGCTCGCTTGTCACACTGATAGGGTTCAAGCTTGCCAGAAACAAAGCTGACAGCGAGCATCCGTTCGGCCACGGAAGGATAGAATACATATCGGGACTTGTTGTCTCGTTTCTTATACTGTTAATGGCTTATGAGCTCATAAAGAATTCGGTAATCAGGATAATACATCCCGTTTTGCCTGAGGCAGACACTGTTACATTTATCATTCTTTTGTTCTCAATACTTGTTAAGCTGTATATGGCTTATTACAACTCATCCATGTCAAAGAAGCTTTCAAGTGTTGCGCTTAAAGCGACTGCCAAGGACAGTCTGTCCGATGTGGGTGCAACATCGGTTGTTCTGATATCGGTTATCGGAGCCTATATGTGGAAATTACCGCTTGACGGCTTTGGAGGACTGATAGTTGGGATAATGATCCTGTTTGCGGGAATAAGCGCATTTAAGGATACGGTAGATCCGCTCCTTGGAAAAGCTCCCGATGAGGAACTCATAAAAGAGATAGAAAACATAGTAATGAGTGATGAGCGCATACTCGGAATGCATGATCTTATCGTGCATGATTACGGCCCCGGAAACATGATGGTAAGCCTTCATGTTGAAGTGCCTTATAAAGAAGATATTTTAAAGCTTCATGAGCTGATAGACAGAATAGAGTATGATCTGAGAGGGGTTATAGACTGTGAGCCCATCATACATATGGACCCTGTTGTTGACGATGATGATGAGGTCAATAAGGCCAGAGAGTGTGTGGAAAAAGTCATAGCTTCTTTAGGAGATGATGTTACATATCATGATTTTCATGTCATAAAAAACGATAAGAACCTTAATCTTATCTTTGATGTTGTCATTCCTCACGGGTATGGAACGGATGACGATGAACTCAAGGATGAGATCTCCGATAAGTTAAGGAAAATGGATGACAGATATCTTTGCATCATTCAGATAGACAAGAAATGATCATTTCAGTATCAGACTGTCCCCATTATCCTTAAGCCACTTTCTGTGTTCACGGTAGTCGGGATCTATCGAGGCAACCTTTGCCCAGAATTCACGTGAATGGTTCATATATGTCAGATGGCACAGTTCGTGTATCACCACATAATCCAGAACTCTGGGAGGCGCGAGCATAAGTCTCCATGAGAAACTCAAGGTTCCGTTTGAGGAACAGCTTCCCCAGCGCGTCTTCTGATCACCTATCCTTATTGATGAGTAATGGCCACCGGTCAGTTCTATATAATATTCCACACGTTCATATATATACTGTTTTGCGGCCGATCTGTATTTCTTTTCAAGATATCTGGTACGGGGATCATCCTGTTCGGCATCTCTCAAAGACTGTGTATCAGGCCTGTCTTTCTGTTTCAGATACATCTTGTATATCCAGTCAGAACGTTCTTCTATAACAGGCATTATCTGTTTTAGAGATGCTCTCATCGGTATACGGATTATGACTTCACCGCCGGCCTTTACCTGAAAGCCGATCGATCTTCGTTTGGCTCTTATCAAAGTGAAAGGTATTTCTATTACTTTTCCGTTGTCATTGACACTTATCGTGTTTTTCAAGTTTATTCCTCGGTCTTTTGTTCCTTATCTCTCATGGGAGAGGTGTTCATTCCGTTTTGTATGTTGTGATTTGTTTCAGATCTTTTTACATAACCGTCTGCGTCTATTGATGCGTAGTAGGAGATACCCTGCTCATATTTTATGATACGGGCCCAGTCACTTTCGGGTGCCTCAACAGTCTGTCCGCCCGACTGGATACAGGGGATGAATCTTAAGGTATCGATATCCACGGCATCTACAGCAGTACAGTCAAGGGATACGGTGACAAGACATGTATCCTGCGTATTGCTGTTAAACAGATAGTTGCCCAGACTGTAAAATACCGGGACTCCGTCTATATAGTCTATGCCCTGCAGACAGTGGCTGTGAGCACCTATTATAAGATCCGCACCGGCAGCAACCATATCGGTGGCCGTGCTCTTTTGCCAGTCTCTTATAAGATCGCTCTTTTCCGTGCCCCAGTGCACAAAGCATATGACAAAATCACTGTTGTTTTCAGCTTCTTGAATCACCTGTTTTATTCTTGTGGTATCCAGACATCTTAAAACACCGGGCGAAGTCTCGGTGGCTTCTTTGGTTTCGGGATTTGCATATCCTTCTATCTGAGTAGCTCCTATGATGGCTATTGTCTTGCCGTTTATCGTATAGTAGACGGGTTTTGATGCTTCGGTTATGTTCTCGCCCGCACCCACATAGGGCATATTTATATTCCTTAATGTTGAAAATGTATCCATAAGAGCCTGCGGACCGTAATCATAGCAGTGGTTGTTGGCAAGGGATACGATATCTGTACCTATATCCTTAAGATATGAAGCCGATGAAGGATCGGCTCTGAAAGTATACATCTTTCCTTCCAGAGGAGCCCCTCCGGTCGAATAGGGGAATTCATTGTTTAACATGAAAATATCGGAATCTACCATATGGGAAAGGAGCTTTTCATCAAAGCTGTTTGCCATATTTCCGTCATGCTTCTTTATATAATTGAGAACGGAACATCCTTCCGTAAGACAGACATCACCCGCAAAGCTTATCGTGATTTTGTCACCGGAAGCGGCATTTAGAGAATATCTCTTTTCTACATCATCATATAATAGATCAGGTTGATCATATATCTCTTCGTCATCGGATGATACAGTTTCGCCTGTTTCGGTTTCATCGGTTGCTTTAACTGAATCGCTTTTTGGGGTATTTTTTTTATCATCAAGATATTCGATCTCGACTTTGGCGGAAGAGTCATTATCATCAGAGGAACTTTCTGAGTGCATGTCAAGACCGAAGGCCTTTTCAACGGATGATATATCGCATCCGATAAGGATACATGCAAAAAAAATCACAGATATGAAAATTGAAAGATTTTTTATTTTTTTCATGTGTAAACCTACATATTGTATATGTCTTGTATGTAGTATACCATATAAAAATACAGATTTGTTACACAAGCAGTTGTATATTTTTCTCGAGTAATGTAATATGGGAAATTAGTATGGAAAGATTTGCAGTAGGATACAGTGACATCAACAATTCCAAAACGGCATTTAATGCAGTGTGCGAACAGCTTTGCACCGGTATGGGAAGACGTGAGCCTATTCTCATAGTCTTTAGTTCAGACTGCGAAAATTTCGAGTACTATTCAAGGCAGATGAGACGAAGATTCCCGTTTTCTACAGTTATCGGCATGACGGCATACATGGGATTCTCTTCAAGAGGTTACGGCAAAAATGCATTATCGTGCATTGCGATAATGGAAGGAATAAAGATAAAAGCCGGTAAGGTAAAGGATCCGCAAAACGGGTTTGAGGATTTCTCAAAGAAAGTCATCGAATCGATGGGTACGCTAAAGGAAAAGGATAATACCTTATGTTTCGGCTTTGGCGCAAATATCCTTAAAAGGGATGCCATGTTCGACCTCTGTTATAAGCTGGAGGCCGAGGGCATTAAGTATTGCGGCGGTTCGATCGGCGAGAGCGATGAAGTAAGGACAATGATGAGCCTAAACGGTGATGTGTTCTCAAACGGAGGCATATTCTGCTTTGTACATAATCTGTGCGGACGAATAGAGCTGTTTATGGAGACCATGACACCCGACGGAGTTGAGAATGTTTTGGGTACAACAGCCGACACGGTAAGGGACTGGGGATTTAAGCCGGGCTTTTCGATCGTATCAAACGGCATAGATTATACAAAGGCAATGGAAAGCAAGAATTTGCTCTACAGATTCACCGATAAACTGTGCATGGAATTCGGCGAATATATAGGCTTTTCCGGGTATGAGGACAGTGAGATATTCGAGGAAGGCTATGAATCCATGGCGATCGCCGTATTTGAGTAAATAATTGTTGTTTTTTTCCATAAAATATGGTATTATTCCTTTTGTTTGAGTTTTGAGGCATACCCGATAAATGGGGTCTGCGATAAAAGGAGAATCAAAAATGGCAGTATTAAGAACAGTTTTGACTGTGGTATTTATCATAATATGCATAGTGATCTCAGCGATCGTATTATTACAGGAAGGCAAGTCTGCAGGACTCGGTGCCATCAGCGGCGCAGCAGAGAGTTACTGGGGAAAGAACAAAGGCCGTTCCATGGAAGGAGCACTTGTAAAGATCACAAGATGGCTCACGGTTGCATTTTTGTTGATCGCCATAGTTTTGAATATCAGCAAATTTGGTTGATAAAGGTTATTAGCCCTTGCAGATGCAAGGGCTTTATTTTTTTGCAAAGGCTATCACCTTGAGTGAATCTCATGATCTGTGATAGAATAAATAGGATATGGGAAAGAATTATAAAGACAGGAAAAACATGATATTAAAGCTCATGGGAGAAGAGCTGTATGTGCCCATGAAAGAGAAGGAACTGGCAATCTTTCTTCAGGTTCTGCCTGAGGACAGACCGGTTCTTAGTTCAATACTTTCAGAACTTCTTGAAGAGAACAAGATCCAGATAAGCAAGAGAGGCAAATACAGTCTTTACGATCCTAAAGCACATTTTAAAGATGAGCTTGTTACAGGAGTCTTTATCAGCAATCATAAGGGCTTCGGGTTTATAGAGGTTGACGGAAGGGAAGAGGATCTGTATGTCCCGGCCGACTGCGTAAACGGTGCATTCCATCTTGATACGGTAAGAGCTCGTATCCTCCCTTCATATAAGACAAAAGGAAAAAGAAGCGAGGCTGAGATAGTTGAGATAGTTGAAAGAGGTACCGGACAGATAGTCGGTACATTTCAAAAGAGCAAAAATTTCGGTTTTGTCGTTCCGGATGATCATAAGCTCGCGGATGATATATTTATCCCGAAGGAGCACTGCGCGGGAGCTGTTGACGGGCACAAGGTAGTGGTTGACATAACTTCATACGGAGAAGACGGTCGAAAGCCCGAGGGCAAGGTGGTTGAGATACTCGGACATATAAACGATCCGGGTGTGGATATAATCTCCATAGTAAGGGGATTCGGCCTTCCCATGGAATTTGACGAAAAAGTCATGAAGCAGGCTGCGGGAGTAAGTGAAGAAGTCACCGAAGCGGATATCCTGGGAAGAGAAGATCTTAGAAATGTGATGATGGTCACTATAGACTCTCTGGATGCCAAGGATCTTGATGATGCGGTAAGCCTTGAAAGACAGGGTGACGATTACGTGCTCGGTGTTCACATAGCAGATGTCAGCAACTATGTCCAGTACAGATCGGCACTTGACAGGGAGGCATTAAACAGAGGTACCAGTGTTTATCTGGTAGACAGAGTAATACCCATGCTTCCTCATAAGCTCTCAAATGGCATATGCTCGCTAAACGAAGGCGAGGACAGACTTACTCTAAGCTGCATAATGACTGTTAATGATCAGGGAAAGGTAAAGGACTATCGTATAGTGGAATCCGTTATCAATGTTGACAGAAGGATGGATTACACGACAGTCAACAAGATCATAACGGATAAGGACGAGAAGTTAAGAGAGGAATATAGCAGGTTTGTCCCCATGTTTGATGACATGGCAAAGCTCAGTCATATTTTAAGGGAAGTGAGAAAAAAGCGTGGTGCGATAGATTTTGACTTCGCCGAGACAAAGGTCATCCTTGATGAGAAAGGACATCCTGTTGAGATAAAGCCATATGAGAGAAATGAAGCTACAAGACTCATCGAATCTTTCATGCTTCTTGCAAACGAGACGGTCGCACAGCATTACTACTGGCTTGAGAGTCCTTTCGTATACAGGACGCATGAAAACCCGGATCCCGAAAAGATAAAGAAACTGGCCACCTTTATAAGAAACTTTGATCTTAAATTAAAGGTTGGAAACGATGATATACATCCAAAAGAGATACAGCATCTTTTGGCTTCGATCCAGGATACGGATGAAGAAGCTTTGATATCGAGACTTGCTTTAAGGAGCATGAAGCAGGCAAAGTATACGGTCGAATGTACGGGACACTTCGGACTTGCGGCCAAATATTACTGTCATTTTACTTCCCCCATAAGAAGATATCCTGATCTGCAGATACACCGTATCATCAAGGATCATATAAGGGGAAGGATGAAAAAACAGAAGCTCGAAACCTATGAGAGCATTCTCTTTGAGGTGGCCGCTCAGTGCTCAAGGCTTGAAAGAAGAGCAGAGGAAGCCGAAAGAGAGACGATAAAGCTTAAGAAGTGCCAGTATATGGCAGATCATATAGGAGAGATATTTGAAGGAGTCATATCGGGTGTTACCGAGTGGGGGATATATGTTGAACTGCCCAATACGGTAGAGGGACTTGTGCACATATCAAAACTGCCGGGATACTATGTATATGATGAGGATAAAGATGAACTCAGACCCGAAAGGGGAGGAAAGGTATATTCGCTCGGACAGACGATAAGCGTTATAGCAGACTCTGTCGATGAAGCCATGCGTACTGTCGATTTTGCGCTGTGCGAATAAATACGGAGTAAAAAATGAGTAACGAATCACAAAAACTTGTAGCCAACAACAAAAAGGCTTACCATGATTATTTCATAGATGAGAAATATGAGGCAGGCATGGTGCTTCACGGTACGGAAGTAAAGTCTCTTCGTATGGGAAAGTGCAGCATCAAGGAAGCATATATAAGGATAGAAAACGGTGAAGTCTGGGTATACGGATGTCACATATCTCCTTATGAGAAGGGGAATATCTTTAACAAGGATCCGCTAAGACCCAAAAAACTACTCTTACACAGAAGCCAGATCGACAAGCTTTTCGGTCAGATAAAGGAAAAAGGATATACCATAATGCCTCTTCAGGTATACTTCAGTCAGGGAAGAGCCAAGATGGAGATAGGCCTTGCCAGAGGTAAGAAACTATATGACAAGAGAGCCGATATAGCAAAGAAAGACATGAAACGTGAAGCAGAGAGAGACTTCAAGCAGAACTTCAAATAAACTTCTTGATTTTGAAAGGAAAGCGTATGGCTGTATACAGAAATATTCTTAAAGAGATAGGATATGATGAAAAAGAGATAGAAAAAAGACTTTCGGACATGTTTGATACGATGTTTTACGGCCCGGACGATGAGAGGATATATTATCCCGTTGGTGATGATATGGGATATTTTACAGATACGGGAAACAACGATGTCAGGACAGAGGGCATGAGCTACGGCATGATGATGTGCGTGCAGCTTGACAAGAAAGAGGAGTTTGACCGCATCTGGAAATGGGTAAAAACATATATGTACCTTGAAAGCGGGAAAAATGCAGGCTATTTTTGCTGGTCAAACAACCTTGACGGAAGCAAGCGTGCCGACGGACCCGCACCCGACGGAGAAGAGTTCTTTATCATGGCTCTTTTGTTTGCATCGGCAAGATGGGGGGACGGCGAAGGCATTTTTGAGTATTCAAAGCACGCAAAACAGATCATGAAACAGGCTGTTCACGGCAGCAATCCCATGTGGGAGCCTTCCAATAAATATATAAAGTTCATATGCGGATGCGACTGGTCGGATCCCTCATATCATCTTCCTCATTTTTATGAAATGTATGCACAGCTTGGAGATGAAGAGGATCGCAGTCTGTGGCAGGAAACCGCTAAAGCTTCAAGGGAGTATCTTAAGAAGGCATGCAATCCCGATAACGGAATGAGTGCCGAATACGCTGAGTATGACGGAAGTCCGGTTACAAGACCTCAGATAAAGATGTTTTTCGGAGGAAGACATGACTGGTTCTATTCCGATGCATACAGGACCGCCGCAAATATCGGTCTTGACTATGCATGGTTTGGAAAGGATGAATGGGAGGTTGACATAACAAGGAAGCTCAGAGAGTTTTATTCCGATAAATGCTTCTTCAAAGATGGAGAGCCGTCTTTTAATATATACGAGACAGACGGTACAAAACTTGATGAAGAAGTGCTGCATCCCTACGGACTTATTGCGACCAATGCTATGAGCGCTCTTGCAACAAAAGAGGGAAAGCTTGATGAGTCGGCGATAAATGCGGTAAAGCTTTTCTGGGATACACCGCTCAGAAAGGGTGTAAGAAGATACTACGACAACTGTCTGCAGCTGTTTGCCATGATGGCACTTTCGGGTAACTACAGGATATACAGATAAAAGATGAGCAGAAATCATTTTCATTTTTTTAAAGAGAACAGGAAAAAGAACAGAACAAGGCTTGCGCTGATATATCTTCTGGGAGTTATCGTGCCCATTATCTTTACCGATGCGGTGTTTCTGTCATTGTTTGTCCAAAACCAGAGAGCCAGAACGCGTATCGAGATGGAAAATGAAGCTGATTCGGTACAGAAGCTTTTGGAGAATGTGTTCAATGAGGCAGCAGGCGTAACAAGGACTATCTATGTAAATGAGAATGTAAACAAGTTTCTTGAAGCAAGTTTTGCGACTCCGAATGAATTCTACGAAAAATGTTTTGACATGAAAACAAATTTCTTCGATTTCTTTACTTCGGGTTCGGAACAGACTGTTACCAATATCGAGATATATGCAAACAATCCCACCATCCTAAACGGAGGTTATCTAAAGAGACTGTCGGCGGCGACAGGAAAGACCTGGTATGAAGAGTATGTCTCAAGCGGCAGAAATGCTTATCTTTGCTGCTACTATGTAGGAGACGAGGAACTGACATCGACCAGAAAAAAGAGGATAAGCCTTGTAAGGAACATGGATTATTTCAGGAACTCGGTCAGAAAAAAACTCGTCAAGGTTGATATAGATTACGGCCCGCTCGTAAGAAAGGTGACCGGAATGAAATATCAGTATACTGCATATCTTTGTATAGGAGACAAGATCATACTCTCTTCTGACGGACACAATGCCGTAAACGAGGATTTTGATATGCTCACCGGCAAAGAGAACATAGGTGTTGAGAGAGATTGGAGCATATACGGGCAGGACTTCAGGATATTGATAAGCCAGCCATCCGCATCAGAGATCGGCAACCTGTCCGAATACAGCGGTGCGCTTGCAGCTGTTGTTATCTTAAATATAGCATTGCCGTTCATATTGATATCGTTTATAAATCAGTCATACGAAAACCGGATGGGACGACAGCAGGCGGACATAGCACGTCAGAATGCGGAGCTTCTTGCGATACAGTCCCAGATCAATCCGCATTTTCTGTTCAACGTGCTTGAGAGCGTCAGGATGCATTCCGTAATAAAAGGAGAAAGAGAGACGGCATCAATGATAGAAAAGCTGGCTCTTTTGGTAAGACAGAACGTAAACTGGAAGGATGATGTTACGACTGTCGAAGATGAGGTAAGGTTCATAGAAGATTACCTTCTTTTGCAGAAGTATCGTTTCGGCGATAAATTAAGCTATGAGATTGATATCGCACCCGAATGCAGGGAAATGACGATCCCCAGACTTACGCTTGTCACTTTTGTTGAGAATTCATGTGTTCACGGCATGGAGAGAAAGACATCACCGTCATGGATATATGTAAGGATATACTGCAAGGATGATGATCTTATCATGGAGATAGAGGATACCGGAAGCGGTATGAGCGATGAGGAAGTCAAAAGACTTAATGACAGCATGAACAACGCCGTTATAGAGGATCTTAAGAAGAATGATCACATCGGTGTTATCAATGCATGTATCAGATTAAAGATATATACGGGAGAGAGAGCTACCTTCGAGATGGAAAGTGAAGAGGGTGTAGGTACGTTTACTGTGATAAAGGTTCCGATCGAGGCAATGGGAACAGGAAGGAAGGATCAGACGGATGAGTCTTAAAGTACTGCTTGCAGATGATGAACCATATATACTGGAAGGATTGTCAAAGCTGATCGACTGGGAGGCTAACGGTTACGAGATAGTAAAAAAAGCCAGCAACGGACAGGAAGCGTATGATTATCTTAAGGACAATAAGGTTGACATAATATTTGCGGATATACAGATGCCAAAAATGACCGGCCTTGAACTGCTCGCAAAGATAAAAGAAGAGGGCATAAGTGATGCATACTTCATAATCGTCAGCGGATTCAATGATTTCAAATATGCGCAGCAGGCCATAAGATACGGCAGCATGGACTACCTGTTAAAGCCTGTATCAAAGGAAATGCTAGAAGAGATTCTGGCAAAGGCATCCGTAATGAAGGATATGGAGCTTAAGGAACTGCGTGACAATGCAGGAATGAAGCGAGCATATCTTATCCAGAGCCTTATGATGCTTCTCAGGGGGAAATTCGAAGACAGACACCTGGATTATATCAGCACGAACCTTAGGCTTTCCGACAGGATACGATATATCCATGTGAGCTTTGACAGCATTCTTGAACTGGATGAATATGATGAGAGTGAGCTTTTGACATTAAAGAGCCGCATGTTTGAATGCTGCAGGGATTATCTTGGAAACAATGAGGATCACTGCATAAAGGACATACCCGGTTATGAAGGTGATTATGAGATAGGACTTATATATTGCGATTACATGGCAAAGGAAAGGGATATGTCCGAAAAGGAATTCATGGAGGGACTTTCCAGATCCTTTGAAAGAGAAAACTTGGGTATTCCGATAGTACTGCTTATCGGAAAGGCGGTAGATGATCTTTCAAAGATATCCCACAGCTACTCTTCGGCATCAACACTGCGCTCGTTTAAAAACTTCAGGGAGAGAAAGCCCGTATACTTCTATGAAGAAGAAATGCAGATAAATGAAAAGAAGGTCGCGCTTTGCAAAAAGGAACTTGATGCGCTGATAGCTGCCATAGAACAGAATGACAGAAACGGTATAGACAAATACACCGACAAGCTCTTTGACGAGATGGAAACGGCAACTCTGGTTCATGAGACGATAAACATGAACACGAACTATCTTTTATTCCGTCTTATCCATCTTGCGGTCGAACAGGATGAGACTGTTGACCAGGAAGAGGTCATGCTCTATATAAGTGAGAATGTTTTTGATACCCAGACGGCACGAGGATCACGCATGCATGCAAGGAACTTTGCACATGAATATGCCGACTATCTGATATCCTTAAGAAAGAATGTTTCAAGGGGCGTGCTCGCAGACATTGAGAAGGAGATAAATGAAAATTATTCCCAGAATCTGACGCTGAGAGAACTGTCTCAGAAATATTATGTAAACAGCTCTTACCTTGGACAGATCTTCAAGAAAAAGTACGGAATGTCGTTTAAGGACTACTTGAGTAACTACAGGGTACAGGTCGCAGCGGGCCTGTTACTGCGCAGTGACAAGAAGATCGCACAGATCGCAGAGGAAGTCGGATATAAGGATACAGACTATTTTATAAACAGATTCATCGCCCTTAAAGGATGTACTCCCAGCAAATTCAGGAAAAATGCGGGAGAGAGTACAACTTAAAAACCCCGAAAAAATACAGAGCGTTCACGGACAAATTATAGGTTGCTGCAATACCTAGAATTTGTCCGTATTTTTTATAGAGTTTATCTGTTTTAATTTGACCGGGCAAATTTTAGAATAGGTATTGTCATATAAAATCTATTTTTATAGGGAGGAAAAAAATGAGATTGAAAAAGATCACAGCATTATTGCTTGGTACAGCTCTTACAGCTTCTATGCTGACAGGTTGTGGCGGCGGTGATGCAACAGACACAAGTGCTGACACAAGCTCAACAGATACTACTGTTGTAGCAGATTCAGGCAAAGACGACGATGCAGCAGCTCCGGCAGCTACAGAGGAGAAAGAGTATTCTGATGACGAGATCGTAGATTTCACAATGTTCATCGGTATGCCCGGTTCTGAGATCAATGACGGTAACGAGATCCAGGAGATCATCGCAAAGAAGACTGGCGTAAGAGTTAAGGAGACTTGGCTTACAGGTCAGACAACAGAAGAAGCTGTTGGTACAATCCTTGCTTCAGGCGACCTTCCGGATTTCATCAATGGTGGTGACGCTTCTAAGCAGCTTTACGAAGCTGACGTACTCGTTCCTTGGGATGACTATATTGAGAAATATCCTAACATCAAAGAGTTCTTCTCTGATGCAGAGTGGGATATGTTCCGTATGGACGACGGTAAGATTTACTGGGCTAACCCCTTCACAAACTCTTACGGTGAGAACAGAGAGACAGGTCATAACGACGAAGCTTTCTGGGTACAGTGCCGTGTTCTTGAGTGGGCAGGTTATCCGAAGATTGAAACTCTTGATGAGTACTTCGATGTTCTCGAGAAGTTCTACGCTGAGAACCCTACATTCGAAGGCAATCCGGTTATCCCTTACACAATCCTTTGTGAAGACTGGAGATACTTCTGTCTTGAGAACGCTCCTGAGTTCCTTGACGGATATCCGAACGATGGTTCAGTTATCGTAGATGTTGATAACATGAAGATCGTTGACTACAATACAACTCCTACAGCTAAGATGTACTTCAACAAGCTTAACGAAGAGTACAACAAGGGCATGATCGACAAGGAGTTCGCTACTCAGACATATGATGAGTACATTGCAAAGCTTTCTACAGGTTGCGTACTTGGTATGTGTGACCAGAACTGGGATTTCAACTACACAATCCAGGATGTATTCAAGCAGCAGGGTCTTGA
>JAEERY010000067.1 GCA_016286035.1 Lachnospiraceae bacterium
TAAGCCTTTTGAAGTAGCATACTGATCCTTTACCGCCAAAGAATCGTTTGGTCCCAGTCCATGCATATGATTTCTCCATTTTCATCAAAGATTTATAACATACATCTGAAGATCCTCATCAAACGTATCGCTGTGAAACTCGTTTTTCAATACACCATTGCAGTTAAGGATGACGCCTGCTGAAGCTATGTTTTCTTTATCGCATGATATAAGTACTTCCCTGATCCCGATAGATCTATTTGAGATATGTATTAAAGAATTTCTCTTATATGTTTTTTCTTATTTTGTGGTTTACATAAGTATAAGTATGAAGGTTTTTTCTACTGTTTTTTTACTCAATTCTAGTATAAAGAAAAGTCGCGATCTCTTGATTTTACAGAGCTTCAAGCTAGTAATCAAACTTCATTTCGACCCGCATTTTGACCCCATTTGACCCCATTTTGGGGGTAAAAAGATGAATTTTGAGGGATAAAGACGAAATACCACGAACCTCGTGAAGGTATCGCAAACCCGCATAAATACCGACAAAAATGGACTTTCATGCCAAAGCACGAAAGTCCACATAATGTGATGCGGATAACAGGACTTGAACCTGCACGGTCTCCCACCAGAACCTAAATCTGGCGCGTCTGCCAATTCCGCCATATCCGCAAACAGAAACATTATAATAATATATCTCTTTGTTGTCAAACTTCCTGTGGTGTCTCTCCCACCTTGCTGATTATTGTTTTATATACAATAACAAGGAATACTGTAGTAACTGAAAAGCTCATAAGTTCCGCAAACGGAAAGGCCCACCATACATTGTTTACATTACCCGTAAGGCTCAAAAGATATGCAGCCGGAAGCAGAACTACTACCTGTCTCATTATTGAATTGATCATGCTGTAAACAGCTTTACCAAGTGCCTGGAATACAGTTCCGATGATTATACAGAATGCAGCTATCGGGAAATGCAGACTTATTATCCTTAAGGCCGGTATACCCATGCTCATCATATGATCTGATGCCGCAAAGAGCATTAACAGTTTATCTGTGAACAACCAGAATCCAACTGTTCCGAGCGACATTATCACAAGAGCATATATAACCGCATACTTTATCGTCTTTACCATTCTGTCTTTCTTCTGTGCACCATAGTTAAATGCCACGATCGGTACCATACCGTTATTAAGGCCAAATACAGGCATGAATACAAAACTCTGAAGTTTAAAGTATACTCCGAATACGGCTGTCGCTGTTGAAGAAAAAGCTATGAGTATCTTGTTGATACCATATACCATTACAGAACCGATAGACATCATTATTATGGAAGGAAAACCTACCGAATAGATCTTTCCTATCATATCTTTATCAGGCCTGAATCCCTTAAATTCGATATGAACATCTTTATTCATAAAGACATTCATTATATATGCAAATATCGCTGCCACTATCTGACCTGCAACTGTAGCAAGAGCTGCTCCCTTAACACCAAGAGCCGGTGCTCCAAACATTCCAAAAATAAGAATCGGATCAAGAATAAGGTTTATTATCGCACCTGTGGTCTGAGTGATCATTGTACAAACCGTTCTTCCGGTAGACTGTAGAAGTCTCTCAAATATGAACTGGAAGTATATACCAAATGACATGCAGCAGACTATAGAAAGATAATCCACGCCAAAACCTATGATCTCAGCATCCGCTGTCTGACTCATATAAAACGGTTTTATTGCAAATACCCCAATAAAAATGAATATTATATAATTGATGAGCGATAAAAATATACCGTTCATCGCGGCTTTATTTACGTGGCTGTAATCTTTTTCTCCGAGTGACTTTGAAAGGATCGCATTAACGCCGACTCCTACACCTCCACCTAAAGCGATCATTATAGACTGTATGGGAAATGCAAGTGAAACTGCTGTCAGCGCATTCTCATTGATACGTGATACAAATATCGAATCCACCACGTTGTATAATGCCTGAACAAGCATGGATGCCATCATCGGAAGCGACATGCCCAAGAGCAGTTTGTTAACGGGTTTTACACCCATCTTATTCTCTTCGTGTACTTCGTTGGAAATCTGTGACATAAAACACCTATTAATTTATAGACCCCTAAGAAATGAAAAACCAATACCCATAGTATTATACATGTTTTCAGATATAATTCAACATCGTCTGTCATTTATCACTCTGCCAGATTTATGTATTTAACTCCAAGTTTTCCCAGTTTATTCCTCATCCTGTTCACTTTATTCTGGGAAAAACGCCGTCCTATGCAATCTGTGAGCATATATGTATTCATACCTGCTTTTACAGCGCCCTTTGCCGTTGCGCCGACACATCCGCATTCATCCAGTCCGCACAAAACAACCTCTTCATATCCTTCTCTTTCCATATATTCTCTGAAGGGTTTGGATGTATATGTATTGGAAAAATACTTCTCAAAGACATGATCTGAGACCACATCTAACTTTTCATATAACTCTGCTCCCTGTGTTCCCTTAATGGTAAATCCTATGAACCACCTGTTTGTGATAATGTCCTGGAACACCTGTTTGATATAGATAATATCATATCCTTTTTCTTTATAAAGTCTTATAGCATCATTTACTGAATTCACCAGTTTGTCTGTATTATATGAAAACATAGATTTCCTGTTTTCACACAGATAATCACTCTGCATATCTATTACTATCAGTGCTTTCTTATCAGCCATAATATCTCCCCGTTGACAGACTATCATCTCATTCTGTCATGAGTCTTATAGTATTCCTGTTTTACATCATACATCTTTTTGTCAGCGATTTTACTCAGTTCCAAAATTGTCTTATCAGGAAACTCACGATGCGAAGCATATCCGATCGAGACAGATATCTTATCAACGCTGCATCCTCTCCAACTATCGACGATTGAGTTCAGATTCTCAACGATCCCTGCAAGATCCTCTTCTTTAGCGCTTATCAATGCGGCGAATTCATCACCACCGGTCCGGTACAAACTGCCATAGGGACCAAACCCATTTTTCAAACAGTATGTCGCACCGCATATCATTTCGTCTCCGGCAACATGTCCTTTAGTGTCATTGATATGTTTCAACCCATTCAGATCTGCTGATACATATACAAAATCATCATCTATTTTTTTAGAGGATAGTTCCTTGATCTTCTCCTCATAAGCTCTTCGGTTATTACATCCGGTCAATGCATCCGTTGTGGATATGTGAAGCAATAATGAATTAATATTTTGAAGCCTCATCATCATATAGGTTATAACACCGACAAAGGATGAAATTATCAGAATTATAAGCATAGATAAAACAACATCACCACCTGAGATCCATCCCTTACTCGGTTTTACTGCAAGTTCCCATGTAAGATTACGTACGTTAAACTGTGTTTTTACCGCATCATTGCCCAGATCACTGGCTCCATACATGAATTGTTCGTTGCCTTCGTGATCTATATATGACAGCGAATAATCTACTCCCATGCCTTTCAGGTTATTAAGTCCGATCACTTCCATCAGATTTTCAAAATCTATAGTAACCGTTACAAGCCCCCAAAGTGAATGGCTATATTCAGTGTGAAGGATAACCGGTGCTCTGCCTCCCATACCAATTCCTCCCTGAACTAGTTCAAATGGGTTTGTGAGTATAGTCTTGCTGTTTTCATATGCCTCTTTTGCCTCAAGATTACCCTCACGACTTGTATCCAAGAAATCGAACCCGATAAGCTTTTCATTTCCTTCAAGCGGATAGACTTCAGATACAACGCCTTTTGGAGCAAGGGCAAAATTCTTAAGCGAGATACCTGTTTCCTCTTTTACAGATACGTATATATCTTCGGCAACATCATCAAACCAGGCCGTATCCCCGTTGTTCTCCTTCACCATGGTTTTGAGCGTATTTGTTCGCGACATTACACAATCTATCGTAGTTATGATGTGTTCAGCCTGATTCCTGGCAATATAACCGTATCGCTCTTTATCTCCGGCCAGTTCATGCTGAAGCAACATATAATAGAGCGCTGTAAGCAGAATAAAACATAAAAGCGTAGAAATAATAGCCTTATTTATGGTATTTCTGTGTTGTTCATCTTGTTTCAAATGCATTCCTCAATAACCTCAAATAGCAATTTTGCTTAGATTTGACACAAATACATGTGAAGAATATCACACAATATGTAACAAACATTTATTTATGAAAAAAAGACTTCAAATCCACATAAATACTGGATCTGAAGCCTCTCACGATCATGAGACATCGGGGAGTCGAACTTTTGGGGAGTCGAAAAACCTCGAAAAACAGCGAAAAATCAGGCTTTGCAGCATCTACCTCATGGTGACCAAAGTGGTGACCACTCATGTGTTGTCACTAAATTTAACGTCATAGTTAAGTAAAAAAATATAAGAGACCGGGATTTTTCTCGGCCTCCGAATTATCTTCCGAGATAACTTCCGATCAGTCATCTCTACAAATTGGAATTATTTCTCTTCTCTATACCGATACCCATCCGGAATTCGAATATACGCACGAATATGTTCGTCGATAGATCGCTCGATAATTCCGGATATATTGTTCACA
>JAEERY010000068.1 GCA_016286035.1 Lachnospiraceae bacterium
CCTTGTTAGCAAGTACCCATGTACCACCCCAGAAGAAACCGATCGGAGGAGGACAGCAAGCCCAGTCACCATATGTGCCTTCGCCTACCTTCTCACCACCACAGTTAGGAGCGAGTGTGTAGTTGATCAACCATGCAGGACCGAAGAAACCGAGGATACCCTGAGCGCCTTCACCCTTCATATCTGCGAACCAAGCATCAGACCAGTCCTGAGTATCATTGTGATACTTGTTGTCCTTAAGCTGCTTAGAAAGATCAAGGAAAGCTTCTCTCTTAGGATCGATTGTAAGCTTACCATCTACGATCCAACCCTTGTCAGAGCTGTTCTCAACTGCGTGCCAGATATCACCGTCACCAGATACGATTCCGTAGCCCTTAGCCTTAAGCTCTGCTGCTGCGTTGAAGAATGTATCCCATGAGTTTGTGCCTGCACCGATCTTCTCGCCAACTGTCTTCGGGTCATCTGTTCCCCAAACGTCCTTAGCGATTGAACGACGATAAATGAATACACCACCAGTAGCCTGGTAACCAAGTCCAACGAGCTTGCCGTCAGAAGGTCTTGTACCTATATCTACTGTGTACTGAGCGATGTCTGCTGCCTTAAGTTCTGAAGCTACGTCGATACCGAGATCTTCGTAAGGCATAGCGAACTGAGAAGCATCACCCTGTGTGTACTTAAGAACGAATGCTGACTCTGCTGCATAGATATCAGGAGCGTCTGCACCGCCTGCTGCAAGTGCCTGGTCAAGAGCGGGCTGATAAGCACCGTCTGTTGTAGCGATGATTGTAGATGTGAAAGAGAATCCACAATCCGGATGTGTGTCGATGTACTTCTGAACCATGTTCGGAACTTCATCTGTGAAAGCCCAAACATTAAGTACTACATCGCCTTCTGCTGCAGGAGCAGCAGTTTCTGTCTTTTCGTCTGTAGCAGGAGCAGCTGTATCTGTACTAGCTGTATCTGTGCTACTTGTGTCTGTTGTTGCAGGAGCGGTATCACCACATCCAGCAAGCATTCCTGCCATCATGCATACGCATAATGCAGAAGCAACTAACTTCTTCATTTTTTTTCCTCCTATTAATAATGAATTTGAAGTTCTGCCAACCGATAGTTAAACTACGAGCTGACAACTATAATTATATTGTATTTGTAGCAATTTGCTTTACATTTATTGCTTTTGACTATGCAGAAATTGCGACTGTTGAAAAAATGTTTAAGAATTTCTTAATTTGTTGTGCAATTTGTATAAAGACGCGAGCGGCAATTTAAATAAAATGCCGCTCGGTCAATTTTTTATATTAAATTATGTCAGATCCAACTCTTATTTGAAGGGGTTCTCTGTTATATAAGGAAGAGAAGCCGGCTGGTTGTAGTTGATATCCTCGATCGGTACTCCGATGTACTTGAATACTTCGTAGAGAGCCTTTCCGTGGTGACCGAATGTAACTGCACCGTGGTGAGGATAATTCTTCTCTATAAGAACGTGACGGTAGAAACGTCCCATTTCCTTTATAGCGAATACGCCGATGCCACCGAATGACTTTGTAGCAACAGGAAGAACTTCACCTTCTGCAAGGTATGCTCTGATCTTTGCATCAGCTGTAGACTGAAGTCTGAAGAATGTGATGTCACCGGGAACGATATCACCTTCGAGAGTTCCGTTTGTAACCTCGATGGGAAGTGCTCTTGCCATGATCATCTGATACTTCATCTCGTGGAATGCAAGCTTCTTAGAGCATGTATTTCCGCAATGGAATCCCATGAATGTATCTGTATGCTTGTAATCGAATTTTCCTTCGATAGACTCTTTGTACATATCCTTCGGTACTGAGTTGTTGATATCAAGAAGTGTTACGATATCATCTGATACACAGGTACCGATAAACTCTGAAAGGCATCCGTAGATATCAACTTCACATGAAACCGGGATACCCATTCCTGTAAGACGGCTGTTAACGTAGCAGGGAACGAATCCGAACTGTGTCTGGAATGCAGGCCAGCACTTACCAGCTATAGCAACATACTCTCTGTATCCCTTGTGCTCCTCAACCCAGTCAAGAAGTGTGAGCTCATACTGAGCGAGCTTAGCAAGAACTTCAGGCTTCTTGTTACCTGCGCCGAGCTCTTCTTCCATCTCTTTAACCTTAGCAGGTATTCTCTCGTCACCGGCATGCTTGTTGAATGCTTCGAAGAGGTCAAGTTCTGAGTTCTCTTCGATCTCAACACCAAGATTGTAAAGCTGCTTGATAGGAGCGTTACAAGCAAGGAAGTTAAGCGGTCTGGGACCGAATGATATGATCTTAAGGTTGCTTAATCCAACGAGTGCTCTTGCAACAGGGATGAAATCATTGATCATCTTAGCGCAATCCTCTGCATCACCTACAGGATACTCAGGAATGTAAGCGCCAACGTTACGAAGCTTTAAGTTATAACTTGCGTTGAGCATACCGCAGTAAGCATCGCCTCTTCCGCCGCAAAGGTCATTCTGTGTCTCTTCTGCAGCTGCACAGAACATCTTAGGTCCGTCAAAGTGCTTTGCAAGAAGTGTCTCAGATATCTCGGGACCGAAGTTGCCGAGGTATACGCAAAGTGCATTACATCCAGCCTTCTTAATATCTTCAAGAGCCTGGACCATATGTATCTCGCTCTCTACGATACAAACAGGACACTCATAAATGTCTGCTGCATCATATTTTGCTTTGTAGGCATCTACAAGAGCCTTACGTCTGTTAACCGAAAGTGACTCCGGGAAACAGTCACGGCTTACTGCTACGATACCTAATTTAATCTTTGGAATGTTTTTCATGTGTGAATTCCTCCTATAATTATAATGTAATCTCTTTGTTCAATGGTATGAGCCATTTATTCTTTGCTGTTATAAGATCGTCTTCTCCGCCTTCATGCTTGTTTTCAAGATCGAAGTTCGTGAATCTAGGAAGTACGATACCTACTTTGAATCCTGCGCCGTCAACACCGCAAGGTGCATAATGAAGCGTTGTTGCATATACTTCAACGGCAGTTCCTGCCGGTACGAAGAATGCTTCAAGCTTGTCAGCGTCAACCTTCTTTCCACCCTCAATAAGTTCCTGCTGACTTCCGATTATAAGGATCGCATCGGTAGCAGCTACATTGATCTCAGAATCTCTGTGGTATTCAGCAAGGCTCATTGAACTGTTATGTCCGTTGCAATAGCCGATCTGAATAGGCATCTCACCGTAAGTCTTTACACGGAGCTCTTCGAAAACGCTTGTTGCTTCGAGTACTTCCACGCTTGGCTCATAAGCCACATCATCCGGTAAGGGTGTGCTTGCATTGATAGCTTCCACAAGAGGAGCAAAATCAACATTGGTTACGATCTTTCCGTATTTAGAGAAAGCCGCATCGGTTACATTTTGAATCTTCATTGCTGTCCTCCTTTATAAGTTGGTATTTCTTTTTATGCGTTGAATACGGGCTTGAGTGCTGGATAGATTCTCTTGAACTCCTGGTATCTTGCCTCATACTTTGCAACAAGTTCTGCATCGGGTTCAACCGTATCTACTATCTTAACGATAGCATCTGCAGCTGCCTGAACGTTTGCATACTCACCGTTTGCCACTGCTGCGAGCATAGCACCGCCAAGAGCGGGGCCTTCTTCGCTTTCAATGACATCTATCTTTATATTAAGAACATTTGCTACGATCTTCTTCCAGAGAGGGCTCTTTGCTCCGCCGCCGCAGATCTTGCTTCTCTGAATGTCAACGCCTAAGCTTCTTGCTACTTCAAACGAATCTCTGAGTGCGAATGCAACGCCTTCGAGAACTGCCTGAGTCATATCTGCTCTCGTTGTATCCATCGTGATACCGGTAAATGTAGCTCTTGCCATGGGATCATTTATCGGAGAACGCTCACCCATAAGATAAGGAAGGAAGAATACGTGATTCTCACCGAGTTTTTCGATACTCTTCTGTTCTGCAGCGTAATCCTTGGTTCCGATGATCTCATCCATCCACCACTTGTTACAACTTGCTGCGCTTAACATGCATCCCATAAGATGATATGTTCCGTCAGCATGCGCAAATGAGTGAAGCGCATTGTTGCTGTCTACGCCAAAATTCTTTGATGATATAAATATAGTTCCGCTTGTACCAAGCGAGATGTTACATGCACCGTCACCTACTGTTCCGGTTCCTACAGCTGCTGCCGCATTGTCACCGGCTCCAGCAACTATCTTGCAGTTTTCAGATATTCCGAGTTCTTTTGCGACTGCGGGAAGGATTGTTCCTACTGTCTCGTAACTCTCGTATATCTTTGCAAGCTGATCTTCTCTTACAGAGCAGATCTCGCACATCTCCTTTGACCATGTTCTGTTCTTAACATCGAACAAAAGCATTCCTGAAGCATCCGAAACATCTGTACAATGAACTCCGGATAACTTATATGCAATATAATCCTTGGGAAGCATGATCTTTGCGATCTTAGCAAAGTTCTCAGGCTCGTTCTCCTTTACCCAAAGGATCTTCGGAGCTGTAAATCCGGCAAAAGCGATATTTGCCGTATACTCTGAGAGTTTGTTCTTTCCTATCACATTGTTAAGATAATCGCACTCCTTTGTTGTACGGCCGTCATTCCAAAGGATTGCGGGACGTATAACATTATCATCCTTGTCAAGGATAACAAGTCCGTGCATCTGGCCTCCAAAGCTGATTCCGGCAACTTCGCTGCCGTCAACTCCGGCAATAAGCTCCTTGATGCCTGCCATAACCTGCTTGTCCCAGTCCTCGGGATTCTGTTCTGACCAGCCCGGCTTGGGGAAGCTTAAAGGATACTCTTTTGAAACGATATTCTTTATCGTTCCTTTTCCGTCCATAAGAAGCAGTTTTACTGCCGATGTTCCGAGATCTACACCGATATAGTACATAAATTTCCTCCTAAAAAATCATTCGCATACGGATGTTCATAAAGTGTCCGTACACCATTTCATAATAAAACGGCGGCGTAAATCTTTCAAGACTGCATAATATTAATATTTTTATTTTGTCGTTTTTGCCAAATATATATTTTTTATCTTGTGCATTTATCACATAGTCTCATATATTGCAATGTAACGACAAATTGTTGTAATATGATATTTGTTATTCGGGCACATCACAAAAAATGAAAGGAATCTACGATGCCAACCATTAAAGAAATTGCCGTTCTGGCAGGTGTATCCAGAGGAACCGTTGACAGAGTACTAAACAAGCGAGGCGGTGTACATCCCGATACTCAGGCGAGAATACTTGAGATAGCAAAGGCTCTGGACTACAGACCCAACAAAGCAGGTATAGTATTATCGGCTCAGAGAAAGAATCTTAAGCTCGGTGTTGTCATGTTCGGAACAAACAATCCGTTCTTCGATGATGTCAAGGAAGGGCTTAATGACATAGAAAGCGAGCTTAGCTGTTATAATTGCGATATATTTATCAAAACAACTCCCAGTTTCAACGAAAAAGATCAGATAGACGCCATAGACGATCTGGTTGAGATGGGTATCAACGCACTGGCTATCGCTCCTCAGAATCAGGAGGGTGTAGTAAGAAAGATCGACGAACTCCGTGAAAAAGGTATACCGACGATTACTTTCAATTCGGATCTTCCTTCAAGCAGCCGTATTGCTTACGTCGGCAGCAATTATCGCAAGAGCGGAGAGACAGTTGCGGGTCTCATGAAGCTTTTTGACCACAAGGGTCACCTTAATATAGGTATTGTCGGAGGAGCTCCAAGCGTACTGTGTCACACCGAAAGGATTGAGGCTTTCAAAGAGTATATGGAAAAAACTCCTTCAGTCAATATTGTTGATACGGTATGGAATAACGATGATGATGTCACCTGTTACACGGTCGTGAACAAAATGCTTTCCGAACATCCCGAGATAAACGCTCTTTACTTCACGGCAGGAGCCATCGAAGGCGGCTGCAGGGCAGTCATTGAGACCGGCAGACACAAGGATATGATAATCGTAGCCCATGATAAGGTTCCAAGTACAGTCGAACTGATAAAGAATGATGTGATAAAAGCCACTGTTTGTCAGCAGCCCTATGTTCAGGGTACCAAGCCTCTTCAGATGCTGTTTGATTATCTGACGACAGGCGAGACACCTCAGGAAATAAACTATACAGACATCGAGATATATATAAAAGAAAACATCTAACGCAACAAGTCGGTAAGAGTGATCATCTTACCGACTTGTTTTTTCTATATCATATGGATGGGTCAGGATACTACCCTGTCATAATCATATCCTCTGTCAGGATTTATCCTGTAGGGCTTAAGTTCAAAGAATACCAGCCCAAACTCATTCACATCAAAGCTTGCTTTCACTTTCCCGTCTTTTGAACTCAGTATATCGGAAACCGCCAAAGGCTTGTCGCTTTGTTTTAACAGCTTTATCTGTTCATCTGTAAGTGATGAAGGCTCTCCCATAGCATGCCACAGCTTAAGAGGATTGCATGTATCCTCATCCACTATCTGACTGATGAGCGAATACTGATCCTGATCTGCTTCAAATTCAAGATCAAGCGAAAGCTTTTCTCCTGTCCTTTGAATATTGCTGTTATATATGACTCCCTTATACGTATCACCGTCTTTACATACGATACAGTTGTTTTCTTTGAGTACGCAGTCTCCCGTCAACATCTTAAAAAACTTGAATGCATAAAACGTAGGCTTTCTGATACTGTGGTTTGCCAGCATACCGAATCCGCCATGAAAAGGTGTATAGGGCACTCCAATCTCCTCGAATATATCACCGAAAGTCCAGTACGAGTATGATTCCGAAGTCTCCCCGAGTCTTGCAAGGAGCGATGCCGTATAAGCAGCATTCTGGTTCGTATCATGTATAGGAGCATTCGCTATATAAGAGGTATTAAATTCGGTGATATGCATCTTAATGCCCTTGTATTGCGGATAACTGTCTATTATCCTTCGCGAATCATTTAAAGTCTTAAGACTCTCGTTAAGCTCCACGAGTTTGATATATCCGTAATGTCCCTTAAAGTCCGGTACCTCGGAAGTATAATGATGTCTGGTGATGAAATCAATCTTGATTCCTTTTTGTGATATGAAATCCATGAACATCGTCATGTACTTCTCATCCTGAACACCGCATATGGCAGGACCTCCGACCTTAAACCTCTCATCGAGATTCTTTATGGCATTAAAGGAATTCTCAAAGAGAACAAAGTACTCCTCCATATCAGCATCCTTCCAGAATCCGGGAAGGTTCGGCTCATTCCAAACCTCTATCGGCCAGGTTACCACTTCATCCTTTCCGTATCTGTCCATCAGATGTTTTAGTGTGGCAACCACCAGATCACACCATAAGCCGTAATCCCTCGGAGGTGTAGTATTCCCCTTCCAGTAGAATATCGTCTGTTCACCGCTTGCCAGTTTTTTCGGCATAAATCCGAGTTCGATAAACGGTTTGATGCCGACAGACATATAGTTATCCATTACAAGATCAAGATAAGTGAAATTGTATTCCACCTTTATATTGTCATTCTCATCCTTGTATTCATGATATATGGCCATATCATCAGAGAAAATACCGTGTCCTCTGATATGTTTGAATCCTATATTCTCCTGGACTTCTTTTAACTGCTCCATATATTCCTTCTGGAGCGCAAGTCCCATTCTTCCTGTCCCGATACAATAATCGACATTATTGTTGAACTCTACAGTTTTATTTCCCTCTACATTGTAACTTATCTGCATATACTCTCCTGTCTGATATCAAAAAGTTTATAAGTTATAACCATTATACTATATGCCGGTACCACTTTTAAACCCAAAAACACCGCTCTTTTATGGTACTTTCGGGCAGTATGTTGTTAATTCTGTACGCTTTAGTGTAGTAGTGTATGAATATGTTTGTACTTTTTGTTCATTTTTTATTTACAAATTCTATTATATTATGTAATTGCAAGGAAGTGTCTGGGCACGGTCCCAGTTACTCAAGGGATTGAGGTAAGAGAGTATGTATATTAAAGCGGATTATAATACAAATGCAGTACCGGGTACATTCTTCCGTCCGCATGATTATATGGCACACGTTCCCACCGAAAGGATCACGGGAACAGACAGCGTATCATTTTCGGAGGAAGGATTACAGTTATCTTCGCAGATTGACACAAGTAAGTATGTTAAATCTGCCGGTACTCCTATTGCGAATATAGCAACATCAGCCAGTCAGGAAGCAAGGCTTGTAAACAGATATATTTACAGCAGTGCTGACGGTCAGGTAAGTCTGATCAACATGGCAGTATAAAAAAGAACATCTTTTCAGATGTTCTTTTTTGTATCCTTATTATTCTGTGTCTTTTCGTGTCTATTCTACGGTAACGCTCTTTGCCAGATTTCTCGGCTTATCAACATCATTTCCGCGTGCAACACTGAAATAATATCCAAGCAGCTGAAGCGGTATGACCGCAAGACATGCTGCGAAATGCTCATCGATCTTAGGAACGTATACGGTAAAGTTTGCGGTATCCTCTGTCTCATAATGACCGTAACTTGTAAGTCCCATCAGATATGCGCCTCTGCTCTTTACTTCCTGCATGTTGCTTATTATCTTTTCATACAGATCGTTCTGAGTCGCAACACCTATTACAAGAGTGCCGTCTTCGATAAGACTTATGGTTCCGTGCTTAAGTTCACCGGCTGCATATGCTTCACTGTGAACATAAGATATCTCTTTCAGTTTTAAGCTGCCTTCCATACAAACTGCATAGTCTATGCCTCTTCCTATAAAGAATGCATCCCTTACATTTGCAAATTTAGCTGAGAACCACTGTATCCTGTCCTTGTCATCCAGGATCTTTCCGATCTTCTCCGGAAGACTCTTTAACTCGCTTATATAGTAATTATACTGCTTCTCGTCTATCTTTCCGCGGACTTTTGCAAACTGAACGGCGATAAGATACGAAGCCACAAGCTGTGTTGTATATCCTTTGGTCGTTGCTACGCTTATCTCGGGACCCGCTAAGGTATAGAAAACATTGTCTGACTCTCTTGCTATGGAACTTCCGACAACATTTACGATAGCAAGTGTTCTTACACCTCTTGCTTTCGATTCCCTTATAGCGGAACGTGTATCGGCCGTTTCTCCCGACTGGGATATGGCTATAACAAGTTCCTTCTCATCAAGCAATGGATTTCTGTATATAAACTCACTGGCAAGCTCAACCCTTACAGGGATACGTGCCATATCCTCAAACACATACTGAGCTGCTACTCCGACATGATATGCGGATCCGCATGCTACGATATGTATGCTTGAGATATCCTTGATGATATCATCCGTAAGACCTATTGTCTCAAGGTTGATCTTTCCGTCCGAGAGCACCGATTCCATGGTATCTCCCACAGCTCTGGGCTGCTCGTATATCTCTTTCATCATGAAATGCTCGAAGCCGCCTTTTTCGGCTGCCTTTGCATCCCAGTCGATATGCTCTGATTCCTTTTCTACGACATCACCGTCGAGGTTATAGAATACTGCTCCGTCCTTTGAGAGTCTGGCCATCTCAAGGTTATCGATATAGATAACATCTCTGGTATACTCAAGGATAGCGGGAACATCACTGGCTACAAAGCACTCTTTGTCCTTTACGCCGATGATCATGGGAGAATCTTTTCTTGCAACATATATCTCACCCGGATAATCGGCAAACATTACAACGAGGGCATACGAACCACGTACACGCACCATAGTCTTTGCAAGAGCATCTATCGGTCCAACCTTGTACTTTTTGTAATAGTAATCAATAAGCTTTACCACTACTTCGGTATCTGTCTGTGAGTAGAACTCATAATCATGTCTTATGAGCTTCTCTTTAAGTTCCTGATAGTTCTCGATTATTCCGTTATGTACGGCTGTAACGGTTCCGTCATCAGCTACATGGGGATGAGCATTGGTCTCTGAAGGTTCACCGTGGGTTGCCCATCTGGTGTGACCTATACCGCATTCGCCCTTTAAAGCCTTTCCGTCATTGGTCTTTTCAGCAAGTCCTGAAAGCCTTCCTTTTGATTTTACGACTTTTACGGGCTTGTCTCCGTTTCTAACGGCAAGACCTGCCGAATCGTATCCTCTGTATTCAAGTTTAGACAGTCCAGCGAGCAATATCGGAGCGGCCTGCTTATCACCTACATATCCTACTATTCCACACACGTTAATTACCCTCCATGGATATAATTTCTATCTTAACAATTATGACATGATAACGGTCGAAAAACAAGTAAAATCACCATATCAGATATCGCTGACATGAGTGATATCATCAGTTTCCTGTTCATCTATCTGTCTGGTAGCATCTCTTATCGCGTCATCATAACCCGTGAGTGCCGCAAAAGGAGCAAACTGGGCCGCCCTGTTGATCATAGTCATCTGAGGACGCTTTTTTGACTGATAATGCGGATGGTCTATTATATCATCGTAGTTTCCCATTTACGCTCTGTGACCTCCTATCTGCCTGTTTCTTTCCATGGCAGTCGATCCTTTTCTGAAATTTGTGCCTTTTAATATGGCATTCTTGCCGAATTTATTCTTTATCTGGATCGTAGCCTCCTGCAAAGCCCTTTCTTTTGCGAGTTTTTCATCCAGTTCTTTTCTTTCTCTGTCCGCTTTTTCATAATCGGTAAAAAGATCAAGCTGCTCGTACTGTGAATCCTCCCAGCATATCTGTGACTCCGGTGTCACTTTACATGCAACAACACTCAGACGTCTGGTTAAGAGTTCAGGATTTATGATACTTCTGTACAGTTTGACAACCGCGTCAGTGATCATCATCGTTGATGAAGTTTTGAAATCAAGATTAACAGTTCCGGTGGCATGTTTCGGTGTTATACGACCGTAACGGTCAACGGTAGTTTCGCCTTTATATGTGCTTTTTTTGTCTTCCGGATCAAAGCTGACAGAATCATAGCCTATATTAAGGACCATCTGATCCGTTACCAGTTCTTTTTCAACAAGTTCAAGTGTAAGCTGTTCCGTCATCTCCCTGACGATAACCTCTGTCTCTTCATTATCATAGCCTCTTTGCAACACCTGTCCCAAGGAAAGCGAATTTGTCTCAGGCTTGTATGACTTGATAAGATCTATCGTACAGGGTTCCCATCCCCACGCATGATCAATGATAAGCTCTGCATTTACTCCAAACTCCTTGTACAGGCCATCCTCATCATATTCGGAATGTCTGGCAAGATCACCCATGGTATATATACCCATATGTGCAAGTCTCTTTGCGGTTCCGGGTCCTATCCTCCAGAAATCCGATATAGGTGTGTACGACCAGAGTTTTTCACGGTAAGAACGCTCATTAAGTTCAGCTATACGCACACCGTCACTGTCGATCGGGATATGCTTTGCCTCAATATCCATGGCTATCTTCGCAAGATAGAGATTGCTTCCTATTCCCGCCGTCGCGGTTATACCTGTCTCCTTCTCTATCTGGGTTATTATCGTTTTTGTCAGCTCTCTGGCACTCATTCCGTACGTTGAAAGATATGCCGTAACATCGATAAAAACTTCATCGCAGGAGTAAACATGTATATCCTGTGATGAGACATATCTTAAATATATCTTATATATAGCTGTGCTGCAGCTCATGTACTCAGCCATTCTAGGCTTCGCAACAATATAGTCTATGGCCAGATTCTTATTAGCGGCAAGTTCATCGGCGTCTGATGAGCTTCCAGAGAAATCTTTACCGTTCAGTCTGTTTTTCCTGATCCGGTTGGTATCGTTTACTTTTTGCACAACTTCAAAAAGACGTGCTCTTCCCGGAATTCCGTATGCTTTTAAGGCAGGCGAAACAGCAAGACAGATAGTCTTCTCAGTCCTGTCGGGGTCAGCAACGACCAGACAGGCTTTGAGAGGATTAAGATGTCTTGATATACATTCCACCGACGCATAAAACGATTTTAAATCTATCGCTATATACGTACGATCCGTTCCGGATTCTCCTTTGCCTATTCCTGATAATCCTTCTGACATATAAGATCCTTTACCTGCGAAAGACTGATACCTTTCTTCTTTGCAATATCAGCCAGATCCTCATACTCGTATTTCTCTCTTGTTACTCCGTATCCGGATGATACCTTTTTTCTGACCTCGCCAAACGGTGTCTCAACGCTCTCAGTCTTTCTGGAAAGCGTATAACGATAACTTGTGTTCTCACGTATCCCTAAAGTCGTGGTGTATCTGAATATAAGATCCACCATCTTATCCTTATCTTCTTTTTTACATATCACGGTAAGCATGATACCGGGTCTGTTCTTTTTCATCTGAACGGATGTCATAAACACATCAAGTGCTCCTGCGTCAAGCAGTCTCTCTTGAGCAAATCCCATCTCTTCACCCGTTATATCATCAAGATTGCATTCCAATAAAACGATCTTATCTGAATCATCCTGTGTATCACCAAAAAACGCCCTCACACAGTTTGCTGCCTCAAAATCTTTCTTACCCATGCCATAGCCGATCGCAACGGTACGCATCACAGGCATATCACCGAATTGACTCGCGAAGTGTTTAAGCAGTGCGGCACCTGTAGGGGTACATAGCTCGCTTTGTATCTTTCCTCCGTAGATCGGTATATCCTTTAGTATATATGCCGTAGCCGGAGCCGGAACAGGCAACACCCCATGCGCACATCTGACACTGCCGCTCCCCACATGAACAGGCGAGGCTATTACCTTTTGAGGATTAAGTATCTCCATAAGCATGCAGACTGCTGTCACATCTGCCACAGCATCCATAGTTCCAACCTCATGGAAATGTATATCCGTGACAGGCATTCCGTGAACATGGCTCTCTGCTTCAGCGATCAGAGAATATACAGCTATGATATCTTTCTTTACTTTATCAGAAACATTCAGATCTTCAACGATATGCTCTATATCATGTAGACTGCTGTGATGATGGTGGTAATGATGCTCCTCGTGGTCATGGTGATGGTGTTCCCCATGATCGTGATGATGGTGCTCCTCATAGTCGTGATCATGGTGATGATGCATATCTTCCGATTCTTCCTCACCGTTGACCTTTACCGAAACATGAGTCCCCTTTATACCGCATTTTATTGATTCCTGTGCGGTTATACTTATCCCGGGTATGTTAAGCCCGTTTATCTTATCAATGAATTGTTGTCTGTCAGGTATCAGTTCTAGGAGTGCGGCCGTTAACATGTCTCCTGCTGCCCCCATACTGCAATCAAGATAAATAGTTTTCAATTCTTAACCTCCATATGATTGATCATGCTCGCAAGATATCCTGCTCCAAATCCGTTGTCGATATTAACTACCGACACGCCGGATGCACAGGAATTGAGCATTGATAAAAGAGCTGACAATCCGTCAAAAGAAGCACCGTATCCCACACTTGTAGGCACTGCTATGACCGGACAGTCCACAAGTCCGCCGATCACGCTTGCCAGTGCGCCTTCCATTCCGGCTATCGCTATGACCACACTTGCGCTCATGATCTCATCCAGATGAGCAAGAAGTCTGTGAAGCCCAGCCACACCAACATCATAGAGTCTTATTACTTCATTTCCATGAACCTCGGCCGTGAGTGCTGCTTCTTCAGCTACAGGTATATCACTGGTTCCTCCGGTTGCCACAACGATCTTGCCAAGTCCGTTTACATCAGGCAGCTTTCCTATTATCCCTGCTCTTGCATCTTTATGATAATCAAGCTCATAAACCGAGCCTATCTTTACTGCGTCTTCTTCATTAAGCCTTGTTATAAGGATGGTCTCCTGGGCATTCTTTTTCATGCTCTCTATAATGCCGATGATCTGGTCTGAAGTCTTTCCTGCACCGTATATGACCTCCGGCATCCCCTGTCTGACTGTCCTGTGATGATCCACTTTGGCATATCCGATATCATCAAACGGTTCTTTCTTTATCTCCAAAAGAGCCTCATCAACCGATATATCTCCGGTCTTTACAGCCTCAAGCAGTTCTCTGATCCTTGTTTTCATTTGATCCCTCCGGATATTAAAAGAGGCTCTGCTACACACAGAGCCCTTAAACTTATCTATTTCCTTTGAAACAATGATGCTTTCACAACACCCTTCGGATCCTTGACAAGCAGTATCACAAGCCAAATGACCAAAGCAAGTGCGATCACTGAAAAGCCAAGGTAAATATCGTTGATCATGTCAGCGGGTTCGGGAGCAAAGAATTCTGCACCCAGCTCTGCATATTCGAAGATCGCATCTATCATCCACATAAGCGCAGCACCCCAGAACATCCAGCAAAGAGCACCGACTTTCATCTCTCTTGACTGTTCTCCTCTATACCAGATCGCAGTGGAGATGACCGCAGCAAATATTGTTATAAGAAGTGTCATACTCTATACGCCCTCCTTTGCAACATTATCAGCACTTAATGCCTTCTTCTCCATTGCAGAAGTAACTGCAAGCATAACACACCATATCAACGTAACCAGACCTGCCATCGAAACTCCGGCTGTCCCCATCTCTTTTAGCATACCTGCCGTCTCGCCATCCGCTACAGCGGTAAGGAACGGGAAGAACGGAACAACCTCGCCATGCCACAGATGCTCAAATGCTAGAAGAGCAGATCCTCCCCATAAAAGCTTATTGAGCCATCCCAGTTTGGTCGAAAAACTTATCTTAGTCATCTTCTCAACTGAACCGTCCTCCATAGACAGTTCCACTGTTTCTTCTTTCTCTTTTGACTTGATCACCTTAGTTGCTATAGTAGTGATCACAGCCTCAGTAGTAGGTACCAAAAAACATGCCATAATGTACACCTCCCGCACGTGTTATAATAGTCCCCTCACCGATCATCTTAACATACCGCCGCCTTACATATCAATAAAAATCAAAGCCGTTTATCAGACTTCGGGAGCAAATTCAAGGATGTCCCCATCATCGATCTTTTCGGTAGCGGACTCATCAGATATTCCCATTGCATCTTTTATAGCCAGAGCCACTTTATCATACATATCAAGTGCCTTTTGATGGTCTCTTTCAATGACCTTCTCATCCTTATCATTCGCTGCGCTTTCCAGTCCGGCGGCTATATCAGAGAGTTCCATGGCGCCTATTGTTTTCGAAGAGCTCTTTAAAGAATGAACATATATTGAATAATTATCCCAGTCCTTATCGTCATGATATTTCACGATATTGGCTTTGCGATCCGTATACTCCGTTACATACTCGGTCAGTATATTCTTGTATACCTCTTCATTCTTCATACAAAAGCCCATGCCTTTTACGGTATCGACTCCGACTTTTTCTATTGCATCAAAGACAGGCTCTTTTTTCTTTACAGGTTCGGTGTTTTTAGTGTGAACCGAAGGAGTGATCTTTTCTATCTTATCCTTAGGCAGATAGGTCATCAGAGTCTTCTCAAGCGAACGGCCGTCCACAGGTTTTGTCAGATAATCATTGAATCCCTGAGAGATATAATGCTCTCTTGCACCCCTGATCGCATCAGCAGTAAGACAGACGACCGGTGTAGTAAGATTATTTTTGCTCTCAAGCTCTCTTATCTTAAATAACGTCTGTGTTCCGTCCATACCGGGCATACGCTGATCCATAAGTATGACATCATAAACATTCTTATCCGCAAGACTGACAGCTTCCTCACCGCTTAATGCCGTATCGATCTTGATCTGAGTCTTCTTAAGCAGACTTACGGCAACGGTGATATTCATCTTTGTATCATCGACAATGAGGATATGTGCCTTCGGAGCATGGAATGATTCTCTATAAGAATCTTCATCCTCCTCTTCAGGCAGGATCATCTTATACTCCCCGATAGGTTCCTCATTTTCTATTCTCTGCCACAGCTCAAATGAGAATATCGAGCCTTCTCCGTATTTACTATCCACATGAAGCTCACTGTTCATCAGATCAAGAAGTCTTGTGGTTATTGACATTCCAAGACCCGTACCCTCAATGTTACGGTTTCTTGTAACATCCAGTCTCTCAAATGATTCAAAGAGACGATCCATATCATCTTCTTTGATGCCGATACCGGTATCCTTTACTTCGACATACAGCTTTACCTTATCAGACATACGCTCTTTAGCTTCAATGTTCAAAGTCACTGAACCCTCATGCGTATACTTAACAGCATTAGTCAAAAGATTTAGGATTATCTGATTGATACGTGTATCATCTCCGAACAGTTCCGAAGGTATTTTGGGATCAACATTCACAAAAAAGTTTAAGCTCTTTGCATCCGCTTTCTCCTGAATGGAGTTTATCAGATACGATATGAGTGAACTTACATTGTAGCGTACAGGGATGATCTCCATCTTTCCGTCCTCGATCTTTGAGAAATCAAGGATACTGTTTATCAGCTGAAGGAGGTTTCTTCCGGAATTCTTTATGTTTCTTGCATACTCAAGGATACTGCTGCTGACAGATTCCCTTAAGATCATCTCATTCATACCCAGTATCGCATTTATCGGAGTCCTTATCTCATGAGACATATCAGCAAGGAATTTACTCTTAGCATTGTTGGCTTCATCAGCAGCAAGTTTCTCAAGTCGCAAAACCTCAGCCTCATATTCCTTCTTCTGCTTGCTGACGCTTAACTCTTCCATCTTCTTTCCATAAGCCTGCTCATTCTTATAGCCCAGGAAATATACAAATGATATGAATGCGAATATCGTAAGCGATACTATTATATTGACGATAAGCTGCGATCTTGCATCTTCCAAAAGATCCGCATCATTAACGACCAAAACGACATACCACTGACTCATTACCTCGTTGACAAACAGAGTACATTCCTGACCATTTACAACGGAATTGATCATACCGTTTCTGGTAAAGACTATCGTAGGTAGAAGATCTTTGTTAAATACTTCATTGAAATTCCTGCCTCTAAGCTCGGAATCCTTATGAGACACGATAAATCCGTCACTGTTTACGATCATGGCATAGCCTTTTCCGCCAATATCGACCTTCTCAGTAACATCCTGGATATGATTGACGATTACATCCAGTGCGACCACGTTACGCTGCTCATAAGAACCATGAGGCTTTCCGTCATCTATCAGTCTGCATATCGTGATAACAACATCATGGGTATGCGCATCGACATAAGGTGATACTATTATCGTCTTGCCGTCCGCTTCTACCGCCTCTTTATACCAGTCTCTGGATTCAACCCTGTAATCTTCGGGAGGAACCCAGCCCGAACCGTCCATATATTCCCCTCTCACATATGCATACAGACCGGTAAAGTTTTCATCGAAACTCTCAAACAGCGAATTTGTCTGAACCGTAAGATACTGTAAGATCCTTTCCTGATCATCTCCGTTTTTATACATGAGTTCCACAGTGTCTGCTACTACATTAAGTGTTGACTGAGAAACCGACAGGTAGTTTTCCAGATCGGTCGCTGTTGTTTCCGCATTTCCCTCTCCAAGTTCATATATGCTCTTAACTGATGCTCTGTAAAACAGTTTCGAGTTATATACAACCAGAAAGATCATAAGTATGAGCGTTATCAGTATGGTAAAGATAAGATTGAACTTGCCTCGTTTGATAGAAACATTATTCTTCTTTCCTTCTTTGTCAGACTTATAACGTGTTGCTATGATGTATATCACAGCCAGTATAAGCACAACCATGATCACCGAAATGATGAATAGCATCACGACTATGATCTTATAGGAATTCTGTCCCTCAGAACTTTGAGGTAAAAGTCCTTTCATCCAGTTGGCCAGATAAAAACCGCCGACGCAGCATGCCAGCATTATGATGGAAACTATTGTCTGCAAAAGAAGCTGTGATCTCATCTCAACTGCACTCTTCTCGTGTTCTTCCTTTCCCTGAGACTCATAGAACTTTCTTGCAGCCCATGGCAAAAATACGATCAGAGAATAGTTGATCAGTCCGAAATAGTAATACGGATTCATTACATCGCTTTCATAATCAAAGCATGATGATGTCCACATGCCTATCTCAGAAAGCGAAAAGCCAAACAGTATCACGGCATAATGCGGGAATTTTGCTCCCTGTTTTTTATTCTTCAGATAGTAGAGTATGCTCTGCATACAGCCAATCACAATAAGTGTGATAAGAGTACACTGCCAGAGATTGTTAAAGATACCGCCGTATGTTATATACAGCAGAAACTGTGCTATGTTCAGTGGGATGGGTAAAAGCATCAGGATATTGAAATATCGCTTTGACTCTGGTGCACGTAATAAAAGAATCGAAATGAACAAAGCCACAAAAGCGGTATTCCATCCGAAATACGCCACAAATTCCGATACATCAGGGCTCTCGCCCATAACGAGCGTATATGTTACCCAGTAGTAATCGCTTAAAAGATGTGCCATGAAGTATATTGAGATGCACAAATAGCCTCTTTTAGGTTTTTCTATATACCTAAAGAGGCTTATCAGTAATCCGATTATTGTGGTAATTAGCATTGCGACATTGTCAAGAGCATCTAAATTCATTAAACAATCCCTTTATGCATCAAATGATTATCGGCTCAAATGCGGAATTCTTTATGATCATCGTTGCTGCATCATAGTCAACGGGCTTACCGTAATAATATCCCTGTGCAACGTGACATCCCAGTTTTAACAACGTCTCCCCCTGCTCGTGTGTTTCTACACCTTCAGCTATAGTTTCTATTCCCAACCTGTCGGCTATGCTTACGATGCTGTGTGAAAGGACACGTGATCTGTCATCGTCAAGCAAGCGGTCGACAAAGCTCTTATCAATCTTTATTATATCAACATCAACATTATGTATTAATGAAAGCGATGAATAGCCTGTACCGAAATCATCAATTGCAATATGAACCCCGTTCTTCTTAAGGTAATTGACAAATTCTATCAGGCGGTCATACTCTTCAACTTTAACGCTCTCGGTGATCTCTATCTCCAGATCATCGGTAGTAAGTCCGTTTTCACGTATCGTAGCCAGTATCTTTTCTTCTATATCCTGGACAAAAAGATTCTTCCTTGAGAAGTTGGTAGATACTCTGGGCGGATTCAATCCCATATCCTTCCAATTTTTGATACACGCGCAAGTCCTGTCAAATATCGCCATATCAAGATCCGGTATGAGTCCAGCCTTATCAACGATCGGTATGAACTGATCCGGGAATATGAATTTCCCCTCATGTATCCATCTGCAAAGAGCTTCAAAACCGACAAGCTTTCCTGTCCTCATATCAACCTTTGGCTGGAAGAACGGATGGAATTCCCTGTTACGGATCGCAGGCCTGAACATCGCGATTATGTCATGACCGTGATCGATCATGCTAACTATTCTTTGATCGAAATATACAACCTGCTGTTTAAGCTGACCCTTTGCTATATCACACGCACTTGATGCTTCTCCCAGACGCTGTCCGAAAGGCTTGTTCTCACCTTCCTTTAACTGCGAGATACCGATCCATGCCATCAGCTCAAAAGATCTTCCCGGTGCGTTTTTAAGATCCGTCAGTACAACATTGTTAAGTTTATTCACAAGATCGTTTATATGCTCTCTGTGAATGTAAAAAGCAAAGTTATCTCCGCCGAGGCGGCATACTCCCTCGTCATCATCAATAAGATGAACAAGCATACGCGAGTACTTTATCATTGCCTCATCACCACACAGGGAACCTCCGACCTCATTCATGTATTTGAAGTTCTGGATATTGACCCTGAGAACCAAAAACTCGTGTGGCGGGATCACCTGGGTTATCTGCTCGAACTGTCTCTTCATAAACACCACGTTCGGTATACCCGTGAGAGCATCGACAGTTTCGGCATAATCCAGCATAAGACGCATATTTCTTCTGCTGACCAGAATATAGATAAGATCGGCCAGAAACTGGAAAAGATCCTCATCTATGTCTTCTTTTGTGATTCCCTCTTTAAACTCTATATATGCATGAACATACTCCGCACCGTAATAATAGTACGGATATGTCATCTTAAGATCGGTCTTTTCTCCATTGTCATAGAGAATGATCTTATTGTTCTCTTCCTTTTCGGCCATGACAAGGTTTCCAGAGCGATGATCTCTGTAACGATCCTCTCCTCCCAGATCCATGTCATAGTACATCTTGGCAACTCCCAGATTCTCACAGATGTCCGTAAATGATCCGTTATCAAGTTTTTCATCCGACGCTGTCCTGAACAGACTGCGAATATCGGCATTTATCTTATCCCCAACATACATACAGTTATCCCCCAAAACATCCTATACGGATTGTCAACCATATCTATGACCCCAAAAAATATTTACAGAATATTATATCATTTTTAGATATCTTTTCATACACTTTATGTTTGTATCATATTGATTTTAATATCGTAACCGTAATAAAACAGCATAATATGATATAATTTATTACAAGAATTTCAGTGTAAAAGGAAATGACATGGATTTTTTAAAAAACTCAGCTAACGAAGAACCCGATTATATAACATATCCGAGAACTTTTGACTCATACAAGTGGTATAAGCCACTCATTGTCCTTGTGCTCTTTCTTATATTCTGGTTTCTATTCAAGTTTTCAAAAGATGTGATCACTCTTATTGTCGGGAGGCTCTCCGGCATAGACAGCGACGTTGTCGCTGCTGCCATCCTTGGAGAAAAAGAAGGATATAATCTTTTTAGTGCGTCGGGTGCATTAATCCAGATCGGCACACAGGCCCTCATGCTACCTGCACTTATGATCGCCGCAAAGATAGTTAAGGACCGTCCTTTTTCATCCTATTCTTCCACAAATGATCGCTGGAACTGGAAAGATTTTTTCAGATTCACCCTGATATCCCTTATTGTATGTGCGATCCCGTTAACACTCTCAAATACTATCGGAGGCGGTATATCAGCCCCTATATATTTCACTGTTGCCGGATTCATTCTTTATACACTGTTAGTCCCTGTCCAGTGTATAGCCGAAGAGTATGTCTACAGAGGATTTGTCATGCAGACTGCCGGTTCCTGGACAAAACTTCCGCTTATAGGTTTTATAACTCAGATAATAGTGTTCACACTCGTTCATGATTATGATATTTACGGAACCATTCAGATCATCGTGGTCTCTATCTGTTTCGGCATCATCACATATGTAACTCATGGCCTGGAAGCATCTTCAGCGATGCACATGATCAACAACATGACCAATCTGTATCTGACCGGTTTTAGTATTGATAATCCGCTGACTTATAATGCCGTATTCGGAACGGTACTGGTATGCTTGATCAATGTGATATATGTGATCATAGTTCTTTGTCTTATAAGGAAGCATAAGGACATATCTTAAAAAGTTCAAGTAAAAACACTTTGCTGCCAAGTGCAACAAAGTGTCTTTATACTAACGTTTTAAAACGTGATCCGATAAATATCAGCAATCTCTCCTTCAAACTCAAAGCTTCGCTCATACTTACCGCCATTCTTTAATATTGTTTTTATAGAAGGCTCATTGCTCCTTTCAACGCCAAGCTGTAATGAATCAAGTCCGGCTTCTTTTGCAACATCTGCAATAAGTCCAAGCATCCTCGTAGCATAGCCTTTTCTTCTCTCTGTCGGGCGAACACTGTAACCACTGTTTCCGAAATCCTTTAAAAAATCATTAAGCTCATGTCTTAGGTCTATGATCCCTACTATTGTGTCATCTTCATCAACAGCAAAGAAAGTGTCTGTTACAACCCAAGATGGATTTACCGTTTCGGGAGACGTATTGGCTGTAACACTGTCAAGCCACTCCTCATATGAATTAATGTTATCAAGCATTTCGCTCCCGTTGATGACTCTTTCACCGTTATCAAAAAATTCCTTTTTAAACTCACGAGCTGCTTCTTTATGTTCTATCTGCGGTCTGACAAGTTTTATATTCATTTTCATTTTCCTTTCGTTAAAAGATCAACTATGTTCTTTCTGTAGTTTTTTGCAGGTTTATTTCCTATGTTCATCACTCTGGACCACATTCGGATACCCTGGTAGTAATAAAGTATCATCTCCGATACGGCTTCCGGATCGACCCTGTTAAACTCGCCCGTCTTAATACCGTATTGAATAAGGGTTTGCCATCTTTTCTTGGCTTTTTCCAACAGCTTTGCAAATTCAGTACTGTTCTCATCCAGATTTGCGTATTCATAGATCGCAAGGCTTAATGAACCCGCACTGTCTTTAATCTCGCTTTCAAGTACGTCCATGCTGTCATTTAAGATAGTCAGTGCACTCTCCTTATTCTTTATCCGTTCATCAAAGGAATGATCATCTGAGATGATCTGACTGAAGATCTCTGATGTGGATGAGTAATGCCTGTACAGTCCTCCCCTGCTCAAACCTGTTTTTTCACAGATATCAGACATGGATACATCCTTAAAACCTTTGAGCGCAAAAAGCTCAACAGCAGCAGCAATTATCATCCTTTTGGTTTCTTCACCTTTTTTCGACATTTGATCACCTCACAATAAAAGAGACACCGTTGTCGCTTTAAATTATGCGACATCAATGTCTCTTTTGTCAATATCTTTTTTTAATTTTTAAATATCACATACTCCTCTATAAAGAATTAGCATGAATGAAGACCGCTCTACATACCGCCGTTTACTTAAATTTCGTTTTCATGCAGTTCCTGAATACTGTCAATGGCAGATAACATAGGCTTAACATCCTGTCCCTTAAGTTTTCTGTCTACATAGTTTTTTGTTATCTTCATCACGGTGCCGCTGAGTGCAAGTACACCTATAAGGTTTGGAATTGCCATCATACCGTTAAACGTGTCAGAGAGATCCCATGCAAGGGCCAGATCCATTGTTGCTCCGACAAGTATAAATGCCACAAACAATATCTGATATATCTTTACTGCTTTCCTGCCAAACAGATACTCAAAGCCCTTGCCTCCGTACTGACTCCATCCGAGTACGGTCGAAAAAGCAAAGAACAGAATGGCTATAGCTATGAAAGCGGAACCGAATCCTCCGAAAACGGTTGAGAAGGCTTCAGCAACAAGTGCTGTCGAAACATTTTCAGATATCACTTTTCCTGTATTAAGATCTACCAGTCCGCTTGATAAGACAGCAAACGCCGTGAGAGTACATACTATGATAGTATCAGCGAACACTTCAAAGATACCCCACATTCCCTGAACAACGGGTTCTCTTACATTGGAACTCGAATGAACCATTACCGATGAACCAAGACCTGCTTCATTTGAGAAAACGCCTCTTTTCATTCCCCACTGAATAGCAAAGGATACTCCGCTTCCTACTATTCCTCCTCCAACAGCTTTAAGACCGAATGCGCCTTTGATGATAGCGCCAAATACTGCTCCCACCTGGCCGAAATTCACAACAAGTACAGCGATCGCACCTATAAGATAGATAACAGCCATAAAAGGAACCAGCTTTTCAGTTACTGAAGCTATTCTCTTAAGTCCGCCAACGATAACAAGTCCTGCGATTATCATAAGTATTATGCCTGTCACATAAGTCGGGATATGAAATGCTGAATCCATGTTTATTGCAATAGAGTTTATCTGGCTCATGTTTCCTATTCCGAAAGAAGCGATAACGCAGAATATACTGAATAAGACCGCAAGTACTGCTCCTATCTGTTTACATCCTTTTTTTGCACCCAGGCCGTCCTTAAGATAGTACATGGCACCGCCGCACCACTCATCTTTCTCGTTTCTCCTTCTGTAATAGATACCCAGTACATTCTCAGAATAGTTGGTCATCATACCGAAGAATGCCACTATCCACATCCAGAATATGGCGCCCGGACCGCCTGAAGCTATGGCAGCCGCAACTCCGGCTATATTACCGGTTCCTATGGTAGCTGCAAGAGCGGTACAAAGACTCTGGAACTGCGATATCTGCATATCTTCCTTTGCTGTATGGGAGGTGACTTTTGAATCACTAAAGATACCTCCGATAGTGTTCTTGATCCAATGCTTAAAATGAGACACCTGGAAACATTTCGTCAGAATCGTCATTATTATTCCGGTTCCGACAAGCAAGATCAACATGGGCAGTCCCCATACAAAACCATTCACTTTGCCGTTAACAGCCTCCAACTGTTCTAAAAAACCATTCATAAGTTATCTCCTCTCCTAAACCACCTTACTTATCATAAGTTGTCATGTGCTGCAAAGCCCGTAATCCGTAAATAAAAAAGGCAAAAGCAACCATAATGGCGCCTTTGCCTTTTGTTTATATTATCATATATAGCCTCTGCATACCAGTGTTTTTTGAAGTTAACCTTAATCTTTGATCCAAACGGTTTTCAATCACCGGTTCTGTTATAGACAGTTTCTGTATATCTGTATAACATCTTCGGTATCAAGTTTTACATATGCTCTTGTGGACAGTCCGCTTGTTCTGACCGCTTCCGATGCCATAAGTTCAAACTTCGAATCATCTATTCCGATCTCAGAAAGTGTTCCGGGTAATCCCAGTTCAATAAAGAACTGCTCTGTAAGATTTATGCCTGCTATTGCAGCCTCATAATCATCCGATCTTTCAAGATCCCATACATTACGTGCAAACATGGCAAATCTCTTCACAGTCTGAGAATTAAGAACATACCTCATCCATGCGGGTGTCAGGATGGCAAGTCCCACTCCGTGAGTGATATCATAAAATGCTGACAGTTCGTGTTCTATCGGATGAACAGACCATGCTCCGCCTTTACCAAATGTAAGCAAATGATTAAGTGCAATCGAACTCGTCCACATCAGGTTAGATCTTGCTTCATAGTTTTTTGGATCCTTTAAGGCGATCAGTCCGTATTTAAAACATGTTTTCAGAGCTGCCTCACTTAATCTGTCTGTGATATAAGCTCCGTCATTCGGTTGAAAATACTGTTCAAATATATGAGATATTATATCGACCGTACCTGCTGCCGTCTGTCTCTTGGGCAGTGTAAATAAATAAGTCGGATCACATACAGATAATCTCGGATACAGCAGGGGGTGATTAATCTCCAGTTTTTCCTTTGTATCTTCGTTACTGATCACCGCACCCGGATTCATCTCCGAACCTGTCGCACATATAGTAAGAACCGTAAATATCGGTAAAGCCTTGGTCACCTTCTTTTTATCCAGCACAAGATCCCATGGATCCTTATCATAAAAGGCTGCACATGCGATATGTTTCGATGCATCAATACAGCTTCCTCCACCGATAGCCAATACGACATCTATACCGTACTTCTTACACATCTCTGCGCCCTTCCTTACCGAGGAAAGCTTCGGATTGGGCTCAATACCGGGAAGTTCATATATCTGAAAGCCCTTCAGTATGTCATATACCTTATCGTATAATCCGGTTCTCTTTATACTCCCGCCGCCGTATACCATCAGTATCTTCTTACCATATTTCTTTATTTCCTTACTCAGACATTCGATCTGATCCTTACCAAATCTTATATCAGTCGGGACACAAAATTCATAATTGTTCATGCATACTCCTCCTGCTCAGATTATATCTTTGCTTTAAATCTGTCGTATCTTAATGTGCCAAGATCCACATCTGTTTTGCCAGTCGCAATAAGCTGAGCCAGCTGATGACCTGCTGCAGGTCCTATACCAAATCCATGTCCTGACATGGCACATGAAGTATAAAGTCCCGGCACCTCATCAACAGCACCTACTACCGCAACTCCATCTGCGCATTTATCACTCCATCCGGCCCACGTTCTTACTATCTTCGCATCAGCAAGATCAGGAAAGTATTTCATGATACCGCGACATATGCATGGCGCTGTCTTGGATGATGATATCGGTGTTCCGTTATCCTTATTGCATCCCTCAAAACCAGAAGAACCGCCAAACACAAATGAACCATGCTTTGTCTGATGGCCGTAGAAATCAGCCTCCGCTGTTCCTAACATCTGATCAAACATATGTGGTTCTGCTTCCGTTACAAGACACTCGAGCAAAGATCTGGTCATCGGGATATCAACTCCGACAGTTCCCAGGATGGCTCTGCTGTCAAAGCCTGCTGCCACCAGGATGTTCTCTCCTTCAAATATATCTCCTGATTCGCATATGACCTTTCTTACTCTTCCTTTGACCATACGCAGTTCCTTTACATGTTCGCCCGATATAAACCTTACCCCAAGCCTTCTGGCCATCTTATAATATCCAAGGGTTGTGGTCAGTGGATTAGCATGTCCGTCTGTAGGACACCAGCTTGCACATGTGACTTCATCTGAAAGATACGGATTGATGTTCTTTACCTCTTTGGCATCGATCATTCTTACATCCAGTCCGCAGCTTTGAGCATTTGTTGCGAGTTTTGTGAGGATCTCTTTATGCTTTTCGTTTTTTCCCAGTCTTAAGTTTCCGTCCTGATGGTATTCACAGTCTGTTTCCAGTTCCTCTGAAAGCTTTGGCCAGATGTTCTTTATACCGTACATCACAAGCGGTAATTCCCTTACATCTCGTCCTGACTGTCTTACGCCACCTCCATTTCTGCTCGAACCGCCGTTTCCTATAAAATCGCTACCCTCAAGAACGATCACACTAAGGCCTCTCTTAACAAGATAATATGCTGCGGAGTTACCTATTATTCCACCACCGATAACGATTACTTCAGCGTTACTCTTCATAATGTCCATCCTCCTTTGCTTCATTTGCAAAGACACGCATCTCTATGGGACGCATGGGAACTCTGCTTGTTGCCGGTTCTATCTCAGCCGGAGAAACCCCAAGCTCCCTTGCAACTATCCCCTTTACCAGTCTTGAACAGGTTTGTCCCTGACATAATCCCATTCCTGCCCTTAAGTATCTTCTTATCTCTGTGATAGTCCACATACCGTCGTGAACTGCCTGTCTTATTTCACCTTTTGTTATCTCTTCGCAACGGCATATCAGCATGTCATCGTCAGGAGCCGGTACAAAAGGACCTATATCTCTCGATCTGTCATTAACACTGTTCATAACCTCTCCTCCTATTTCAAAACCTTAAAGAACCTTGCTTTCATCGCATATTCCTTGGGTACTCTCATAGTTAACAGATTCGTCTTGTCAAAAGCCTTTGCACTCTTAACTGATACCACTTCTGCCTTGCAAACTTCGCTACCGTCTCTTCCTAGCGCTATACCCTTTTCTCCTTCTCCGGGAAGTGGTAAGAATTCATACGGAAGGGTTACTGTAGCCGTCCCGTCTCCGCAGTCCTCATCCACTAAAAATATGGCCTGACCCGAACAGCTGGCAACACACATGCCGCAATTGATGCATTCACTATCTTTTACAACTATCGGTAACGATGTGATATTGTTTCCGATAGAAATACATTTCTTGGGACAGGCATCCTGACACGGGTTGCAAGGAATGTTCTGAGTGCACTCGATAACGGGATGAACTCCCTTCTTGTGAGTCACACCAGGATATCTTTCGATCTCGTCATCTGAAACGTATCCTTTTTTTAGAAGATTCATGGAAATATCTATTCCCTCGTCTGTCTTCTCTATTGCTTTACCACGGTTCTTTGGAGCAAACATACCCTGGCGGAGGCCGTCAAGTGCCTTTTCCATTACCTCAAGTTCAGTTTCCATAGATTCCATATCGATATATCCGAGATACTCAGCAGCCACAACTCCGGCCATACGTCCTTCTATCATCGCTGAAGATGCTTCTTCTATACCTGATACATCTCCGGCCACAAATACACCTGGAATGGATGTCCTTCCATATTCATCACATATGGGAACCTGACCTCCTCTTTTGGGATTATCCTCCATCTTGGCTCCGGCCATCTTAAGAAGCTGTGACATCGGCGACAGACCGACTGCCAGGCAGATTGTATCAACATCAAAATGCTTTTCGGTACCGGGTATAAAATTGAATTTGTCATCAATCTGAGCGATGGTAACTCCTGTAACCCACTCATCACCCTCAGCTTCAACTATCGTATGCGACAGGTAAAACGGAACACCTGTCCTGGCCACCTTTGCTGCATGTACTCCGTATCCACCGACTCTGGGTGCCGCATCAACCAAAGCTACCACTTCACATCCACACTGCAGAAGCTGGAATGAAACAACAAGACCAACATTGCCCGAACCAAGCATCAAGACCTTTTTTCCAGGTAATACACCATGCAGATTCATAAGTGTCTGAGCTGCTCCTGCTCCAATAACACCCGGAAGAGTCCAACCCTTAAATGTGACCATGTTCTCGGCTGCACCTGTAGCGATAACAACAGCATCTGCTTTGTAATGTCTTATATTATCTTTAATCTTTACTACAACTTCTTTATCCTGATAAAGGCCGATCACGGTTGCATTCAGTACAACGAGCACACCTGCCGCCGCGGCTTCATCCAAAAGCTGTTTTCCTATCACGAATCCTCGTGTCTTTGCCCTGTGTTCTTTAGAGCCGAAGAACTTATGAATCTGTTTGAATAACTGTCCGCCGGGTTTCTCATTTTCATCAAATACGATAACATCCAGTCCTCTTTTAGCTGCTTCTATGGCTGCTGACAATCCGGAGGGACCCGCACCAACAATGATTAGATCATATCTTTTCATATCTTAATCCTCCTACTGCTCATCAAATGGCTTTTCAGATACACCAAACTGAGTCTTAACGACCATTCCTTCCTTTAAAGGCGTAATGCAGGTTCGTACATTCGGGACTCCGTCAACTATCATCACACAATCTGTGCATCGCCCTATCGCACAGAAGATACCTCTCGGCTTGTGCTCCTTTTGCGTATATCTGTGAACCATCACATCCGCCGCCTTAAGTGCTGCAGCAATAGGTTCTCCTTCATATCCTTCTATCTCCATACCATCAAAAACGAATTTTACGATCTTTCCCTTTTCCTGTACTCCAAGTATCGGATGCTCTGCTATTCTGTCTGCCATAACCGCTTACTCCTCTCATATATATTTTGATGACTCTGCTAATGCATGTCAGGTTCATTCCACAGTCGGAGTGATGTCCCAAGTCCCAGTTTCTTTGCATTCTCGTAACAAACCTTGCCCCATGCCACATCTTCCACCGGCATGCCGCCTACCGAATATACAAATATCTGATCATCACTTACCCTTCCGGGTTTCTTTCCAAAAATGATATCTCCCAGATCTGTGATATCCTCCATATCGATAAGTCCTTCATAAGCCATATCTGTAAACTTTGATCCTATAATGTTATTTGCTCCAAACGAAGGATATGTAAATTCCTCAGCCCATGCCTCATAGAGCTTTATGTTATCAACCACCAGTGAACATGTCTTAAGCTCGTTCGAGTCCATATCAAATGCGCTCACACCTATCAGGACCGCTCCGGGTTTTATCCATTCTTTCTTAACAAAAGGATAAGTCGAAGGATCGGTTGAACCTGAGTTTGCAAATGATATCACATCTGTATCTCTTATAAGTTCTTCCACTGAATCCACCGCCTTGACTTCCTTAAGCTGCGAATACTCTTTACTTACATACTCGATAAAACTCATGAGTGAAGCTTTTCCTCTTCCCTTGACCTTCACGGTATTAATGTTTGGACACGCTGCCATGATAGCCGCAAGTGAGGTCTTGCCCATTACACCCGGTCCGCATATACCGCAGACCGTTGCATCTTTTCTTACCAGATATTTAGCTCCGACCCCGGGTATTGCACCGGTTCTGTACGCACTTAACAGATTTGCACTCATAAGTGCTAGCGGTGCTCCGGTATTCTTATCGTTTAGCATCACGGTTAATATGGATCTGGGTAATCCTTTTTCCTTATTTGCCATGTTTGATCCGTACCATTTCATTCCCATAAGATCAAACGGTCCTCCGATATAAGCCGGCATAGCCATGAATCTTCTGTCATCGCCTTCATCAAGTGGCATGTTGGAAAACGGCGATGTTTTGGGAAATGATACCTGACTGCCGTGCGAGTTATGATTCTCACCACCCATAACATAATCTCCGGTGTTCAAACATTTGACCACTTCTTCCATAGCCTCTATACAAGCCGCCATATCCTTAACACCTGCTTTTATCATGTCTTCTTCACTTAAAAATAAAAAATCGATTGCCGGATAACTCATATGCTTCCTTCCTGACAAACTTAGGATCAAAAATGTCTGTCTTTTATTTTTCTAAAAGTAAAAGGCAAAAGGACTTTATATGTGGCCCTTTTGCCTCTTCTTGTAAACAATCTACACCCGTTTAAGTACTTCATCAATTACTTAATATCACCTTTTTTTTACTCATTTCGTGGTTGATATACCACTTATTAAGTAGTTATCTCATGAAAGGTTCATCCCAAAGGTTAAGTTTTGTTCCTATTCCAAGTTCCATGGCTTTTTTATAACAGTCATATCCCCACGCAACATCCTCTATCGGCATTCCGCCGCTGCTGCACATCACTATCTCATCATGGGTTTTCCTTCCCGGAGTTATCCCGTTTACAATATCGCAGAGATTAAGAACCTGTTCTCTTTTTATCTTTCCTTCTCTTACCAGGTGAATAAAATGGATCCCCATGATCACCCATTCACGCTTATTCCCGAGTTCATCAACAGGTCCTCTTGCGATGAAATTATTCATATACTTATCATACATACCATAATTATCAACCACCATTGTGGTCTTTATCAGTTCATCAAAGTCTCTGTATAAAAAGCTTCCCATTGAAAATACGGAAGCTCCCTTTTTAAACCATTTAAGATGAAACTCCTCGGCTTTATCAGGAGTCACAGACATGGCTTCACTGACAACATCCGCATCCCGACATGCCTGTTCTAGACTCTCACATATCTCGATCTCCTTTATCTGAGGATACTTTTCTTCTATAAAAGCCTTCATAGACAGCGTTGAAGCCGATGTCGGAAAACTGCCCTTTATCTTTATCTTCTCTATCTTTGGAAGAACAGCCATATAGCACATGAGAGCACATTTATTGATAACACCAGGTCCTAATATCGAAAGGACCTTAGAATCCTTATTAGCCAGATAAGATGCTGCCATGGCAGGCATGGCACCTGTTCTCATTGCACTTAAAAGATTGGCGGACATATAGGCTATCGGAGCACCTGTATCTACATCGTTGAGTGTTGCCATCAGGATCGATCTCGGTAATCCCTTGCTTATATTTGCATGGTTTGAACCGTACCATTTCTGACCGGCCATATGAAATCTTCCGCCAAGGTAGGCAGGCATTGCATTGAATCTCCTGTCGGGACCATTATCAAGCGGAAATCCTTCGATATCCTTTGTTTTGGGAAAATTCATCTGAAGTCCATGCTCATCATTCTTTGGACCGCCAAGCAAAAAATCGCCTTTTCCAAAAAGGCTCATAACATCTCTCATCGCTTCAACACAGCCCTTGGCATCAAGAACTCCCGCTTCTATCATATCTTTTTCACTTAAAAACAAAAAATCTATAGCCATAGCCTAACCTCCTAAAAAGAAAACCCAGGGCGGAGAATATCCACCCCGGGCCTCATTGCCTTTAATCCTATACTGCATGATCAATCATATTTACTATTCCTTCAGTTTTGTCCACATCTCATTATAGATATCAAGCGTTGCACTATCCAGATTTTCCACATAACTACCCTTTGAGATGGCATCAGCCGGCGGATTCTTTGCAGGATTGCCGCTGTATTCTTCTCCCATAAGCGCAATGGCATCTGTATTTGCACAAAGGTACGGGAATTCCTTTAAAACAATCTCCATGTTTTCCGGTTCCATTATGAAATTGATCCACTTCATCGCATTGTCATAGTTGGGAGATTCTTTTGTTACTACCCAGTTATCAAAGAACAGATATGCACCTTCTTCAGGATATATCACTTCGATAGAAGGAACCTCTTCCATAGCCATTGCCACCTCGGCACTCCAGATCATTCCAGCTGAGCAGTCACCTGATATAAGTGCGCTCTTTGGAGAATCCGAATCATAGAGAACTACATTCTTCTTAAGTTCCATTAGCTTGTCTGATACTTCTGAAAGCTTTGCAGGATCAGTCTCATTAAGATCATAACCTATAGCCTTTGATGTCATGCCTATAACCGCACGGAAGTCATCAAGGATAACTAACTGTCCTTCAAGGGACGGATCAAAAAGGTCTGCATAACTGGTTATCTTGGCATCTATCTTTTCCGTGTTGACAGCTATAGCACCGGCTCCGCCCATGTAAGGCACGGAATATACATTTCCGGGATCATATGTGGGATTCTTATAACTGTCTCCTATATGAGAGAAGTTAGGAAGCTTCTCAAAATCCAGTTCCTTTAACATATCCTGTGCAATAAGCTGAGCTACCATGTAATCACTCGGATTTAATACATCATAAGCGCCTGCAGTTTCTGACTTAACTTTTGCTAACATATCCTCATTTGAAGAATATGTTGAAACGTTTACCTTTATACCTGTCTCCTTTTCAAACTTCTCAACTACAGAATCAGGCAGATACTCTGTCCATACAAACAGATTTAATTCACCCTGATCTCTTGAGGCACTCTCCGACGTTGATGAGCCGCATCCTGTCAGACTCACAACTGTTAAAGATAACGAAATCAATACTGCTAAAATCTTTTTCTTCATAATATTGTCCTCCTTAAAAATCTGATGTCAGATTTCTTTATGCTTACCGGATAAGATACCGCTCTGTGTCAGATACACCAACCCTATAGTACCTATTAGTACTAAAGTTGATAGAGCGTTAACATCCGGAGAAACACCGCTTTTAATGCTTTCCATAACCTTTAAGGGATATGTCTTTGTCTGTCCGTTTACAAAGTAGCTGATGATCACATCATCTATCGAAAGAGTAAATGCCAGCAATGCACCACCGGCTATTCCGGGAGCCAGAACCGGCAGAGTTATCTCAAAGAAAGTAACTACCCTGTTGGCTCCCAAGTCCATGCTTGCTTCCTCTATCGACTTGTCATATCCCGAAAGCCGGGCTCTCACATTGAATATCACATACGGAACACTGAAACTCACATGTGATAATATAAGTGTCACCATTCCTCTTGGGATGTTCACGTTGGTAAAGATCGTAAGCAATGCTATGCCTATAACAATCTCAGGGATCACTACGGGAATATATAAAAAAGCATTTATCATCCCTTTACCCTTAAACTTATATCTGTATATACCTACTGCACCGAGTGTTCCTATGACCGTCGAAAGGATAGTGCTTAATACTGCGATAATCATGGTATTTCCAAACGATTCCAGTAATGATGAGTTACTCCATAGCTTTATATACCAGTCAAACGAAAATCCCTTCCAGCTTAAATATGGTTTGGTTGTCGTTGCATTAAACGAATTGGCGACAACAACGAAGATAGGAAGAAATAAGAACAGATATACCATTGAGCAAAAGGCTACACTTAATCTTTTTATTCTTTTTTCTTTTCTTGCTTTTCTCATACGCGCCTCCTATACTCCCAGGCTATCCATATCTCCGCCAAGCTTCTGATATATCTTTACAAGTAATAAAGTCACCAGAATGAGTATTATTGAAAGTGCTGCACCCAGCGGCCAGTTGTTTGCACTCTTGAACTGTCTTTCAATAAGGTTACCTATCATATCCGTATTTCCGCCGCCCAGGATATTTGATACAAAGAAATAGCCAAGACACGGTATGAAAACCATTATGCATCCTGAAAATATCCCGCTGGCCGTTAACGGAAGGATCACTTCAAATAATGTCTTTAGAGGCTTTGCTCCAAGATCACTTGATGCTTCAAGCAGGCTATCATCCAATTTCTCTATTGCTGTATAAAGAGGAAGAACCATAAAAGGTATAAAGCAATAAACCATACCAAGTACAGTGGTACCTGTCTTATAGAGAAATTCAACCGGTTCGCTTACCAATCCGATCGTCATTAACAGTTTGTTTAACCATCCGCTGTTTCCCAGGAATGTTCGCCATCCGTATATTCTGATAAGCGAGTTTGTCCAAAACGGTATGATAACGAGCATATAGAATAACTGTTTTTTTCTGCTCTTTGTCCTTGCTATCACATATGCGAACGGATATCCCACCAGAACACAGATCACTGTAGTAACAAATGCTATGAGCAACGACTGTGCATATATCTTTAAATAGTCTGTTGAAACAAGTTTGCCATAGTTTGCAGCCGTAAATCTGTATACCACGTTGTAAAACTCGTCGGTCTGACAAAAGCTCATGACCGCAACAAATATTAGGGGTGCTACTACCAAAAACAAAAGAAGTATTGCCACCGGTCCTACCGTTACCATAGCCGGCATCGTATTCGATTTGAATTCATGCTTTGATCTCTTCTTCATCATCGACACTCCTTTCGTATTAATCGCTGCCTTTACTAAGCAAGCTTGATCTCATCCAAAGCCTTGAATATCTTATAACTGTCATTATGAATAAGTACTCCGTCTTCAGGCTCCCAGTACGGATATATCCTGCTTCCTATAGTCGGCAGTTCCTGGCCGGATAGTCTTTCAATCTTAAGTTCGTTTCCGTTTGGAAGGGAAACAATACATTTAAGCACTGAACCGACATATATAAAATCCTTGACCACCGCAACAAGTTCAAATCCGTCATGTGGTTTCGTGTCAAATCTCATATTTTCCGGTCTTACCGATACTGTTGCGTATTCCAGTATTGAAAAACTGTCATCACATTTTACTTTTACCGCACCGTTCTCAAGTGTTACAGTGGCGATGCCCTCTGTTATACTGGTAACACAACCATCATAGATATTTGTCTCTCCTATAAAGGTTGCAACAAATCTCGTTGCGGGATGCTCATATATGTCTTTGGGACAGGCCAGCTGATCAACAACACCGTCATGCATTATCGCTATCCTGTCACTCATTGTAAGTGCCTCTTCCTGATCATGCGTTACATATATAAATGTGATGTTTAACTTTTTTTGCAATCTCTTAAGCTCAAGCTGCATCTGCTTTCTGAGTTTCAGATCAAGTGCTCCGAGGGGTTCATCAAGTAAAAGAACTCTCGGTCTGTTTATAAGAGCTCTCGCTATCGCCACTCTCTGCTTTTGTCCTCCGGACAACTGACTCGGATATCTGTTCTCAAAGCCTGTAAGCTGAACCATGTCCATCATCTCAAAGACACGCTGTCTTATCTCATCCTTTGGCACTTTTTTCATCTTTAGGCCATATGCTATGTTGTCGAAAATGGTTTTATGCGGGAACAGTGCATATGTCTGAAATACTGTATTAACATTTCTTTCAAATGGTTCCTTTTCCTCGATTGACTCCCCTTCAACCTTTATGGATCCCGTTGTCGGCTCCTCAAAACCTGCTATCATTCTCAATGTTGTAGTCTTGCCGCATCCGGATGAACCAAGAAGTGTAAGGAATTCACCTTCGTCAACAGATATGTTTAAGTCCTTTACCACATGGTTAGAACCATATAATTTATTTACACCTGATAATTCAACTATTGTTCCCATGTGAACACCTCCGCTTACAGTGCCTTGACACCTCTCTCGCCTGTACGAATCCTTATGGCGTCTTCTATGTTTCTAATGAATATCTTTCCGTCTCCTACATGATCTGTCGCACATACCTCTCTGATATTCATGATCACCTTTTCAACATCCTTATCAGCTACTACTACCTCAACTTTTATCTTCGGGAGTAAATTGATCGTGGTCTTAAGACCTTTGATCTCATTCACAGTCCCCTCGGAAGATCCTTTCTGGGTACCACATCCCATCGCCGTTGAGAGTGTCATACCACCGCAGTGAACTTTATCAAGAACATCCTTAACATCTTCTAACTTTTCCGGTCTGATAATGATAATTAACTCTTTCATGTCTGTATCCTCCTATAAAGGTTTATACCTGCTTGAAATGAAACAAGGGAACTGTGCTAAGCCAGCTCCCTTGCCAAATACTCTTCGCAATATGTTTTTGATATGAGTACTATAAATCATTGTCTATGCCATTTCAACTAATCAAAATAGCCATTTTCATACTACTTTTTAAGTAGTTTTAATCCTTTTCCCTAATCATTTTGAAAAGTCCGACTCTATTGTTTATACCTAATTTTCGGTACAGGTTCAAAATATGCTTCTTAAGAGTATTCTCCGATATTACCAACGAGTCGCATATAGTAGTGTTGTCTCTTCCTTCCATCAGCAGCCTCAAAATGGTCTCTTCTCTGCGGGTGAGTCCGTATTTTTCTGTTGCTCCGGCTACCGAAAGCTTCTCACTTATCAGATTTCCGCTCTTCTTCTGCTGATATAACCTGAATGCCAGATGATCTTTCAAAAGGTCCAGGATAAAAATATCATCATAAATAAAATCATCCTTACCTATAGTTCTGTAGAAAGTTATGACTCCGACAAACTCCTTTTTTCTAGCAAGCACCATTTGCAAAGAATAATGCCATTTGTTTGTCTTGTACACTTTCTTATAATAATCTGTCTCTACTCTCTTGGAATCATCGATAATGTCCGTTTCTCTGTATATGAGAGTTTTTCCGCTGTAAAGGATACCTCGACTGTAATCTATCTCATCATATGCGATCGACATATCCTCTTCACAGTTAAACAGAACCGGCGAAACAAGTTTATTCTCACCATCGGGAGAAGCTAAAAGAAAATCAGCGCTGTCATAATCTATAAGCATTTTCATCTGCTCAAGAAACTGTTCACGCATCTCATTGATATTACTCATTGTATAGATTTTGTAGATGATACTGTTTAGGAGTATCCAGTCATTGGTATCTAATGTTCTCATAAGCATATCCTCCTAAAAAGGCATTCTGCTATACGCAAAACGCCTTTGTCTGCAAATAAAAACGGGAGCTCACATATTGTGAACTCCCTTGTTCATATTAATGATTTATCATAATGATTTTGTTTTGTCAACAAGAATCCCCTCTGTGAAGTAATGATATTACCATTACCTCTTCCAAATAAGTATAAATATAATCAGATGGTGTAATTGTTTTATACTGCATGTAAATCTAAAATCTAACCATATATCAAATGTACGGGTGATTATATATGAAGAGTCTGATCGCTACTGTTTTTGTTACAGTATATTACATTTTGAATTATACAAAATCCATTCCCATCATATATAAGGCTATAACGACCAAAGAGACAGATGACTATTCTCTTACATCAATAGCCATCGCTTATGTAGCCAATGTATCATGGGTAATATACATTGCTCTTACACTCCAGTCTGTTGTTGTCTATATAGGTACATTTGTCGACTGGTTACTATTGACCACGGTTGATTTTTTCATTCTGTATTACAGGTTCAAACGTAAACATCACTCCGCTACTTGTAATTGATCAGTCCCAATCCCACAAGACATACCATTATTCCGATCACTTTATTCCATGTTATGGATTCATGATATATCGCAAAGCCGACAAAGATCAGTACAACAGCAACTATTGCTGCCTGTACGATCTGAGCTGTACTTACCGTCCATCCTGCCTTAAACGCATAAATGAATCCAACCTCTAAACCTACAACAGATAACCCCAATACAAACGGGGCCCAGTTTGCTTTATGATATTCCTGAATTAAATTTACATCTTTGTTTATCACAACGTAGAAAACAAATGCCACAACAGCACCTATCAGATAGGTGATCGTCAGTGAAGCAAACGGATTCATACCGTCAGGCACAGACTTAGCACTTACCTGATAAAACACATTGGATAATACTATTAGAATAAGCGGCCATACATAATTTATCATAGATTCACCTTTCGTTACACTGACTTACAAACTCTCTAAATATCTTCTTACTGTTTTCATCCCTTCTGAATGAAAACTCAGGATGCCATTGAAACGCCCATACAAATTTCTTCCCCGGTATCTCAATCGCCTCTGTTATTCCATCTTCAGATACAGCCATGCTTTTTACACTTTCAGCTTTTTGTTTTATAGCCTGATGGTGATAGCTGTTGACCCAGATCGACCTCATATTTAACAGTCTATACAGCCCGCTGTCTTCATTTATACTCACTCTGTGAACAGGGATATCATATGGCGGAGACTGATGATGTTCGATATATGAAAGGCGCTGCGTTTTAAGGTCCTGATAAAGTGTACCTCCCAGATAGACATTTAAAAACTGTATTCCTCTGCATATCCCGAGGATTGGAATGTCTATTTCCAAAGCCTGTATTAGCAGTTCCTTTTCCATCTTATCCCGTTCACTACATATATCTCCACACTCAGCAATCTGTGTATCTCCATAAAGCTTTGGATCAACATCATGACCGCCTGTTAAGAGTATCCCCTGAACAGTATTAAGCAACTGCCTTATCATTTCCTTATCATCCGTTAAAGGAAGCATTACAGGAATACCGCCTGCTTCTTCTACCCCGTCCATATAGCCTGGCAGCATCCATAAGCTGTCTTTCTTTTCATCTACCAATGGTACTATTCCAATGATCGGCTTCATATATTTCCCTCCAAAACAAAAAGACAAAAGCACCTTTAGGCGCCTTTGCCTTTTGATAATATTATCACAGATATCGATATCTGTGCCAGTAATTTTGTAATTTGACGTTCAATATATATCTTTTATAATATAGTATTGGTAGGCAACTTTTTTATCGAGATGATCAAAATGCTACGATCCACACAAGGTCCGACAAAATAAAAGACTTGAAGTCCACTAAAATCAAGGATTCCAAGTCTTAAAATCGCGTGTGCTAGAGGATTCGAA
>JAEERY010000069.1 GCA_016286035.1 Lachnospiraceae bacterium
CAATTGATGGCGATGGGACCGGGCGTTGATTCTGCGATTACGGTCACATCCATCATTTCATCGTGCGTTATCCATCTTTTCTTTTCTACGCAATCATTCTCTATAAGCGAAATCATTGCATATCCTCCGCCAAAGGTGAACAATCCGATCTTGGCGAAAGTCAGAAATAAATCTATGAGTACCGGCAAATCTCTATACCTCTTTGTACATTAAACTGGAATATAATCTCTCTACAATTTGGAATTCACTTTCTTTATCATCCTGACTATCGAAACCGGTGTGCCAAGATCCCATTCCTTTTTGCATCCGTCAAATTCAAAACCGTATTTGCGATAGAAATTTATTGCTCTCTCATTTTTTTCAAGCACCCACACAGCTATAGTACTGTAATCACTAAGCCTGGAAACTGCTTCATTCATCAATCTATATCCGATTTTTTGGCCATAATACTCTGAAAGGACATAAATTGCCGCAACCTCTCCCGCATTTATCAGATCTTCATCTCCCGATGGGCCGTATACTGCAAATCCTACAACCTTATCTTTATCCTTAGCAATAAGAGTATTTTCCGCAAACTGCCGTGCACGCGCTGTCGAAGCCTCTACAGTCATCGAATCAAGATAACTATCACACACAATACCTCTGTAAGCTTCTTTCCATGAAGTACAATGCACATATCCCCTTCCGCAAAACTCCTCATCGGTTTCAGCCAATTTAATGCTTATTGAATCATTTATTGCTTCCATAACATATTTATCCCCTGCTCTATTATTCTGAAACGTTTCGTTCTACAAACCGGAATTTGTAATTCAAAAGTCAATTCGATTCAAAAAGAACGATCACAGTCCAAAATACTGTTCAATATGTTTTGCCATATCCAAAGGAGAACTAATATCTTCTCTGGAAAAACACTGAAGTCCCATGTTCTGAGCATCTTCATAAAATGCGGTTATCGCCGCCTCTTGTCTAATATCAAGCCTCCGCTTTTTTTCTTCTTCGGAAATACCTTCAGTACGCATTATAGAAGACTTCATCCCATTATGGTCGTCCCGTCCGAAGAAATCATTCTCACATACTGCCCTGTCAACCGTAAGATATGCTATGTGATCACGCTCCGCTACTGATAACAGATATTTTATATCTATCATGCCTTCAAACAGCACGAATTTATGGCTTTCGGAAAGCTTGTTCAATTCTCTGATTATCATGGGTGTCTGCTCAGATATAACACCTCTTTCCCAATCTGCCATTTCATCTAATGACCATTGCCAAAAACCGGATGTATCCATTGTCATATATTTATGCCTGGATACATCGGCGTGCTTGTAAAAATCAAATCTTCGTTCATCACCACTCAGGCAATATATATTATTCCTTTTAGTTAATAATTTTGCGACAGTTGTCTTTCCGGCGCATGGACAACCAAGTAGAAAATACACATTCCTGTTCACTTTCGGATACTTTTCCATATATCTGCAACTCTCACTTTTTTCAAATTTCTATTTGTTAATCCATTCTTGATAGCACAAAATCAGGAGCTTCTCCTACGATGATTGAATCTGTGACATCAATCACTTCATATCCATCCTCTAAATATCTATCCATAAAGCTCTGATCACTATCAAAAATCATTTCTTTTCCGTACCATGGCTTTCCGGATTGAGGTGTCAGTTCCAAATATATAACTTTTTCTTCAAGATAGAATGTCAAGACTGTATGAAACTTTCCGTTTTTACTGTCATGTAACAGCCACATCTTGCTTGAAATACTATGTTCATCAAGAATAGATTTCATTAGTACAACTGCATCGTGGCAAGTCCCGACCTTTGCTTTCATTGTATCTTTTGGATCCTGAACGCGATATTCCGTTAATAACCGATCAGAAAAATCTTCATCAAAGCCTTTGGCAAAATCGGGTTTGTACGTTATGCCATTCAAGCAAAAACCGTATTCATAACCGTTATCCAACAGTTCATCTTTTAGAAGATCACAGGCATCTTTAATAGTCATTATCTATCCTCAATAACTCCAAATTTGAAATCATCTATAAAATTACAATTTATCATTGTTTAAAAACTGAAACAACTTACTATTCATCCTGGCAAACCGGAATCTGTGTCATTTAAGCCATATGGGGCCGACAATTAAAAATCCCCAAAACCAAACCGTAGCAACGACCATTGCTTCGGAAACACACCAATAGATCAATTGTGACTTCTTTACCGTGAGAGGACGAATAAAGTAAACAATTATCACAAATAGCTGCAGAAAAATAAAAATGATGGTTTCTTCCACAACCGGAGATATGAAAAAGCCAGCACTTCCTTTAGTAACACCTTTCGCTATAAGCCACAGATTTGAAGCTAAAAAAACCACAAATGACAGGATTAATTTGATGCTTGTTTTATTCATGATCCCCCGCAATCTCGATCTATCATCGTCTATAAAACCGGAAATATAACACGCTATCGATCCTCATATTTCCTAGTTCATTTAATTAAAGATCTTCTTATCTGCTCTTCTCATAAAAATCGTTTAACATCTTCATAACGTTTTCATCGTGTTCCATATACAATTCTTTGTTGATCATACCCTGAGGTTCACTTTTTATGTACTCTAAAGCGCTATCCGTAACCTTGATCAGTTTTTTCATCTTAACTCCACAGATACCGTCTTATATAAAACAGCAATGAAATGTCATGCATGATCCGTATCTTTTTGTCTAAACGACAATATAAAAACAATTGTTGTTATTATCACTGCGAGGATCAGTATATGCAAAACCGTATGGTACACATCCGGAATATATACCCCGTCGATCTCAAGCCACTTTAAGGCTCCCGCAAAATAGTGACTCTTATTCTCATATCCGTTGCCTGTTATCGTTACAAGTTCATGACTTGCAAACTGAGCTATAAACCAGATAATGCTCCATGTTAAAACAGCCCATTTGCCTATCTTATCCTTAAGTATAAAAAGTATCACCGTCACGAGATATATGATGAAAAATATCCCGTCTTCCTTATATGAGCGTGTTACAAGATATGAATCCTTAAGATATACACCTGTCATATCCAGGAAAAACCAGACAAGCAGTATTATCTGTGATATCAAACATATTTTTCTTTTCATTTTTACTAGTGCCAGACGTTTTTTATCCAGTCCAGCATCTCCTTCTTCATTATTTCTCTGTCTTTTGCACATTCATCCGGATGCTGTCTTTCCGCTTTAAAAGCCATCTTATAAACCCAGGGAAGATGAACGATCGCAGCGTGACTCATGTTCTCAAATGCGATATGCTTATGCTCATGGGGAAATGATTGCGAATTCAGTCTGTCTTCCATAAGACATGCGCTCTCATACGAAGGCCAGACTTCGTCATGTTTTGAAGATATGAAAAGAATCGGACCGTTTATCCTTTCTACGGGGATAACGGTGTCCGGGGTGACATCCTTATCACTGTTGATGTCCCTGATCCTTAATTCCTTGTTTTCCTTAAAGACTTTCAGAATGTTTATAGTTCTTGTCTTATATGCGGCGTAGGGCAGATCTTTTCCTTTATAGCTCCAGCAGGAAGTGTTTGAAGGACCTTTTTTCTTTCCTTTTCCCGATAATCCTTCGCTCACAAAATATGACGGAACCCTTGCGATGACACAGGTGATATCACTAATAAGGGAACCGGCTACCAAGGCCATTTCACTGCCTTTTGACATCCCGTCGATGCCTATCTTCTGATAACCCAGTCCCTTTAAATATTGTACTGCCTTTTCAACATATTCGACAGGAACATGCGAAAGATCGCCTGATGTCTGTTTTGTTCCAAACAGTGCAAGTGACATGGCAGGAATGCCGTTTTTATGGTAAAACTCGGCCTCATGCTTTGCCATGCTCATCCCGCCGTTGGATCCCGACATGACGATCAAAACCCTGTCTTTATTTCCATCCCCCTCAAATAAAATTCCCTCAAATCCGTCTTTTTCAAGTATTGTATATATCATAGTTCTCCCCCCGAAAATATGATAGCAGTATGAGATCAGATCATACTCCTAAACTCTTCTGCTCTGGCGTGATCTCCCAGCTTTTCATAGCACTTTACTATCTCCGAAAGCGGGATATCCTTTTTACTCTTTATACTCATTAAAGGCTCGGTCTCGTATGCGGCATTGTAATACCACATGGCTGCCTCTTCATAATCACCTATCTTATAGAACAGTCCGGCTATCTCACAGCAAAGCTCGCTGCAGCCCTTTGTTGCCACTCCCCTTAAGGCAAACTTGAACTGCTTTTTATAATCACATGTTATGATGGCCGCCCTTAATGCTATCGTAAGGGCACATAAAAGCTCATCCTCGTTTAATGAATCATCATCACACAGCTTTTCAAAGTACTCATATGCCGTCTTATAGTTTGCAGGTTCTCCGGCTATATAGAGTTCCTTTTCGTATATATTAAGAAGCCTTTTTGATATGCTCTCGCCGTTTTCTATCATCTTTTCGTATCTTGCGAGATCCCTGCCGGCATGCACGGAAGAAGGACGGTGTATGATCTCTATATCGCTGTCGTATATGACAGGATCCAGATTTACCTGCTCATGTATCGGCTCGCTCCATACAAACTGCCTTAACCTCTTATAGAGTTTCGGGCGAAGCTCCTTGTCAAAGTTGTAGATCGTATTATTCTCAAGCTGGTTGCAGTAATACATCTGCACCATTTCTATCTCAGGAAGGAGGTGTTCCTTTAAAGTAAGGAATCTCTTTATATTCTCCCCGTCAAGCTCCTCATCGGCATCGGCACAGTAAATGTAGTCCTTTGTAGCAAGAGAAAATGAATAATTTCTCGCATCTGAAAAGCTTCCGGTCCACTTGAAATCATACACTTTATCCGTGTATTTTTTTGCAATATCCTTAGTGTGATCCGAAGAGCCTGTATCAACTATGATGAATTCATCCGCAATGGACTCTAAACTCTTTAAGCATCTGTCCAGACAATGCTCTTCATCTTTGACTATCATACATACGCTTATTGTGATCATAGGCATCCCACCATCAATAATATATCTTCTGTCCCGGGTGTATTTTGTTTCTGTTTCTTATATTGTTTTTCTGAACAAGATAATCAACGCTTACATGAAGTATCCTGTGAGCTATCTTCCAGAGACTGTCACCCTTCTTTACAACATAGTATCTTTCGGTACCCTCATTCAGATTTCCCGAAGAACCCAGCGTATTACCGGTGTAAAAACTACTTGTATATACCTTGCCAACGGTAGCACCATACGTCAGCTTGATGTAATCGGGTCCGTACCAGGGAATGCTCTTAACTGCGATAACACGGTTTCCTCCGCCGATCGTCGCACTGTAATCAACACCATGCCATTTAAAGTTGAAAATAAGTGTCAGCTGAGGATTTTCTTCCAGTATATGCATAGCCTCATATGACAGCGAATTACCCCAGTTTAGTACGATCGTCGCACGGCTGCCTTTCTTGGCTGCTGCCTTAAGATCATTCATGAAGGTTTCGTAATCACCTTCCGGCGGATTCGAATCCGATCCTTCGTTGTTATTATTTCCGCTATCCGGCGTAACCTTATCATTACCGTTTCCGCCTGCAGGCTTTAAAGCCGCATTTATCGTTATAACGGTTGCAGGAGATGCTTCATAATTGGCAGTCTCCATGTAACGTATATAATATGTTCCCGGTTTAAGATTCTTTCCCGAAAGATCCGCAATGGTCCCGTAACCCGAATCATAAGCCGTAAGGCTCATCTCCATGGCGCTTGTAAGTCCGGTTATCATACCGTCATTCTTACCGTAGCCCGTCTCATCAGAACCAGAAAGACTGGGTGCTGACTGACTTGCCTTGTTTATCGTAAGGATTCCGCTTGCAAAGCTTACCTTATAGTTACCCTGCAGAGTATTTCCGCTTGCACTTATCGTATAGTTTCCGGCATCGATACCCGTTATCGGATCAAATGTGTATGATATGACACTCGCACTGTCAGACCCCTTAAGGCCGGTAACGCTGGCAGAAAGTGAAGGTAGACTTTCTCCGTATCTGATCGTTACATTGTTTACCGTTACCGTCACGCCGGCCGGTGAGACAGTAAATTCCTTGCTGCAGTCTGTGGGAAGCTTATAGTTACCGCTTCTTGAACCGGTGAGCATGGTAACTGTAGCAGTATGCGTTCCCGCACTGCTGTTGCTACCCGATACCGATACGCCCACACTGTTCTTATCTGTATCTGCAAGACCCGTGATATTGGCAACTGCCACATGCTCATTGCCATCATAGGTAAATGAAGTATCGCTCCAGTTAATACCGACAGTCTTTTGATCAATGGTCACATTTCCTACAGCCTTAGGAGCAACATCCGTATAATCCTGACCGTCTATCACATACCATACGGTATAGTTTCCTGCCTCTTTGGCTGTTGGTATTTTTATATCGAATGCTCCGGTATCACCAACTCTGTATTTCATCACGGCCCCGGAACCCTGTTCTGTACTTCCCGCAGTTAAAAGCGTCAGATCACTGCCGTTATAAACAAGTCCCATCTTTAATACAGGATCCGTCACGGAAATGACATGAACGGTTACCTGTGCCTTGCCAGCCGTGGAATCTGATTCATACTTTGCTGTCACGTTGGCATCACCGCTTCCTTTGACAGTCACGGTTCCGTTATCGGAGACTGTTGCAACAGCTTCATTGCTGCTTGTGTATGTCCATGTGCCGGTTCCCGGTGTTCCCATATCCGTAACAGTGGCATTCAGACCAAACGATGCGCTGCCGACAGCCTTGTTAACCGTGGTGTTTCCTCCGAGAACGCTTGCTGATGCATCGCTCTTTACACTGAATCTTAAAGGCTGAGCAGATGAATTGCTGTCTAAAAATATCGCAGATGAGCTGTCATCATGATAAACCGCAACCAGATCATAACTTCCCTTATTCAGTGTATTAAGATCAAGTTCAGCAAACTGATTAGATGAGCTCACGCTGCTCATGTTAAGGATCTTGTCAGTCTCGGCTATATCGGTCGTACCGTTCATGATATACATTTTTCCATTAACGGTATCCTCAAAAAAGTTGCCTACATAGAATCTGATCGTACCGCCCTGACCCTGTTCGAAATTTTCGATACCGGTAAGCCCCTGTGTTGAGTTGCTTACAGTAGGATTGCTGTAAGTACCGTTGACACACTTTATGAAGGTATGGGTCTTATCGATATGAAGGGTCTTCTGAACCGATTTGAATCCATCAACGGCAAAGGTCACATTATGATCACCGCGGGCAACATATTCGTCGGCTAGGCTCATATTGAACAATCCGTCTTCAGTTAGAGTTGTGCACTGTATCGGAACATCCGTAAGCGTACAGTTTTTATCCACTCCCCGGTATGATATATTCATGGTTGCCGTTATGTCTTTGTTTTCCAGTAATTTATGGGGAACAACCTCATTATTCTCCTTGGGTATGGCAGCATACTCTCCGGAAGGAACATAATCGATCCTCTGACCGTTCGAATCCACATCCAGGGTCCTTGTGAAAACATAATCCCACACATTATTGGTACCGCATACTTTGACTCTGACGCCATAAGTTGAATTCGTAGTATCCACTCCAAACACAGCAGGCGTACATCCGCTCTCCTGCATTATGATATTTGATGAACCATTATTAAAGCTTGCTCCGTAAAGAGCACCGCATTCCAGGGTCGCAGTCGGAAGCTGCCACGTATCATATTGTGTTATATTATTTGACGTGCTGTTATAGATCATCGGAGAGGCTGTCATCATATAGTTTCCGCTGGCTTCATCCACCTCGCGAGTTATATTCAGATAGATCCAGTTGTTAACATCCACTCCTCCAATGATCGGTTTGCTGCGGTAATCTTCCTCAGTACTGCCAAACCAGTTATAGCTTGGATCGATTTTATCTGGAATATAACACCCACCTCCGAGGATAGAATTATAATTTATCTCTCCTTCTGCAGAATCCGAATTCTCTATCTGGATCACATCCTGCAGTTCATTATCAGCAAATAAATTTCCTTTTATCGTCAGCGCATCGGTATTATCAATGTATAGTACTCCGACATGGTCTGCAGTGTTATTGCTAAACGTACAGTTGCTTATATCTATGGCTTTTTCATTTAATAGATTTAGCGCTCCTCCGTATTCTATAGAATTGTTGCTAAACTCACAGCCGGTTATAGTAACGTTGTCTCCGAAGTTTTTGACATACAATGCTCCATCGTCAGTTGTGGTCACACTCGCGCCTTTTAGAGTCATATTTGCGATAACAATATTCTTAACGCCTGCGAAATTTTTTCCGTCAAGATACATCAGGCTTCCTGTATAAGAGGAATCAACCGGCTCTATACAGTTGCCGTTACCGTTTATCGTTAAAGAAGAGGTATTGATGTTCACTCCGGCATTTTCAAACAGTGAGTTGTAAGCAGAACCCGCATTGTCTGCCTTCAGATTGTTGTTCAATACTATGATCGTATTATCTGCATTATTGATCTCATCGCTCCTGTTACAGATCATCTGCATTAATTCACCGGTAGTAGAACCTTCAAAATATATGGTGTTTGTATCAACAGGTGATGTGGCAGCACCTGGTGCGGCCGCAAAAGTTCCTGCTCTTAAAGCATTTCCCAAAGCAACTGAATTCATTGCGGATGCATTAAAAGTAAGTACCACAGTATCGTTTTCGTTGTCTGCTTCCTGAGGCAAGTCCAATGTCTCATTGGTTCCGTTTATGATGATCTGCGTGTTTTGATCAGTTACAATATCAACCGGATCGGTAATGTTTAATGACTGTTCGGACTGGTTCATCATCCCGATCGCCTGAGACACCATCATGTCCGAAACAGGATTCTCTTCAGCACAGACGGTGAAAGACATATAATAAAACATAATGTAAAAACTAAGCATTAATCTTGTCAGTCTTACCAATGTTTTTCTCTTAAAAACAAACATACGCACCTTCTCCAATTTATTAAAAAAAGATCAGCTTTAAAACGCCGAAAATCAAAATATTCCACCAATTTAAATTATAAATATGCTGTCATGAAATATCAACCTTTTCCTATTTAAATGACGCTTCGTGTTGAACAGGTCAGGTCCATCTGTTAGAATTTATCCATGGTACGAAAAAACAATAAAAAGCTCATCTTAATACCGCTTATAATGATCGCCCTGATCATCGTATCCATACTTTTGCGCTATCCGGTCTACCGCTATGTAACAGGATCCGGGGGCACAGCATACATGGACCCCGAGAAAGGCACTCCGTTTCTTACCGAAATGGACTCCTATTACCATATGCGTATGACCAGGGATATCCTTCAATACGGGCATCCCGGTGATTCCGTAAAAGACGGCTCTTTCTGGGACAGTCTAAGCTACGCTCCCGACGGGAGAACCGCAAACGGTTACCGTCCTTTGATGGCTTATATCGCGGTTTATACTTATAAGCTGTTCTCTAAATTTTCATCGGTTACACTTGATCAGATCATCTACTGGCAGGGAATGTTTATCTCTTCACTGATCATCATTCCCGTTTTCATATTTGCTTACAGACTGAAGGGTCTTCCTGCCGCTATCATTGCGGCTGTATTATCCTCTGTTAATTACGGCTATTTCGTACACACCGTTCCCGGTTTTTATGATACCGATATGGTTAATATGTGGACCTCAGGCCTTATGTTTTGTCTTGCCTGCATATTCATTGATTCAATAGAGCACATTAAGAAAAAAGGGGACTCCGATAAGTCCGCATATAAGAGGATCATCATCTTCGGACTTGTTTTTGCAATGAGTTATGCATTGCTGATCCTGTCATGGAGCAGCTATTATCTCTTTGCAGTCGTACTGATAATCTCACTTATACTCTATATATTAATAAGATTTATTATCGCTCATAAGGATAGCAAAAAATCCGCTCTCAAAGATCAGAGATATCTGATCCTTACAGTCCTTATTGTGAGCATAATCTTATTTATCGATAATCCTTCACTGCTAAAGGATGCCTTTTCAAGACTAATGAGCCTTAAGACAAGCAGTGTAAATGATCTTTTTCCCAATGCATATGTTTCGATATCGGAACTCAGAAAGCCTGCACTGATAGCCGGAGGGCTGACCGGTCTTTTCCAGATGAAGGTTCTTTCAGGACCAAACATCGGGATAATAAATGCAGTCGGAGGCACTGTTCCTTTTATCGGCTCAATAGTCATGCTGATCCTTATCATAAGACGCATTATCGCCCGTGAGATCAGATTTGAATATGTCCTCCTGACTGTATGGTTTCTTATTACATCCGTGATGGCTTTCAGGAGCTGGCGTTTCATAATGCTGTTTTCCATACCGGTCGCCATACTGTCCGGATGCCTTATCGGACAGATATGCGAACTGATGGATAAAGGCAGGATGATGGACAGATGGGTATATAAGGTAATGCTCTTTATCCTTATGACGTTTCCTGCTCTTTACGGTGCCTATAAGTCATTTGCCGATTCGGTACCGATAGTGAATTCGGCTCTTTCACAGACAATGATATCGATAAGAGAATCCACGCCCAAAGACACAATACTTATCAGCTGGTGGGACTACGGTTATTTCTTTGAAGAGAAGTCCGAAAGAAGAACACTGTTTGATGGCGGAAGCCAGAGCGGTATCAGATGTTATTTTGTATCAAAATCTCTCGTCACCCCAAATGAGACCTTAAGTGCCAATATATCAAGAATGCTTTCTTCAAGCGGAGATAAAGCTGCCGAGCTGTGTGTTAAAACCTTCGGGAACGATAAAGGAACCCTTTTGCTCATGGACGAGCTCCTCTTGGACGACAGGTCCAATGCCGACAGGATTCTCTCAAATAAAGATATAGATGCACAGACAAAAGATAAGATACTTTCTCTTCTCTTCCCAGATACGATGTCACCGACCGAATTCATCATCACTCCTGACATGCTCTCGATCTCAGGCTGGTTTGTCGACTTTAGTATGTACTCGGGCGAAGAAACCTTTGACAAGTCACAGTTCAGTGCCGTTTTAAGTCAGGTACCGGTCTCAGATCTTAGCGGCGATGCAAATACCCTTAAGACCGATTACGGTTTTGACCTTGTGATATTAAGATCAGCCGACAGATACGCCGCATATACCATAAACGGAGGCTCTGAGCAGCCATATCACATAGATAAGGTCATGGTCTCAGACAGTAACGGATATGCCGAATATCTCATGTCGGAGGCAGCATCTGACTTAAACGGCTGGTGTGTGATCATCGAAAGGCATGACGATCAGACATATCTTTCACTTGTGACCACCCCTTTGGCCGATTCTGTATTCGGAAAGATGCTATTCTTAAGAGGAGCCGGTCTCAGACAGTACGAGTACGATCCCGCTCTTTCAAATGAAGTATCCGTATATAATGTAAAACGCCCCCAGTGACTGAGGGCGTTTTATCATCATTTTGATCTGTCTGTTTTATTCGGGCATAATAACCGCTGCTATAAGATATGCAAGAATTCCAGAACCGCCCATCAGACAGAACACGATCCAAAGCAGTCTTATAACTGTGGGATCAACCTGGAAGTATTCTCCAAGTCCGCCGCAAACTCCGCATATCAATCTGTTAGTTGCTGATTTTCTTAATTCTTTCATAGTATTATCCTACCTTTCTTTACAATCATTTTAATCCTCAGTGAAATTTATATCAATATTTCCCATGCTGCATTCGATATTGTAATCCGAATAAGCATCTTCACTTTCATCTTCTACGTCTACTATTCCGGCATATTCTTTTCCGTTGACACGTACGCTTCCGAGTGCCGCTTCCATATACAGGTTGTGATTCTTTGACTTGTCCTTAAGCTTCATGGAAACATTTCCCATTCCGCACTGAACATTAAGCACACCGTCTATAACACCTGCAAGATCGACATTTCCTGCTCCGCATTCAATATCAACATTGTTCATCTTGGTGCTGCCTATATCAAGATTTCCCGCACCGAGATCCATGTCGGTCTTACCATCTGATATAAGTTCGCCTATCTTTACATCTCCTGCTCCGATATCTATATCAAGCTCATCCTCAACGATCAGTGAATCTATCGTTACATCGGAAGCTCCTGCGTTTATGGATGCATAAGAAAACTTATGTCCCTTAGGTATCTCTATCACGGCTTCACTCTTTTTACCCTCTATTCCTACGAGCTTTATCTCAAGAGATTTATCACTATAATCAACACCGTATTTGCAGTTTGTGATAATGACATTTATCTTGTCATCTTTCGTATTGTCCACTATCCTGGCATTTACCGAACCGAGATCCAATTTGATCCTGGCAGTATTCGAACATTCATATTTATAGGTATAATCCCCTACTACCTCTGTTGTTGCAAATTCATCAGTGTTAACACTTATACTTACGTTTCTTAAGCTTAAATACGGGTTTTTGGCCGTAAGATCTATTGCTGCTGCCCAGCCTCCCATACCGTAGCCTATAGCCGCCATTAATCCCCCGACTATCATAAGTATGACCGCTACCATTACTGTAATCCTTGATGCTTTCATTATACTGCCCTCCCCGGAATTCTAACGCGTGCAAATAATGCTCTCACAAGCCTGATGAACAGTTTGAATACCTTGGGTATAAGCTTTGCTATCACCCATATGCCAAATGTTGCAAGAAGTATTCCTATACCGATCGCTGCAAGGCCGATCCCTGTCACCAAAAGTCCCGCTGCAGGAACTGCAAATCCCGGCAGTCCCACTATCAGGCATAAAATACCGACTGCTATGGCAACCGCTCCCGAAGCCGCTATTGCTATGATCGCTCCCATAATACCGCATGTTACTCCTATAAGAGCACCCAATATTCCAAAGAATACCGGAACGATCACCGGTAAAGCCAGTATGAAAAGAATGATCATTAAGATCGATGTTGATCCTTTCATCGATGAACGGCCAAAACCTCTGTCATCACTGCTTGGGATCTTGTTTGCGAGCTCATCCTTATCATCATTGTAATAGGTTTTGAATCCCGCTTCTGTAAACTCCCCAAGACTTTTATCTGAATCTCTTAATCCCGCCTTGATCATAAATGCGATCTTTTCGGGACTCTCGAGTTCTGCCACAATGGACTCTTCATTGTCCTCACCGGCATCCTCGAAATAATCATTGTAGTAGCTTAAGGCTTCATCCCTCTCATCTGCGGGTATGTCACCGAGAAGCTGCTTCAATTCGGCAAGGAATTGTTGTTTATTCATCCGTGCGCCCCTCCCTTAATAAATACGTAACTTTCATGGAATATGAATGCCATTCCGTGCAGTACATCTGCAACATTGCTCGCCCCTTTTCGGTAAGTTTGTAATATCTTCTGTTTCTGCCTGCAAACTCTCTGTCGTATACTTCAAGACATTCATCTTTCTGTAGTCTTCTCAGTACCGGATAGAGTGTGGATTCGGAAAGTTCTATGATCGTTCTTACCTCCTGGGTTATCTTGTAACCGTATGTACCTTCCGCATCTTTGCTGACGATCGCGAGAACAATGGCATCCAGAAGTGCCGAGCCTGTATTAAAGACCATATTTGCATCTCCCTTCATTGTTCTTGGTTATAATATTATATGATGTATAACATCTATCTTGAACCATACTATACACTATATAATATTGTCTGTCAACACCTATAATTTATTTTTTTTGACAAAATAGAAACGCTTATTTTGCCCTTCATTTATGCAAAGAAAATACGCCGCCGGAATCGCATAAGTCCCGTCGGCGCATAATGTATGTACAGCACGCGAAATATTCATTTATATAATAGAAGATGCTAAAACACCCCTAATTAACATGTTTCTTCTTATATTCTTCATACATTGAAGAGATCTTTGCCTTATGAAGGACATTTACCTTTAATCTGGTACCGTCCGTCATTAAAACGTTCATTCCGGACATTTCCTTTATATAGGCTGCATTTACTATCGTCCTATTATTTATAGGAAAGAAACAGTCAAAGCTCACAAGATTGTTCCATATGTTATCTATAAATCCGTTTGCCGTCCTTGTCTTTGAATCGGGCATTATTATCCTTATTGAATAATCCTCTCCCTGCATGTACATGATATCCTTTTCGGAAAGATAAAATGTCTCATTGTTATCCCTGAATTCTATAGTAGGGATACGGCTGTCTTTTTTCTGCTTTATTATCTGATCGAGTACGAGCGAGAGTTCAGCGACTTTAATCGGCTTGTTTATGAATACAGAGTTTTCCAAGAGCTCTCCGCAGTTATGATAATCAATGGTGGAGATACAAAAAACCACTGGTGATTTAATTCCCTTATCTCTTATGGCTTTTGCTATATCATAAGAATTGCTGTCCTTATCCGTTACATCCAGAAAATATGCGTCATAAACAGTCGGGCTGTTAAGCAGAGCTTCCCTGCTTCCGTACGTTTCTATATAGAATACACCCGTGGTATTAACCCTTTTGTCGGATTCTCTCTCGAGAAGCCTCTCCATCTGCTTTCTGTCACCGACACTGCTGTCAGCTAACGCAATATACATTTTCTCAAAACTCCCTGAGTGATAAAATTAGGATAATTGTATACAATTTCGATCTGATTTAATAAAAACACGTGTTTCAGACTCTCTTAAGGATCTGTACACTGTACGGAGGCATAGTCAAGCTTCCTTCCGTTTTTACGGTATCACCCGTGATTAAATCCTTCATCTCGTTTCCTTCGGTATTGAAGAAAGCCGTGAATTCTGCGGCATCAGCGTTAATTGCCACTAGGATCTGCCCGTCATCAAGGTTACGTCTCATAACACACTGCTTATTGGTCAGAAAAGCACTTCTGAAACTTCCGTAACACAATATGGGTTCACTCTGTCTTATCGAAATTAGGGTCTTGACCCAATCAGTCAAGTCGTTTCTGACAGGCGTGTCGTAGTTTGGACGCAGTGCGGGATCTCCATGAGACTTTTCTCCCTTCGCGCCCCACTCACTACCGTAATAAATACACGGAATACCCGGCATACCCATGAGAGCACCGTAAATAAGAGGCAGATGATTCTCATTTGTGAGAATGCTGGCGATCCTCGTCACATCGTGGTTATCAACGAATGATAACAGGTGTTTTCCTCTGTATATTCCCTGTCCATCCTCTCCGAACTGCCTCATGAGACTGTGCATAAGTTCAAACATGTTCATGCAGTTAAAGCTTGAATACAGGCCTTTATAACACTCGTAATTCGTTGCGCTGTGGAGCATATCATCCTTTACAAGGTCGTTATAATTGCCGTGGATCATCTCTCCTATCAGGTAAAACTCCGGTTTTAACTCTTCCGTATATCTTCTTAAGCGGTTTATGAAGCCTCTGTCGAGACAGTAAGCCACATCAAGCCTAAGTCCGTCTATTCCAAACTCGTCAACCCAGAACTTTATCGCATCAAACAGGTAATCTACGACTTCTCCGTTCCACAGATTAAGCTTTACAAGATCATAGTTTCCTTCCCAGCCTTCGTAGTAGAGTCCGTCGTTATAGCAGGAATTTCCGCTAAAGTTGATATGAAACCAGTCTTTGTATCTGGAGTTCTCTCTATGCTCAAGAACGTCCTTAAAAGCAAAGAATCCTCTTCCAACATGGTTGAAAACGCCGTCTAGCATGACTTTTATGCCTGCTTTGTGAAGCGCATCGCATACTTCTTTAAAATCCTCGTTGGTACCGAGCCTTACATCCACCTTTTTAAGGTCCCTTGCGTTGTATCCGTGCGTATCGGATTCAAACAGGGGTGAAAAATATATGGCTTTGATGCCCAGGTAAGAAAAATGATCTATCCAGTCCTTTACTTTGAGTATCCTATGAGTGAGTATACCGTCGTTCTCATAAGGTGCTCCGCAAAAGCCCAAGGGATAGATCTGATAAAATACACTTTCTTCCGCCCACATAATCCTAGCTCCAATTCTATATATTGATATCATAGATATCATTCCATCTATATATTGTACCAAGATAGTGTTTTTTTGGCAATACAAAAGAGACATACTTTTGTATGTCTCTTCACATTATCTTTCTTTGGTTAATGTTTATCAGCAGGCAACGGCATAGCGTCTGATGAACTGCTCAAACACTCTGTCATATCCGTGTACGGTTACCTTGATCGCTCTGTTAAGATCAAGTCCAAGTACTCCGAGTATGGACTTTGCATCAACGATGAAATGATTGTTTGATGATGCATCGATATAACAATCACTCCTTGTTGCCGCCTCGACAAATTCACGGACCTCGTAGGGCCTTAGCATTATATTATACTCCATTTCTTTGTCCTCCCTTTTTTCGTCTTTCCCCTAAAGACAGTTACTACTCCGTTAAAAATCCTCATGCGCATGATCGTTTTCAACTTTTCACGATTATACACATAAACTAGGGATTAGTAATTATACAAAATGTAGATAATATTGTCTAAAATGACCCCAAACCTTGTAAATTTGTTAAAAAAACGTTTTACAACAGTGAAATTCCGGCTTCTTTGGCTTTTTCAGTAACATCCTCGGGCCAGAGTGAGCTCTGAACCTCGCCGATGTGTGCCTTCCGAAGGAAGAACATGCAAATTCTGCTCTGTCCGATACCTCCTCCGATAGTATAAGGAAGCTCTTTATCGATGATGGCCTTCTGGAAAGGAAGCTGTGCTCTTTCTTCGCAGCCTGCCTTCTTTAACTGGCTTACCATCGAATCCTCGTCAACTCTTATACCCATGCTCGAAAGCTCAAGTGCTATGTCAAGAACGGGATAGTAAACGATTATATCTGCGTTGAGCTCCCAGTCATCGTAGTCGGGTGCTCTTCCGTCATGCTTCTCGCCATTTGATAAAAGGTCACCGATCTTCATAAGACATACGGCGCCTTTTTCCTTTGTGATCAGATATTCACGCTCTTTAGCGCTCTTATCCGGGTACATGTCAAGGAGTTCCTGTGTTGTTATGAAGAATATATCCTTGGGAAGGATCTCCTGGATGTAATCATAACGGATGGCCATGTACTTTTCTGTCTTTCTTAATACATCGAAAACAGTCCTTACAACGCTCTTTAAGGTCTCCTGTGTTCTTTCTTCCTTTAAGATTATCTTTTCCCAGTCCCACTGGTCCACATATATGGAATGGATGTTATCGGTATCTTCGTCTCTCCTGATGGCGCTCATATCGGTATAAAGGCCTTTACCCGGTACAAAGCCGTATTTCTTAAGAGCATATCTTTTCCACTTTGCAAGACTGTGAACTATCTCCGCCTCTTTCTCGTTCTGCTCCTTGATGCCGAACTTTACAGGTCTCTCAACGCCGTTAAGATTATCATTTAAGCCGGACTCGGGTGTTACGAACAAAGGTGCCGAAACACGCAGTAGATCCAGTTTTTCTGCCAGCAGGTTCTGGAAAAAGTCCTTGACCGTCTTGATACCTACCTGAGTATCGTACAGGTTCAACTGAGACTTGTATCCTTCCGGAATTTTAATAGTTCCCATGATGTTTTCCCTTTCTTATTTAAGTGTGGTTTTACGTTTAACCTCACAATATTTATAAAATATTTTTCATCGTATCACTGACGTTTTGACGTGTCAATGTTTTCAGCGCCAAATAGCATATATACAGACACTGCGCAAAGTATGATCTGTACGATCATTCCGGGTATTGAGAAGGCCGCATCGCGAAGAGGGGATATGCTCATCGTTATATATACGACCGTATTTGCCATGCAGTGGAAGATCATGGGGTATATAAACGAGCCGAATCTTTCATATATAAGCCCTATCATCAGTCCCATTAAAAAGGCATACACGAACTGGATGAGATTGCCGTGGCTTATGCCAAAGAGCAGCGCTCCGGCAACCAGTGCTATCGGAAGATCAAAGAACCTCCTAAGCCTGTTATATATGATCCCTCTGTGGACTATCTCTTCGGTAACAGGTGTTATTATGCCGTATATCGGTATTCCAAGCCATACAGGCAGTGAAAACTGGGCAGAAGCCGTCTTGGAAAATCCCGATGAAACGGATGTGAATCCGCTCTTTATCGCTATCACGTTTAAAAGCAGTGATAGAGAAAGCGAAAGGCACAGCACAAAGCCGATATTCCTTCCAAGGTTTTCTTTTTGGGGTTCAATGACCGGATATTCCTTCTTAAATGAATACAAAAGAGGCAGCACCGCGATAATGAGCGCCAGCACCCTTATAGACGAAGCAAAGAACAGCGAATGGCTCTTAAAAGTCTGTGATACGCTCGTTCCGTACTGCCCCGTTCCTATAAGGTAGGCAGCTCCAAGCGTCACTATCTGGTTAAGATAGTAATACACAAACTCGGGTGACATGCACATGAGGGCTCTTACAAACGAGTTCTTGGGCATATATGCACTTTGTTTAACTCTCTCACCGATCGGGGCGATGGTCAGTTTCTTCATAATCTTTCCACTCAATATAAAAAAATGATATAATAAACTCATCAAGGAGGAGTTCTTATGGGTACATGTCTTATCATATCCGGCGGTGATTTCTCACCCATCCCGGACAATATTCATTACGATTACGTTATAGCCTGCGATCACGGCTACGATCATGCGCGCAAATTAAAGATAAAGCCTGATCTTGTCGTGGGTGACTTTGACAGCTGCGATACACAGGTCAGCGATCTTGGCGATATCCCCGTAAGGGAATTCCCCTCACACAAGGATGACAGTGATACAATGCTTGCGATAAGATACGCCCTTTCCGCAGGATACAAGCACGTTATCATATGCTGTGCTTTGGGCGGTCGCTTAGATCATACGCTTGCAAACATACAGAGCATGGCTTTTGTAGCGAGCCACGGCGGCGAATGCGAGCTTGTGAGCACCTCCGAATATCTTCGTACCTTCACGGGCGGAGTACTTCATCTTCCCAGAAAGGACGGATACTCTCTGTCTGTCTATTCTCTTTCCGACAAGTGTACAAATGTGAGCATCTACGGCTCCGCTTATGATATAAGGGAAGCCACGATAACAAACACCTTTCCGCTTGGCCTTAGCAACTACTGGAAAAACGAGAGCGTAACTCTCACAATGTCTGACGGCATACTCTTGATAGTCGAATCACTGTGCATCTAGATAAGCTTGATCGTCTCTTCCAGTGCAAATGAATATATGAGCTTTTCGCTTACTTCTTTTTTAAGTATCCTCTCAAGCGCTTCCTTATAAAAATCAAGCTGAAGAGCATACCTGTCCTCAAGAGCTTTTTGGCTGTTAACGGCATCGGTCTTATAATCCATCAGGATGATCTTTCCGTCCTCTTCAAAGAACACATCGATGATACCCTGTATAAGTACGTTTTCCTCTTTTGGGAAATCTTTGTTCAATCTGTCGGCATTTATACCAAGCACAAAAGGCTGCTCGATATAAAGATCCCCTCTCTTTGCAGCAAGGCACATCCGCTTTCCAAGATCAGAAAAAACAAATGTTATTACCTTTTCTACATCCACAAGATCGGCATCCTCTCTGTTTAGCCTTCCGGATGCTACCTCATTTTCAATGACAGAAATGACATGGGTTCGTTGACTGCTACAGTCATCGTTTTCATGCCCGACAGTTCCCGCAAAATCGAACAGTTCCATAACTCTGTGGTAAGCACTTCCTCTTGCCGTTCCGCTCACCTTTTTAACGCTTGACACAAATGACGGGATGTATCTTTCGCTCTCATGCTCGGTAAAAAACCTGTCCGGGAGCTCTTCCAGCTCGCCGCTTAAAAGCTTATCCCTTATGGCTGCGACTTTGAGTTCGGAAACACTTGTTTTCGTATAAAGGCCTTCCAGATCGCTGTGGGTATATTTAAACATGATTTTATTTTTGATATCATCAATTTCCGTTTCTGCTGTTATTTTATCGCAGTCCTTTATGCTTCTTATGAGCTCCAGTTTTTTATGCTGTCTGTCAATGCCCTCGCTTAAGGCTTTCTCATCGCACTGATCAGGAGTGATGACCCTGATATCTGTTACCTTTGTATCACAGGCCTTTAAGAGCGCATCAAGATATGTCGATATGCTGCTCCTTACGTAGTAGGGAAGAGTCGCTTTTTTACTTCCCGAATACATCTGAGAATACATACCGTACTTATCGACAAGAGCAGACGCATTCTCGGCGCATGCGGTCATGATCAGCTTTTCCTTTGCTCTGGTCATCGCAACATACAAAACACGAAGCTCTTCAGCGACAGTCTCAAGCTTGATGGATTTGCCTAAAACGTTATACCTGATATCGGTATGTTTGACATTCTTTTTTGTATCCACATAATCAAGACCGATACCCAGATGCCTCTCAAAAAGAAGGCTCTCGTATGAGTCCTGATAGTTTATCCTCTTTTGTGTACCGCAGATAAACACCACGGGGAATTCAAGGCCCTTTGACTTGTGTATGCTCATGATCCTTACGACATCGGCCTGCTCGTCAACGGTCATTGCCTCGCCGAAATCTATCTCATATGAGCGAATCTCATTGATATATCTTATGAAATGATACAGGCCCTTAAACGAGCCGCTCTCATACTGCCTTGCCTTTTCTATGAGCATGTACACGTTTGATCTTCTCTGATCCCCGAAAGGCATGGATGATACATAAAAAAGATATCCGCTTTCTGTCACTATATCTTCCAAAAGCTCATTTATGGGAGTGTAGGCGATCTTCTTTCTCACAGAGGTGATAAAGTCGATAAATGCGCTGCATTTGGCTTTTATATCATCCGTTATCAGTGAACCTTCGGCTGTATCCTCATCGGCGGTACTTACGATCGCATCGAAAAGCTCCTCTTTATGCTCGGATCTTATGATCGCTATCTCATCGGCATTTAACTTGCCGAAATACTCGGTAAGTACACCGTAAAGGGCGATCTCATCGAGCGGATTATCAAGGATATGCAACAGATTTAAGAGATTCTTTATCTCATAGGCAGAAAAATATCCTGTCTTTGACGATATAAACGCGGGGATCCCGGCGCTGTCGAGAGCTTTCTTAAAGACATCGTCCCAGCCTTTGTTGCTTCGAAGTAAGATCACTATATCCCTGTAGCTCACCGGACGGATGTTCCCTTTATCAGTGATAAGGAATTTTCCGACCATCTCCTTTATCCTTTGAGCCACCATTTTTGCTTCCTGTTCCTGTGTGGAAGCTCTTGACTCGGTATCCTTGTCAAGGATCATGATCTCGCTTTTATTATCCTGTTCTATCTCGGGATATTCGGCTTTTGCATATAGTCTTGCGGCACTGTCGTATGAAATGTTTCCAAGATCCGCATCCATCAGCCTTTCAAATATCTGATTGACACTGTTAACGACCTGTACTCTGCTCCTGTAATTGGCGCAAAGATCTATCCTTATGCTGTTTTGATCGTTTTTGTCGTTATATCTGTCAAACTTTTCCATGAACAGCTCTGGGCAGGCCCTTCTGAAGCTGTAGATGCTCTGTTTTACGTCTCCTACCATGAAACGGTTGAATCTTTTATTTGCTTCTCCCGACAATACCTCAAGGATCTTTTCCTGTACGGGGTTTGAATCCTGATACTCATCGACCATGATCTCATCATAGACATCCCTGTAATCGAGAGCAGTCTTGGTGGGAACATACTCATCGTCAAGCTTTTTATACAGGATATCTATCGCAAGATGCTCCATATCGGAGAAATCTATTATCTTTCTTTGTCTTTTTTCTTTTGAAAGCTTCTCATCATACAAAAGAAGCACGTTTGAAAGAGCATTCACAACCTTTGAATTCTCTTTCATGCCGAGTATGACGTTACCTGCCGGCATGCAATAAAAGGATTTGGACAGTTCGGAAAGCATGTCCTTTACGGCATCCCTTATATCCTTTGACATCTGCTTTTGTGTTTCATCGACCTCAGCATTCTTTTTTGTACCCAGGCGCGCATAATCAAGGTTAAGGAGAGCATTTCTGTACTCGGTGTAGGTTTTTAGGTCAAAAAAACCTTCTATCATCGCCTTATCCGAAAGCAGGGCGTCTTTATACATAAATGCGCCGCCGGCCTCGGATACAAGTTCGATGTTATATTCGGTAAGCCTATATGCCTCCCTTATTATCCTTTCCGTATATCTCTTAAGTTCTTCTCCCCATGCGGTCTTTAGGATGTTATCCTCGCTGTCGCACTCGTAGTCCTTTTTTCTCTCCTCAATGTATTCTGTGACAAAGGGGTTGTTGCGGCATACCAGATAGGAATCGAGTATTATCTGTTTTAATCCGCTGAGAGTGTTCTTTGATGAGAATCTGTCCGCCAGAAGTCTTATATCCTCATTGTCTTCTTCAAACAGCTCTTCGATAAGATCATCTGCGACCTCACCTTCGACAAGCTTTATCTCGCCGCTTTCAGCCACTCTGAAAGAAGGATCGAGTCCTATTGCCGAAAAATCGTTCCTGATAAGAGTCAGGCAGAACCCGTGTATCGTGGATATCTGTGCATTGTGTATGAGCATGGCCTGTTTTACAAGATGCTCATCCTGCGGATTCTCTTTGATCTGCGTGTTTATGGCATCCTCTATCCTCATCCTCATCTCGGAAGCGGCTGCCTCCGTATAGGTGAGCACAAGTATCCTGTCGATGTCGACAGGCCTTTCCTTATCCGTTATCTTCTCTATGATCCTTTGAACAAGAACTGTTGTCTTTCCGCTGCCCGCAGCAGCAGAGACAAGGATGTTTTTATCTCTTGTGTTTATGACTTTAAGCTGTTCTTCGGAAAAGTTCATTTAAGTTCTTCCCTCATCTTTGCAAGGATCTCATCATCGGTCAGCTTTTTGATCCGTTTCATGTCAAATCCTTCAAGTCTTACGTCAAATCCGCAGATATCTTTGTATGAGCAGTACATGCAGGAATCTTTCTGCTCATCTTCCTTTACCGGATTCTTTGAGATGTTTCCTGATATGATCTCCTGTCCTATCTTTTTAAGCTTATAATCCGCATAATCCGTCAAAAGCCGCATATCTTCTGCATTTATAACGGATGATCGTTTACTGTAACTTCCGTCTTTATTAAATCCTAAATTAACAATATCAGATGTTCCGCTTGTTAATCCGGTGAGTCCGAGTACATTTTCGGGGTCATCGTTTATAAGACCTTTGGTCTTAAGATCCTGTCTTATGAGAGCATTGATCTTCTCTTCATCGGTCTCATTGTCGGCATTGACCGTATTGTCAGCAACACGGTAGTAGAGCATGGCACCCGGCCTTATCTCCTTACCTTTAAATTTTTCGCCCGTTTTCTTCATGCCCTCAGCCATATATACCACAAGCTGAAGCTGAAGTCCGTGATAGAAGTTCAAAAGAGAAAAGTCCCTGTTGCCGGTCTTGTAATCTATGACCTTTACATAGACACTGTCATCTTTATTTAAGGTATCCATCCTGTCTATGCTGCCCTTTAATTCCATCTTTTCCTTCTCGCTCAAGGCAACATTTATCTCATCAAGCGTATAAGCCCTCTTGAATCTCACTTCCAGACCGGAGATGTCATACTGACCTGCCTTAAGCTGGTATGTGAGCACGTCAACGGCCTTTTTAAGGGTCTTTCTCATCCTTGTTCGTATATATGAGCCTTCTTTGTTCTCACGCAGAATCGGGCCCATTTTATCCGCAGCGCTGTCAAGCGCCTCATCAAGTATGCTCTCAGCCTCTGATTGAGGTATATCGGTCCACGAGAGGCCTTTCTCGGCCAGTTTGTTTCCGTATGTCTCAAGGGTCTTATGGAAGATATTTCCCATATCCCTGTTATCAAGGCTGTATTCTTCCCTTTCCTTTAACGAAAGCCCGTATCTTAAGAAATACGCATATGCACAGCTTGCAAACTGTTCCATACGGCTCACACTCGCAAGCATCTTCTCGCCGTAGAGTATGCCCGCTATCTTCGCATCAAGCCTTTCGGGATCGTACTCAAAGAAACTGTTTTTAACAAACATGTCAAGAAGCGCATCGCTTCCTTCAAGTCCCATGGCACGTAAGATATCTATGGAGCGCATCAGCTCGCTCTTCTTATCCTCGCCAAGGCCGGTTTCGGCATATCTTCTCATAAGATCACAGATATGCTCCTTAAGGCCCGTTATATCATCTATGCTCTCTATAGTTCTTTTAAGGGTGCTCCTTTCGACCGCAATCCTGCCAAAAAGCGACTTTATGAGCGGTATTATGTATGCGGGGCGAAGGCTCTTTCCTTCATTGTCCACGTCGCTGTATGACAAAAACAGCTTCTCGGAGGGTTTTACCAGGTTGCTGTACATATAGAACCTGTGTATGAAGAGTTTCTGTCTCGGAGTCGGTGCAAGCTCAAGCTGCATGTCGTTTAGGGAGAGGTATTCTCTTTCCATGTCTGAAAGAATGCTGCATTTTGAGCTCTTTTTGGGCACATAGCCGTCATCTAAACCGATAAAGAACAGGTATTTTACGGGTTTTAAGCGGCTTCTTTCCATATCTCCGACAATGACCCTGTCGACACTCGCAGGGATGGTCCCGACGCTTATCTCCGAGAATCCGGCCTCAACTATATCGTAGAATTCCTCGAGGGTCAGCTCTTCGTCACCCAAAAGATCATATATCTGTTCAAAGAGCTCCATGGTAAGCCTGTAGATCTGCGAATACTCCTTTTGCATGGTGAATTCGCCTTGAGAAGCAAACTCCTCTTCATAGCTCTTTATCCTGTCATATACACCGCATGCCTCACAGCACTCGTAGAGCGCTTTTACATACTCTGTAGCCTTTCGTTTGCCGTTTGCCTTTATATTTGAATCAAAGACAGCCTTAATGCCCTCTGTGAGCGTTATGCGCACTCTGTTTGCGATCTCTGCAAGCTCGGCATTGTTATCCTCTATATATGACATATAGCGCTTTCTGCCCCTGAATCCGCTCTTTATGCAGAAATTCTCAAACATATCCACATCTCTTGCGTCAAGGTCTATCATACCGCTTCTTAAGTACCTTATAACACTCTCATGGTCAAAGTCCTTCATTATCATCTTAAGAAGGCTCTTTATATACTCAACGAAGGGATTTAATACTATCGCTCTTGTCTTGTCTATATAAGTAGGTATGTTATACCTGGCAAATATCCTCTTTATCTGGCTCTCATAGCTGTCGATACTTCCGGTTATCACAGCGATATCCCTGTAATATGCCCCGTCTGATACAAGCCTTCTTATCTGCATCGCCATATGCGATACCTCATCGCTAACATCCTCTCCCTCATAGATTGAAAGGCTCTCAGGAATTTCAGGGTATTCAGCCGGAGGATATCTGAATATATGTCGCTCAAGATGCATAAGATCGGGTTTTTGAGCAAACCTGTGATTAACCTGACACTTAAAGTCTTTTAAAATCTCAGTGCCGTTTTCTTTTGCAGTCCTTATAAGAGTGTCATAGGATCTTTTTGTAAGGTCAAAAAGGCTTTCCTTGCTTTCCGGGTCTTCAAGCGTTAATGTCACATACACCATCCTGCAAAGCTGCATGAGAGCAGATACTACCTTCATCTGTACAGGTGTAAAACCCGTGAATCCGTCAAATACCACGACGCTGTCTTTGATCATCGAAGAATTAAAGAGTTCGCGCGCCAAAAGATCCATGGATTCCTCCGTGGTTATATACTGCTCGCCCGTATATTCAATAAATCTTTCATAGAGAGTTTTAAGATCCGTGAGCTTTGCTTTTAATGCGCCTTTTTTCTCACAGTATGCTATAAGAGAATTAAGCTGTTCGGGTCCTATCCCGTACTGCATGAATTCAGAAATGGAGGATTTTACCTCGTGAATGAAACCTGTTCTTGAAAGATTGCCGCTAAGGTAGGGGATATCATCCTTTATACCTGATGCCAGCCTCCTTAGAACAAGACTTTTACCCGTATCGTCAAGTACGGGTCTGTTGGCAGAATTTGTCTCTTCGAATATCCTGTGAGCCATCCTTGAAAAGCTAAGCACATCGATGTTCATTATGCCGCCGCCTGCCATACGAACCATGTCGGCCTGCGTCTGCATGGTGAACTGATCCGGGACAACTATAAAGAAACGTCCCTTTTGATCTTTCTTTGACATCTCAAAGATCTGCTTATAGATATATTCGCTTTTTCCGGTGCCGGATGCACCGATTATCATCTGTAATCCCATCAGAATACACTCTGTCTAAAAATGCTCTGTTCCTCTTGCTGCTTGATAAGTTTATCAATGGCATCGCATGCCAGTCTGACAAGCCTTATATCGTAGGCCTTGCCGCCCTGGGCCGTAAGCTCCTCTTTAAGCTGCTCAAGGCTCATTCCCTGCTGCTGTTCGAGTCTTGTAAGATAATTTGCTATGGCGACTATCCTTGCTATCTGGGGTATCTCGTCTCCTCTGAGCCCCTTGTAGCCGTTGCCCTTCCACTTCTCATGATGATACAGGGCCGCCTGCGAGATCTCCTCAAGCTGTAATTTCCTTAGGATCTCGTATCCGATGTCGACATGCCGCTTATAGACCTCATACTCCTCATCGGTAAGGGTCTCTCTGTCCATGTATATATCAGGTATACCTATCTTTCCTATGTCATGCAAGAGTCCCGCATAGTAATACTCTTTAAGCTCGTTTTCCTTTCTGACGCCAAGCTCTCTTGCTATCAGTCTGCTCCATACGGCCGTCCTCTCGGAATGCTTGGCCATGGCAGGTGATTTGGTCTCCAGAGTCTTATACATGGCGATCAGTATCTTAAGATATACATCCGTACGGTCAGCCTTACCGTTTTCGATAAGCTGGCTTAACTTCTCCCTGTATTTTTCCTTGTATATCCAGTAATCGGTCATGCCGTTTACCATGAAGTTTGCCGTTGCCATGAAGCAGAGCATGATATAGATGAATCTTGAGCAGAATTCCTCGGAATACATGTCTACCATCTTGTTGTTTACATTTACGACAAATACCACTGCCATAAATGCGCAGTTAAAGAAGGCAAGGACATTTCCCCACAAGAGTCCCAGCATAAATACCGAGAGTATTGCTATAGTCAGTGCGATGAAACATCCTATCTGGCCAAGATCGCCCCATAAGAATGCCGTAAGCACTCCTCCCGTTACCACACCGATACAGGCTATGTCCATATACAGGACAGTCCTTCTTGCGGAAACCTCTGCATCAATGAACCATGCGGCAAGCACTATTGTGTAGAGCACAACACATCTGAACGAATTTATCTTTGACGAATATACTATCGCCCAGAGAGTCGCAAGACACGCACAGCGCTTAAGCCACAAGGACATCTCCTTGTTCTGCGGCTTTTCCACAAGCTTTTCCAGTATGCTGTTGATAGTGTTCTCAATCCTTGTTATCATCAGCTAAGATCTTTATCTTTCCTTCTCTTATAAGATCGCATACAGCCTTTGCCAGTACAGGCTCGAACTGTGCGCCGTTATCGTTTTCAAAAACATCTATGATGTAATTCTTTGAACAGGGTTTTCTGTATACTCGCTCCGAGTTCATGGCATCCAGAGTGTCGGCAACGGAGATTATCCTTGCCTCCACCGGTATGTCCTTTCCTTTGATGCCCTCGGGATAGCCCTGTCCGTCATATCTCTCATGGTGGTATCTCGCACCGTAGAAGATCTTGGGATAGAAAGTCAGCTCCTTTAGGATATCAGAGCCCCATATCGTATGCTTCTTTACGATGCCGTACTCCTCGTCTGTCAGCTGTCTTGAGCTGTTAAGGATGTTGTCGGGTACAGCCACCTTTCCTATGTCGTGGAGCATGGCGGCGTTGTAGATCACCCTGAAATCGGCTGCGGTCTTGGCATATCCGCTCTTTTCGGCGATGAGTTTGGAATACCTTGCCACCCTGACTGAATGCTCCTTTGTGTACATATCCTTTTCATCTATGAGGGCGGATATGATGGCAACGGAATCAAACATGGCCTGATCGACGTCATCTATGGCTGTCTCAAGTTCCTTTTGAAGCTGTTTTTCATGAGATTCGAGCTCGATACGGCTCTTTTTGTAGAAAAGATTTCCCACGAACGAGCCCACAAAGTCGCAGGCATACATCCATGGGAAATAGAATACATATTCATCACTGTAGTGATACGGCAGCATGTTCCTTACGGGTGTATCAAGGATCACGATGCTGAACACCAGAAAATAGGTACACCAAGCCAGACCGGCTGTTGTACCGAATTGTAAAAAGACAACGAATACGGCCAGAAATGACCAGTAGTAGCTTATTCCGTCGTTTACCCCGAACAGTCCGTAAAAGGTCAGAACTATCCCCAGAAACGTTAAGAATCTTGCAAGGAATCTCTTTTTGTTCTCGACTCTTTTACAGATAAAGGGCACAAGAATAAGAGCCGTGCCGACGGCATAAGCCGACAGCACGATCTTAAGATTGTCTACATTTTTGAAATTAACGACATATATGATAATTCCAAAGAACATGGATACTTTACCGAGGGTATCGTAATCCATATCCATATTTTTCTCATAGTCGTATACCGTTCGGATCAGGTCCGGTATCTTCCATATCTTTTTCATGTAACCATTATACCATACTAGGGGGATAATTTGTTACTCTTCAGGGCCGTTCTTCAGCATAATGTTGGTGAGGATTCCAAGAATGAGCGCGCATGCGATCGATGTGATGGTAACACTTCCGAAATTGAGTGTAAGACCACCGATACCTGCGATCAGGATAACCGATACAACGAACAGATTCTTGTTCTTGTTAAGATCTACAGACTGTACCATCTTAAGTCCGGATACTGCTATAAATCCGTAGAGTGCCATGCAGACACCGCCCATTACGCAGCTGGGGATCGAATTAACGAAAGCCACGAAAGGAGCAAGGAAGGCGATAAGGATAGCACCTATTGCTGCAGCGATGATGCTTGCAACACTCGCGTTCTTTGTGATGGCCACACATCCGATTGACTCACCGTATGTGGTATTGGGACATCCGCCGAAGAATGCGCCTACCATGGAACCGATTCCGTCTCCAAGGAGTGTTCTGTGGAGACCGGGATCCTTAAGAAGGTCTTTTTCGATTATAGATGATATGTTCTTATGATCAGCGATATGCTCGGCGAATACAACGAATGCGACCGGTACATATGCTGCGAATATCGTAAGTACGTAACTGCTTGACATACCCTCAGAGAAAGCTCCGAAAGCCGTCATGAAGGTGAATGTCGGCAGAGTGATTATCGTTGATAATGTAAAGCCGTCAGCTACAAGTGCCTTGTAGGGCTCTGTGCTTAAGACCATGAGTGCATCGTTTCCTGATGCGCTTCCTATTATCGTAAGGATCGCTGCCACGGCATATCCTGCAAGGATACCGAATATGAAGGGGATCAGCTTTCCGAATTTCTTTCCGTATACGGAACAAGCCATTGTAACACCGAGCGTTACAAGTCCGCAGATAAGTGCTACGAGAGGATCAGCAACCGCAGCTCCTTCAGCATCCTTAACACCGCCTGTTACTATATCGCCTACTGCGTTTCCTGCAAGTGAAAGACCGATTATAGCGACCGTGGGTCCTATAACGACTGCAGGCATGAGCTTATCTATCCAGTCGACACCGACCATCTTAACGATAAGTGCTATTATGACATATACAAGTCCTGCGAAAACTGCTCCGAGGATCAGTCCGAAATATCCGACTGCCACAGAAGATGCTCCGGCAAACGCTGCTGCCATTGAGCCGAGAAATGCGAATGAAGAACCTAAGAATACGGGGCTTTTCTTTTTGGTGAAGAACACATAGATCAGAGTTCCCACACCTGCTCCAAGCAGTGCTGCCGCCGGTTCCATGCCGTTTCCGACTATTACCGGAACAACGAGCGTTGCTGCCATGATGGCCAAGAGCTGCTGGATCGCAAATACGATCAGCTCACCGAATTTTGGTTTGTCTTCCACCTGATAGATTAATTTCATTTCAAACCTCCCAATCACCGAAATCTAAGCCGTGACGATGTAACAAAAACCACCTCACACAACTCCCTAGGAGGTCCCCTTTGGACCCCCTAGCGTTAAGGTTATCATAGGGCTTTTTATTTGTAAAGAATATGTGATATATTTGTAGATAGTACACAGCGATTTGTTTTTAACGACATACGATCAAAGGAGAATCCTTAATGAAAGAAAAGCTTTACACGATACCGATAAACGATGCCGTCAATGCTGATGACGAGTGTCCCTTATGCTATATAGAGCGCTCCATAGAACAGGATCTTATGGATTTTGTCTTGGGAAGCGGTTCAACATATATGGAATCCGATGTGCGAGAAAAGACCGATGAAGCAGGTTTCTGCCGTGCTCATTTTAAGAAGATGTACGACTACGGCAACACGCTGGGAAATGCCTGGATCATGAAGACCCACATGAAAAAGATGATGGATGAGATGTGGCAGGCAAAAACTCTCTACAAGGTGACAAAGAACACGCCCATCGCAATGCTCAAGCGTTCCACCACCCCCGGTGCCAATGCGTTCAGCGCATGGGTGGACAAAAGACAGAAGAAATGCTATATCTGCAATGCCTTTGAGGAAAACTACGACAGATACATGCTCACGTTCTTTGAGATGTACTTTAAGGATAATGATTTCAAGGAGAAGGTCAATTCTCACAAGGGCTTTTGCCTTCCCCATTTCGGAGATCTTTTAAACTATGCGACCTGCCATCTTTCAGACAAGCAGCAGCAGGAGTTTGCGGATGCCTTCTTCCCCATAATGGAAGAGAGCATGAAACGTCTCTACGGCGATGTCTCATGGCTTATAGACAAGTTTGATTACCGCTACAAGGATGCGGACTGGGGGAACTCCAGAGAGGCTTTGCAAAACTGCATGCAAAAGCTTAAAGGGGGATACCCGGCGGATCCCGTATACAAACAGCAGAAGCGTTCAACAACACCTCCCACATCTACAAACTAAAAAAATAAGTGGCAGTTATCTGCCACTTTATTTTATATAGCTGCCAGCTTTTTGAAAGCCTGCAGGTATTCTATTATCTTTCTGTTAAGCTGCTCGGGTTTAAACGCATCTGAGTCTACCGACTCGGCTGTGAGGCCCTTTATCGTGTAGCTTATCATGTTTTCAAGCTGTTCAAGATCGACTCCCGCTTTAAGGGTTGGCGGAACGACCTTTGCACGATACCCCTTTAGAGTATCCTTATAAGTCATTATCGCTTCCTTTCCGCTGTCTTCAAGATCATCCCTGTTTTCAGCGATACAGTTCTCGATAAACTCGTTCATGTAAGGATAGTTCCTTAAAACGTTTAACTTTGCCGTCTCGAGCTTTTCAAGATAGTTAAAGTAGTCGGTCTCCTCGCCTATCGTGCGTGAAAACTCAAAGTTCATATATCTGACACTGTAATCAAGAAGAAATGAATACAGTCCCATCTTGTTTATAAAATAATGGAAAAGAAGACCCTTGCTGATGCCTGCCTCTTTGACAATGTCATCGGTGCTCGCATGCTTGTATCCGTTGATGGCAAACACCTTTAAAGATGCATTGATCATTCTGTCCTGCTTCTCGCTTTTCAAGTCAAAAAATTTATCGTTCATACCTGAATACATCCCCTCTAGATTGACTAGCATAGACAATCCTATCACAGTTTTTGAGCGGTAACAATGCCCGAATCAAAACTAGTAGAAAACTTTTTTTGACCCACAATATATTGTATACTTGTTTTCTTTTTTGTTTGGTTTATAATGTATATTAAGTGGTTTTGATACACATTAAGGAGAGAAGACATGAATAAGCTTTTAAAGAACATACTTATAAGCCTTTTTGCCACAATTGGTCTTTTTGTGATAGTAGTAGCTGTGCTTGAAGCTATGGGAATAGATACCGGCCTTTCAGATATATGCGCTTGTTCCTGCAAATGTTCGGGTTCCGGCAAGGTACCGGCAACAAAGATAAAGAGAAATTACACTGAGATCAAGCTTCCGAATGAATGATATAAAGAATTAAAGGAGACGGGAAACCGTCTCCTTTTTGTTTAATCTTCTTTTTTAGGTAATACGAATGAGCTCTTAAGCGATACTATCCTGTTAAACACTAGAGCATCTTCCTTTGAATCCTTGGGATCCACACTGAAGAATCCCTGTCTTACGAACTGGAATCGGTCATAAGCCTTGGCACCCTTAAATGCCGGCTCAAGGAAGGCATTCATCACTGTAAGTGAATTGGGATTAAGATATACATTACCCTCTTCGTCATATACGCTTCCTTTTTCTTCCGCCTTTTCTTCATCTATAAGGTTCTCATACAGACGTATCTGTGCGGGGATGGCGCTCTTTGCTTCAACCCAGTGGATCGTTCCCTTTACCTTTCTTCCGTCGGGGCTGTTGCCGCCCTTTGATGCGGGATCGTATGTGCAGTGGACTTCGGTAACGTTTCCGTTCTCATCCTTTACACAACCCGTGCAGGTAACAAAGTATGCGCTCATCAGACGAACCTCATTGCCCGGGAAGAGTCTGAAGTACTTCTTTACCGGCTCCTCCATGAAGTCGTCTCTCTCGATATAAAGATATTTTGAGAAAGGAACCTTTCTTGTTCCCAGTCCTTCGTTTTCGGGATTGTTTACTGCATCAAGCTCTTCTGTAAGATCTTCCGGATAATTGTCTATAACGAGCTTTATCGGATCCAAAACTGCCATGTATCTGGGAGCCTTGGGCTTAAGATCTTCTCTTATGCAGTATTCAAGAGCTGCATAATCGGCGATCGAATGAGCCTTTGACACACCGCACATCTCAACGAACATCTTTATCGATTCGGGTGTGAAGCCTCTTCTTCTCAATGCTGCTATCGATACCAGTCTGGGATCGTCCCAGCCGTCAACCTTGCCGTCCAAAACAAGCTTCTTGATGTAGCGCTTTCCTGTTACAACATTCTTAAGGTACATCTTTGCCTGCTCGATCTGACGGGGCGGATGAGGATATTCAAGCTCTCTTACGACCCAGTCATAAAGCGGTCTGTGATCCTCAAACTCAAGTGTACAGATCGAATGTGTGATACCCTCTATGGCATCCTCTATGGGGTGTGCAAAATCATACATCGGATAGATGCACCATGCATCTCCGGTGTTGTGATGCCTCATATGTGCGACCCTGTAGATAACGGGATCTCTCATGTTCATGTTCGGGCTGTTTATATCTATGCGGGCACGAAGGACCTTTTCGCCGTCTGCGTATTTTCCGTTCTTCATATCCTCGAAAAGAGCCAGGTTCTCTTCGATACTCCTGTCGGATGAGGGATCCTTTTTGCCGGGATGCTCGAAATCTCCTCTGTACTCCTTTATCTCATCGGCTGTAAGATCGGATACATATGCCTTGCCCTTCTTTATGAGCTTTACTGCTGCCTCATACATCTGTCCGAAGTAATCCGATGCAAAAAAGAGTCTGTCCTCGTAATCGGCTCCCAGCCACTGAACGTCGGCTTTTATTGATTCAACGAATTCGATGTCCTCCTTTGTGGGGTTGGTATCATCAAAACGCATGTTGAACTTTCCGCCGTATTCCTGTGACAGTCCGTAGTTTACAAGGATCGATTTTGCGTGTCCTATATGCAGATAGCCGTTGGGTTCCGGAGGGAATCTGGTATGAACGGTATCATACACTCCTTCTGCCAGATCCTTGTCGATGATCTGCTCTATAAAGTTCTTACTCTCTGTAGCCATAATAATTCTCCCTAAATTGAATTTAATAAAGATAATAGCACAACGACCCTTTATCGTAAAGGTAAAGGGGTTTGCTACAAATATTTCATTATGAACTCGTCATGGGTCATGGGTCTGCCGAAATAATAACCCTGGATGAGCCTTACCTTCATGTTCTCAAGTACTTTGTACTGTTTTTCGCTCTCTATTCCCTCAACGCATATATCAACGTCTATCGCGCTTGCAAGCTCTGCTACCATCCTGATAAAGGACTGAGAATAATCATCCTGTGCAAGCTCCTTTACGAATGACTGATCGACCTTTATGACATCAAGCGGTATCTCTCTTATGTGATTTAAAGAAGAATAACCTGTTCCGAAATCATCAAGCGCTATCCTTATGCCGAGCTGTCTTATGCCGTTCATGATATTCTTCATCCTGCCCATGTCATTGATGGCAAGGGATTCCGTAACTTCAAGCGTAAGGTTGTGAGGATTTATCCCTGTCTCCTTAACGACAGCTTCAATGCTCTCTACTATGTCGTTTTGCATAAGCTGCACGACCGAAAGATTGACGTTTACCTTGTATTCGGGATGACCGTTGTCATTCCAGAACTTAAGCGTCCTGCAGGCTTCCTTAAGGACATGCTCTCCGATAGGATTGATAAGTCCAAGATACTCGGCAAGAGGAATGAATTCACCCGGAGAGATAAAGCCCATGACTCTTGAATCCCATCTGACGAGCGCTTCCGCACCCACGCAGGGATTTCCCTCTTTCTGTATATCGATGATGGGCTGATAGTAAACAAGAAACTCATCGAGAGAATCCGCAGTGGCATCCCTCATGTTCTTTTCCATATCAAGCCTCTTGTTGGCATCGGAAGTAGAACCCGTCACATACTTGGCTACACGGTTCTTGCCCGTCTTTTTGGCCTCATACATGGCAACATCGGCCTTTTGTATGAGCTCTCCGACTTCCTCGCCCTCTTCGGGGAAGACAACGATACCCATGCTCATGGTGCAGTAGTACTCGCCGTCCTTTAGAATGAACGGAGAAAGGAATACATCCCTTATATCGGATATTATCCTGTCGAGCTCGTCAAAGACTCTCGGATGGATGATCATGACAAACTCATCACCGCCCATACGGTAGCAGTTTTCTTCAAGGCCCTTGACGCTGCTTATTCCGTGGCTTATATCCTTTAAGAGGACATCGCCATACTGATGGCCCAGTCCGTCATTGATGTGCTTGAAATCATCCAGATCCATGTACAGAAGGGCACCTGATCTGTTGCTCTTTTTGGATTCGTCTATGATGCGCGCAAGATCCCTTTCACAGCACATGCGGTTAAAGAGTCCCGTAAGGAAATCCGTATAGGCCTGCTGCTCTATCCTCTTCTGGTAATTCTTCTTGTCGGTAACGTCGTAAATTGCAAAAAGACAGACTTTCTTTCCGTTTACCCATGAGATTATGTTGTGGTGTATCTCATAGTAAAGTCCTGTCGTGTAATCGTAAAACTCTATCTCCTTGTTGGTCTCGTGCCTGTCCCATAAGATGTTTTCCAGCTCGGGATTTATCTTGTCCTTTGAAAAGAGCTTCTTCATTATCCTGTTTTCAAAGTGAACGACACCGTTATTGTTGTCCAAAACTATGATCGCACATCCCACATGCTCTAAGATCTCCTCCAAGGATGCATAAGAGCTTGCAAGGGAATTCTTCTGTATCTTTCTTTCTATGCTGCTTTGAATGACTCTTGAAGCATCGGCCAAGAACTGAAGCTCATCTATGTTCCAACTTCTGGCTTCTCTTGTCTCGACATACAAAGAATACATGTCATCCGCATAGATGGGCATGGCAACAACAGCCTTTGCGCCAAGGATATCCCATTCCTCTATGCCAAACGATCCGGCAAGGGCTTCTCCCGAGAGGATAACGGGTTTCTTTCCTTCTATGAAAGGCAGTCTCTTCTGTATATGATTGCGTTCAAATATATCGTTTGATCCGTGCTCGCTCCACTGGCTCAAAACATCCATGGAATCCCTGTCGAGAACCCTTACCACCATTGCATGGCTGGTACCCAGATATCCCGATGTCACGGCCAAGAATCTGTTTGTTATGGTCTCAAAATTCTTGTCATCGTTTAGAAGCTTTAATATATCGGTAAGAGCATTTGAGCGGGACAGTGAGAGCGCAAGGTCTCTTGCGTATTCCTGGGACTGTCTGTTCTCCTCCTCAAAATGGTATGCATTCATATGCATGCTCATCAGCTCGTCGGCTATCTCACGAAGGACATCGACAGCCGTTATAAATCCCGAAAATGTCGTACATCTTGAAAGTCCGCTTGATACGGTATCGGGGTTTTCTATAACGGATGCGCATACGATGAAGACATATCTGCATCTTCCGCCGTTTCTTATAACGGTAGCGGCAACTTTAATATCGGGTGCGAAAGTATCCTCTATGACCTGGTCCTCGAGCTTTTCTATCGCGACCCTGTTATAGAGTTCCCTTACGATATCTTCCGTCACATACTTATTAAGGATATTCTTGTCCTCATCGGAGCACTCGTAATCAAAGAGTGTTTCTCTCGCATCGGAAAGACATCTTATATACACGCCGGTACTCTTTGAGTACTTGCTCGCATATCTGTGTATCTTTTCTATATTCTGTCTTGTGTATTCGGTAGTGTACATGAGAACCCTCGTCCTAAATCTCGCCGATTTCCCCCAAAATATGTTATACTCTAATATATCATTTTTTTATGTATTTATAAAGGGAGCCCGGATGGAATTTTTATCAAGACATAAGCGTGAAACAGCACTGGCAATCCTTCTTTTGTTCGTGTTCATATGCATGAGTATATTTGTTTTTAAGCAGCCCTTTGGTGACGGCCCCGATGAGATAAACCGTTACAAGGTGGTATCCTATATAGAAAACCACGGTTCCATCCCGGTAGGAGATGACCCCGAGATCATCATAGACGGGTATGGCGCAAGCTATGCTTTCCAGCCGATCCTGACATATATGATAGAGGGATATCTTTTGCATCTGATCTCCCCTCTTAACCTTGATCCTGACACAAAGCTCATAATCGCCAGGTATGTCAATGTACTCATAGGTCTTCTGGCTGCCTTTTATACATTTAAGCTATCAACTGTGCTCTTTGGAGACAGTCTGACATCTTATCTTTTTTCTCTGGCAGTTATCCTGCTGCCCCAGAACATCTTTATATACACCTATGTCAATACCGACGGCATGGGACTGTTATCGGTCATCATGATGATATATGCCCTCATACTTGGCTATAAGACAGACTTTGACAGAGAATCCCTCTATACGCTGTCCATTGGCATTATCCTTTGTCTGATGTCATACTATAACTGCTACGGCTACATCCTGATGGTATTTATCGCTTTTGTTATATATTTTCTTAAAAGAAAAGACACAGAAAAGATGTTTAAAAAAGGCATCCCCGTTGCTCTAAGTGTCTTTCTGATGGCAGGCTGGTGGTTTTTCAGAAACATTTTACTTTACGGCGGTGATATATTTGCTCTTTCAGCAAGGAAGGAATGCGCTCAGCTTACAGGAAACATCCTGTGGCTTGAAAACATGGCAAACACATATCAGGCACAGGGGTATTCCTTAAAAGAGATGGTGTTTGACACCGATTATTTCACACTTGTATGGAAGAGCTTCATAGCGATGTTCGGACCGATGAGCATACCCACTCATCACTATGTGTACATGGCATTTAAATATATCTTCTTTATATGTCTTTTAAGCCTCTTTATCCCTAAAAAGGCATCTTTCCTTCCGGACCTTGAAAAGAAGGATAAGATCATCATGTTGATAAGCATGGTGACTGCTATGATGATCCCCGCCATCCTTGCGCTCTACTATTCATACACCTGGGATTTCCAGCCCCAGGGACGTTACTATCTGCCCTGCATGATACCGCTTTTCTTTGTCCTTTGTATCGGTATGGAAAAGCTTATCGGGTTCATCTGTGATCTTTTAAAGCGTTTTTCAAAAACAGAAAAGACCCCTGCTTACACAAGAGTCTCTTTCTATGTTTTACTTTATGTATTTTTCTTTTCAGCTCTCATCATATCGATATACGAGATGATAAAGTATTATGCATCAACACTGTAGTTGGGTGCTTCCTTCGTGATCTGAATGTCATGAGGATGGCTCTCTTTAAGTGATGCAGCGGAGATCTTGACAAATCTTCCTTTCTCCTTGAGTTCCTCTATGGACTTGACTCCACAGTATCCCATACCTGATCTTAAACCGCCAAGCAGCTGGAACACAGTATCCTCGACAAGACCCTTGTATGCAACTCTTCCTTCCACACCTTCGGGAACGAGCTTCTTTGCATTGGTCTGGAAATAACGATCCTTTGAACCGTTCTCCATGCCTGCTATTGAACCCATGCCGCGGTATACCTTGTATTTTCTTCCCTGATAGAGTTCGAAATCACCGGGGCTCTCTTCGCATCCTGCGAACATGCTTCCCATCATACATACGCTTCCGCCTGCTGCGATAGCCTTTGTTACATCACCCGAATACTTGATACCGCCGTCTGCGATGATCGGAATACCGTATTCCTTTGCAACGGCATATGCATCCATGATGGCAGATATCTGAGGAACGCCGATACCTGCGACAACTCTTGTTGTACAGATACTACCGGGACCCATACCTACCTTTACGGCATCGGCTCCTGCCTCTATAAGATCTCTTGTGCCCTCTCCGGTTGCCACATTACCTGCGATAACGGGAAGATCCGGGAACTTCTCCTTGATCATCTTAAGGCATCTGATAACGTTTGCTGAATGACCGTGAGCCGAATCCAAAACGATTACATCGACCTTTGCCTTAACGAGAGCTTCTACTCTCTCAAGAACGTTTGCTGTGATACCTACGGCGGCACCGCATAAAAGTCTTCCCTGTGCATCTTTTGCTGACAGAGGATACTTGATGGTCTTTTCGATATCCTTTATCGTAATGAGACCTTTTAAATTATAATCATCATCTACAATGGGTAATTTTTCTTTACGAGCTGCAGCAAGTATCTTCTTGGCTTCTTCAAGGGTGATGCCCTCTTTTGCCGTAACGAGATTCTCGCTTGTCATAGATTCTTTGATCTTCTTGCTGAAGTCTTCTTCAAACTTAAGATCACGATTTGTGATTATGCCGACAAGTTTCTTTCCTTCGGTGATCGGAACACCTGAGATCCTGAACTTTGCCATAAGATCGTCGGCATCTTTAAGTGTATTTTCCGGACTGAGAGAAAATGGATCAGTGATTACGCCATTCTCCGAACGCTTAACCTTGTCTACCTCGTCTGCCTGTTCTTCGATAGACATGTTCTTATGGATGATACCGATACCTCCCTGTCTGGCCATTGCTATAGCCATTCGATGCTCGGTAACAGTGTCCATACCGGCACTCATGATAGGGATGTTAAGCTTGATTGTCTTTGTAAGCTGTGTCGAAACATCGATCTCATTGGGTACAACCTCTGCATATGCAGGTACCAGTAACACGTCATCAAAGGTTATTCCTTCGCGTATGATCTCGCCCATTTTTTCTCTCCTTTCACTGTAATAATGTTTTAAGTTAATGAATGATTTGCGTTCTAATTTATCACAAGTGAATTACAAATTCAACAACAAATTTAACAATTGTTATTTTTTATTTATTTGAATATCTTTCGGGGTGAAACATAGCTTATCGCGTTAAGCAGTCTCTCATCGGGCTCCATTAAGATCTTAAGTCCGCCGTCATAGAAAAGGGCATAAACGCTGTCCTTGTTCTCCTTGTTGTGAGAAGAAAAATCCTTGACGATAAACTGCCTTGAAGCAAACTCCTTCATCTTGTCGCTCTCGACTCTTACAAAAGCTTCCATCTTTGAAAGCTCCAAAGTCATGATGTGCTTTCTTCTTGCCTGGCTGTATATCGCATCTATATCTATCTCTTTCTCGCAGTAGGTGTATTCATACTCTACCTGGGCATAGTTTCCCGCAAAATATCCGGCAACACCCAAAGCTACTGCTGCTATAAGAAATACTATGCCTCCCTGCATCGCAAGGATGACAGCAAGCGCACACAGAACAAAAAGCACTATCCTTAAGATCATAAGACTGATCTTTGTTTTGCATCTTACCAATACTTCTACAATCTCGTCTCTCATATCAAACACTCTCTCTTTAGTTCAAATCTGCTTTATACTCTCCTTCAAACGATACCTTTGCAGGTCCCGTCATGTATATTATATCATTTTGTCTGTCCCATTCTATCTGAATATGACCGCCAAGGACATTTACATCGACAGACTCATCCGTAAGCCCGTTAAGTACACATGCGACAGCAGTCGCACAGCATCCCGTTCCGCAGGCAAGAGTCTCTCCTGTTCCTCTTTCCCATACTCTCATGAAAACATGGGATCTGTCTATGACCTTTACAAACTCGGTGTTGGTCCTCTTGGGGAATCTTTCATGATTCTCAAAATAGGGTCCCAGTTTTTCTATATCAAGATCCTTCACATCATCCATGAAGACAACAGCATGGGGATTTCCCATTGATACGCATGTCATGCGGTATTCTTTTCCTTTAACGTCTATCTTTTCGTCTATTACTTTTTCATTGTCGCTCACGACAGGAACAAGCTTAGACTCAAGTATGGGAGAACCCATATTTACACGGACCTTTTCGATCTTTCCGTCATTACCAGGAAAAAGCGTAAGATACTTTACGGCACCGGCACTCTCGACCGTAATCTCGGTTTTATCCGAAAGCTTATGATCATATATGTACTTTCCGACACATCTTATGCCGTTTCCGCACATCTCGGATCTTGATCCGTCGGCATTGTACATCTCCATCTCAAACTCGGCAGTCTTTCCGGGATTTATGAATATAAGTCCGTCGCTTCCTATACCGAAGTTTCTGTTTGATACTTTTATGGCAAGTTCACTCTTTTTTTCATCGGGTATGTGCTCTTCAAAACCGTTTACATATACATAATCGTTGCCGCACCCGTGCATCTTGGTAAATTTCATATCCTAAACCTTTCCTATTATCATGGTGTATCAAGGTATTCCAAAAAGCCTATGGCCTTATCTATATGAGAAGAGTTTGCGATTATGATGGCATAGACCTTCTTTTCGGGAAACATGTTGTATTCCTTTATCTTTTCAAAATCGGTGATCTCTATGCTCACTGCCTCGTTCCTGCCGGCATAGTCACGCTCATACTCCTCTTCATAGCCTTCGACACCGACCTCCTCCATCGGGAAATCGTACCATACAAGTTTATCTTCGTATTTATCGAGCATATCCTTTGGAAGTATGGCAGTAAGATCAGCCGCACAGTCCTGGGCTCTCGCAAACCTCATGAAGTCCTCATCGCATAGCATCACATCAAGCTCTCCGACAGAAACATTGACAAAGACCTTCTGGATGTTCATCTGGGTATACTGATCGGTCCCGTATATGTCTATCTGATAATTGGGATCTATCACATACTCCTGCTTCTTCTTATCATAATCGATATTTTCAAAATATCCTTCCATGAGTCCGTTGTAATCGACTTCGTCTATCATGCCGTTGATGACAAGGACCTCAAATATATTTTCTTTTCTTGTTGCGAACGAATGGATGATGCTTACAAGAAGAGCGATCACTACAACACCCACTATAAAGTGTACCTTGTAATAATCGACAAAGTACATTGCTCTTTCTTTACCGGTCTTGCTCTGCCAGACCTTCTTTGCTTCATTCTTTATCTCGTCATTTACCGACTCAAATTCCTGCGGCATTTTTTATATTCCTCATTTCACTGGCATTTTTTAAGCATGTTTTTTATATCGTCGACACTAAACTCATAATCCGTGTTGCAGAAGTGGCAGTTGACCTTTACGGGTTCGTTGTCCTTTATCATTGATTCGAGCTCCTTTTTGCCGACACTGATGAGTGCCTTTTCAACCCTTTCTCTGCTGCAGTTGCAATAAAACCTTACCGGCATCTCATCATTGTATTCTATATCAAAGCCCTCAAGTATCCTTTCAAGCATGCCTTCTGCAGAAAGTCCCTCATCGAGCATTGTCGTTACGGGCTTTAGATTCTTTATATTGGTCTCAAGTCTTTCAAGCACCTCATCGGATGCAAAAGGCATCAGCTGGATTATGAAGCCTCCCGCATGTTTTACCGAAAGATCTTCCCTGTTCATCAATACACCCAGGCCCACACTTGAGGGGATCTGTTCCGATGTAACAAAATAATAGGTAAGATCTTCTGCGATCTCACCGGTCTGAAGCTCAACCTGTCCGCTGTAAGGCTCCTTAAGTCCCATGTCTTTTATGACCTGAAGATAGCCGTTTCCCACAGCACCGCCCACATCAAGTTTTCCCAGTGCGTTCGGAGGCAGCATAACGGACGGATTGTCCGCATATCCTTTGACATTTCCTTTCGGATCTGCTGTCACGGTAACCTTTCCTATGGGGCCGTCGCCTAAAAGCTGGAGCGTTAATATATCATCGTCTCCCTTTAACATGGCACCCATCATAACACCGCCCGTCATAAGTCTTCCCAGGGCCGCGCATGCAACGGGGCTTAAGTCATGTCTTTTTCTTGCTTCTTCGACCATATCCGTCGAAACGCATGCAAATGCTCTTATCTGTGCATCTGCCGCTGTTGCTCTTATCAGTCTGTCCATAAGTATTCTTTCTATTCTTCCTTATATGTCATCTTTTCTCTTATACAGCGCGAAACGACCTGTATCCTTTCGCTCGTTTCAGAAGGTTCACTGCCGGTATCGGCATCCCTTGCTTCCAAAAACTCAAGATGTGCGCTCTTTAAAAAGCTCTTCATGTCATCAAGCGTATACCCTCTCTGAAAATGGGTCTCGCTGCTTCTTCTGAAGAGTTCTCCCTCTCTTGAAAAGATCGTGAGGTCGTACTCGTTTATCCTGTCTTCGCTTGAATATATATTCTCCCAGATAAAACTGTGATCTTCTCTGTTCTCGGCTATCGTTGTATCTCCGATGACTTCCTCATATTTATATACCGTATTGAAATCAAAGACAAAGATGCCGTCTTTATCAAGATAATTCTCGACCAGCAAAAATGTATTAACTATATCTTCATCGCTTAAAAGATAATTGATACTGTCGCAGACGCTAACGACTGCTCTCACCGTCCCGTAGAGTTCAAATTCCCTCATGTCCTGCAAAAGATAAAGGATGGAGTCATCCTCTCCCTGTGCTTCTCTTGCTTTTCCAAGCATCTCAACGGATGAATCGACTCCGATCATGTCATAGCCTTCTTTTGAGAGCATCCTTGTAAACTTTCCGGTGCCGCAGCCAAGGTCTAAGACAAGTTCTTTTGGAACGCTGTATCTTTTAAAAACATCCAATATATACTCAAGCCATTCATCGTACGGCACATCTTCCATAAATATGTCGTAACAAGAGGCAAGCTCACTGTAACTATCCATTAAGATATCCCTTCAAAAACAAAAGCATCTTATCCATCTGCTCATCGGTTCCCATTGATATTCTTAAGTAATTGTCTATACGGGGCTTTTTAAAGTACCTTACATAGATATTCTCTTTCTTTAAGGCCTCAAATATCTCTGCCGCGGGCTTTGATCCGTGCTTTGCAAAGATAAAGTTGGTCTTTGAATCGGCAAATGTGAATCCGAGCTCTTTTAATTCTTTCTTTACACGCTCTCTGGTAGCCACCGTTTTAGCCGTTATCTCCTTAAAATACGCATCGTCCTTTAAAGCGGCTGCCCCTACTGCTATCGTAAGGGGATTTAATGTATATGAATTGAAGGAGAACTTAACGTCCTTAAGATAATCTATGATCTTCTTTTGTCCGAAAGCCACTCCTATCCTTATTCCTGCCAGTGCTCTTGACTTTGAGAAAGTCTGAACAACAACGAGGTTATCGTATTTATCCGTCAGCTTAACGGCACTCTCGGCACCGAAGTCAATGTAAGCCTCATCCACTATAACGACTCTGTCCTTATTGAATGCTATGATCTCTTCTATATCATCAAGAGGCATCTGTGCACCTGTGGGTGCATTGGGATTAGCGATCACGACACCGCCGTTATCGCAAAGATAATCACTCTTTACTATATTGAAGTCATCATCAAGTGCCATCGTCTTATAGGGTATCCTGTAAAGATCCGCCCAGACATCATAAAAGCTGTATGTTATGTCGGGGAAGATTACAGGCTTATCCGAATTGAAATATGTAAGGAAGCTTAAGGCCAGAACGTCATCCGAACCTATTCCCACAAATATCCTGTCCTCATCAAGGCCGTATGTTCTTGACAGCTCCGATACCAGAAGAGAGGCGTTTGTATCGGGATACTTCCTTAATATATCCGTATCCGTATTTTTAATTGCTTCCCTTACAAGGGGAGAGGGCGGATAGGGACTCTCATTCGTATTTAGTTTTATGATATCGTTGTTCTTTGGCTGCTCGCCGGGAACATACGGTACTACTTTTCTTATATTGTCTTCCCACTTCATATAGGTATCTCCTGATTGTTTTTCTGCTGCACGATAGATTATAACTTTTATCCAGTTTGTTGACAACAAGTGCTGCTATCTGTAATCCACAACGGAACCGTAAAACGATTCCAGAATGTATTCCTCGACCTCTTTACTGTTAAGGGCCTTTGAAAGCTCCTTTACCTTTGTATTGCTCTCCTTGCCCTTGTCAGTCACAAGGCAAATGGAGAACATGTCTATTATCCCGGAGTTTCTGTTCTCATCTCCAAGAGAAGTTTTAGGGTCTATGCCTGAAATGATCGCATGATTGTAATCACTGACTATCAGGCTGTAAGCGTTCTCATCCGGCCAGCCTGTGTTCAGATCGGTCTCTTCAAGGACTATGCCGTAGGGATCATCAGTGACATCCTCCATGGATGCCTGGTAGAACGCACCTTCCTTAAGAGTGATAAGTCCCTTCTGCTCAAGAAGGTATAACACTCTTGCCTTGTTGACATCCCCCTGCGGTATTGCAATCTTAACTGGTCTTTTTAATTCGCTAAAGTCACTTACCGAACCCGGAAAGATCGCAAGAGGCTCGAAGTAGAGCTTTTCATAAGCCGTAAGCTCGGTGGAATTCTTCTTATTATAGCTGTCAAGAAATACCCCGTTCTCATACAGGCATGCATCTGCTTCACCCGAAAGCACCAGGCTGTTGGGTTCGTTATAATCCTCACACGTTATGATATCTATCCTGTATCCGCTAAGAGAGAGTTTCTCATCCGCTTTTTTAAGGATATCCAAAGCCGGAGAACCCATGACGGCAACCTTTATAGGTGTCCTGTTGTCATCTGAAGCTGTCTGCTCGGTATTTTCAGGTTTGGTCTCCCCGGAAACGGTTGTCTGCTCTATCTGATCGATCTGTTCTATCTCGACTCCCACAAACTCGCCGCTTGAAGTCTGATCGTTTGCAGAAACATCGGTTCCGTCATCAGATCCTTTGCATCCTGACAGCAATAATATAAATACAAGTGATATAAATAGGTATTTCTTCTTCATATATAGAATGTTGCCTTTCTTTCATTAACAATGAAACATATTCTAACATACAAAAGCATCATTGCTCAAGTCGTATGTATTAAATCATGATTTAATCTGTTTATTTTGATCGATATTTGTATTTTAAGACCCGTTTTTGAATATAATAGCTGTTGTTCTTTATTCGGCACCTTTCACGCTGTTTTCTTTCGCAGCTTGCCAGAAAGCCTTGAGATCACGCGATTTTTGCAAGAAAGGGTCAAATTTTGCTTGCAGGAATTCTTGCAAACCCCATTTTTTGTTGTTTACATAACTCATAATCTTGCAAGATGATTTCAAATGCATATTTTTATGCCCGATTTTTGCTCTGTATCAACATGTTGAGACACCGGATTTGGATACACCAGATATTGGGTTCTTATCCGGCTCTTTTTGATATATATTTGTCAATCTTTCAATTCATGTTTTAGCAATCAGTCGTTTTCTCTTGCAATTATGTCAGCGCATGATCACCCTACACAACATCTTGTATAAATGTTTTGATAAAAAAATGCAGGCTTCATATCAAAGCCTGCGTTTCTTTTATTGATGCCTAAATTATGTTTTATCAAATCACATCATTCTTTTGCTTCAATACTGTTCATCTGATCCATTTCCTCAAAGGAAACACCCGACTGATTCCTTATATCAATGATAGGGCCGCCGGTACCGTTTATATAATCACCGGTTATGACCACTCTGCCGATATTGTCATCCTTTGGTATCTCATACATTATATCGAGCATGAACTCCTCGATGATGGATCTTAATGCTCTGGCACCCGTCTCCTTTTCAAGAGCCTTCTCAGCTATAGCTTCAAGCGCACTGTCATCAAACTCAAGCTTGACCTCATCAAGCTCTAAAAGCTTGCTGTACTGCTTTAAGATGGCATTCTTGGGCTCCTTTAATATCTTTACGAGCATTTCCTTGGTAAGACCCTGAAGCGTATATATTACGGGCAGTCTGCCCAAAAATTCGGGTATCATTCCAAACTTCTTAAGATCCTCGACGGTTACCTTCTCAAGTAAGTTCTTATCCTTGTCAAACTTATCCTTAAGCTCGGCGCCGTAACCTATGGATGTGGTCTTATGAAGCCTCTGCTTTATTATCTCTTCAAGATCAGGGAAAGCTCCTCCGCATATGAAGAGGATATTTCTCGTATTGACCGTCGTTAGCGGCACCATGGCATTCTTGCTCATTGCTCCGACCGGAACCTCTACATCGGCTCCCTCTAAAAGTCTTAACAGTCCCTGCTGAACGGATTCACCGCTGACATCTCTTGAATTGTTGTTCTTTTTCTTTGCTATCTTGTCTATCTCATCGATAAAGACTATGCCCATCTCAGCCCTGTCGACATCGTTGTCCGCAGCTGCAAGCAACTTTGAGATGACACTCTCGATATCATCACCTATATATCCTGCCTCTGTAAGGGATGTGGCATCGGCTATGGCAAGCGGCACGTCGAGCAGTCTTGCAAGCGTCTTTACAAGATATGTCTTACCGCTTCCGGTAGGCCCTATCATGAGCATGTTTGATTTCTCGATCTCTATATCATCCATCGTGCCTGTCGCAACCCTCTTATAGTGGTTGTACACAGCCACGGATATGACCTTTTTGGCATGTTCCTGTCCTATCACATACTCATCGAGTTTTGCCTTTATCTTATGAGGACTGGGAACGTTCTTAAGATCTATTATCGGCTTTTTCTCGCCTGTCTGCTTCTTTACACGGGATCTCTGTGCCATTCCGCCTCCCGCAAGGTCTGCAAGATTAAGGAAGCTTATGTTGGGCATGCCTCTGAAATACTTCTCAAATTTAATGGAAGCATCCTGGGGGCCCTTTTCCTTCTTATCCTCCTTGTCGGGATCGTCTGAAGGCGTCTCGGGTGTGGCTGTTATCGTCACATCCACAGTCACGGGCTCAGTCTTTTTATCGCCCTCGGAATTTGATCCCTGATCCTTTTCTTCCTCATGTGTCTTCGTCTCTGGCGTGAAATTAAAGCCCGGGAAGCCCTCAAAAAGCTTATCCAGACCCATATTTCTTATCATGTCATAGGATCTGTCCATGCAGTCCTGACAGACGCACAAATTGCCGGGCAGTTTTATCATCTGCCCGGCCTTACTTTCTGTGCGATGACACATCATACATACTTCTTCGTAATTGCCGTTGTTGTTATTATTCTCCATGTTTTATTCGGAAGGCATTTTATCTCTGCCTACAAGTTCCAGAGTAACAGTCTGTGTCTGATATTCTCCGGATTCATCCGACCTTTCTATTGTTATCTCTACAGTCTCGCCCTCTTCATAGTAAGCAAGGTTCTCCTGCAGATTTTCCATACTCTTTATGGTAGTTCCCTCGAGCTTTGTTATTACATCGCCCTTTCTGAGTCCGGCCGCTTCGGCACCTGTGCCTTCATAGACCTCGTATACGTATACACCCTCCGGGAAACCGTATATCTCTGACATCTCTGAAGATACCCCTCTTCCCGATATTCCGAGATACCCTCTGTTATCCTCGGATACTGCGGCTTTTGTCTTCTTTGTCTTAAGGTTATCTATGATTGGAAGTGCCTTTGAGATGGGGATCGCATATCCCATGCCTTCTACTGCGCTTCCGCCGATCTTGTTGGAGTTGATACCGATTACCTGTCCCTTGACATTAAGCAGTGCACCGCCTGAGTTACCGGGATTTATCGCTGCATCGGTCTGTATGAATCCCTGTGAGAATTCTCCTTCTTCAACCTCAAGCTCACGATCGATAGCAGATATGACACCTGTTGTCACAGACTGTCCGTATCCGAGAGCATTACCTATCGCTATTGCGGGCTCACCAACCTTTAATTCATCCGAATCACCAAGCTCTGCTATGGCGATCGAATCCTTTGTGCTGCCCTTTAAGCTATCCTTCTGTACTGCTATTACTGCTATATCCATATCGGCATCGGCACCCTTTATGTTCGCATCGGCTTCCTCACCGTCTATGAACTTGACCGAAAGCTTGTCAGCAGCATCTATTACGTGATTGTTTGTTGCTATCAAAAGCTCTGTATCGTTCTCGCCTATTATTATGCCCGAACCGCTTGCTTCTGCTTCTTCCGTGTATTCCTGTCCCCAGAAGTTTGCTGTTGCCGTATAGCTGTTCTTTATTGATACAACGCTGGGCATTACCTTATCAACAACGTCCGTTACATCCGTAACTACCGCATGTACTTCACCGGTAGATGTTACGGTTCCTATAACGGAATCGGAATCATTTGATCTGTCCTGTTCTCTGTTCATCCTGTTGATGATGTCTCTTTCTATCTGAGTCTTGTATGTCTCCATATCGAAAGACTCTTCTGCTTCCTTCTTATCATTTGAAGGTGCATAATAATTTACTATTCCGAATGCGACTGCCGCACACAGTCCGAATACCAGACCTGAGACTATAAGGAGAGCTACTCTTCCAAAGAACTTTCCTACTTTACCGGATCCTTTCTTCTTTTGCTTTACAGGCTTACCTGTAGTGGTCTGTGGCTCTATATTTGAAGCGGAGTCGTTTCTAGCATATTCATTTTCGCTGTTATCATAGTAGTTTTCCATAATACTTACCTCCTATATTCCGTTCATCTGTTTACAGAATAGTAAGCAATTGTGACGAATCTGTGTTTAAAGTATATTCTTTTTATGAATTGAAATATTCACTGTTCGTCGTAAATCTTTTGACCATGCCCTTGGGGAGCGATGTATATGAACAGCCAAGCTTGAATCCAAGATACTTGCATGCCGTATGCCATATATATACGAAGGCTGACAGAAAATGTGCCTTTTTAACAAGGCTTTTAAGCACACTCTTTACCATCTTCATACCCTCTGCGTTTTGTTTTACGCTTCCGAAGACTTCCGGGTACTGGGCATGGCTCACTCCGTTGTCAAAGTTTCGCTTAAACTGCTGAATACCGCTGTATTCATGAGAATGATATACGCACGCATCGGCGCTGTAGCTTATCTTGTATCCGTTCTTTAAGACCTTTGAGGCATATATCATATCCTCGTTAAACAGTGTCTTATTGACAAAGCCGTTAAGCTCATCAAATATCTTTTTATCGTAAGCACAGCAGACATTGCTGCAAAAAAAAGCCTTTATCTGGAGTTTTTCTATATCATCGGCTGTCTTTATCTGACTTCTGTCGGGATAATTAAACTGCCTGGTAAGCTTTTCGGTAAGCGAGCTGTTTTCATACGCCAGCTGTCTTGCATAGCTTACAGCTATCATGTCATCACTAAGAGGCTTTATCAGATTCTCTATCATCTTCTCGTTTGCGGGTATCGCATCCATCGTCATAACGATGCATATATCCGCATCAGATCTTTTCATTGCCTCGTTTCTTGTCTTCCCGTGATCAAACTGAGATTTTAAAACATGAAAGACTTCGACCTTATCAAGGCACTTATTATCGGGATATTTTTGAACAAAGCTGTCCCAGTAACTTTTCTCGGTGTTTGCGATTATCACCCTGTCAGGTATAACGCTCTGAGAAAAGAGCATGTCTAGAAGCTCTATAAAGCCCTTATCCGGCTTATATGTGGGTATAATCACATCTATCTTCATATCCCGCCAAAACTATTTAAAGCCCCCTCTGTCAGGGGGCTTCAAATGAAAAATATTCTATCTTCCTGTATCCGATGATACCTTCTGACTGTATTGCTGAACCTGAGCCGATACCTGATATGTTTCCTCATCAAACAAGAACTTATGCAAAAGTACAACATTCTCATCAAGATGAACAGGTATTACGCAGCTTCCCTTGCTTCCTACAGTACCTGTGCTCCTGTTGGTCTCGAAGGGGAATCCGTCGCTTCCGGTGATGTCGTACTTTGTTACATTTCCAAGCATTGCCGTCATCTCACTTACATCCAAGGATGTAGCGACATTGGGCAGTGCTGCTTCAAGTATTTTGTTAAGAGTTGCGGGATCCGTCTTCTTGCACTCATCCATTACAGCTGCTAAAACGGTACGCTGTCTCTGGGCTCTCATGAAGTCGTCTCCGACATATCTTATACGGCAGTATGCGGTTGCCTGAAGACCGTTAAGCTTCTGCAGACCGGGTTCTTTTACCGCGATGTAGTCAACACCCTCGGTAGCCGTGTATGTCTTCTTATCGGTAGTCTTACCCACCATGCTTATCTGATAGTTGTTAAGATGGACTATCTCGTTTTGCTGCACGTCGATGTATACGCCTCCGAGTGCATCGATAGTCTGGATAAGACCTTCGAATCCGACCGTAACATAGTCTGTGATATTAAGGTCCATGTTCATGTTGAGCATGTTGATGGCCTGCTCCGGACCACCCTTGGCATATGCTGCATTACACTTGTTGTATGAATCGTTACCAAGGTTTAAATAGGTGTCTCTGTATACGGAACACAGTCTTATATCTCCCGTATCATTGTTGATGGAAGCTATTATGATGGTATCCGATCTGGTACCCTTACCCAAGCTTCCCTCTCTTGAGTCAACACCGAAAAGTGCTATGTTTCTGTAGCCTTTTAAAACAACACTGTCAACGACATTATCGTTCATCTTGGCTTTGATCTCTTCTTCATCGATCCTTACTTTGGTGACCTTCTCTGTCTTTGTTACGCCGTAGACAACTACGACAAGCAGAGCAAGAACAAAGAACTCGGTTATGAGAAGAAGAATCTTGTTTCTCTTTTTCTTTGCGCGCTTCTTAGCCATTGCGCGTCTCTTTGCGGCCTGCGATGTAGCCATGATTATATACTCTCCATTCTTTTACATATATAACTTAATACGCGTTCTTAAATCCTTTGAATATGGTCAGAAATAAGATCTTAAGATCAAATCCGAAAGACCAGTTCTCGATATAATACAGATCGTAACTTATCCTCTTGTGGATGGATGTGTCGCCTCTGAACCCGTTTACCTGCGCCCATCCGGTAAGTCCCGGGCGAACCTGATGCTTGATCAGATAACGGGGTATCTCCTCTTTGAACTGTTCTACGAATTGCGGCCTCTCGGGTCTTGGTCCGACCAGACTCATGTCCCCCTTAAGGATGTTAAAAAGCTGTGGAAGTTCATCAAGATTGAAGCGTCTCATGACCCTGCCGCTCTTGGTGACTCTGGGATCATCCTTGACTGTCCATGCCTTCTGTTCTTCCGTGGCTTCCTGAACACGCATAGTTCTGAATTTATATATATTGAAGGACTTGTTGTGAAGTCCTATCCTTTCCTGTTTGTAAATGACCGGTCCCTTGCTCGAGAATCGAACGATCAGGGCAAGGATTATCATAAGCGGTGATAAAATTATAATACCAGCCAGTGAGAAAATAAAGTCAAATATTCGTTTTACAACCGCATTCAGCGTATTGGTCAACGGTACATATCTTATATTAATGACGGGCAATCCGTCAAGTTCCTCTGTGTAGGGCCTGTTGGGTATCAGGCTTGAGTAATCCGGGATGAATTTTGTATGCACACCGGATTTCTCGCATTTGCTCACTATCTCTGCGAGCATGTCGTAATCGGAAAGCGACAGGGTTACTGCTATCTCATCAAGAGTCGCACCTGGGAGCACCACATCGATGTCATCTATCACACCGACTACCTTTACACCCTTGTATACCGTTCCTATCGGCACATTGTTATCAAGTATTCCCCTTACCACATATCCCCACTGGGGATTGGCGTTCAGTCTGTTTATATACTCCTCGGCAGCCCTCGAATATCCCACTATCAGGACATATTTAAGGTTATATCCCTTTTTCCTGAACTTTCGAAGCAGCGAGCGGATCGTGCATCTTACGGTAAATGCCAAGATCGTGTTGGTCACACTGAATATGGCGATGAGTCCACGGGAGAAGTCTTCTACCTTGAACAGTGTGATGGCGATCATGAAAGCTGCAACGCCTATGATGTTCGCCCTTACAACAGCCGACAGCTCCGTCTCAAGTCTCTGCGATCTCTTGGGAACGTACATCTTGCACATATAATATATGATCAGATATCCCGGTACCAGATAGTACAGTGCAGAGAAATAGAATGCGGGTGTATGTGCAAGCGTTGATCCCTGTGATAAGAAGCCCTCAAACTTCAAAAACCATGCGAGCAGATATGATCCCGCAACCACAAGACCGTCTATAACAATGTGAAGTTGATTAAAATACTTCTGATTATCTTTAATCATAACTTCCCATTAGCCTTTCCAAGAAACATATGCCCATAAACAACCCAACTAATTGATTATACCAATTAAGTCCAAAAACCTCAAGTACGGGCACATTATACGGTTCACACAACAAACCTTCTGAATATATTTAAGATCAGTATGAGCTCAACACAGACATAGCGTAAAAATCCCTTTATGCCAAGTCTTACTTTGTGAGCCCTTCCTTTATCCGATGCACTCAGTTTAAAGCCTTTTGCAAGTCCTTTAAGATAGACCATTCCGTATCCTTTAAGCGCAAAGAATACTGTCTTTACAAAAAAGCCTGCAAACAAAAAAGGAAGATTTATGATGATCTGAATAAGCGGCATGTTCTTATATATAATGTAAATACTGTTTCTGCTTGCCAGATCTATCTTGAACTCGTTGTATCTCGAACCGCTGTATCCGCTTCCGGCATGATCGCATACAGCCGATGCGCATGCTGCGTTTTTGTAGCCGTGAAGAACAGCCCTGTATCCGACATCAACATCCTCCAGATATGCGAAATGCTCCTCATCAAACAGTCCGATCATATCAAATACTGCTCTTTTGTATATGGAAGCTCCGCCGCATGAAGAAAAGATGCTCTTTAATCCTTTTTGTGATGCGAACCTGCTTGTAGCTTTCCCCTTGTATGCCGCATATGCCCAGCCTAAAGCACAGTAGTGATCACCGAAACCGTCGACTAGAGCCGTATCTTTCATCTGCCTCATAAGGGAATTTACGGAAAACAGCTTATCATCAGAAGAGATGGCCGCTTCAAGCTCGCTCACAAAGTTCTCATCAACGACAACATCATTGTTTAAAAGAAGGATATATTCCGTATCCGAAGCTTCTATGCCTCTGTTTACCGCATAAGAGAATCCCGTATTTTCTTTTAGCTCAATGAGGCTTATAAAATCATGCTCACAGTATTTTTTTACGAGGTTTACGCTCTCATCCTTTGAGCCGTTATCAACGACTATGATCTTAAAAGCACCTTTAGCCTCGTATGCCTTTATAAGGGAATCAAGACAGGGGGCAAGAAAATCTATTCCGTTGTAATTCGGGATTATAACGGTTGTTTTCATCTTACCAGTTCCTCCAGAGAAGGCTCATAGAACACACGGTAGCCCTCGAGCGAACACTGCTGGCATATCTCAAAGCTTAAGTTCTGCAGCACGTAGTCGTCTATTCCCTTTGTATATATGAATTCACGCATATCAGCGCATTCTTTTTTGCAATTTATTAAATCCTGAATAAATATTTCGCGATACTCGGTTTTTGAAGCAATGGCTGAAACCGCGCCAAACAGCTCTTTTCTGACGAACATAAACCTTATATCCACGGCAACGGCGTCCTGCTGGAGCGTGTTTCTGTGCATATATCCTGAGAAGTTCACATTCTGACCTTCGAGCGGACATGAACCTGTCTCATCAAGAATACCGCTTGTTATTTTTCCATGTCTGACTATGGGACCGCCTACGATACCTATGTCAAATCTGTTTTTAAATATATCTTCAACACCCACCATGCTGCCGGCTGCGTTGATCTCGCCCGTGGTACCGTTTATGGCACCGTAAATGACTCTGAAAAAGCCGTTATGCTTTGTATCGACGACCGCGCCGTTGACATGCCAGTTCTTTAAGAAGTCTGCTACCGCTCTTTTTCCTGCTTCATATGCATATCTCTTGCTCTCCGGATTTGATGCGGTCGAATCGTTATGACATCTCCAGTGATATAAGACCTTAGGCACATGACCTATGGGTCTGTCGCTTGTTCTGTAGGCTCTAAGGAGCAGATCGTGATCCTGGGCGCCGTCATATTCGCTTCTTAGTTCAAGTTTTTTGATAAGAGACGATTCCATCACCACAAAATGACATATGTAGTTGTTCGAGAGCAAAAGATCAAGATCAAATTCGGGCTTGCGGTTGGGTTCATAGAACTTTTCACCGTAGGTATCGCATTTATCCTCGTCTGTATAGATGAATGAATACTTTGTTCCGTCCTTTTTTCCGTCCTCTATCTTTCTTGCAAGCTCATAGAGCGCATTCGGAGTAAGAAGATCATCATGATCAAGTAAACCGATATACTGTCCGGAAGCCACTCTTATTCCCACGTTTGTGTTGGCGGCTATCCCTTTATCGTCAGTGTTTCTTATATAGGTTATCCTCTCATCGTCAAAAGAGCGGACCACCTGCTCGACCTTGTCGGATTTGCTGGCATCGGCGATTATCAGTTCAAATGTCGGATATGTCTGGTTGAGCACGGATCTTATCATCGCTCTTGCAAACACCTCATTTGTCTCATATGCAGGCACAACAATAGAGAACCTCGTTCTGATGTCAAAACGAGCTTCTCTCTGTATCTTTGCCTCGGCCTGTGTGATATCCCTGTATTCGTACTTTTTCGCATCCTGTGAAAGACGCTCTGCAGACGCGTACAGGGTATCCTTAAGACCGTTCTTCTTCATGTAATTGTATGCTTTTCTGAAATCGCCTAAGTTCATATCATCTCATAGGGAAATCGTTTATCACATATCTATGCAGGCTTTCAGTGCATCCGTCAATGCCTCGTTCTTTTTAGCGGCGTCATCAAGGCTGTTTCCTTTGACACCCATATAGAACTTAAGCTTGGGTTCTGTTCCCGAAGGTCTTGCACAGCACCATGCATCGTCATTAAGCTCAAAGTAGAGAACATTTGACTGGGGAAGGCCTGTCTTTGTGACATTTCCGGTCTCCATATCCTTTACGGTATCCTTGTCATAGTCTCTGAAAGAGATAACCTTGTAATCTCCAAGCTGCTTGGGAGGATCGTTTCTTAAGTTCTCCATGATTGCAGCTATCTGCTTTGAACCTTCAACACCCTTAAGTGTTATAGAATACTGTGTCTCTTTGAAGTATCCGTATTCCTCATACATCTGGATCATGCGATCCCATACCGTGATACCCTTTGACTTGCACCATGCGGCAACCTCGCAAAGAAGCATTACGGCTACGATGGCATCCTTGTCTCTTGCATGTGTTCCGGCTAAGCATCCGTATGACTCTTCAAGGCCGAATACATAGTTGTGATCGCCCTTTTCAATAGCCCACTTTATCTGCTCGCCGATATATTTGAATCCTGTGAGCACCTCGATCATGTCCACACCGTATTTCTTTGTTATAACGTCTGCCATATTTGTTGTGACTATCGTCTTAACAAGCATGGGATCCTTAGGCATTGTGCCTGTGTTTATCCTCTCTGAGAGAACATAATCGGCAATCAGCATGCCTGACATGTTTCCTGTGAAAGAAACATAGTCCTTTGTATTTGTATCATAAGCATAGATTCCGAGTCTGTCGGCATCGGGATCGGTCGCAAGAACGATATCCGCTCCGACCTTCTTTGCAAGCTCGAGTGCAAGCTTGAATGCCTTGGGATCCTCGGGATTGGGATATTCAAGAGTCGTGAAGTTGGGATCGGGCATTTCCTGCTCAGGAACAACATACACGTTCTTGAACCCTATCTCTTTAAGTATCCTTCTTGCGGGAACGTTTCCTGTTCCGTTGAAAGGTGTATATACGATCTTGATATCATCGGCTACCTTTTGAATGATCTCCGGATGTATTATCTGCTTCTTTAACTCTTCCATGTACTTGTCATCTATCTCACTTCCGATGACCTGATAGAGGCCCTTATCAAGAGCTTCTTTCTTGTCCATGGTCTTAACGCTGTTATAATCGGTTACGGCTCTTACCTCGGCGATGATCTCCTTGTCTCTCGGAGATGTAACCTGTGCGCCGTCTTCCCAGTATACCTTGTATCCGTTGTACTCAGGGGGATTGTGGCTTGCAGTCACAACTATACCTGCCGTACAGCCGAGTGTACGCAGTGCGAATGAAAGCTCGGGTGTGGGTCTTAATGCATCAAAGACATATGCCTTTATCCCGTTTGCTGCAAGGCAAAGACCTGCTTCATCGGCAAACTCGGGGCTCATGCGTCTTGAATCGTACGCGATGGCAACACCTTTGCTCTGTGTTCCTGCCTTTATTATATAATTTGCAAGACCCTGTGTAGCTTTTCTTACGGTATATATGTTCATTCTGTTGGTTCCGGCTCCGATAACGCCTCTGAGACCGCCGGTACCGAATTCAAGATCCTTGTAGAATCTGTCCTCGATCTGAGCCTTATCATCACCTATAGCCTTGAGTTCAGCCTTGGTAGCATCATCAAAATAGGGATCATTCAGCCAAAAATCATATTCCTCCATGTAACCCATATAAACACCTCCATATATCATTAGATTTAAATATTATATCATATTAATCATATCTTTAACGAAAAATCGCTTCTGTCGAGTGAGAAATTGATATTGTAGTAGGGATCGCCGGCTTCAAGGTCCTCTTTCCACTTTTCTCTGAACCTTGCGCTTTCCTCATCATATCTCTTTGCTTTTTCTCCCTTATCGTCAAGTCCCCTTGATACGGACTCGAAGTGATAAAGCTCGGCAAACGGCGTAAATACGTTTAATAATCCCAGATGTCTTAGCTTAAGGCAAAGATCGACATCGTTAAGCGATACGGCAAAGCTCTCATCTAAGCCTCCGACCTTATCGTAAAGCTCTTTCTTTACCATGAGGCAGGCACCGGTCACAGCCGTTACATCCTGTGCATAGCACAGTCTTCCCATGTAGCCCAGGTTCTCCCTTGACTGTCCGTAGTGTGTATGTCCCGCTGTCCTGTGGGCACCCAGTCCTATAACGACTCCTGCATGCTGAATGGTCTTGTTCTCGTAGAAAAGCTTTGCACCGACTGCTCCGACATCATCTCTCTGGGCATACATCAAAAGCTCTTCGATCCAGTTGACCGTTATCACCTGGGTATCGTTGTTTAAAAGAAGGATGTATTCACCGTCTGCATTGCTAACTCCCAGGTTGCAGACCTTTGAATAATTAAACTCGCCCTCATATCTGACTATCTTAATCTTATCGCTCTTTATCTTTTCATAATAGTCAAATATCTCTTTGCTCTCTGAATTATTCTCAACGATTATTATCTCGTAGTTATCGTATGTGGATCTTTCTCTTATCGACTCTATACAGCGGCTGAGATCATTAAGATGATCCTTGTTGGGGATCACTATGGATATCTTCGGATCACCCTTTATCTCGTAGCTGATCTTGAATATCGTCTCAAATGCCCTTGTGGAGCTTATCCTGAAGTTCTTGTAGCCGTGGCTTCTTAAACTGTCCGCAACAGCCCCTCTGGCCGCCTCAATGGCATAATCCTTTGCGGTTATATCGCTTGCGACGCTTCCCGCATGTGCTCTCCAGTAATACATCAGTTTCGGAACATGCACTATACACTGAGCCTTATCGGTAAGTCTTAGGATCATGTCATGATCCTGGCTTCCGTCAAACTTGCTTCTAAACAGCTCCGTTCCCTCCAAAAGGCTTCTCTTAAAGCAGCTGAAATGACAGATATAATTGTTTGCCCTCAGGTTGTCCGGTGCATAATCTGGCTTGAAATGCATCGTTAACATCTTATCGATGTCATCGCCCGCAAAGGTCGTCTCATCGCAGTAGAGATAATCCGCACCCTTTTCGTTTATCGCTTTGACATATTCAAAAAGGACAGAAGGATGAAGGATATCATCATGATCGAACAGTGCGATATACTCTCCGCCTGCCATCTCAAGGCATCTGTTGGTATTTCCCGATATACCCTCGTTCTTTTCAAGCTTTCTGTAGCATATGCGTGAGTCTTTACCTGCCATCTTTATGCAGTACTCGCCGACATAGGCATGTGCATCATCGGAACCGTCGGCAAGACACAGCTGCCAGTTTTTGTATGTCTGATACAAAACAGATCCGATCATGCTCGTAAGAAAACCCTGAGGCGTGTTATAGAGGGGCACTAGTATGCTTATCAAAGGCATGCTGTCAAATACGGTTTCTTCCTCTTGTTTTCTCTTTGCATCATCGGGGAAGCTCTTTTTGCCGTAGTTTGCCATGGCAAGCTTTTCTCTCCTTTTGTATTTTATCTTTGCAACAACGCCTCTTAAACCTCCGCAGTTTTTAACGCGTGAGGTCTGCCTTGAAACAAAGTGCATGATACGTCTTAAGCCACCCGTTGCCTTCCACAGCTTGTTATCATGGATCCTGTCGAGGCGAAACTGAAGATAGTCGTTTGCTTCCTCAAGCTCTGCGACCCTGCTTGCCAGATCGGCGCACTTTATATGCTCTTTTTCATACAACTCTTCGTAATTCATTATACAGTCTTGTTCACCCTGATATATTTGTTTGTCTCTTTAAACAGTTTAAGCCTTGATGCATGCGACTCACTTAATACGCATACCCTGTAGGTGTCAGGCTCAAGGTCTTTAAGATCAAATGTTAAACTGAAGCCGCACATTGAAGCATATTCCTCGCTGTCCAGGTTTGCTTCAAGATCCGGTCTGTACACATCGCTTGCCTTTATTATATAACTGTATCTCTCACCCTTTAATACAATGCTCCTTGAAAAGCATGAGTTATCGCTTCCGGCAACATATGCATATCCGCTGATTAAAGCCTTGGAAGTCTGATCGGCGTTTATGTCTTCAAACTTCTCAAAGCTTCCCGCATACTCAAGGCTTACCATCAGACACTCGTTATACCATACGTCCTTTATGCCTCCTTTATATATCAGAGGCTTGATATCCTCGGTCACATCCCTGTGATCGTATTCGTATATGAACGAGTATCCCGTATCGCAGATATCGTTTGAAAGATGCTTTGAATAATAGGGATCCTTTGCATAGATGTAAGGGTGTCTCGAATAGAGCAGATCCCTTTCAGACGAAAGTCTGCTTAACTTATCTTTTGAGTCATCGTCTCCCCTGCTTAACGATTCATGATGCCACAGATGGGTATTGTTGCATACCGCATTGTGATATCCGTGTTCATGAAGTCTGAAGCACAGATCCACATCATTGAATGCCACTTCCAGCTCCTCGCAGAAGCCTCCGACCTCATCAAATTTGGATTTAGCCAGCAAAAGACAGGCTCCGGTAACGGCGATGCAGTTTCTGACACCGTTGTTAAGATCCATGTAATAATGGCTGTTATCGTCCTTAAATTGCAATTTATGCACGGGGCCGAGTCTTAAATTTACTATGCCCGCATGCTGTATCAGCATCGATCCGGGGTAGTAGAGCTTGGCTCCGACCGCACCCGTGTGGGGTCTTTTAGCAACCTTTAGCATCTTTTTAAGCCAGCTGCCTTCCCTGATCTCTATATCATCGTTTAAAAACAGAAGATAATCTCCTTTCGACTGCTTTGCTCCCTGGTCGCACATGCGGGAAAAGTTGAAGGGCTGAGGCTTGTAAAGATACGTGAAAATCTGCTTATCCACTGATTTTTCCACATATCCACAAGATACTAAATCTTGTTTTAATCCGCACAGCATATCCTCTATTTTGCATTTATTCTCATCATTACTGCCGTTATCGACTATGATGATCTCGTATCTTACGTCCCTCGTAAGCCTTATAAACGACTCAAGACAGGTCTTTAAAACATCCGGATTATCCTTTGAGGGGATTATCACGGATACAAGGCTTTCACCAGCGTTTTTCTGATAAGTATCTCTTAGCTCATCCCATTCCTTTCCTGAATAGAGTTTCTTTAAGTTATGGGAATGAAAAAGAGCATCATCCGCATGATATATCGCACGGTCCTTAAGATCATGTGTTACCTTTAACGCAAGCTCGTATATGTTTGATACATTGCCGATGCCCTTAAGGATATCGCTTCTTATCGCGATTATGTTTCCAAAATACATATGATCAAGAAGCGTATCAGGTGACCATGAGGGTTTGAACCACGGGTTCATCAGTATCTCTTCGTTGCTGTTATATTCATCCTCATTGGCATATATAAGGCTGACCTGATCGTTTTTATCGAATATATCCGCAACTATACGCTGCGCATCATTATCAAGCCCGTTAAGATCGCTCGTGAAAATGACATAATCGGTATCAACGTAAAGATCGGATTCTTCATTGACGGAATCATATGTAAGAATGCTGACTTTGCTCTCAGCCTCTTTGTCAGAAACAGAAATGCCGTTTAACATGGCACTTCTTACCGTCTTTGCATACTGGTCATAGGGAAAAAAGCTCATGTCGAGCTTATCCATGTATTCGTTATAAAGTTTAGATACAACGGGAGCACGTAATATCTCCTTAACAAGTCCCATTACAGCCTTATCATCCTCTTTAAATTGCCGGCCAGGTTCTTTGTCATCTCCTCATGCAAAAGAGATGTCTTGAATACCATATCCAGCCTGTTTCCGGTGCTTCTTACAACATCGCTTACCTCTATCACGATATTGGGGTCTTCATTGAAAAATACCGCCGTAACGCCCTCAACTGTAGCATCCTTAAGTTTCTTTCCGTTGATATACAGGCGCTTGTTATCCTTGAAATCAAGCGGTCTGCCGTTAAACACAAGGCTTTCGATGTAGCAGACGGCATAATCCTCGCAGGGGTCTATCCTGACCTTCTTTGTGTTTGCGGGAAATTCAATGCTCACAGATGCCTGGCCGTCCTTATCATAGGTCTCCTCGCAGTAATATGCGTCATTCTCGTTAAAGCCTGCACCGTGATCCGTATATACTCTTATCCTTAACTTATTCTTTCTTTCGTTCTCTCCCGAAAGACTCTCTTCAAGCGACATGATCTTTCCGCCGATGAGCTCTCTTAGTTCGCCCATTGATCTGTATCTTCCGGTAACTTCCTTCTGGAAGAGGGCTTCTCTTTCTCTGTAGCCCTGTTCCTCATCAACCGTTATGCCCAGTTTTTTAACGATACGGTCATAATCAGATATATTTCTTCTGTCATCCTCCAAAATATAGCAGTACAGCGCTCTGAAAGCTATCTCCTTGGTGTCGACATGCTTATCTTCTACCCACTCGTAGTCTATAGCTGTCCAGTCCTTGCCGTTAACGATTATATTCGAGAATATCAGATCAAAATCGGCGATATCCTTATTCTCATCAAGTCCGATGCGTTCAACATATTCATCAAAGAGCTTTTCAAAGCCCTCATCATCCGATACTTTGAGTCTCTCATCCATCATCTGGGCAAGGGTTTTTCCCTTAATGAACGGGAAGATGACACTCATGCCCTCGTCAACTATCTTTGCTGGGCATATATTTAAAGAAGTCTCCTCATAGGCTTCCTTCAGCTTATCGTAATGTTCCCTTATCTTTTGAAGATGAGGCTTTCCGCTCTCTTTAAGGGCTCTCTTTTTTATTATCCTGTCACCGTCTATGTTTAACAGCTCGGTACAGATCTTGTATTCATCGGCTCTGTCATTTGAGTATCTGACATATTTCTTTTCACTGTCCGGTCCGAGTATCACCAGAAATGAGTTGGAATATATATCAAACATTCCGTCTTCGACTATGCCGTCAAATACAGCCTTTTCATCAAACAGTTTTATCCTGTCCCTGTCATAGTTTCTGTCATTTAAATACAGCTCGCCCTTTAACGGCAGACGCTCGTTTGAATACAGGGTTGTCATGAACTTGTAATCGGGATAGGGATAATAGAAATGCACATCTTTTTCCTGACAGGTATCAAAGATACGCATAAGACCGTTCTTTGAGAATGTCCTGACACCGTCTGATGGTACATATCCCTCAAGACCCTTAAAGTATCGTCCCAGGTGATCTTCCATGCATCCTGCGAAGTACTTAAGGCCGTATCTGTTCTCGATGGCGATAACGATCCTTCCGTTTTTTGCGCAGTGCTTTCTGACGATCCTTAAGAAATCCTCATAAGGAGTATCAGAATCAATATAGCTCTGACCGTACTCAAATACGCCTATTAAAAGGCAGTAATCATAATCGGTATCAAGCTCGGGTTCAATATCGTTAAAATTGCCGACTTTGATCGTCACATTGTCACAGTCCTGGTTTCTGTATGCATTAATAAGACTTCTTTTCTTTGAAAGATCCACACAGGTGACCTGTCCAGCTTTTCTTGCCAGTGCTCCCGTTATGGCTCCGCAGCCCGAACCGATCTCCAAAACCTTTGTGTTTTTGTCCATGGGAAGCCAGTCGACGATATTCTCCCTTATCTCCGAGAAATGATACATCACGGGCCAGTTTGCCTTTTCCTCGATGATGCGCTGATACTCCACATGAGCATAATTCTTTGCTATATCGAGCATCTCATCCTCTATCGCACCGTCGCAGTAAAGGTCCTCGCCCGGATAATGGCTGTAGTCTATTGTTATCTTTCCTACCGTATCTCTAAGTTCCATCTAACTCTTCCTAGTCCGAAATAACGACTTTTGAATTCATATCATAATATCCGACCGTATCCTTGTCGGAAACGACCGTCACATTCAAAACATCATACAATCTGTGATATACCTGGAATCTGTCATCCTCATAGCCCGTAACGCCTAGGCTTATAAGGTATTCGCCTCCCTGAAGATCCATCTTCTGGGTAAATGTGACCTTTTTGACATCACCTTTGGACACGCTCTCTAAAAACGCCTTCTCAAACATGGAATTTGTTCCCGTTATCTCGGTGCCCTTTATGTTCTTTATCGTGAATGCGAAAATGGGGGCTTTGATATCCTGTGAAAATTCGACAGTGTAATGAAGAGTAAACTCCTCACCCTTTATTATCGCACTGGTCACGGTACCGTTCTTATCGGTTATGTGATAATCCTTTATGGTCGCAGCACCTGTTCCGTACTCGAGCGCATCGGGATTGACTCCGGATCTTGCTCTGGCTAATATCTCATCATCCTCAAGCAGGTTTTCATCATCACTGTCCGGGATCTGATACTGTCCGACCAGGACCTGTTTATATACGTCTATCATCTCTTTGGGTGCGCCTTCGCCTAGCTTTATGCCCTTGTTTAAGAGAACGACACGGTCGCAGTATTTTGCGATCGAGCTTAAGTCATGGCTTACAAAGAGAATGGTCTTTCCGGCTTTTTTAAACTCCTCGAACTTGTGATAGCACTTGGCCTGGAAGAATACATCACCTACAGAGAGCGCCTCATCGACTATCAGTATCTCGGGTTCTATGTTTATTGCCACCGCAAATGCGAGTCTTACGAACATACCGCTCGAATAGGTCTTGCAGGGCTGATAGACATACTCCCCGATATCAGCAAACTCCAGGATGCTCTCAAGCTTTTCGTCTATCTCCTTTTCGGAAAAGCCCATCATGGTACCGTTAAGATATATGTTCTCTATGCCGTTGTATTCCATGTTAAAACCGGCTCCAAGCTCCAAAAGCGCACTTATCCTGCCGTCAACGGTCATTGTTCCCTTGGTGGGACTTAAAACTCCGGTTATTATCTTAAGGATAGTCGATTTTCCCGAACCGTTTGTTCCGATTATGCCTACGGTCTCACCCTTGTAAATGGTCAGATCCACATCCGTTAAGGCATAGTGCTCCTTATGATGCTTCTTTCTCGAAAGCCCCAGTGCCTCCTTCATCCTGTCGGAAGGCTTGTCATAGAGCTTATAGACTTTCGAGATATTCTCGGCGCATATGGCTATCTCTCTTGTTTTGTCGGTCTGCGTAGCTGTCATCTTAATTTCCTATAAAACATCCGCGAAATGCGGTTTAAGTCTCTTGAATATCAGGCATCCTATGCCAAACAAAACAACCGTGAAGATCCAGAAGTACATGGTTGAATAGAAGTCCTCGAAGAACCACTGCTCCTCACATATCGAACTCCTGTAACCCTCAACTATATATACGAGCGGATTGATCTTGATATATGTCTGAACCTTAAGATCAAACGCTGCGATGTTCCACAGAATGGGAGTTGCCCACATGCCTATCTGCAAAAGTATGCTTATGATCTGGGCGATATCCTTGAAGAATACCATTATCGCACAGGTCGAATAGCATAGAGCCAGAACAAATATAAATGTGCACAGACTGTAATAAAAGATCTGTATGGTATATATGGTCGGATAGAATCCGTAAAAGGCCGCAATAATGAGCATTATGATCACGAAGAACGCATGTATGAATGTGGCTGCTATGACCTTGATTATCGGAAGTATGCTTATCTTGAAAACGACTTTTTTTACCAGATACGAGTATTCCATGAGTGCCTGGGTGCCGTTGTTGAGCGCTTCCGTAAAATAAAACCATGGAACCAGTCCGGCAGTCAGAAACAGAACATACGGAATCTGCGTATCTCTTGCTCCTGCCTGGTCACCTGCTCCCATGATCACATCAAAAACAATATAATACATGACAACCGTTACGACCGGCTGTATCATGGCCCATACCGCCCCCAGATACGACCCTGCATAACGCTTTTTAAAGTCATTTTTTGCAAGCTTCCAGATAAGATGTCTGTTCTGCCAAAGCTCGACGGGCAGAACCGTTACCTTATCGTAGAGAAGTATAAATGCGATCTCTGCAACAACTATGATCGATATTGCTATTATCTTTTTTGTCAGTTCATCCTGATATACCGCCAGCGGATTATGATGCAGACCGATAACAAGTGCCATCACGAACATGAACACCGAAAAGATCGTTATCCCAACCGGCTTGGTTATATGGATATTATCTTTGATAAATCTCATAGTATGACCTTAAAGACCCCGCTCCTTCTTAAACTCCTCAAATGACGGATGAACCTTGTCCTTATCGGAAAGTATCAGCTCGCATCCTTCTTCAAACGGCCAGTCTATCGCAAGTGCCGGATCGTTATACATGATACCGCCCTCATCATTCGGGTGATAGAAATCAGAAACCTTATAACAGAACTCGGCATAATCGCTCATTACATAGAAGCCGTGTGCAAAGCCCTTGGGTACAAAGAACTGCTTTTTGTTCTCTGCGGAAAGCTCGACTCCGAACCATTTGCCGAATGTCTTTGAACCTTTTCTTATATCAACGGCAACATCAAAAACCCTGCCGTTTATGACTCTGACCAGTTTATCCTGGGGATAGTTTATCTGGAAATGCAGACCTCTTAACACATTCTTTACTGAGGCTGACTGATTGTCCTGAACAAAGTTTACATCTATTCCTGCTTCCTTAAAATCATTGTACTGGTAGGTCTCGACGAAATATCCTCTCTCGTCCTCAAATACCTTTGGTGTTATGACTTTAAGTCCCTCGATCTCACATGTCTCTACTGTTATCTTGCCCATCTTCCTGATTCTCCTTAGAAGTTGTTCTTTTATCCGATCCCGGTGTGACATCCAGGTAGCTAAGATCCATATCTACCCTTCCCTCTATACCGGGTATTCTTCCCGCCGAGCTGTACTGCCACAGCTGATATGTGCCGCCATAGCTGGTCTTATCGGCATATTCTGCCAGCCAAGTGACATTGTCCGCTGACAGTTTAGATACATCGAGTCTCTTATTAAACCAGTTCTTCGATGCATATATCCCCGCTTTGTATCCGCCGCTCCTTACAGTCTCACAGAAAGCCTGCAAAACTTTGCTCCTTTGTGTGACCTCAAGATCATCCGCCCTTCCGTTTCCTCCGGCAGACTCACTGTCAACAAACACGGGGAATGTAAGTTTATAATCCTTTATAAGGCTCATGACCGCGCTGGCTTCCTCAACCGCCTCTCTCTCATCAACGGCCTGTGTGAAGAAATACACGCCGATCGGCATTCCAACGCTTGTTGCGCCTTCCATATTTTTTCTGAAGTACGGATCTTCGACTATGGCTCCGGTCTTGGATCCTCGATATCCGCATCTTATGATAGCGAATCCGACACCCTCGTTCTTGACCTGTTCCCAGTTGATATCACCGTTGTATTTGGAAACATCTATTCCGAATGTAGCGCCTTCCACCGTACGTACAGCCGAATTACCCGCAGTCTCTTCTCCTGCATCGTTGACAGCGGTATCTTCCTTTTCGGCATCGATATCGGCTTCTGTTTTTATCAGGTAGGATATATCGGCCACGGCCTTGTATTCTATCTTTGCGCTGACCGAGATCTTTGTAGGCTTAGATGAAAACGAATACCCCGTCACATCGCTCATGCTTATGCTGTAATCGCCCGGAGTAACATCCTCGATATAAATGAAACCGTCTCTGTTTTCGTCGCTGTATTCGCCCAGATCCGAGATGTCAGCCTTAAAGCGTCTTCCCGATATCACATCACCGTTCTCGTCCATTACGACGATCCTGATGTCCTTGTCTATGCTGGATACCATGTAGGTTGCCGGCTTGGTCTCCTTGACCTCATACTTTCCGTCAGCCAGCTTCTCTGCATCAAAAAAAGTCTCATCCGAAAGCCACGCATAAAGATCAGCCGGTGTTTCATCAGTTTCTGTGACCGGCTCATTTGTTTCTTCTGTGGGCTGAACCTTTTTTTGAGAGAACTTTCCGTTTACGGCCAGTACGACGATCATGACCGTAACAGCAAACAGGGACACAATAAGTATCCCCATTCGAACCAGCTTAGAGTCCATTTGCTACCTCTACAAGATATTTTCCGTAATCCGTCTTAAGAAGCGGATCTGCCAGCTTAAGCAGCTGCTCTTTATCTATAAAGCCTCTCTTGTATGCGATCTCCTCGATACATGAGATATAAAGTCCCTGTCTCTTCTGGAATGCCGCAACAAAGTTTGCCGCATCCAAAAGTGAATCGTGATTGCCCGTATCAAGCCATGCAAAGCCTCTTCCCATGGTCTCAACACTCAGATCGCCGCGCTCGAGGTAAGCGTTGTTGACAGATGTGATCTCTATCTCACCGCGTGCCGAAGGCTTGACGTTCTTTGCGATCTCGACAACATCGTTATCATAGAAATACAGTCCCGGTACAGCATAATTGCTCTTGGGATTTTCAGGCTTCTCCTCTATCGAGATAGCCTTCTTGTTCTCATCAAACTCGACAACACCGTATTCTCTCGGATCACGCACATAATATCCGAAGATGGTCGCTCCTTTTTCTCTTGAAGCCACTTCCCTTAAGAGCTTTGAAAAGCTCTGTCCGTAGAAAATGTTGTCGCCAAGTACAAGTGCAACACCGTCATTTCCTATGAATGACTCACCGATTATAAACGCATCCGCAAGTCCTCTGGGGTATTCCTGGATCGCATAGTGAAGACTGAGCCCCAGCTGGGTTCCGTCACCTAAAAGCTCCTTAAACACAGGAAGATCCCTGGGTGTTGATATGATTAGTATCTCTCTTATACCCGCAAGCATCAGTGTGCTTAGCGGGTAATATATCATTGGTTTGTCATAAACCGGCATGATCTGTTTAGATATAGCCTTTGTTAACGGGTATAACCTTGTGCCGGATCCGCCGGCAAGTATGATCCCCTTCATAAAGCCTCCTTATCAGTATCCCAGATAGCTCAGATTCATATCGGTGTTACCGCTTATGCCTCCGACAGAACCCTTTGAAGAATACTGCCAAAGATCGTATTTGCCGGAATATGTCGGCTGTGTATTGTACTGAGCCAGCCATATCTTGTAAGCACTGAGCGATCCGACATTCATCTTACCTGAAAGCCATGATTTATTTGCATATACACCGGCAGTGTAGCCACTGTTCTTGAGGGTCTCACAGTACGCCTTTATTACCGCTGTTCTGGTATTTGAATCTATTCTGTCTCCACGACCGCCGCTGTCCTCAACATCGAGGAATACGGGGTATGAGATCTTGTAGCCCTTAATAAGGCCGATGGTCATTGATGCTTCCTCTACGGCTTCGACATCCGATATAGCCTGGCTGAAGAAGTAGATTCCGACTTTAAGTCCCGCATCCGTAGCGCCCTTGATATTGGTCTTGAACTTGGGATCCTCGACCATTACACCTGTTGAAGATCCTCTGTATCCGCATCTGATGATAACGAATGATACACCCGAATTCTTAACAGCTGTCCAGTTGATGTTTCCGTTCCACTTTGATACGTCGATACCAAGTGTTCCCGAACCCTTCATAAGGGCACCGGTGCTGTCGAAGTTGTACTTCGCACCCTGGATTACCTGTTCGCCGGTAACCTTGTTACCGTTCTTGTCAAAGAAGTATGTTTCGTTGTTTATAACCTGCCAGCCTGTGTACTTGTAAGCTGTCGTATCATCTGCTGCAGGCTCGTATTTCTTGAAGAATTCCTTGGCTGTATAGTAATCAGCGTATTTTGCTTCAACATACTTTCCTTCAGAATCCTTGATATATATCTGATTGCCCTGCTTATCCTTAAGAGGGGTTGTCTTGTCTTCCTTGGGTGATATTCCCGGTGAAGGAGAAACAGTTACCTTTGCTGTCGCACTGGCACTTGCATTTGCTGCCGCTGTTAATGTGGGAGCTGCTGCCGCATTTGATGCTGCTGCGTTTGTAGCTGCCGCATTGGTTGCCGCTGCCGCACTTGCTGCTGCCGCAGTTGCTGTTGCGTTTGCTGTTTCACCCGCTGCTGCGGTTGCTGTTGCGTTTGCAGATTCGCCTGCTGCTGCGGTCGCTGTTGCATTTGCCGCCTCTGTTGCCGCTGCTGCCGCAGTTGCTGTTGCATTTGCATCTCCTTCCGATGCTGCTGCGCTTGCTGTTGCCTCCGCTGCTGCGGTTGCTGTTGCTTCTGCATCAGGATCCGAAGTTGAGGATGAAGGATCGGAAGGATCGGAAGCTGTTGCTCTCTTTAACATGTACGGAGCAGGGAACAGTTTCTGTGAAGCATACTGTCTGTCATCAACAACCATGGGTGTTATTCCGATAGCCTTAGCCGACTTGTTTGTCGGTGTGGGTGTGATCTTTGCGGGATCTAAAATCGAAGACTTTGTTACAGATGAGTATCCGTCTGTAAGTGCTGTCTTTGTTGATTCAACCCATTCTACCGTATCTGAAAGAGAGCCTTCCGTAGCAAGTCCTGCTGCGGTATCCTCTTTCTTTGCATTGATCTCGGACTCCTTCTTAACTTCGTCCGATACATCTATCTTCTTGTAATCGATGTTTTCCTTAACGGTTACCGTTACAGTCTCACGGCTGTATGTAAGGCCTTTGTCATCGATATCCATCATTGAAACACTGGTCTTGCCGGGTTCCATGTTGTTAAGGTAGATGATACCGTCCTTGTCATCGTCCACAGCGGTGAACTTCTTTTTCCTTGCATCGACTATCTCTACCTTGAACTCGTGGTTACCGACGAGTTTCTTTGATTTTGCATTGATAAACTTGATCTTGAGATCCTTCTTTACGGAAGTAAGTGTCATGGTTACCGATATCGTGGTATCCTCTTCCTTCTCCTGATACTCGGGAAGCTTATCCTCTTCCACTTCCTCAGGCTCGACCTCTATCTCAGCCAACATCTTCTTGGCATCGGCAACAGCAACAAGCTTACTGCTTCCCGTAACGCCTATCGTCTGCATCTTCTCGCCAAGGTATGCGAATTCCGCCACCTTTGTCTGTGTAGCCTTTGAAGATGAGTAGACAACTCCGGTGATTATGGCTACAAGTACCACAAGGATACCCGTTCCCATTACCAGATAATCAAGTCCCGACATCTTCTTGAAGAATGCAGCTATCTTATCTATGAATCCGCCGTAGAATACCTCATCGTCCTCGTCGATCATCTCTTCTTCGGCTTTTCTTCTCTTCTTTCTGCGAGTGCTCTTTACATCAACTTCATCATCGTTTGAATCTGCCCATGCAGCATATTCTTCAGCGGCAGACTCGGCTTTTTTCTTCTTCTTTTTCCTTGCGCCTGCTGCTGCAGCTGCTGCAGCGATGACTCCCGTTGCCTGCTGTTCCTCGTCGTCTTCGTTAAGATAGACGACACCTGTATCACCCGATGAAAGCTTTTTACTCTCCTTGGCCTCTCTGTCGGCCTCTTCTATCTTGGCTCTTTCATATTCATCCATCTCGTAGGTGATCTCAGGGATATCCATGTCATCACCCTTGCGGTTCTTGTTTGCAGCCGCGATCCTCTCTTCTTTGGTCATCACGGGTGCGTTTATCTCGTCGACATCAAACATCTGAGTAGAGAACATGTCATCATTGTTCTTGTACATGTCTATCTCAGCCTGCTTCATCGCCGCTTTCTTGGCCTCAGCCTTTTCACGGATCTGCTGCTCGTTTGCTGCAGCTACCGCTTCTCTTAATTTCTTTCTCTCGGCTATGTTTGCCTTGATAGCCTCATCGGAAGCATTTCTTCTTGCAAGCTCTTCTTTCTGGGCTTCGAGATTTCTTGCTCTCTTTTCTTCGATCTCGGCTTCTCTCTTTGCCTTGAGTTCGGCAAACTTCTCTTCCTCTGTCTTCTTGAGCTCGACTATCGGTATGAAAGGCTCGTCATCGTCAACCTTCTCATCCTCGGTTCTGTATGCCCAGCTGACATCAGGCCTTTCCTCTTCGGGAGCATTGTCAAGATCTGCTTCATGCTTTTCATCGGCAGACATAAGGAATTCTTCGGGGATATAGTTTAATCCGCTCGTAAGACCGTCAAGCAATACCTTCTGCTCCTGTTCCTTCTGATCCTCGGTAAAGCCTCTGGCAAAATCATATTTTTTTCCTGTTTCCGGATCGACTTCAAGATTATCCAGTTCTCTTTTCACATCCAACTGCGACCAGTTTTGTGTGGAATCAAGATCAATAAATTCTCTGTCATCATTCATGTTAAAATACACTCCAATAAATCTACATATTGTGTTTGCGGTACAATTATGCATCTACAGGTTGTGAAAGGACACAAAGACCCATAGTCTTGGTCATTATATCATTTTTCTATGATATATACAACCCGCACAGAAAAATCGCGGTGTATCAGATATTGTACACCGCGATGCCTGCAAGTATTATTATTATCCCTATTACCTTGTTGCGATTAAACCGCTCTTTGAAAAAGATATAAGACAGTACCGGTACGAGTATGTACCCTAAAGATTCGATGATCTGTATCGTCATGTATCTGACGCCTCTGTATGCAAACATGGTCGCAAGTACCGATGTAAACATCAGAGCATATCCCGTGATGACCGGAGCGTTCAAATAATCATCGAGAAACGATTTGTGAGGCCTCATTGCGCCTTTCTTTAACAGTATCTGGGAAAACCCCGCTATGGTCACGCTGACCACGGCTATCAAGACATATATGTTCATCGCTCTTCACCCTCCTTTGTTTCGCTTCCGGGTTGAAGATTGACGACGATCGTTCCTATAACGACAAGAATGATCCCGGCCAACTGTTTGACGCTTAAGCTCTCCTTAAATATCAGCACCGACCAGAGTGCGGTCCAGAGTATTGCCATGGATCTGTTCGCATAAGCAACGGAAAGCTCAAATCTCTTTATCATCTGCTGCCAGCATATGGCATAAACTCCGAGAACACAAACTTCTGCCGCATAAAACAGAAAGAATTTCAGTGAAAGCGGCTCTGCTTTCGTCGCGAACTTGGCTATGATGCTGTTTATCGTGTATATGATCACGATGAACTGAAGCAGTATTATATTTAAAATCTTTTTTCTGTTCATATCTTTCAAGACTGTCTGCTCCATCTTCCGCTGGCTCCGCAAGGAAGCACAAGTCCGTTACTGCTCACCGGAAGGCCTATCTCCGATGACTCGACTTTTCCGCCGTATTTCTTTGCGACCGTCATGCCAAGCATATATGTGAGAACCGCCGGCTGAAGACCGGTCGTATATGAATTCACGAGGTAGAACAGGGGATCATCGCTTAAAATGTCCATGGTAAGCTCGATAAACGGATAAATCGAATCCTCTATCTTCCAGATCTCACCCTTTGGACCTCTTCCGTAAGAGGGAGGATCCATGATCACAGCATCATATTTGTTCCCGCGTCTTATCTCTCTTTCGACAAACTTAACACAGTCATCTATGAGCCATCTGACCGGTCTGTCGCTCAGTCCCGATGATGCCGCATTTTCCTTTGCCCAGTTGACCATGCCCTTTGAAGCATCCACATGTGTTACACTCGCTCCCGCATTGGCGGCACTTAATGTGGCACCTCCCGTATATGCAAAGAGGTTTAGGACCTTTATGGGCCTGTTTGCCTCTCTTATGAGCTTTGAAAACCACTCCCAGTTAACAGCCTGTTCCGGGAACAGACCCGTATGCTTGAAGCTGAAGGGTTTTAAGTTAAAGCGAAGATCTCCGTAGCTTATCTGCCACTCTTCGGGAAGATCAAAGAATTCCCATTCACCGCCGCCGGCTTTGCTCCTGTGGTAGTGACCGTTTTCCTTTTTCCAGCCTGCAGCCTTCTTATCACTTTTCCATATGACCTGAGGATCGGGACGCACCAGTATATAGTCTCCCCATCTTTCCAGTTTTTCTCCGTTTGAGGTATCTATGACCTCATAATCTTTCCATTTGTCAGCTATCCACATAAAATGCCTCAGTTAAGCGAAATAAGCTTATCAAATCTTTCTGCCACAGCCTTTGCACCGGCTTCGTTTATATGATAATCGTCCACCAGATATTTATCCCTGGTATCGACATTGATTACTCCGAAATACAGATCGATAAACGACACACCGCAGGTTGCGCAGGTTGCGACCTCGCTGCCAAGGTAATCGTTTAACGTACCGTTTGCAAGATCGATCGTAGTACCGTCAACATAGTAGTCATCTATTGTTTTTCCGCATGCCGGTACGGACAGAATGACTATCCTGATATAGGGATACTTCTGCTGGATCAGCTTTACGGATGCGCTGAGTGCTCCGCAGAATGTAGCCACATCGTCATCATCGTAAGGATTGTATATGTTCCTGTGATCGACATAGTCGCTAAGGTCATATGATATGACAATACAGTCCACCGAGCTCATATCTATGCCCTCGAGTCTCACGGCCCTCTCATAAGCCTGGTCGGAAACACTTGAAGCCGAGCTTATGACATTTGAAACATCGCCGTTTACAAGACCGCTCACAACATCATAAAGGCTTATGCCGTCCACCGGATTGCTGTAGTCAGATGCCTCTCTTGTCCTGCTCTGATATGAGTCCGGAATTGATGCGTTTATCATCATATCGGCTTTTGTCACAGCCGCAAGTTCACTGCAAAGATAGTTTCCGTCACCGTTATCCGCAAAAGGCGAGTTTCCGAGCGTCAGAATGGTAAGAATGCCGTCATCGGGCTTGCCCTGCATCTGCTCGTTTGTCAACGGCTGTATGTAGTCGTTGGGTTCCGTATCGAATTCGGAAGTGTCCTCATTGGGATCTATGTGGATACGCTGTCCCTTGTTCCATATGAGAAGACTTATCACACATATCAGAAGGACGACGCCCACCGCTATAAAGAAGATCTTGTGTCCGGTGTTCTTATTTCTTGAGAGCTGCTGCTTCTTCTCCTCGATGTCGCCAAAATCCTCATCGTCAAACTCAAAGCTCTCGTCTATCTTGTTTTTCATGTCTTCAAAATCGCTTTTAACTTTCTTTTTTGCCATGTCACTCCTCCGCATCAAAGAAATCCACTTTAAGATTTCTGTAAACATCATAGTTAGTTGTTGCCCCTATCCTGGCAAGTTCGTGTTCCTCGGGAGTTCCGCCTTCAAGTATCCTCTCCTTGTCTATGACAACATAATTGCAGTTATACTCGGTAGCATACTTAGAGAGTTCCCCCAGATCGATGACCGGCTCAAGATATATGTCATACAAGGGATTCTCAAGCCTCTTCCAGCTTTGAACCATGGAATCACGTCCGTATGCGAGCTGGATCGTTGTCGTATACTGACGGATATAGTGCGCCAGATCGGTCGGAACCACCGCCCATACTCTCTCTTTTCCCTCTTCGGGCTTGATCATCTCGCAGATATCAACGACCTCCTGCGGAAGATGATAAGCATTCTCCGCGGGTGTCATATATACGCTCTTATATACATAGGTACCGCTCATGACAAGGATGGCGCTTAAAAGTGCAAGTCCTATCCTTGTATGCACTCCTATCACACGACAGCCGGCATATGCTATCACCACGGTCATGGGAAGCAGCCACAGTATCCTGTAATAGGTCCCTTCATCAAGTCTGTCATATATCATGTAAAAGTACGGTACGAAGAATACGATCTGGATGAGAGTCGGAGCATAGACCAGTAAGGCCTTGATCCTTTTATCCTCCTCCGTGAACCACAGATATATCAAAGCTATGATAAAGAGTATGCAGTAATACCCTGTTCCGTTATATGCTTTAAAGATCTCAATGATCGCTTCCATCTATCCTCCCGTCCGCCGATCAAATCAGCAGGAACATCGCGCCGTAAACAACGAGCGGCACGCATGTGATCATCAGTCTCAACAGTATCTGTATATTCTTTTCCCTGACAGTCAAAACAAGTCCGCTGACTCCTATCAGCATGGCTATCAAAAATACGCTCGCAGTAGAGCTCATTGCAGCAACGATGTTTAACGAGAACAACACAAACCACAGCCCGAGCCTTCTGTCACCCTCCTGGCTCTCACTGTCAAATATGTTGAGCATAAGCCATATGACTCCCGGGATGCACACGTTTGCCAAGAGCGATTTGCCCTGCCATGTCCTTGTCATCAAAAATGTTGCGTTGGTATATATGGAAACATTGCCGAACACATGCATGATAGCTACAAATATCATGAATATCGGCAGCTTGTTTCTTTCTCTTCTTAAAATGTTCTTTCCTATCTCAAGGTAGATGAGATAAGTGTAAGGTATGAGCAAAAGTCCCAAAATGTGGTGAGCCACTATAGTGGGATGAATGTCGCTCATTCCCGAAAGATAAGCTATCCATATGGGGAATACGGCAAGGCTGTGTCTTAGATCTATCGATGTGGAAAGTCCCGTATAAGGTCTTATCCTGTAGAGCGTATCGGTCTGAGTCGTTAACAGGGACTGTACCACATAATATGCATCATCACCGTCAAAGGATGCCATTCTCATGAACATGACGAGCTGGAAGATGACTATGCATGCAAAAACGATCCATTCGATTATCTCTTCTATAGTGAGATTCCTGCTAAACGATGCCTGGGCCAAAAGTTTGCCGTCTCTTTTTACCTTGAATACTGTAAGCACTATACCCGCTATACTGAACAGAGCAAGTACTATCGTATAGAGCGTCTTTATCAGTCCGAAACCGAAATCACACACTATGACTATCGGGACTGCCATGAGCTGGAACAGCGCGAGGCATACAACAAGGCCGCTAAGATAGATAACAGGTGTTGTAGTCCTGTTTCTGCCGACAAAGAAAGTCGGCACCAGTCCGCAGGCAAAGGGAACGAGTATTAAAATTAAAACAAGAATTAATATTTTCAATATCATCATTCATACCAGTTATCCCATATGGCGGGATAATCATAATCCTTTGTTAGTTCGTATAACAGCTCTATCTCCTCATCAAGGTTCTGCTCGGTAACTCTGCACTCACCGCTCGCAAAGCACTGTGCCATATAGTTGCAGATCTCGGGACTGTAATGAGTATAGTCCGCATAGTTATTTAAATCACATATGATATCTTTCCTGTTCTGGAAGAAGTATAATTCCACGTTTTCATACGCAAGAAGCCTTTTGCTCATATAGCGGTACTTTTCCATAACAATATCAAGCTCGCCCCTGTTACACACATCGTTCCAGTACAGTATGCTGTACGGAGGATAAAAGATCGTAAATGTGGTCTCGGGATGCGCCTCTATATAAGGGATGATATTTACACTCAGATTCTTTTCTATGGCTTCTATGAACTCATCCGCAGAGGCATTGCTCTTTTCTTTCGGTGCTTCCTCATAATACATGAGTACCAATGCCTTCTGGTAATGCTCATCCTGCCACCAGAAGGGATATATCATGTTCCAGGCGGTGGAATCGCTCCTGTCAAACAATGGTTTAACACAGTAGTCGAGCATTATATCCTTATTAAACACATATTTTACATCGTTAAAGATGTTTTTATCGTAAAGATAACCGGTGATAGGAAACTTGGTTTCATTGATATCTCCGGAATAATTCATCTCATCGATCCCGAGAAAGACATTTTTTATACCGTCCTTTTTGGCATCGAAGATGATCTCCATTATATTGCTCTGATCCTTCGGATAGGCTCCGTTATATGGTAATTTAACTGTATTCAGTCCTATTTTTTCATTAAAAACATCCGTATTGAAATTAACGACCATGGATGATCCGAGTATCACGGCGTCATAATCAAGATGTCTTGCAAGTCCGGGGTTCATGTCCACCTGATCGTCCACTATATAGGGAAATTTCTCAAGCGGTGCATGATAATGAAAGAACGGGTCTATATATATGATCACACCGGCCCATATAATAAGGCCCGCTATGACTGTTATACACAATATCTTTAGCCAACCGCCTGCCGGTTTCATAAAACAACTCCTTAGAAGTTAAAATACAGAAATGTTCCCACTCCCGAAAGCGATACAATACACCAAACAAACATAACTCCGCATATTATAGCATGAATCGGTGCAAACTTCATCTTTGCGCACATCTCATGCGTATTGGGCGCAAAAAAGACCATGATCGGACAGATCAGAGCATATCCCGCCATCACTATATATCTGCCAAATGAAAGGTTTGACAGATGAAGCACCTTAAGAATATACCAGAATTCACCTTTATTGAAAAGCTGCGCCATATCATACGATACGGTCATATCTCCGATCATCACTCTCTTAAGCACAAGGATAGCCTGCGTGATATCGTTTGCCCTGAAGAACACCCATGCTATCGACACAAAGATGAATGTGAGCAGTATGCATACTATCCTCTTTGCATCAGTCTTTATTACTTCATTCTTTTCTTTTTTATTTGTCAGAGCTCTTGTGATGACATACAAAACACCGTGCATGCATCCCCACAGTATGAAGTTCCAGCCTGCCCCGTGCCATAATCCGCTAAGGAAAAAGACGATGAACAGGTTGATATACATCCTTATCTTCCCTTTTCTGTTGCCGCCCAAGGGTATGTAGATGTTTCTGGTAAAGAATCTGCTTAATGTTATATGCCATCTCTTCCAGAATTCTATTATATTTTCGGCCTTATAGGGGGAATTGAAGTTTATCGCTATATCAAAGCCAAACAGTCTTCCTATACCCACCGCCATATCGCAGTATCCGCTGAAATCAAAATAAAGCTGCAGCGTATAGAAAAGAATGACTATCAAAGCATCCGGTCTTGAAAGGATATCAGTATTTTCATACCCGAAATCCACAGCTCTTCCCAGCACGTCCGCTATCAGGACCTTCTTAGCAAGTCCCGAAACAAAGATAAACACGCCGCCCGCAAACTTCTCGATATCAAATCTGCTCTCCTTTATCCTTGCAAACTGCGGCAGCATCTCTCCTGCTGTCACGATCGGACCGGCTATAAGCTGCGGAAAGAACGTTATGAACAGCGCATAGTCCACGAACCTTACATTGTTAACCTGTCCGTCATAGGCATCATGCAGAAATGATATCTGCTGAAACGTAAAGAAACTGATGCCTAAAGGAAGCAGTATGTTCTTCATGGCTATATTGCTCTTAAAGATAGCGTTTATATTCTGTGCAAAGAAATCATAATATTTGAAATAGAATAAAACAGCAATATTGGCTGCCACTCCGACAGCCAATATTTGTTTTTTCTTCTGTGTCGCACATATGAATCTGTACAATGCGTAGTTCACTGTTACAGAGCCTATCATTATAGCCAGATAATACAGATTAAAGTATCCGTAAAACCACAGTGAGAACGCTATCAGCCACGTCTTGGCCGCATCGGTGTTTCTGTCCTTTAACAGATAGAATCCAAGAACACAAAGCGGCAAAAACGTAAATATGAAGATATACGAATTAAACAGCATCACTCTTCTCCGTCACAAATCATCCGATCAATACTCATCGTCGTCGTATTCGTTTCTCCTGTATATGACAACTCCTATAACGGATGCAAGGATTATAAGAACAACGGCTATTATAACGATATATACCTGTATTGGCAATACGCCGTCTTTTCCGGTTTCTGCCGCAGCCATGATGCCGTCATCTTTAACTTCATCATTATCGTATACGGCTGTTCTGTCAGCTGCTGCATCTGAACCTGCAGGTTCAAGTGATGTATCCGAATAAACTATTACATACTCGGATGCATGCTTAAGCTTAAATACTGCTTCACCGTCCTGTGATACAACGGTCTCATCCATGTATGTGAGGCTTGAGTTCTCAGGATTGTACCAGAACAGGTTAGCGATCTTTCCTATGTACTGTTCTCCAGTAGGAACATGCAGTGATACAGGGATGTCAAATCTTCCGTCGTATTTGATCTCTATAGCGATATAATCATTCTTGCCCGCTACATCCTTTATTGTGTTCTCATCGATCGTTTCGTCGTTTAGATCGACCTTAAGATCTATGTTCACATCATCCAGGTTTGCATCAGTAAGATCGATATCCCATACAACATCGTTTGCCATGGTGATACGAAGCTTCTTATTATCCTCAGAGATATACTCTGTGATCTTTTCCTTATCAAGGACTGTCGAAGACATCATAACGATCTCTATCGGCTTTGTTCCCTGTTCAAATTCATCTATCTTTTCAATAACAGGAACTACCGGTGTAGGATCCGATCCCTTGACGGTCTTATCCGTACTCTTATCTTTAACAGGTGAAGGTTCAGCCGTAGGTGTCGGTACACTCGTAGGTGTTGCCTTTGCCTCGCTTGCAGGTGCACTTGTAGGCGTTGCCTTTGCCTCTCCTGTAGGCGCGCTCGTAGGTGTTGCCTTTACTTCACTTGTAGGTGCACTTGTAGGTGTAGGCTTGCTTGTAGGCGTAGGTACGCTTGTCGGTGTCGGTATACTCGTAGGTGTAGGCTTACTTGTAGGCGTAGGTACGCTTGTCGGTGTCGGTACACTCGTAGGTGTAGGCTTACTTGTAGGTGTAGGCACACTTGTAGGCGTAGGTACACTCGTAGGTGTAGGCACACTTGTCGGTGTCGGTACACTTGTCGGTGTAGGCACACTCGTAGGTGTAGGCACACTCGTAGGTGTCGGTACGCTTGTCGGTGTCGGTACACTCGTAGGTGTAGGTACACTCGTAGGTGTAGGCACACTTGTAGGCGTAGGTACACTCGTAGGCGTAGGTACACTCGTAGGTGTCGGCATGCTCGTAGGTGCCGGCATGCTCGTAGGTGTTGCCTTTACGGAAGGTGTGACAGTGCTGAATCCGCATCTTTCACAGACACCGTCTTTCATCTTATGTCCGAGCTTTAAAGCGGGCTCGCTGTATGATTCACCACATCCGCACTTATAGATATTTAATCCGTCCTCGGTGCATGTCGCAGTACATTCTGAGAGCGTGAATTCATGCACATGAACAGGTATCACCTTAAGCTCGTATTTGCATCGTGAGCATATGTTAGACTCGGAGAAATCATGACCCAGAGCCTTGATAGGTTCTGTATATGAATCACCGCAGCTGCATGTGTAGGTGATCTCACCGTCGTTTAAGCAGTCAGCCTCTTTTGTTACCTTGGAGGTGTAGGAATGCTCATGGCTTGCCTTTACCTTCGGGATCTCCTCTGTATATGAATCACCGCAGTTCTCACAGGTATATGTTCTTATGCCTGCTTCTTTAACGGTAGCTTCTTTTGTTACGACTGACACATAATTATGACCGGTCGCCGTTTCTTTCAATACTTCCTTCTTGCCGCAGATCTTACATGTTCTCGTAAGTTCTCCGTCATTTTCACAGTCCGCATGACTTCCTTCCCATTCCGTGAACTCATGACTGTTACATACAACCTTTACATCGATATTAAGTTCAAGAGGCTCAAAACATGCCGGATCCGGGCAGTAATATGCCTTCATCTTAACCGTTCCCGTCTTGTTGGGTACGGTCGCAAGAGGATCTGACCATGCAAAACCTGTGGGCAGTACAACCGCAGACAGCTCACTTCCTGCATCGATCGTAAGTGAGGAAGGAACGGTTATGCTGTTTATATCAGTTTTTGCCTTGTCGACAGTCACAGGCACGGTGATCGTTATCTCATTGTATCTGCTGTTATCGGGACTGTATATGACACTGTAGCCCTCATTTCCTACCAGAGGCACTATGGTGTCATCCGCCCACTTAAAGTTCTCGGGAAGTTCTATATCTTTAAGTGTCTGAGTCTCGCTGTATGTCACATGTATATCAGGAACGGGTATCTTTGAGACCGCTATATCAGCCTTGATGACATTTACCCTGCATGTCGCGGTATTGGTCGTGTTTTCCGTCCTCTTTGCGGATATGGTGACGCTTCCGGGCTTAAGGCCGGTTATTACACCGTTCTCATCAACAGTTGCGACCTTGTTGTCCGAGCTTGTATAGGTTATCTGAGCATCACTGTTCTGTCCGCCGTTGATAAGAGAGATAAGTACCGCATTCTGATCAACCGGAAGATTGTTTACCTCATCAACATTTAAGCTTAAAACATCCGTAGCATTGGGTTTGATGCATCTGCCCTTTGGCATCTTGTTATAAACGGGTATCTTGAACACAAACGGGTTCTCGATAAGAGACGCAGCCTTATATGCCCCATAAGTGGATTTTCCCTCGCTCATAGGCGCCTGAATGTTCTGCATATACTGATGCGTATATAAAGTTCCGTCACTGCCGTCAACGTCAAATTTCTGAAGATAAGCCGTATCCTGTCCTCTGAGGACATAGTTTTTGGCTACGATGTAAGCTCCTCCGCTTAAAGATTTGGTCCTTGTGTTCCATCCCTTGTCCTGTGCGAAAGAGAGGCCCCTCTGGTATGTGGCTGCCACCGTGGCTCCGTTGGCATTTATATTGAAATAATTGTAATAGCCTACATATCCCGGATATGTTCCCGAGATGAGTTCTGACTTTCCACGGCCCTGTTCCTGCTTTACGCGTGATGCAAGAGCGATGGGACTCATATTTAAGGATGATCCTATATCAACAAAGGTCTGGGCATAGCTCTTGTTTGAATCCTCAACGTTTCCTGCCATGAATGTGCCGTTTAGAACCTTCTGAACGGCTTCCACGCTGTGGGCAGTCTCATTGTATGTCTCCTGCTCAAACATGAATACATATTCTTCGGTAAGGAAGTTTCTCGGATCCATGCAGTAAGCTATCATACCCTCGGAAGCGATATACCAGCCTACGGTTCCCGCTGACGGGCCGCGCTTGAATGACGAATCCGCACTTGCGCTTATAAGGCTTCGCTCGCCCAAAGACTCCTGATATACTGCGGTATTCCAGTCTATGTTTATGTTCTGTCTTACGAATTTCCATGTCGGATGGGCTTTTTTAAGAGCATACAGAGCATCCCTGTAGCTTTCGGGGAACTGCTCGATATCCGCATAATCGATACTCTTTCTTAGCTCTTCCCTGCCGACAGTTGTTATATAGCTGTCTTCCCAGGCTAAAAATCTCTCATCGGAACTTGCCAAGAATTCCCTCTCGATATATCCGGTTAATGTTCCGCCCGCATAGTTATAATCAACCTTGTACCAGACATTTCTTCCTTCGTCTATACCGACAGAGGTAATGGAAACGCTCTGACCGGACGCTATGGCTGCCACATCCTCGCTGTACGGATCGGGCGCACTTTTTATTACATAAGAATCCTTAAGATATACAGCTGCCGCTATATTACGCTCTTTTGCAAGTTTTTCCAGTGCCGATCTTGCAGCGTCAGGATCACTTATGACATAATTTGAATCCTTGACCGCAGCCCAGGCAAATGCCGGTATGTTCATGACAAGCACGAAGGCAAGCATGAATGCCGTTATTCTTTTTAGTGTTTTCTTCATCATTGTTCTACGCACTTTTTTATCCCCTTGTTACCCCTTATATATGTATCCCTTTATTATCTCCCGTAATACTCCCAGAACCAGTCCGCAAATCTCTTAAGACCAGTCTCTATGGGTGTTGACGGCTTGAAATCAAAATCTCTCATCAGTTCACTGACATCGGCGTATGTTCTGAGCACATCACCCGGCTGCATCGGCAAGAATTCCTTTACTGCCTCTATCCCCAGCTTGTCTTCCAGGCATGCCACAAAGTCCATCAGCTTCTCAGGCTTGTTGTTTCCGATGTTGTACACCTTGTAAGCTGCCCCCAGATCATCTTCTTTCGGCGGATTGCACAGTATGTTGAACACGCCTGTCACTATATCGTCTATATATGTAAAATCCCTCTCCATGTTCCCGTGATTGTAAATCTGTATGGGCTGTCCCGCACGCATCTTTAATGCGAACTTGTATGCAGCCATATCGGGTCTTCCCATAGGTCCGTAGACCGTAAAGAAGCGCAGTCCGGTCGTCTTCATGCCGTAAAGCTTGCTGTAGCTGTATGCCATGAGCTCGTTTGACTTCTTGGTGGCAGCATACAGGCTTACCGGTCTGTCCACCTTGTCATCCGTACTGAAAGGGATCTTGTCGTTTCCTCCGTATACGGAACTTGATGATGCGTACACCAGATGCTTTACAGGATAGTGTCTGCAAGCCTCAAGTATATTTGCAAAGCCCACAAGGTTTGAGTTTATATATGCGTCGGGATTCTCTATACTGTATCTTACTCCCGCCTGCGCAGCCAAGTTTATTACAACATCGGGCTTATACTTTTCAAATATGCCCATGAGTGTCTCTTTATCCGAGATGTCGGCTTTTATAAATGTGAAAAGCTCGTTTCCCCTTATCTGATCCAGTCTGTATTCTTTCAGACTGACATCATAGTAGTCGTTCATATTGTCAATACCTATAACGGTCGCATTTGCATCAAGCAGTCTCTTTGAAAGATGATAGCCGATAAAGCCTGCAGCTCCCGTTACCAGATATCTGTATTCACTGTTAAATTCTTTCATGATTCCCCTTTATATATAACGATTTACATAATGTACCACATTCAATATAGCACTTTTGTTTACATAAATCTACTATTTTTGTAAACTTAAAGGAATCTTAATAATTTAAAAAACCTGCACATCGCTGCGCAGGTTTCCTGTCATATATTATAAACTCCCTTATTCCTCTATGTGTTCCATTCCGATCTGAATGATCGATCTTACATGATCATCGGCTATGGAATAGATTATCGACTTGCCTTCTCTTCTGGTCTTTACCAGCTTGCTCTGCTTTAAGATCTTTAGCTGATGCGAGATGGCCGACTGTGTCATATCAAGGGCTGCGGCAAGATCTGCCACGCATACTTCAGATTCACACAGTACAAACAGCATCTTAATCCTTGTCGAATCTCCGAATATCTTAAACAGCTCGGCAAGATCATATAATTCGTTTTCGTATTTTTCACAATTTTTATTCATACACACACCTTTTTATAATCACAACTTCTTTACAAACAGCGCTCTTATCGCATTTATGACAGCTATTACCATAACACCCACATCGGCAAAGATCGCTACCCACATATTTGCTATGCCGATCGCTCCGAGTATCAGGCATAGCACCTTGACTCCGATGGCAAATATCGTATTCTCATACACTATGCGCATGCATTTTCTTGCTATCCTTATGGCTTTTGATATCTTTTTGGGATCATCATCCATAAGCACGATATCCGCAGCCTCTATGGCAGCATCACTGCCGAGCGCTCCCATCGCTATGCCTATGTCCGCTCTTGATAAAACAGGAGCATCGTTTATGCCGTCACCCACAAAGGCGACCTTTTGAGCTGCATTCTTTTTTGACAGTATCTCTTCGACTTTTGTTACCTTATCGGCAGGAAGAAGTTCGCTGTAAACTTCTTTTATGCCGAGTTCTGTGGCTACATTTTTCGCCACACGATCAGCATCACCCGTCAGCATGACCGTACCTGTAACGCCGTCGCTGTGAAGCAGGCTTATCGCTTCCTTTGCACCTTCCTTTACAACATCCGAAATGATGATGTATCCGGCATATCTGTCTTCAACGGCAACATATACAACAGTCCCCGTCTCTTTTAAATCTTCGGGTACGTTAAGTCCGTACTTTCGCATGAGCTTGATATTGCCGGCTAAAACCTTCTTTTTGTCCACAAGAGCGCTTATTCCGTGACCGCTTATCTCCTCTATATCGCTCACGCGGCTTCTGTCGATGTCTTTGCCGTATGCCTTCTTTAGGCTTATGCTTATCGGATGGTTTGAATCCATCTCAGCCATTGCCGCATATTCGATAAGCTCATCCTTTGAAATATCATTCTCGGGATGTATATCGCATACTTCAAAGACTCCCTTTGTTAAAGTACCCGTCTTATCAAATACCACATATCCGGTTGATGCTAAAGCCTCCAGATAGTTTGAACCCTTTATGAGTATACCGGCTTCGCTCGCTCCCCCGAGTCCCGCAAAGAAACTCAGCGGTATGCTTATAACAAGAGCACACGGACAGCTTATTACCAGAAACGTCAGTGCCCTGTATATCCATTGTCCGAAGTTTGCATCTCTTCCCGATATCATAAGGATAAGGGGAGGCAGTATCGCAAGGGCAAGCGCACTGTAACATACAACGGGTGTATAGTACTTTGCGAATTTCGAGATAAAGTTCTCGGACTTTGATTTTCTCGATGCCGCATTCTCCACAAGATCCAAAACCTTTGATGCCGTGGATTCTCCGAATTCCTTTGTGGTCTGTATCTTTAAGACTCCCGATATGTTCACGCATCCGGATATGACGTTATCTGTCTCGCTTACATCAAGCGGAACGCTCTCTCCGGTCAGTGCTGCGGTGTTAAGTGAAGAACACCCTTCGATAACAACACCGTCTATCGGTATCTTCTCACCGGGTCTTACCACGATGATACTCCCTATACTGACCTCATCGGGATCTGTCTGTATAAGTGTTCCGTCCTTTTCTATATTTGCATAGTCCGGACGTATATCCATAAGATCGGAAATGTTCTTTCTGCTCTTTCCTACCGCTATGGACTGGAAGAGTTCTCCGATCTGATAAAACAGCATGACAGCAACTGCTTCGGTATAATCGCCGTTATATATAAGAGCGACCGCTATCGCGCCAAGCGTTGCTACCGCCATCAGAAAGTTCTCATCAAATACCTGTCTGTTCCTTATGCCTTTTAAAGCCTTCTTTAAGATGTCATATCCGACCGTAAGATAAGGTATCATGTACAGGATAAAAAGTATCACTCTTCCTGTAGGAAAGCCATTGTTGATCAGCTCCTCATAGGCTATGAACCTCTCTGAGATCTTTATGATAACGAGCATTATGATGGCCGCGATTATGTTTCGTAATGCCTTTTTCTGTTTCCTGTTCATTGTTGGCTCCGATGACTAGATGTATATCTCGCAATCATCTTCGACCTTCTTGCAGTTTGCGAGAACTTCCTTCATTATGCTCTTGTGATCTGCGCCTTCCTCGAACTCGACTTCCATCTTGAGAGCCATGAAATTAACAATGGCGTCTTTTACACCGTTTGTTTTCTTTGCTGCCTCTTCCATCTTGTTCGCACAGTTTGCACAGTCAACCTCGATATCGTATTTCTTTTTCATCCTTACACCCTCTGTTTTTTCGTATTATCATATGAGCATTTGTTCATATGTTTGATCTTATTATACCCCTTTGACTTTGCTTGTCAAGGGGGTATATAAAAACTGTTATATTTCTGCTACCGAATCTCTTTCAACAAAAGTACACGGTACGTAAAGTACGTTGTCTTTAAGTTCAAGGCCGCTGTCTATGTTGTCAAGTTTCTCAACAAGAAGCCTCGCGGCTCCGTCTCCGAGTGCATGCAAGGGAAGTGCCATTGTTGTCAGCCCCGGAAGGAAATATCTGGCGACTATCTGATCGTCAAAACCCACAACCGAAAGATCCTTTCCTATCTCTATATCGCATTCATGGGCATACTCATATACACCTCCAGCCATTCTGTCAGCCATGCAGAATACTGCGGTTATGCCTTTGTCCTTTAACATCTCCATGGCTTCTTTTCCTTCATCCTTGCCCCAGAGAGCATAGCAGATCCTGTCTGCCCTCTGTTCTATGCCATGGTCGGATAAGGCTCTGAGTGCACCCTTAAGACGCAGTCTGGTATGCATGTTGTCCTCACGTCCGCCGATTATGCCTATATCTTTATGTCCCTTTTCAATAAGATAGCATATCTCCTCATAGGCAGCCTTCTCATCATCCATGACCACAGAGGGGACTTTTGGGTTTTCTTCAAATGCATATACCATTACGCTCGGGATATCAAGGCTTTCCGGTAACTTATATGTTTTTCTTGCATGAACAGCAATGTATATAACTCCGTCGACCATGATCGAGTGGAGCTCTTCGAGAGTCTGCTCTAAGATCTCATCGATCATATCCTCATTGTGGAACCACTTATCGGACCACCTTGAATAAAGACGCAGATTTGTCAAAACCGTCTTGTAACCGTACTTTTCGAGATACCTTGTTATTCCCTCAACTATGTTGGGAATGGTAAACTGTGACAGATCCTCGACAACTATGCCTATGATGCCTGTTTTTTTGCTCCTTAAGCTCTTCGCCACTCTGTTGGGTCTGTAACCGTACTTTGTGACAGTCTCAATTATCTTTTCGCGGGTTGCTTCACACGCTTTATTCTTTCCGTTTAATACATTGGATACCGTAGCTATGGAAACGTTACATTCCCTGGCGATATCTTTTATAGTGATCATGTCTTCCTCCGTTAATGCTATGAGGGTTCTTTTGGTAAGACTATCTGTATGTGTACATCATCAAGCTGTTTTTTATCTACCGTGGCAGGAGCATCCATCATGACATCCTGTGCGTTCTTGTTCATCGGGAAAGGAATGATCTCTCTTATCGATTCCTCACCTGCTATAAGCATTACCATACGGTCCACACCGGGTGCGATACCACCGTGAGGCGGTGCTCCGTAAGTAAATGCATTGTACATTGCGGGGAACTTGGCCTTAACGTCATCTTCTCCAAGTCCGACAAGCTTGAATGCCTCTATCATGATCTGGGGATCGTGATTTCTTATTGCACCCGATGAAAGCTCTACACCGTTACATACCAGATCGTACTGGTAAGCAAGTATATCAAGCGGATCCTTTGTCTTTAAAGCTTCAAGACCGCCCTGGGGCATTGAGAAGGGATTGTGACAGAATTCGAGTTCTCCCGATTCCTCTCCGATCTCATACATCGGGAAGTCGACTATCCAGCAAAACTCATATGTCTCTTTGTTCATATGGCCCTCTGCAGCTGCTCCCAAAAGCTTTCTGAACACACCTGCTGTCTTTTGTGCTGTAAGGAGATTTCCTGCGGCAAGTCCTACAAAGTCACCGTTTTTAAGTCCGAGTGCCTCTATAACGGCCTGCTTTCTTTCCTGAAGGAATTTTGCTATACCTCCTACTATCTCACCGTTCTCATCAAGTCTGAACCAGTATGTCTTCTGAGCCGTGGTAACCTCGACATCGGCTATCATGGCATCTATCTGTTTTCTTGTCGCCGTAAGGTTGTCGACAACTATAGCTTTTACAACATTTCCCTCAAAAGGAGCAAAGCCGCAGCCTTCCATGACTTTGGTAGCATCCTTAAGTTCAAGGTCTATTCTAAGATCGGGCTTGTCGGATCCGTATCTGTCCATAGCCTCAAGATAGGGGATACGTACAAACGGAGCTTTAGAAGCGCTCTTGTAAACACCGTACTTTGCAAATATCGGAGGAAGAACATCCTCGATAACGGAAAAGATATCCTCCTGATCGGCAAAGGCCATCTCCATGTCAAGCTGATAGAACTCTCCGGGAGAACGGTCGGCACGTGCATCCTCATCTCTGAAGCAGGGTGCTATCTGGAAGTATCGGTCAAATCCGGAAGCCATCAAGATCTGCTTGAACTGCTGAGGCGCCTGGGGAAGTGCATAGAACTTACCCGGGTGATTACGTGCGGGAACAAGATAATCCCTTGCACCTTCAGGTGATGAACATGTAAGTATGGGAGTTGTGATCTCCATGAAATCATGTGCGTTCATGGCGTTTCTTAACTCAGAAACAATCTTGCTCCTTAATACTATCTTGCTCTTGACCTCGGGATTTCTAAGATCAAGATATCTGTATTTTAATCTTGTATTCTCATCAGCTTCTTTTGAACGGTTTATCTCAAAAGGAAGCTCATTGTGATCACATCTTCCGAGTATCTTTATCGATGAGGGAACGACCTCTATATCACCGGTGGGGATCTGCGTGTTCTTTGAAGATCTTTCTCTTACGCTTCCCGTTACGGATATCGTTGACTCCTTGTTAACGGAATCTATGATCGCCATCATCTCCTCGTTTTCAACAACTATCTGGGTGATGCCGTAAAAATCTCTCAAAAGAACAAATCCGAGATTCTTTGATACCTTTCTGATATTTTCAAACCAACCGACCAATGTAACTTCTTTTCCTGCATCCGACAGACGAAGCTCATTGCAATTGTGTGTACGTGACTGTGTCATGAAAGTACTCTGCTCCTCTTTAAAAAGATCTATATATATCAATGATATTACAACTTTTTTATAATACATCAGAACGCGAGCTATTTCAAGGTATTGGCATTGAGTTGTTGACATCATCACAATCCGTGTTATACTCATTTTAGAACAAAAAAGAAAGGTCCGTTTATACGGTTGGGTGGACAGATGATTATTAGATAGTTTAATTTGGTAGATACAGACGTTTCGATATGGCCCTAAGGGTCTGTTTGTGTATGCCGGATTGGATTATCGTATTCATCAAAAGCCTCGTTTTAAAGGACTCTTTTCGGTATACCTGGTTTATGATTGTACGTATGATCTGCTTTCGGCATGAAAGCGGATCTTTTTGATTTTGGGCATCATATCTGTTTTATAACAGGAGGTATATATGTCACAGATACAGGTAACAGATCTGACATTTTCATACGAGGGAAGTTTTGACAACGTACTTGAAAATGTCTCATTCAATATAGACACCGACTGGAAGCTCGGACTGATCGGCAGAAACGGCAAGGGAAAGACAACGCTTCTTAATCTGCTAAGAGGTGAATATGAATACAAAGGCAGCATAAGTGCGAACGAGCGTTTCGATTATTTCCCGTATAGGATATGCGAAAACGATCTTTTAAAGAATGCGGAGGAACTTATTTCTGTCTGGAAGCCGCAGGTTGAGATCTGGCAGGTTCTTATACAGATGAATCAGATAAAGATGGATCCAGAGTGTCTCTACAGACCGTTTAAAACACTAAGTCACGGCGAGAGAACAAGAGTCATGCTCGCGGTCCTCTTTGCGGCCGAGAACGAATTTCTGCTCATAGATGAACCAACGAATCACCTTGATATGGATACCAGGGAGACGGTAAAGGAGTATCTGGCTTCCAAAAAAGGTTTCATACTTGTCTCGCATGACAGGGATCTTTTGGATGCCGTCATAGACCATGTACTAGTCTTTAACCGAAACACAATAGAGGTTCAGGCCGGTAATTTCTCATCATGGTGGGAGAACAAGGAAAAGCAGGATGCGTTTGCAATAGCTGAAAACGAAAAGCACCTAAAAGAGATAGGAAAGCTTAAATCTGCAGCCGACAGGACCGGCAGATGGGCCGATAAGAGCGAGAACTCAAAGATAGGTTTTGATCCCGTAAAGGAGCATGACCGCTGCATCGCAACAAGATCCTATATCGGTGCCAAGACAAAGAAGGCCCAGGCCCGTGTCAAGAACTATGAAAAGAGGGTTGAAAGAGAGATTGAAGACAAAGAAGGTCTTTTAAAGGATATAGAAAAGATAACGGATCTTAAGCTTAATCCCTTAAAGCATTTCAAAGAGGTTCTGATAAGCGCTTCAGATCTTGGTCTTAAGTATAAGGACAGCGAAAACACTCTGTTTGAAAATCTTAAATTCGATGTAAGACAGGGTGAGCGTGTTGTGCTCGCGGGAAGAAACGGATGCGGCAAATCAAGCATCATCAAAGCCATTCTGTTTGAGATAAACAAAAAAGATCACGAGTCTCAGACAGGTGATCTTATCATATCGGGCAGTCTTAATACGGCATCATCGCTTACGGTGTCATATATAAACCAGGATACATCATTTTTGAAAGGTTCATTAAAAGACTTCTGCAGACAGCGCGGCTTAAGTGAGAGTCTTTTGCTTTCCGTTTTGCGTCATCTTGATTTTGAGCGTTCACAGTTTGAAAAGAACATGGAGGATTTTTCCGAAGGCCAGAAGAAAAAAGTCCTTGTGGCTTCAAGCCTTATAACACCCGCTCATCTTTACATATGGGATGAACCCCTAAACTACATAGATGTGTTCTCCCGAATGCAGATAGAAAAACTTATAGAGACCTATAACCCCACCATGCTGATCGTCGAGCATGATGTGAGATTCAGGCAAAGGATCGCAACCAAAACCGTACTGGTTCAATAGTCATTTAATCCGGCATGAATTCGAGTACATCGTCATCACCGGGTGAAAACTCCAGTACGTCGCTTAGCTCCTCGGCATCACCTGCCGAGGGCAGCAATGAGCGGATAGCCTTATCAACTTCTTCATATCTTCTCATCATCTCATCGTGTCCGGCATAAATGATCTCTTCATCTTTGCCGTCAGCCGCAGCTTCAAGTACTGCTGCCTTCTGAGACAATTCCATTGCACCGATCATCTTTGAAGAGCTCTTAACAGAATGCACATATACCGCATAATTCTTCCAGTCTTTTTCTTCAAAGGCTTTCTTGATATTCTTTGTCTTTGTAACCTTTTCCTGTACATATTCGGTCAGCATCGAGATGTAAAGATCCTTATCGTTATTACAGAACACAAGACCTTTATCAGTATCAATATCAGCGGTTCTAAGGATGTCAAATTCATCCTTATCCTGTTTAGTCTGCGTTTCTTCTCTGACTTCTTGAGTTTTTATGCGCTCTATCTTTTCCTCCGGCAGATATTTCATCAGCATCTTTTCAAGCGCATAACTGTCTATGGGCTTTGTAAGATAATCCGAAAATCCCTCCTTAAGATATCTTTCCTTTGCTCCGACCACGGCATCAGCGGTAAGACATATGATGGGTGAAGCATTGCTTAAACCTCCGACAGTCTCTCTTATCCGATGCAGTGCCTGCGTACCGTCCATCTCGGGCATTCTCTGATCCATTAAGATAACGTCATAGTGTTTATCCTTTGCCATTGAAACGGCATCCGCACCGCATATGGCGGTATCCAGGATCATCTGTGTACTCTTTAGAAGATTTGTGACAACGGTCAGGTTTACTTTCGTATCATCCACTATGAGTACATGAGCTAAAGGCGCACGGAAGGATTCCCTGTAGATTCCGGCCTGCTGCACATTTGCTTCAAACCTTGTCTGGAAATCTCCCATGGGAGCATCATTAACTATTCTTTGAGGGATCTTTACTATAAACTCGGAGCCTTTGCCGTATTCACTTGAAACAGATATGCTTCCGTTCATCATATCCAGTAAACGTTTGGTTATGACAAGACCGAGACCCGTTCCCTCAACGGTACTGTTTTTTTCCATCTCAAGACGCTGAAACTTATTAAAGAGCTTGTCTATATCTTTTTGTTTGATACCTATACCGGTATCCTTGACAGACATGATAAGCATGATCTCATCATCTTTTTTCTCACCGCCAAGCTTCATGCTAACCAAGCCCTTTTCGGTATATTTGACGGCATTCACGAGCAGATTTGAGAATATCTGCTTTACCCTGACCTCATCACCGTTCAGCTCATCCGGAAGCGACTGATCGACATCTATAACAAAATCAAGACCCTTGTCTGCCGCCTTTATATGTATCATGTTACTGAGTTCGTTTAACATTGAGCTTAACTGATACGGTGACTTTACAAGATCCATCTTTCCGGCTTCTATCTTCGAAAAGTCGAGGATATCATTTACGATGGCAAGCAGGTTTCGGCCCGCATTCTCAACATCGGTCGCATAGACCACGATATTTTTAAGAGAATCCTTAACAGCATCCGAATCGTTCTTAACAAGATCCTGAGTCTGTCTTCCCTCGCGAAGTATCATCTCATTCATGCCAAGGACAGCATTTATGGGTGTCCTTATCTCATGGGACATGTTGGCCAAAAAATCACTCTTTGCAAGGTTGGCGCTCTCGGCACGCACCTTCTCTTCCATCAGCCTTCCCTGCAGTCGTACAAAAGGTCTGACTATGATAAAGGACAGAGCACCTGCAACTAAAAGAGAGAATAATAGTATGATAAGATAACTCATGACTGTGGTGCGCATCTGCGCAGACAGCTGAGCTTCAAACCATTCCGCCGTAAAATCCACGGCTATGATACCGGCTATCTGACCTTTTGAATCAAAAACCGGGCTGTATGCACTGTAAAACTCTCCCCATTTATCCGAATAAGGGACCTCATCCACAGAGGCTTTTCCCTTAGCCGCACTTGCAAGAGCATCCGTATACTTAACACTGTCACCGTATGATGCTGGACTTACCTGATCAAGGTCCATCGTAAAGACAAACTGTCCGTTGCCTTCATCCTTTATGCTGTAGATGTATTCAAGTTCCACATTGTCCCTGAAGATGGCAAGCTTGTTATACATATCCTTGTAAACATCGCTGCCAACATCCTCTTTTTTAAGATCTCTTAAAACATCACCGTCAACAGAAGCCGAGGCGCAGTTTGCTATATCCAGCATCCTCTGCTGAATGGCTTTGCGTATCGCAGATCTTTCTCTGTACACCGAAACGCTGCAAAACAGGATACTCGATATGAGCAGGATCATCTCTACCATAAAAATGATCTTGGACGATATATGACTGTTGTTGTTAACTTCTTTCTTCAAAAAATATACCCCTCTTAAATACAGATACGAAGATTATATAATATAAATCCTTTGCAAAAAAGACATATAAATCAATGTTAAATATCTGTTAACATCTTAATGCTCTTACAGTCATTAAAGATCATGAAACGCTTTAGGGTTTTGTTAAGCTCATCCTTTAGTCTTTTTGTCTGACGGATATCTTTTCCCCACCAGAGCCCCTTTACGATGAGAACACCTTCTTTTCTGTCAGCCACCGTATCTATCCTTCCGACAAACCTCTCCCCGTAGATGATCGGCAGTGTATAATATCCGTATTTTCTTTTTGCCGCAGGCGTGTATATCTCCCATGCGTAACTGTAATCAAAAAGGGCAAGGATAAGCGACTTATCCCACATGAGAGGATCTAAAGGCGCGATAAAAGACATTCTTGGCTTTAGCTTTAATCCTCCTTTTATCACATCCTTCATGAGACCGTCATCTTCCGTAAGGTAGTAGAATAAAGGCTTTACCCCTTCAACTGTTACTGGACATATCCTGCCTTCTTTCGTAAGTTTACCAAGGATCTTTTTTCGCATATCAGCCTTTAAGTCTATACCAAGAAACGCCGGGCTGTTCTTGTCCCACAAAAGTCCGACCGCACCGATACGGCGAAGAACTCTCCACGATATAAAGCTCTCTTCATCTTTACAGGGATTTTTGGCATCTAAGATCTCTTTTGGCAGATGCCTTACCGAAAGATCATAGTACTTGCGGCTTCCTTTTTTATGATGTATGACAAGATCTCCGTCGGTATAGAGCTGTTCGAGTACCGATCTTGCAGCAGGAGAGGGTTTTTGCCAGTTCCCGCTCCAGTGCATTGATGAATGCCAGAAGATTTCCCCTTTTATCGGAAGCATGTCACTCGATACGGGACCGTTCTTTTCTATGTAGCCGACAGCCTCGTCCTTCAGCTTATCAAGACCCTTAAACGTCTCACCCAGCTGTCTGCTCCTGTCCCTGTATGAGGAAAAATACGGCCAGTCCTTAACGGGCCATATGGAAAGCTCCTTGTCGGCATAATCCACCAAAAGCCTGTCCTTATACAAAAGCTCATCAAGCATGGATTTTTTAAATCCCTTTACCCTTGACTGAAGTGTCAGCTGTGCGTTTTTTCCGCAGACATCCACAGGGTCATACTGTATGCAGCCTGCCTGACAGACATACTCATAAGCTCCCTCTTTTTTGTTAAATCGATAGTCTCCGATCAGTCCCTGTCTTAAAAGTATGAACTGAGCGGCCTGTTTTTTTGTGATCGTTAACATGATCCGTTCCTGTCATTTAAGAATCTTTTCTATCAGCGCTTTATCTGCATCAGGAAGTATCTTTTTTAGATGTGTGACTATCTTTTCATAGGATTTCTCAGGGCTTCTCTTATATACGGAATCACAAAACTTCTTTCCAAGAAACTTTTCGGGTGTCGAATACTGAGCGACTCCCCACCCGTATCTGTTTCCGTATCTGTCCGTTGAATATATAAAATCACTGATAAGAACATAGCACTGCTTTTCAAGTCTCGTTATCATGGTATCAAAACCTTTTCGTCCGTTCTTTCCGTAATGTCCCAAAAGTTTTAACTGCTTTGACATGACGGGTGCATTGGCATCGAGAAGCTCAAACAGTTCCTTGTCGCGGATAGAGGCGAGTCCGTCGTCAAACCTTGCGTCAAAATCGTATCCGTCACGTCTGAAATTGGCAAAATCGGGAAACCATTTAGGACTGATATACATAGCCTTGTTTTTAAGAAACTTTCCGTAGGCACACTTCATCTGACTGATAACCGGTCCTTTCCATTCCCATGCGGGCCAGAATCCGTTATCCCCGTCGTTATACCAACAGCCGGGTGCTATGTGTTCCTCTATGGAAAAGCCCTCTACCTCATTTTTAAAAAAGGGTACAAATCCCAGTTCATCGATCACATCCATGAGCCCTGTCATGGAATCTATCTTAAAATCATCAGAAAAGGTCATAGAACAACTCCCAAATAAAACAAAATAACCCCAGGGGGATCACCCCTAAGGTTATTCTAACATATATCACTGTTCTAACTTAAGCATAAATTTAGCGTATATTCATATCCGCACATACATAATCGTACTTTTCATTCTCATTTCCTCCAATGACGATCCTGTAGTCACCTTTTGGAAGAGTCCCGTACATTCCGAGATTAAACTCAACTTCTCTCTCACTCCCTTTGCCTACCACAGCATTGTAAGTGGGGAAAGTGGCATAATAAAGATCTAATCCCGGATTCTTATGAAAGTAATACCATTTGCCGTCAACCTTTACTTCTACTCTTACAAAGATGGAACTGTCGCAAAAGTTCCAGTCGGTGTCACCGTTATTTACAAGCCTTATCGTTGCGATCAAAGATCCCTCATTATCATCAAGCTGTATAAGAGCAGCTTCAATACGCTCAGCTGTCATGTCATCAGTAACGTAAGAAAGCGTCAGCATATCCGAATTCCACTTGTGATCCGCATATGACAGCGGGCGAAAACAGCTCATATCCCTTATGTTTTCAACTTCGGCTACTCTATGAAAGTCATGTTTGTCTGCCTCAAGGAAATAGTCCATGTCAAGATCGCATCTGTAAACATTTCCAAGCGGAGTTATAAGATAACCGTCTGATAAGACAAAGGTCTCTCCGCACCCGTCATAGTCACTTTTAAATTTCCTCGGTGTTATCGTAACGGCATACATCGGATAGGTTATCTTATTCTTATTCCAGTATAAGGCTTTTCTTCCTTTGCTCTGCATCAGTTTATACACATGCTCTGTATCCGCTTTTACGATTTCTTTAGACCACCCTCTGTGCGCGATCCATTCCATGGTCTTTGAGTCGTATCTTACAGTTTCAACCTCATACCAGTCGGCATCGATCTCATCAAGCTGTTCAAGCTCTGGTATCTTTCCATATCCTGTGATCTTAAGTACAGCGATCAGAGTTATGAGCAAAACAGTAACGAGAACAGTGCTTTTTGCAAAGGCCCTTATCTTTTTATTATTTGCATATATATACTTTATCCTTCCATGCATATCTTTCTCCCTGTAAACACGAACCGTGATCAGCCTTATATGATATAAACAGCTGACAGGGTCAAAGCGTTACAGGGATTTCTTTTTATCAGGTATTCTACAAAACTGTTTTTTAAGATAGCAAAAACCCTGCAGAACATCTTTGTCTGCAAGGTTTAATATCGTCGTATGTATCAGTCCTGTGGTGTGAAGAACTTATCAAGCTTTATAAGGCATTTATAAAGCATCCTCTTCTCATCATCGTCAAGATCAGAAACTGCAGCCTTTATCATCTTTTTATGAAAGTCGCGGTGATGGTAGAAAGCCTTCTTTCCTCTTTCGGTGAGGGTTGTATATACAACACGCTTATCCTCTTTGCTGCGGTTTCTTTCAATATATCCTTTTTTCTCAAGTCCGTTCATATTGGTTGTGAGAGTTCCGACGGTAACCGAAAGACATTTCGCGATCTCCGACATGTTTTTGGGTTCTCCGATACCTACAGCCTCTATGATATGCATATCGTTATTCGTAATGTCCTTGAATTCCTCGGTTATCACTGCCTGTGATTCCACAGCCATCACATGATTAAAGAGATTAACGAGCATCTCGTTTAATCCTTTGTTGTATTTTCCTTCCATATTCCCTCTCATCAGTGATCTAAATACCACAGCAATTATATCATACTTCCATAAGACATGCACTATAAGTAAGACCCGCTCCGAAACCGGACATGACTATCTTCATGCCCTCTTTTAGCCTTCCTTCTTTTCTTATCTCATCGATAAGAAGCGGTATGGAAGCCGACGAAGTGTTACCAAGTCTCTCTACGTTGGTCGGAAACTTTGATATATCCGCTTTGAGTCTTTTTGAAATGGTCTCTATTATCCTTAAGTTTGCCTGATGGAGCAGAAACATATCTATATCATCCGGTGACAGTCCCTCATCAAAAAGCAGTTCACTTATCGTATCGGTCACCACGCGTGTGGCAAATCTGAATACCTCTTTTCCGTCCATCGAGACATATTTGTATGTCTGAACCCCTCTGTAAAAAGCACTCATCGAATCTCTCTGCCAGCAAAAGAGCACATCATCCTTTAGACCGTTGCTCTTTTGAATGAACTTAAACGGCCTGTCATCTCTTTCAAGATACACAGCCCCCGCACCGTCTCCGAAAAGTATGCATGTGGTACGGTCCGACCAGTTGATCATATTTGACATCACCTCTGCACCTATAACAAGAGCGTTTTTATATATGCCTTTCGAGATATATACATCCGCCGTGTTCAGAGCAAACAAAAATCCCGCACAGGCTGCATTAAGATCAAAGGCAACGGCGCTGTAAGCTCCTATATATTTCTGAACCTGGCATGCAATGCACGGAAGAGCCTGTTCCGCAGAGCATGTGGCAACGATTATCATATCTATTTTGCTTGGATCTGCTCCCGCATCCAAAAGCGCATTCCTTGCCGCATTGCCCGCGAGTTCATCCACTGTCTCTCCTGTGGCGATATGTCTGCTCTCAATGCCTGTCCTTTCTTTTATCCAGTCATCTGAAGTATCAACAAACCTTGAAAGTTCATCGTTTGTCACGGCTTTATTTGGGATTGCACTTCCTGTTCCCATTATTCTTATTGACATTTATGATACTCTCCCCCTGATCGTCTAAAAGTTACGGAAACGCTCATATCTTTCCTGACGGATCTCTTCTGCGCACTTTCCCTTGTACTTTTCCAGAAAGGCACATATCTCCTTTTTAAGATTCCTTCCGATTGCTTCCTTGGTCACCTCATCGGCACCGCCGTACTCGGGTATTATCTTTTCTATGACCTTGAGGTTTAAAAGATCCGTGGCAGTGATCTTCATGACCTCGCTTGCTTCTTTGGCTCTGTTTGAATCCTTCCAGAGGATGGAAGCGAAACCTTCCGGTGAGAGGATGGAGTATGTGGCATTTTCAAGCATCCATACTTCGTTTCCCACGGCAGTCGCTAGTGCTCCTCCGCTTCCGCCCTCACCTACCAGAATGCACAGTATCGGCACCCTCAGATCAGACATACCCATAAGGTTTTTAGCGATGCTCTCTCCCATGCCTCTCTCTTCCGCTTCCATCCCCGGATAGGCACCCGGAGTGTTCACAAAGCAGATGACGGGACGATTGAAATGCTCTGCCTGTTTCATCAGCCTTAATGCTTTTCTGTAGCCTTCAGGCATAGGCATTCCAAAATTCTTCTTCCTGTAATCCTCGGGATTTTTTCCTCTGTCTTCGGATATGACGGTAACGGGCTGGTTCCCTATAAAGCCCACCCCTCCCACAATGGAAGGGTCATCCCTGAACGCTCTGTCTCCGTGAGCCTCGATGAAAACATCAAATATGTATTCTATGTAATCAAGTCCCTGAGGTCTTGCAGCCTGTCTTACACCTCTTACCTTTTCCCAGGCCGTCTTGGGCGTGGAATAATGCATCCTCTCATTTATAAGCTCGCTTATCTTATACTCGGTATCTGTCTCATCAAAGTCGGAATAGTTTCCCTCAATACTCTTATGAGACTTTATCATGAAATATAAGGTCTTCTTTAGATTTTTCCTCTCAACGATACCGTCTATAAGTCCGTGCTCAAGTAAAAACTCCGAAGTCTGAAAGCCTTCAGGCAGTTCCTGTCCTATGGTCTGTCTGATGACCCTGGGACCCGCAAAGCCGATTAAAGCTTTGGGCTCAGCCATTATCACATCACCAAGCATCGCAAAAGAAGCCGTAACACCGCCGGTAGTGGGATCGGTGAGTATCGTGCAGTACAAAAGGCCTGCCGCTTTAAGTCTGGCGACCGCTGCAGAGGTCTTTGCCATCTGCATGAGCGATACTATCCCCTCCTGCATCCTTGCACCGCCCGAACAGCAAAAGACAAATACGGGAAGACGTTCGCTTATAGCCCTCTCTATTGCAAGAGTGAGCTTCTCACCGACCGTATGACCCATACTGGCCATCATGAACCTTGAGTCACATATCCCGATGACCGCACTTTCTCCGAAGATCCTGCACTTTCCGATCGTTAAGGCTTCATCAAGACCTGTCCTTTCCTTTGCCTCTAAAACCTTTTCTTCATAGCCTGCAAACTCTAAGGGATTTGATATCTTAATACCTTCGTTCCATGCTTCAAAAGTACCCTTGTCAGCAACCATCGATATCCTGTTTGGAGTCTTGACCCTGAAATAAAAACCGCAGTTACAGCAGATATATTTAAGTTTTACGACCCTTTGTCTTTCCACCATCTCACCGCATTTCGGACACGGGATATACTCTTTGTCGTTTCCCGAGATACCCCTTACCTGAAAAGGTGCGGATGTCTTTTTCCTTATCTTTAAAAAGCTCATAACAACACTCCCCTTAACCGATAGCGAATGTCAGGGTAGCCTCGGCGACCTTTACACCGTCAACCTTTGCTACGGCCTCTCCTATCCCCATGGGTCCCTTTATCTTTATGATCTGTGTCTCAAGTATGAGCACGTCTCCGGGGATCACCTTTTTCCTGAATCTGGCTTTATCGATCCCTGCAAAGTATGCAGTCTTCCCCTTCATCTTTGGATTCGACAAAAGTGCAACGGCTCCCACCTGAGCCAGTGCCTCTATGATGAGTACTCCCGGCATCACGGGATTGTTTGGGAAATGTCCCTGAAAGAACTGCTCATTTGCGCTGACACACTTCTTTCCGACTGCCTTTTGTCCCTCTTCAATCTGTTCGATGCTGTCTATGAGTAAAAAAGGATATCTGTGCGGTATCACTTCCATTATCTTTTCAATGTTCATTAAAGACATTTCTGATCCCCCTTACTGTATTTACCGATAAGGATACTGGCATTATGCCCTCCGAATCCAAGCGAATTGCTTAGAGCAAAATAAACTTCTTCATTAAAGCTCTCCCTGCAGTAATTCAGATCCATCTCTTCATCGCACTCCTTCAGTCCGACTGTTCTGTGAATGTAATCCTCGCTTACTTCCTTTACGCAGGTAATAAACTCAACTGCCCCCGCAGCACCAAGCATATGGCCTACCATGGATTTGGTTGAGTTGATCCTTATATCCTTTGCATGGTCTTTAAATGCTTTTTTAATCGCTCTTGTCTCAAACAGGTCATTATAGTAAGTGCTTGTTCCGTGTGCGTTTATATATGTGATCTTTTCCGGTAATACTTCTCCGTCATCAAGTGCATTTGTCATCGCTCTTGCAGCACCTGATCCGTCCTCAAGCGGGCTTGTTATGTGATAGGCATCGGAGGAGCATCCGTAGCCCAAGACCTCTGCATATATCTTTGCATTTCTTTTCAGGGCATGATCGAGTTCTTCAAGCACAACGATTCCTGCTCCTTCACCCATTACAAAGCCGTCCCTGTCCTTATCAAAAGGAATGGCGCATCTGCTTGGATCATCACTTACCGAAAGAGCGTTAAGGGCGCTAAATCCCGCAACACCTATCTCAACGATGCTGGCCTCAGTACCTCCCGATACCATGACATCCGCATCGCCGTACTGAATAGCCCTGAAAGCCTCTCCTATTGAGTTTGTCCCTGTTGCACAGGCTGTAACCACGTTTATGCTCTTTCCCTTAAGGCCAAACATTATGCTCACGTTTCCGCCTGCCATATTTGTAATCATAAGAGGTACGCACATGGGTGAGACCTTTGAAGGTCCCCTGTCCAAAAGACGCGTGTATTCACGCTGTACAGTCTGAAGGGAACCTACCCCGTTTCCTATCGAAACTCCGATTCTGTAGGGATCCTCCGAATCTATATCAAGTCCGGAATCATCTATCGCTTCCTTTGCTGCCGCAACAGCATACTGACTAAACAGTTCCATTCTTCTTGCAGCCTTTTTATCCATATATCTTTCAGGTTCAAAATCCTTTACCTGAGCCGCGATATGACACTTATAGTCCGATGTGTCAAAATATGTGATCGGTCCAAACCCGGTCCTGCCGTTTTTTATCGAATCCCAGAACTCATCTACACTGTTGCCTATCGGTGTTATGGCACCCAGTCCCGTGACCACTACTCTTCTTTTCATTTTTATCCCCCTAGATACTCATTCCGCCGTCCACACATATCACCTGACCTGTTATATAATCGGCTTTTTCACTTGCCAGAAATGTGACCATATCGGCGATATCCTCAGGTCTGCCGAATCTTTTAAGCGGTATCATCTGCATGGCGCCTTCCATGGCGGAGCCCGAAAGTTTCTTTGTCATATCCGTTTCGACAAATCCGGGTGCTATCGCATTCACGCAGATATTTCTGCTTGCGAGTTCTCTTGCAAGACTCTTTGTAAGGCCTATCATACCGGCCTTTGATGCGGAATAATTCGCCTGGCCCGCATTCCCCATCACACCTGATACCGAGGATATATTTATGATCTTTCCGGCTCTTAGCTTTATGAAATTCCTGTACAGATGTCTGATGGTGTTAAAAGCACCCTTGAGATTTGTTGTGACAACAAGATCAAAATCATCCTCGCTCATCTTTATCATCAGATTGTCTCTTGTCACTCCCGCATTGTTGACCAAAATATCAACCTTTTCATATTTATCCGTGATCTTTTCGATCATGTTCTTTGTCTCAATAAAGTCGGAAACATCGCACTGCAATGATTCGGCAATGCCTCCTGATGATGTGATAATGTCAACGACCTCATCTGCCGCTTCTTTGGAGCCGCAGTAATTGACAATCACCTTTGCACCGCACTGTGCAAGCTGTATCGCTATCTGTTTTCCGATGCCGCGGCCTGCTCCCGTTACAAGAGCGACCTTATCCTTTAAGTCATAGTTAGACATATGCTCTCCTTACTGCATAAGTTCGTTCAGTTTCTCAAGATCATCATATTTTTCGATGTTTATCACCTTAAGCTTACTGTCTGTCTTTTTAATAAATCCCGCTATTGTCTTTCCCGGTCCTATCTCCACATATGTATCCACGCCCATCTTACGCATGAGCATGATGCTCTCCCTGAATCTGACTTTGCTTGAGACCTGTCTTACCAAGAGGTCTTTTATCAAATCCTTATCCTCTATCAGCTCAGCCAAAGTATTGGACACATAAGGGATCTTTATCTCATTTACCGTCTTATCCTTAAGCGCTTCTTCAAGTCTTTTTGATGCCGGCAAAAGAAGCTTTGAGTGAAAAGGTCCGCTCACGTTTAACCTGACGCATCTTCTGGCTCCCGCATTGCTCAGACTCTCTCCTGCCGCTGTCACAGCCTCTTCCTTTCCCGAGATCACTGTCTGTCCGGGACAGTTATCATTTGCGACGGATACTATCCCATCTGTCTCATCACAGATCTTCTCAACCTCTTCCGGATCAAGTCCCAGGACAGCCATCATGGCTCCTCCTTTAGGGTAAGCTTCCTGCATGCACTTTCCTCTGATTCTTATAAGCTCAAATATATCCTTAAGATCCATTGCACCGGTTGCAGCAATGGCTGCATATTCCCCCAGGCTCAGCCCCGCACACATATCAGGTCTTATGCCTTTTTTCAGGACCTCTTTAAGCATTGCGACCTCTGTTGTAAGAAGAGCTATCTGTGTGTATTCGGTAATATCAAGATCTTCGTTTTGTGTAAAACAGAGCTTTTCAACATCAACTTTTGATGCCTCTTTTGCCAGTCTGTAGATATCTCTTGCTTCAGGGGAGTTATCATAAAAATCTTTTCCCATCATGGGTGTCTGTACGCCCTGACCCGGAAATACAAATGCTATCTTTCCCATAATCTTCCTCTTGTCAAAATGATATCTTTTGCTTCGGCGACTATCTTATCAACTATTTCCCTGCAGCTTTTTTCTTCGCTTATAAGTCCTGAGATCTGACCCGCCATCACGGTACCGAGAGTTACATCTCCGTCGATGACCGCATTCCTTAAAGATCCAAGAGTCAGTTTTTCAAGTTCCATAAAGTCGGCTCCCGATCTTTCCAGTTCAATATACTGTCTTGTCATCCGGTTTCTGAGACACCTGACGGGATGACCCGTACTGACTCCCGTAACTGCCGAATCGATGTCCGTGGCTTTGATGACTTTCTTTTTATAGTTTTCATGAACGATCGATTCTTTCGCCACAACAAATCTAGTTCCCATCTGGACAGCCTGTGCACCCAGCATAAGAGCTGCTGCCATTCCGCGACCGTCTGCGATGCCTCCTGCCGCTATGACGGGGATCTTTACCGCATCACACACCTGCGGAACAAGTGCCATAGTGGTCGTCTGTCCGATATGACCGCCGCTTTCCATTCCCTCGGCGATAACAGCATCCGCTCCGCCTCTTTCCATAAGACGCGCAAGAGCAACACTGGCAACGACAGGGATCACCTTTACGCCTGCTTCTTTCCACATTTCCATGTACTTTGCGGGATTACCCGCACCTGTAGTCACTACTCTTACCCCTTCTTCAACTATCACCTTTGCAACTTCATCAGCATTTGGATTAAGTAACATCACATTGACTCCAAACGGCTTGTCAGAGAGCATCCTGCATTTTCTTATCTCTTCTCTTACTATATCTGCCGGTGCGGATGCGGCTCCGATGATCCCCAGTCCTCCCGCATTCGATACTGCCGCTGCCAGGTTGTGTTCAGCCACCCATGCCATGCCCCCCTGTATGACAGGATATTCAATTTCCAAAAGTTGTGTGATCTTCGTCTTCATGGATCAGCCTGCTTTTTTCTCAATGTAATCAAGTAACGCGCCAACAGTCGTGATACCTTCGAGATCCTCTGAGGGTATCTCTGTGCCAAACTCGTCCTCAAATTCCATAACAAGATCAAAAAGATCAAGTGAATCCGCATTGAGATCTTCCTTGAATCTTGTTTTTTCCGTGATCTCAACTCCGTCCAGTCCCAGTTTCTCTTCAATAATCTGTGCGATTTTTTCCAGCATTTTTCTCTTCTCCTTTACCATCCGTACTGCTTTAGCACACCTCTTTATGTAGTTTCAAAAACCACTTATTTTGATTTTCAAATAATTTGATTATCAAAATATCTATCGATGAGAATCATAATACAAAATACTTTGAGAGTCAAGATATTTTTTCAAAAAAACAAAACCCTGCAAGCCTCATTGGGTTCACAGGGTTTTATCTGTATGTTCAAGATATATCAGAATCTGAAATCTCTTCTGTTTGATGATCTTATGTCATTGATATTCTTAAGAGCGATCTGTCTTACCTTGTCATTGGGGATGTTCTTAAGTTCATCTTCGATCATTTTGTATCCCGTCTCCTTGGTCTCTTTGGATGCATAATCCTCAAGATACTCGGCAAGAGTCATAAGCGCATTGGGATGACAGCAGTTTAATATCTGACCGTTCTTGCAAAGACTCATGAAGCGGTCACCTGTCCTGCCTTCCCTGTAGCATGCCGTGCAGAATGACGGTATATGTCCCGTCTGCATAAGCCAGTGAACGACTTCATCGAGCGTACGCTGATCGGATACATCAAACTGTTCAGTATCGTGGGGCCTTTCTTCCTCGGTATATCCCCCGACAGATGTTCTTGATGCGCCGCTTACCTGGGAAACACCGACTCTTAGCATCTTTCTTCTTACTTCCTCTGATTCTCTTGTCGAAACTATCATTCCGGTATAAGGTACGGCAAGACGGATGCATGCGGCGATCTTTGTAAAGGTCTCATCATCGATACCGTTATCAAACATATCCGGATCTATATCGTCGGCTCTCTTTACCCTTGGAACACTTATCGTATGAGGACCTACGCCGTGAACTGCCTCAAGGTGTTCAGCATGCATTATAAGACCCGCAAACTCATACTTGTACATCTCAAGTCCAAACAAAACTCCAAGACCTACATCGTCTATTCCGCCTTCCATTGCCCTGTCCATCGCCTCGGTGTGATAGTCATAATCATGCTTGGGACCCGTGGGATGAAGCTTTAGATAGCTTTCCTTGTGATAGGTCTCCTGAAACAGGATATAAGTACCTATTCCGGCATCCTTTAGTCTTTTATAGTTCTCAACCGTGGTCGCGGCTATATTGACATTTACACGTCTTATATCGCCGTTTTTATGATGAACGCTGTATATCGTATTTATGCAGTCCAGGATATATTCGATCGGATTGTTTACGGGATCCTCTCCCGCTTCTATGGCAAGGCGCTTATGTCCCATATCCTGCAATGCGATGACCTCTGCCTTTACCTCTTCCTGCGTAAGCTTCTTTCTTGCTATATGCTTGTTCTTAAGATGATAAGGACAGTACAGACATCCGTTCACACAGTAGTTTGAAAGATACAGCGGAGCAAATAGGACTATCCTGTTTCCGTAGAAAGCCAGCTTGATCTCCTCTGCTATCTCATACATCCTTTCTATCTTTTCGGGTATCTCGCATGCAAGCAGCACGCTTGCTTCCCTGTGTGTCAGTCCCTTACAGGTACACCCGTTTCCGTTTTTTACCGGTCTTGCCTTTTCAAGTATCCTGTCTATCAGTTCGACGTTATCCTTGTTCTCCTGCGCGTAAGCGAGTGTAGCTTTGATCTCCTCATCATTGATGAACTCGTCCGCTTTTAATGATCTGGGATCATATTTTGCCATGTTTATTATCTCCTTATTTTTCATAACCGTTTTGCGGTTTATTTTTCTTTGACTCTCGGTGAATCTCCCCTGTCGACAACAAGTCTGCATCCTGTCATCTTTATTCTTTCTTCAAGGCATCCCCTGCACTGGGCAGACTCTTCGCCTGTGCAGATCTTATTGTCATAAAGCTCATATTTCTTTCTTACAGAAACCGGAGAAAGATTCGGCATCACAACATTGGCTCCTGCCATTATCCCCTTTTCCCTGCCTTTGGGATCGATCGTACCTAAAGCCGTTGTGGCAGGCAGCAATATATCCGGCAGCATCAGGCGTATCACGGACAGCAGAAACAGTGTCAGTTCAAGGCTGCCTTTAGCCTCATCTCTAAACGGTGTGTTGTGATGGGGGATAAAGGGGCCTATGCCGCACATATCCGGTTTGAACTGTTCAATAAAAACAAGATCCTTTGCAAGTGTCTTTGGTGTCTGGTAGGGGGAACCCACCATGAATCCGCATCCCACCTGGTATCCGATGTCTTTAAGATCATGAAGACATCTCATCCTGTTATCAAATGACATCTCCTTGGGATGAAGCAGTTCATAATGCTTATGGTCCGCAGTCTCATGACGCAAAAGATATCTGTCGGCACCTGCATCAAAAAGCGCCTGATAGCTCTCTCTTTTTCTTTCTCCCATTGAAAGTGTTACGGCACAGTCAGGATGAGCTTTCTTTAAAGAGGCGACTATATCGCACAGCACATCATCGGTAAAGAAAGCATCTTCTCCGCCCTGTAATACAAAGGTGCGAAATCCGAGCTCATAACCCTCATCGGCACAGGAGCAGATCTCTTCTTTTGAAAGGCGGTAGCGTTTGGCCTCACTGTTATCTTTCCTTATGCCGCAGTAAAGACAGTTGTTTTTGCATATGCTGCTTATCTCTATAAGTCCCCTGGTATAGACCGCATCCCCGAATACGGCTTTTCTTTTCCGGGTGGCGAGTCTTCCCAGCATTTCAAGTGCCTGATCATCCCTTAAGATTATCAGCTGTTCATATTCATCCGGTGAAAGGGTTCCTTTATCTTCAAGTTTTTCAATAAGTTTCCTCTCACGTATATCCATCCTTATCCTCCGTCAAAAGGCAGTGAAATGAAGGAAGCATCCTAAGGCTGCGTTCAAGGATTCCTGTCATAAAAGCTATGACTATTCCGTAGTTTACAAACGGCACTCCCTGTTTTTGTGCCGACTCCATACGCGCACGTATGGTATTCTCGGTGAGCATGCAGCCGCCGCAATGTATAACGATCTTATAAGGGGTAAGGTCTTCGGGAAACTCATTGCCCGAACAGGTCTCTATCAGCAGATCCTTTCCCGTATATGTTCTTAACCAGTTCGGGATCTTTACCGTTCCTATATCATTGCACTGTCTGTGATGCGTGCAGCCTTCAGCCAAAAGTATCCTGTCTTTATCATTCAGGTTCTTAACGGCATTCACACCCTTTATTGCAATTTCCAAAAAGCCCTTATATCTTGCCATCAGGATCGAGAATGATGTCAGCCCTATCTCATCGGGCACGGCTTCTGAAACCTTTTTGAATGCCTGACTGTCGGTTATGACAAGTGCGGGTTTTATCCCCTGTTTTTTAAGCAGTATCTCAAGCTCCGTGTCCCTGCATACGACGGGAATCGCACCGGAATCCATAAGGTCCCTTATCGCCAGCTGCTGAGGCAGTATAAGCCTTCCCTTGGGTGCGGACTCATCGATAGGACATACGAGAATACAAAGATCACCCTGTTTTACCAGGTCACCCGCAAGTCTTTTTTCATTTCTTTCGGGTATCAGGCGCGCAAGTCTTTCCTTAAGAGCATCTATTCCTTCTCCTGTAAGGCAGCTTACACTGACAGCTTCCTCTATAGCGGGGCAGTCCGATACCATATCCGTCTTGTTTGAGACGATAAGATAAGGGATATCTCTTTCCTTAATCAGTGCAAGAAGCTCCTTATCCGTATCTGTGATACCGTTATTGGCATCAGTGACAAGGACCGCTATATCACAGGTCTTTAGGATGTCTCTTGTCTTTTTGATACGCTTTTCTCCAAGCTTTCCGTCATCGTCAAACCCGGGGGTGTCAATTATCACAACCGGTCCCAAAGGCAATAGCTCCATAGCCTTTTTAACGGGATCGGTGGTCGTACCTTTTACATCGGATACCACCGAAAGATCCTGAGCGGTTATACGGTTTACCAGGCTTGATTTTCCTGCATTTCTTATACCGAAAAAACCTATATGTGTCCTTTCTCCTGAAGGTGTTTCATTTAAACTCATGTTTTTCTCCTTAAGATAAAAAACACCGCCATTCCCGGACAAGGGTACAGCGGTAGTGTAAAATCCAATCTGCTATTCCATCTTGTCTTTCGCCTCAAGTTTAGTTTCGGCGTCAGGGGATGTATTTTTGTATTAAGTTATCGTTATCATCAGACTTTGGAATAAGTTGCCTTTGCGGTTATCCCTTTGATCCTTCCCAATGCACCTGTTAAAGAATTGATCTCATCATTGGGAGCATCTATTGCTATGCATATGATGTTTATGTTCTTTTGTCTGTAGGGAATTCCCATACGTCCTATGATATGTTTTGAGAAGCGGTGCAAAAGCTCGTTGAGCTCACCAACCGCATCTTCATTTTCAACTATGATGCTCAGTACGGCAACACGATTTTCCATTAGTCTTATCTCCCGGTTATATTATCATGTAAAGGATATAAAAGTTCAATATTTATATTTCAGCTGTCTAAACGTGCTTTAAGCTCTTTTTGTACTCATACATCCTGCTGTCTGCTCTGAAGAATACGTCATCAAAGCTGTTATCCTTTTCGGGATCATATATGTCCATTCCGCACGAAACGACAGGACCTCCGTTATTTGCATTGTACTGTGCGATCCTTAAAAACGAATCCACAACAAAAGAGACAGCGCCATGCTGACAAAATAGAGCACCGTATCGGCGTAAACCAAGACCGTGATCTTTGATTCATAATGCATGCCCTAGAATATATCAGACAGATAATGTAGCATTACACCGTGATGGAATAGCCTATATCTGATCCATACCGGCTCCTCAGCTGTTGTAGGTCTTTTCATCACTCTGAGATTAATGATCACATGGACCACAAAAGCCAGTAATCCATAGCTTGAATAATACATATGTCAATTTCTCTTTGAGAGTATTGTGTTTTAGCTGCAATTACCCTCAATAAGTATTATATCGGCATTTTTCTTAAATCTTATAACAACAAAGATCCGTCATCGAAATTCTCGATCAGAGTATCCATGGTCTTAAGATAGTCGGATTCTATGAGTACAACCCTTTCTTTTGTCTTCTCAAAACCGTCAATATACTTTCTGTTTTCTTCTTTTAACCACTGAACGTTTAAATCGTCATCCTCTAATCTTTTCTCTATATCCGACTCATGTGAGATTATCTCATCAAAATGTAGATCTATATATTCATCGGTCATGGCAAGGCATACAAACCTTATAAAAGGCAGATAGCTCTCATCAAGATCCTCTCTCCAGTCAAAAGGTATATAACAGCCTTCAACAATAAGATCCTGCCTGTTTTCGATCGCAGTTTTTATCATCTCTCTTACTATTGGCCAGAGATAGTCTGTAAGAGCATCATCATCAAAAACCGTAAGATCGGTATTTTTGCTCCGTATCAGTCCCATCTTAAGATGATCTATGGAAAGATAAGGATATTTATATTTTTCGAGCATTCTCTGAGCTAAAAGTGTTTTTCCCGTATGAGAAGCCCCGGTTATCAGTATTATCATATTTTCCTTCCTTTTTCTCAGGTCTATTTTATCACATGGATCCCTTTTAATACAAAAAGCCTCCACAGGTTTTATCCCGTGAAGGCTAAAAATCAGTTGATCTTTTTTAGATCGTCTTAACATACAGATGATCCGTTTCGCCGCCGTAATTTTTTATATCGTTAACATAGTGATATCCGTAATGCTCGAACAATCCCACATGTCCCGTCGGAATATAACTTTCACCAAAGCCGTTCTTTCTAAGATAATCGTTTGCAGCATTTACTAGCTTTTCGCTTATCCTTTTACCTCTGTACTTTTCATCCACAAACAGGCTTGAAACCCATGGACATGTATCAGGAAGGTCATAGTAATCCGTTTTCATCACCGAGATCATGCCGACTATTCTTTTGTCGCACACAGCCACAAACATGGTTTCCCAGTCTGTAAACTCCCAGTTTCTTACAAGTCCTGCCATGTGATCCTTTACTTCTTCCCATGAAAAGTTTTCTATAAAGGATAAAAGCTCATCTGAAAGCTTATCTCCCTTATTTACCTTCTCAACCAAAATATCATCAGAAAGATCCCATCCGAAATGCTTTTCGACGAGTGCGACCGTATCATCCACACTGCGGTTATTATCGCGCTCCACCCAGAAATAATCACTGTTCTTTAAGTAATCATATGCTTCAATGTTTAACTCTGTTAAAGTCTGATCACATGTAGCCTTTGCTGCCTCATAATCGGTGGCACTGTGAATAAAATCACTAAACGGCTTATGATCTTCACGATTGCAGTATGTATCCACGATATTTACGGGCTTTGATATCATAAAGGCTATCCTTGACGGATCGGTTATCCTGTCGGCATCATAGACCACGCTGTGAAGATCACAGAGTATGATCTTATCCTGAGAAAGCCTTATCAGATCGAGCAGTACATAATCAAGCTGTTCCCTGCTGTTATCAAGAAGCCACTTCTTGTATTCTTCAACGCTCCTGTTAAAGAATTCATCAGCATCCTTAAATGTGGTATTCATAGATGGCTGATGTTCTTTATCGGACTTAAACTGATGGATCTTATACTGATCATCGATAACATACACGGGTATACCGTATTTTTTTCCAAGGGCTTTTGTTACCGTTGTCTTTCCGCCGCATGCCGTTCCCGAAATAAAATATACGTTACGCAAATACTCTTTTATTATATTGTCTTGAAATATCATATTGATCTCCTTATAAAAATAGTTTTCCAGTTACGATCACCGGGCATGAAACTATTAAGATAAGGTTTCATGCCACTTAGATATTTCTTAATCTTAAGAACATTACCATTTTTATATCCTCCCTAAGACTAAACCGTCTCAGTCTGTCTTTTACCGTTAAAATATATTATACATGATTATCCTCGAAAGACAAAGCTGCAGTTACCGCACATCTACAGGTTCGGTTTTTACTCCTTTATGCTAAGAACAGTTTCATGTATAAAACTCACCGGATCAGTTGAATGATATTTCCATAATACTCATTGTCAATGTTAACTACATCATTTTTCCGAAAATGATGTAGTTGGATTCAATGATGATGCAATTAAATAATCTGCGTGCACTATTTTGAACATAAAAATTGCAGATAACCCAATGGATTACCTGCAATCTGTTATCACAATTTGTACCTGATGAACGAGTTAACAAAAACGTATTATTCGAGCTCCCTAACTTAAGCTGTACCTTAAACATTTTTGTTAGGGTTCTCTGTTACGATTTGATTTCATTTGGTTTCAGCTGTCCATATCGCACGGACTGTATCAGCTAATGTTATCAAATTGTTATCACGGAAGTGTTATCAAGAATAAATACAACAATCTTCCATAGTTCGATAGGGTTTTATAATTCTCTACGTGCTAC
>JAEERY010000070.1 GCA_016286035.1 Lachnospiraceae bacterium
ATTTCTAAACTCATGGTCAAACCAGACCATTTTTATTAGAATTTTCAGGGTTGCATTGCTGTTTATTTGTCAAAGTTCATATATGTTTTGTCTGTTGACGCAACTCTGATATAATATCATGTGCGTTTTCTCTAGTCAAGAGGTTTTATTTTAATTTGCCCCCAATTTTTATGATATAATGCATTTATAGGCTGTTTTGGGGGATTGCAACCACCGGTTGACACATTGAAAAGCCTACTTTATGGATTGCAACTTTCGAAAATGCTATTGTCAGATTGTTCGAACAGACAGTATCAAATATGTTTGAAGCTGACAAAAAGCTTCAGAAAGGGGAATCAGATGATTTTAGCTGACAAGATTATAAATGAAAGAAAAAAGAATGGTTGGTCTCAGGAAGAGCTGGCGGATATGCTTAATGTATCAAGACAGTCTGTATCAAAGTGGGAAGGCGCTCAAAGCATACCTGATCTTCAAAAGATACTTAAGATGGCTGAGATATTCAGTGTGAGTACGGATTACCTTTTAAAGGATGAAATGGAACCAGAAAATCCTGTCACTGTATATAATGAAGAAAAGGAATCGGCAACGCCTCTTAAGAGGTTATCGCTTGAGGAGGCTTCCGAATATATCGCGCTTAGAAAAAAATACATGCCAATGATAGCTCTCGGTTGCTTCTTATGTATTACATGTCCCGTTGTTTTGATCTTTCTTGCGGGATTATCCGAGTGTACAGAGCTTTTAACTCAAACAGCCGCCGTCGCCATCGGTCTTTTGTGGCTTTTCATACAACTTTCATTTGCATTGTATATATTTCTTACAAACAGCGGAAAGATGAATAAATACAGTTTTCTTGAGGAGGAAATTTTTGAGACAGAATATGGTGTTGACGGTATGTGCAAGGAAAGACTGTCTGATTATGAATCAACCTACACACGTATGTTGACAACGGGGGTTCTTCTTTGCATCCTAAGCGTTGTACCTCTTGTCATATGTTCCGTTTTGGAATTCTCATCTTTTGTGATCATATGTATGGTATGTCTTCTCCTTGTATGTGTCGGAATAGCAGTATTTCTATTTACCGCTTTTTGTTCGATAAACACTTCATACCATATAATACTTCAAGATGGTGATTTCGCTCCCCAGATGAAAAAGAAGAACAATAAACTTGCTTCTTTAGACAAGATCTACTGGCTGTTGATCACATTTATCTATCTCGCATACAGTTTCATAACTCAAAGATGGGATGTAAGCTGGATCATATGGGCCGTATCAGGTGTACTGTTTGCTGTAGTCCGTGCCATTGCAAGCGCAATAATAAAAGCAGATTAATATCATAAATACAAAGAGGTGGTTTTATTTCCACCTCTTTTTCGTACAAATCATTCCACCGCTTCATCTACGGCTTCCGTTATCGTGTTTTGCGCATTCTTAAGCTTATATAACTTATATATCTGAATTCCTATAAGTATCCCGTTTAAAAGTATCGTACTGAATGAATGGATCAAAACTCCGTATATAACGAACAGGACAGCTCCGACAAGATCAAACACTCTTATCTTAAATTCACCGTTTCTGGTAAAAGCAAGTACTATAAAGGATGTTGCTATGATACCTATAACTTCATAATTCATATTAAATGTTCTCCGATACGTTATTTACTATCTGATCCTTCCAATTCAAAACAAGTTCAATAACGTCAAGTTTCTTTAGAATTGTCAGCAATTCGCTTTCCGTCACTTCCTTGCAGATCGTATTTCCGATATTTCCAAGATATCCAAGCTCGGATGCTGCAACAACCGCATGAAATATGATCACAGCCACAAGCAGTCCGAGAACCGCTCCCAAAAGCTTATCGACTACTCCTATGACAGGCAGCTCGGCTACAAGTTTGACGGATTTGATCACCACTTTAAGAATACTGTAGACTATCCCTAAAATAATCAGGATTATCGCAGACAATATGGCATTTTTGGTCTCCCCTTTCGAATATGCCGAGAAAATCCTAATAAAGACTCCGAGCATGATTATAGAAACCGCCAATGCAACAAATCCCGCAAGGCTGTCAGCCAACCCTTTACTTCCCCCAATATACAATCCCAGCAACAGGACCAATGCCGTTACGACAAGTGTGATGCTAATATTCATTCAAATCTAACCGTGTCTATAGACATTTCCTTTACAAATAAATATTTCTTTGCCGAATCCGTGGTCGCTATGAAAAGAACGGGATCTTCAAAAAGATCGTTGTATTTCTCGTTTCCGTCGGTATCAACTATTATACATTGTCCTTCATTATATATAAGGACCTGTCCGTTACTTACAAGAATATCTTTAAAATCCATGTTGTAACGGTATGATCCGGTCTTTCTTCCTTTTGTGTCATATATGTCTATCCTGTATTTGTCTTCACCCGAAGAATCGTATCCGACAAGACATACATTGTTTTTTCCGTAGTAGACTCCAAGAATACTGTCGCTTAAAAGTATGTCTGCCGTACTCTTCGGGATCTTTGAACCCTCATAAAACATGAGCCTGTTATCAGCCAGAGCCATAAGTGTATCGGCATTCATGAAATCCACCGTAGGAACTACAGCATCGGGATATTCATAGCTGCTCACTATCCTGTCTGTCACATTCTCGCCCACTCCGCCGAAATTGTAAAACGTGACGCCGCTTTTCATGACCTCGCTGTCAACATGAAGATAGCTGACTGCCATTACTTCACCGGATATCGCAACACATAACGGATAACCCGTCTTTGACATGGTAGCCTTGATCTCGACGATCTTTTCACCTTTGACGTTGTAAACATTTACCCATGAATTGGTCGAGTCCTCGAGAATAGCCGCAATAAGACCTTCTTTGGACACACTGAAATCCCTGATCGGCAATGTTGTATCTATCTCGCTTACCGTTCCCGCACTGTCAACAACATATATCTTATGTCCGTCATAATCACCGACTCCGACATACTCTGAGCTTCTCTTTAACATGGGATTTTGCATCTCATAGGTCATATTCCAGATCATGCTCCCCTTTTCATTTATGCAGCTGACACCATCCTTGCTGTAAACGATTATGCTTCCGTAATTGTTTACGTAAGAATTGGTCTCTATGCTGACACGGTCGACAGAGTTGGTCACAGTGATCTTTGTGTATAGCCTGTTCTTGTAATATACAAGCAAAAAAGTCACTATCAAAACAATGACCGAAACGCAAACCAGCACCACCACAAAGTTTCTTAATTTGTGGAGGTGCAGCTTCTGCGAAAAATTCATATTTTCCTGATCTGAGTCCTCTCCTTTGGAGGGAAATCTGCTGATCGTTGCCATATAAAGCGCCTTTTAGAAAACAAATTTATAAATCGTTGTAGTCTTGCAGTCGTGTCCCGGACCAAATACAGCCTGAGGGAATTCAGGATGATTTATATGATCCGGATAGTACTGTGTTTCAAGACACAGACCGTAATTCTTCTGATAAACCTTACCGTCTTTGCCTTTAGTATCATTTACATAGTTACCTGAATAGAACTGGATACCCGGAAGATCGCTGTAAACTTCCATAACAAGTCCGCTCTCGGGTTCTTTTACCTCCGCTACTTTTTGGATACCGCCTGTCCATTTATCTATGCAGTAATTATGATCGTATCCGTTAACAAGTGCCATTATAGGATTTGTGATATCATTATCCTTCCTTATGGGTTTCATGATTGTGAAGTCAAGAGGTGTTCCTGCCACATCGGCGATCTCGCCTGTCGGGATGCCACCGTCATCGGGCATTGTAAATGTCTTTGCTTTAAGCCATAGCTCATGATCAAGAATATCCCCTTTGCCATGACCTTTAAGATTGAAATATGTGTGGTTGGTCATGTTGATTATCGTATTCTTATCACTTGTTCCCGTATAATCTATTTTTATCTCATTTGATTCGGTAAGAGTATATGTGACAGTAAGCACACGTTTTCCGGGAAGTCCGAATTCTCCGTCAGCAAGCTTTGCTTCAAATGTCACACTGTTGCCTTCCGCTTTTGCCTTCCAGAGTCTCTTGTTCATGCCTGTCTCAAACGCGGTATGAAGGTTGTTTTTACCGTCGTTTACTTCCATCTTGTACTCAACGCCATCTATGGTAAGAGTGGCATTTCCGATACGGTTTGCATTGGGAGCGATCGTAGAGCCAAGATATGTATCATTTATGCTGTACACTTCCATGTCAGGACATGTGAGAGCAACATCGATCTTTGTTCCGTCTTTCATGGGAACATATATCCTGTGGAGGATCGCACCGAAATCCAACAGGTGGATAGCCATTCCGTTACTGTTTTCAATGATGTACTCTGTTACATCTTTTCCGTCTTTTGTAGTGCCAAATAATCTTGTATTCATGTTCTCCTCCTTAGATTTTCAGACTTCAGTTCTTCCTTCCAGTGCACGAAGAAGTGTCACTTCATCTATGCATTCAAGATCTCCGCCTACGGGTACTCCGCTGGCTATCCTGGTAACCCTGACCCCTGAAGGCTTTATTAACTTGCTTATATACATTGCAGTTGTCTCCCCTTCAAGGCTTGAGTTGGTCGCGATTATGACTTCTTTTATGTCATCGCCTTTTAATCTTTCTATCAGTTCTTTGAGTTTTATGTCTCCGGGTCCCACTCCTATCATAGGTGATATAGCACCATGAAGCACATGATAAACGCCTGTATACTTGCCTGTCTTTTCGTATGCCGCCAGATCTCTTACGTTTTCAACCACCATGATCGTACCATGGTCTCTGTTCTCATTTGCGCATACCGGACAGATGTCGCTGTCAGTCAGTGTATAACATTCTTTGCAGTATCTGACAGTCTTCTTGGCTTCGACTATAGTGTTAGCCAGGCGTTCAACTCTTGCCTCGGGCATATTTATCAGATGAAACGCCAGCCTTCCGGCTGATTTTTCTCCTATTCCCGGCAGTGTACTCAATTCGCTGATCAACTTATTGATCGGTCCGCTGTACAGATCCATCAGAATCCGAATCCTCCCAATCCACCAAGTCCACCGGTCATCTTACTCATAGCTGCTTCGCTGGCTTCATCAACCTGAGCGAATGCTTCATTGATCGCAGCGATTATGCTCTCCTGAAGAGTTTCCACATCATCGGGATCAACTATATCCTTGTCAAGGGTAAGGCTTTTTATAACCTTTTTACCGCTGACAACAACTTCTACGGCTCCGCCGCCGGCTTTAGCAGTAAACTCGCTCTCGTCAAGGTTCTTCTGGTTTTCCTCCATCTGACGCTGCATACGCTGTGCCTGTTTCATCAGGTTATTCATGTTTCCGGGCATTCCCATTCCACCCGGATATCCGCCTCTTTTTGCCATTATGTTTTAGTCCTCCTCAACTATCATCGTATTTATTCCCGCCATTTTGAGTATATCAGGATATACGGAATCTATCTCATCGCGGTTACCCGCTTTTTGGATCTCTATATCTATTTCTTTTTCTATAACAGAACCTATCACCGATCTTATATTGTCTTTGACATCGTCATCCAGCAATCTGTCACACGCAGGTTCATCGGCAGGGATAAGTATGAGCAGTTTATTATCCGCCGAAAGTGATACGGAAACTTTGTTCATCAGATGTCTGTCTAAGCCTTCGAAGTTTCCTATTATCTGCTTCCACCTGTTAACGACATTCTGTATATCCCCAGGCAGGGCCTGCGGCATCTTTGCCTTAACAGCTGTTTCTGTCTGTCTTGTCTGAACATCCAGCTGGGAGACGGGCGCATACGTAACTCCCTTCTCAACCTGTTCTTCAAGATTTCTGATCCTGTCTATGACCGTATCATCATTTGCTTCCATCTGCGGTCTGCAAAGTTTTATCAATGCTATCTCCGTGAGTATCCTCTTTTGTGAAGCATATCTGATACTGTTTGACAACTCGGAGAATATCCTGATAAACCGTATGATCCTGTCAGCATCACACATTTCAGCTTCTTCCATAAGTCTGTTTCTGCTGTCTGTAGAAACATCCAATACTTCTTCGGCATTGTCCGATGTCTTAACTATGAGAAGATTTCTTAAATACCATGTGAAATCAGTGATGAACTGTGTGAGTTCTCTTCCCTGTATTACAATTTCTTCAAGAGTCTTTATACAGCCTGTGACATCTCTGTTAAGCACAAATCTTAACAGCCTGCTGAACACCTCTGTGTCCACGGCTCCAAGCACATCCAGAGCATTGTCATAGGTAAGTGTCTTTCCGTAATGGAACGCTATGCACTGATCGAGAAGCGACAGAGCATCCCTCATGGATCCGTCCGCAGTTCTTGCAATGTATCTTAGTGCCTTAGGTTCAACATCAACTCCCTCTTTGGATGTGATCTCTTCAAGTCTGTCAGCTATCGTATCTATAGATATCCTTTTAAAGTCATATCTCTGACATCTTGAAAGGATGGTTATGGGTATCTTATGAACCTCAGTTGTGGCCAGTATAAATATACAATAGGTCGGCGGCTCCTCCAAAGTCTTTAGCAATGCATTGAACGCATTGGTCGAGAGCATATGGACCTCATCTATGATATATACCCTGTACTTTCCCTCTGAAGGCGAATAGGATACCGCTTCGATAATGTTCCTGACATCCTCGACGCCATTGTTAGATGCAGCATCCATCTCAACAACATCCATGCTGGCTCCCGCCGCTATCCTCTTGCAGGAAGCACACTCTCCGCAGGGACTTCCGTCTTTGGGGTTCTCACAGTTTACGGTCTTTGCAAACAGTTTCGCAATAGAAGTCTTACCGGTTCCCCTGGTCCCGCAAAACAGGTATGCATGTCCGATACGCCCCGATACAACCTGGTTTTTAAGGGTTGTCACTATATGATCCTGGCCTTTGACCTCATCAAATGTGCCAGGTCTGAATTTTCTGTATAAAGCTACATATGACATATCAAATCTTTCTGAATAAGTATGCTTAATCTCCGAAGCTTATACCAAGCATCTTTGCCTCTTTGATAATAGCTGCATCCGGATCGAGCATTTTTAGTTTTCCCGCCACATCTTCAAGAGGAACCTTAACTATCTCTCTGTTTTTGTAGCCAACCATAAATCCATACTCGTCCTCAAGTATCAGCTTGCCGGCTTCAGCACCCAGTCTGCTTGCAAATACTCTGTCGTAAGGACAGGGGCTTCCTCCTCTTTGCATGTGGCCCGGTACGGTAACTCTTACTTCCTGACCGGTCTTCTGCTGTATAAGATCTGCGACTTCATAGCTGACAGAAGGCTGCTTTCTGTTTGCAAGCTTCTTCTGATATTCTTTCTTGGAAAGCTTTGCATCTTCCTTGCTGATAGCACCTTCGGCAACGGCTATGATAGTGAATCTGTTTCCGTTTTTGAGTCTCTGCTCAACTTTTTCCGCTATCTTGTCTATGTCAAAAGGTATCTCAGGGATAAGTATTATATCCGCTCCGCCTGCCATACCGGCATTCAGTGTGAGATAACCGACCTTATGTCCCATTACTTCTATGACAAAAACTCTTCCGTGAGAGGCTGCAGTCGTATGAATACAGTCTATAACAGAAGTCGCAAGGTCAACTGCCGACTGGAAACCGAATGTCATATCCGTACCGTAAAGATCATTGTCGATAGTTTTTGGCAGAGTGATAACATTTAGTCCTTCCTGTCTTAAAAGATTGGCAGTCTTGTGTGTTCCGTTTCCTCCAAGGATAACGAGACAGTCAAGCTTTAGCTTGTAATAGTTCTGCTTCATGGCCTCAACCTTGTCAAGGCCGTTCTCATCGGGTTCTCTTATGGTCTTGAACGGTACTCTGCTGCTTCCGAGAATTGTTCCGCCTATGGTAAGGATACCGGAAAAATCCCTGCCTGTAAGCATCTTGAAGTCACCGTATATCAAACCCTTATATCCGTTAAGAAATCCATATATCTCAACTTCCTGTCCGCTGTTGCATATAGACTTGACCACACCACGCATCGCTGCATTGAGTGCCTGACAATCACCGCCACTTGTCAACATACCGATTCTCTTCATACGCTTCTCCTTTCCGTACAAAACCAAAAAAATTATAGCAAAAAATGCTTGTTTTCACAATGGTAACCAAGTGTGTCTTTCCCATTTGATATTACCTTATCACCCGATAACAAGCTGCTTAAATACATCTCCTCTTTCTTCAAAGTTTTTGAAATATCCGTAGGAAGCAGCAGCCGGTGAAAGAATAACGGCCTCTCCCTCCCTGGTGATCTTCTTTGCAAGGCTCACAGCCTCTTTAAGATCCTCCGTACAAAAAACACCTGTATCGTCAGTCAGTTCTTCCCTAATACGTCTTCCGGTCTCATACATCAGTATATAATTGTATTCCTTATGACCGGCGATAAAGTTCTCCAATATATCATAATCGATCCCTCTGTCCATACCACCGATAAGCAGAGTCTTCGCATTTTTAAGACTTGTAGCCGCGCTTATGGTAGCCTGAGGTATCGTGGATATGGAATCATCGTAAAACTCAACGCCGCCAACCGTAGCTATAAGTTCAAGTCTGTGGGCAAGCCCCTTAAATATCTTTAGAGTCTCCTTAACCTTCTTAGGATCACAGCCGAATTGTTCTGTAGCTATCCTGTAGACAAACTCTGCGTTGTATCTGTTATGATCTCCCTGGATACTCAGTTCATGATCATAGCTTTTTGTTGAGGAGATTATGGTCTTAGCAGCTTTAGTATCAAATAGAGGTACATTGTCACCTACGTAAAACACATCATCTTCAGTCTGATATAAAGCCACATGTGTCTTGGCAGCAAAGTATTTTTCCATCGTGTGATAATAATCCAGATGGTCTTCAAAAAGATTCAAAAAAACAGCAATATGCGGTGATACGTTAAGATGCGCAAGCTGGTGACACGACAGTTCATATACCACTATCGTTTCCTCACCGATATGATCAAAATAATCGAGACACGGCAGTCCTATGTTCCCCATAAGAAGTGTCTCTTTTTTGCTGCATGCATTCAAAACCGTATAAAGCAGACTTGAAGTCGTACTCTTTCCCTTGGTACCGGTTATCCCTACAGTCTGAGAACCATACTCTTCCATGAAAACCTGTGTCTGCGAAGTGTACTTTGGGTTATCCTCTTCCATTACGATCCCTGGACTCTTAAAGATATAGTCATATCTGTCCTCATCTATATCCTCTCTCTTTCCCTCAAAGATCTCTACACTCGCCGGTTTACAGCATCTTTTTAAGAATGCTTCCGTAGATTTTCCTTCTCTGCCGTACCCCCATACAAGTATTCTTTTGTCCGTAAATCTGTCAGTGACCGACATATCAAAACTCCTGCATATGAAACATCGGCTCATTAGATAGAGTCCGAAAATGAACCGAGGTTATCTTTCTATAATTCTTTTATCGCCGATGATACGACCTTTGCAAATGCATCCGGAACATGATTTTCATCATTCCATTCGTTTAGCAGATCATTAAGGTTTTCGCCCGCGCTGTCTATTACCCCGGCATACCTGTCCGTAAGAAGACTCTTTCCTCCCTGCTTTCTGAAATGCTTCATGCATGTCTGAACTTCTCTTCTTGTACCTACACATTCAAAGGGTTTGTTCTCATCTATACCCATCAGTTCTCGGAAGTCCCTGTCCAAAGAATCCTTATCCAAAAGCCTCTCTCCGAATATATCGGTAAGCTCTTCTTGTGATAAGAAAGGGCTTAAGATTATATATACAAACAGACACTTCGGACAGTTGCAGCACCATATCCCCTGTTTACTCCCCGCATTACAGCTTCTGAATGCTTTATAATATGCTTTATGCTTTGAAAACAAAGCTGCTATCTGTATCTCGGTAAGCGGTCTTAAAAGACTGAAGTAATGTATATCCGAATCGGTAACTGCCTTAAGATAATCATCAAAATCCTGTTCAAATTCGTATGATTTAGAGTATTGATGATTGACAAATGAATCCCTGACCGTTGACTCGTTTGCACTGTTTTCGTTAGAAAGAGCAATATATTTGATCCCCGTAAGATAAGCTGTGATGACAGTAGACCATGCAACAACAGCCGAAAACGGTATGTGACCGTTCAAAAAGCCCAGTTCATTCATTTCAAGAATACCTTTATCAAGTATTCTTTTTGCTCTGTAATCTGCTTTCTTGTTTTTGCAGATATCTATTACATTTCTGGTTGTCTCGTTGCCGTTTATGCTGTAAGTCGTTATATCCTCGTCTTTAAGAAGCTCAAGCGAAACAACGGAATCCTTGCCTCCGCCTACGGGAACAAGACAGCCTCCGTAAGTAGCGGTATCATGGATCAAAACTTTTTTAACATCATAATCACGCTCTATACCGGTCGCACCGTCAATACACCTTATTGAGAGCAGTTCTTCTTCGGTCACATCAATACCGTTTCGATACATAAACTCGCCCAGTCCGTTATAAAAAAGTTTTCTCCACCATTTTATCTGATCCGGATTAAGATTTCCGCACTCGACCTCAACCACCTTCGGACATACACATTTATAGTAGCTGATAGCCTCCACCATACCAAGATTGAACACCAATTCCTTCAGGATCGGATCGTCTTCGGATATGTCTCTTGAACCGGCAGGGAACTCCCATCTGGTCTTAAACTCTCTGAGTCTGGGAACAGAATAATAAAGATATACTTTATATACCCCTTCTTCTTTTTCTATTGAATAATCCTTGAATACAAAACTTCCGTATTCTGATCTAAAGTCTTCAAACTTACTCATAAAACATCCCTTGATCACACCTGCGTGTTCACTCCGTTTAGGTTGACATGCTCGTTCTCATCCATGGGTATCATAAGATATTTCTGATCCCCAAGGATCTGGCTTTTTATCTTCGACGCTTTATCAGGTTTTACTCTGACCACAACGTCATAGGTCTTAAGATCTTCTATATATGTGGCCGCCTCCGAAAGCTGCCTGTCTTTTTCCACTATCTCGTTCTTTAATGTGCTGACCTCTTTGACAAGCTCCTGCTCTTTTTTGACCTTTGCATTGGCTTCCAGAGCTTTACTGTCTATAAGGTTGGCAACCGGTGGCATCTCATCACCGAATGTTTCCTTTACAGTCTCGCTGACCTTCTTTGCAACAACCGCATCCATGCCCTGCTCCACAAGTGCTTCTTCGATATCTTCACCCGTTAAAACTATCTCAGATAACTGTGCATCCGTCATTTCTTCGGAAGTGTCGATCTTGTCATTAAGACACTCTTGGACTCCGATCAGAGCTTTTTCTCCGATCTCTTCATCCAGGCCAAATGCTTTCTTTACTATAGCATGAAAGGTCTGCTTCTGTTCGGTTGCTGTCAGCTTTGGTCCGCAGCCTAAAACATCGGCAACAAACTCGGGATGTGAATCTTTTGCATCTCTGACAAAATAATCGACTTTATGGATATCGGCACTCGAATCACAAAATGCGGGGAATAAAAATCCCAGATCGGGAACTCCTACAACCCAGTCCCTGATACGTGCTCCTATCCTGTTTTCCTCCTTACGGTATCCGAGGCCTGGTTTAGACAGAGCCACCGGACATATAGATACCAAAAGATACTCATATACCTCCTCAGACTCGTCCAGTTTTAACTTATCCGATGTACGACTGATGATATCATATGAATCATGAAATACGAGGATAAGATAATTTCCCACGTACTGATAATTATCTATTATCAGATCATAGAGCCTGTCCAAAAGCTCCTCATTATCCAGATTGCTCGATCTTAATCCGTACAGAAACTGCTGCTTTCCTCCCGGAGCCTCCTCATCAAGAGGAAAATCAAGTTCGAGTATATTGTTGCCTATGGTACCTGCCATAGTCTTTTTTGCTATCTCAAGGAACTTATAGAATTCCTCCTCATCAAGATTAAGAAAACTCTCATTGAGCTTTAACACCTTTTCTCTGCTGGCATCCACATAGCACCCGGCCATACGGCTTATCGTGCAGCTCTCCTTTTTGAATCTTCTCTTAAGTTCCATCACGTCTTTTTTATTCATGCTGTATAACTTCTCCTGTCTATTATCTTCTAAAGCCTGCTTTTATATCAGAGACATCCTGTTTTGTGGCTTCATACCCGATACAGAATCTTACCTTTTCATATATCCTTGTAGCAGCCGATATATCATGACCTTTGTAATCATATATTTCTCTTTTGTTTTCATAGGGTGTTTTTGTTTCCCGCACATCTGCACCCTTATGTTTATAGGAAAGCAGTTCTTTTCTGTATATATATCTTACTTTCTCGGCATTTGTCTTAAAAAGGCTCTTTCTTTTATCTGATTTTGTATCAGCTCTTGTCAGCCTCTCCCTGACTTCATTCTTTACCCTGTAACTTCTGTGGCTTCGTATTCTCTTAGTCCTGCTGCCTGTCATCATCCCGACAAGACCGACCACACACTTTATTATAAAGTATATGATAAGGACAGTTATCAATACGGACATCAGCGCTTCAAATATCTGAAGAAGCTGCGCCCATATGCTGTCCCCCATCTCCGGAAGATCCGGCATCACCTGTCTTTGTCTGTTCTGTGACAGACTTCCCTCATCTGACGTCACATAATAAGAAATGAAATCCCAGAACTTTTTAAGGATCTTAAACATGATCTCGTTTATCTTGCGGATGAGCGGATCTGATCTTACGAATATCATGAGTAAAACAGCGAGTATGATTATTCCCGCAGCTATAAATGCATTGTTCATGAAAAGTTCCCTAACCGGCATGTCTTCCGTCAGCTGTCCGGACCTGCTAAGCTCATAGAAATTTGCTATCAGCATTCTGACCAGCAACAGTGTCGCAAACATGATGCCCATATTGAATATTATTTTTGAATATCCAAACTCAAATTCGCCTGTACTTAAGAAAAACGCAAGCAGGACAATGAATCCTGTTCCCCAATATACATCCGGTGTACTTTCAACACCGTTGAACCAGTTATATATATCAAAAATAAAGAACAGTATCGCAACAAAGACAAGCTTGACCTTGCACATCACATCAAGAGGCGGGAGAATGCACAACATTATCATAACCGTATGAAGTATCACATAGATATACATCCTGTTGACTTTTTCTCTTAACAGATATGACACGAGCAAGATCAGACCCATTCCGATATACTCGGAAGGTCTTATCACAAATCTCATGCCTGAAGAGAGCGTCATGTCAAAACTCATGATGAGAATGTATAACAGTATGAGATTTATCATATCAAGATATATCGGAAATCTTTTGGTTGTCATTTTCTATACCAGCCATCCTGTGAACTCTGGTGTTTCAAATTCGTCTTCAATACCCGTCAGTCTATATTCGGGTATTATGAAGTGTATGCTGTATCCGGCGCCTCGCAATGCCTCATACCTGTCTATAAGATCACGTTTCCTGTAGTTGGATACAATCACATATTCCACCGGATCTTTGCTTGCCGTAACTCTTTCATCAAGCAGTTTCAAAAATGAGGCAGGTGCCTGTGCCGTATTAAGTCTGGCGAGTGCTATCTCTATCGTTCTTATATGTGCCATATCCGCACCCGCATCTATAGCAGGACAATCCATCTGCAAAGGACTGCCGTTTACACGATCTCTTCTGCCTGCTCTTTCGGAATGATCCACATCCACAGATGCATCTATACCGTTCGTATACATGGCTGTCGGGATGTGTCCCGTTACATAGTAAGATGCCATATGCGATACAATACGTATGGCCCATTCGATCACGTCTTCAGCATGCTGCATACTGTTTGCCTCAACGTTTAGCAAAAGGACCACCTTCTTTGAAAACGTTGTATTGTATGTATTAACTTTAAGAGAGCCGTGTCTTGCTGTCGTCTTCCAGTTGATACTGTGCATGCTGTCATAAGGCTGATAATCCCTGATACCGGCAAAAGTAAACGGGTCTTCATTTATATGAAGATTCTTCTCTATATCCCCAAGCAGATCATTTACACTGGTAGGGATATCCTCATGAGTGATATGTGCAGGTAATACGCTTACCGAAGCCTCATGCACTCTCGTGTCTATCATCTTGTTGTCAACAAAAAAAGACCGGCATATGATATCCATATTTTCCATATGGAAATAGCCTCTGTGGCTGCAAACAAAAGGATATGTCCTTGTGATCTTCTGCAGAGGCATAACGGTAAAGAACTCGTTTCTGTAATAGCGGTCGGTTACCTTTGTATTTTCCTGTCTTTCAAATAGAAATGTCCTTGTTATTGAAAACTTCACCTGAAGTATCGGCAAAGGAAGATATTTTCTGTTGATTATGATCTCTTCGAGCCGATTCTCCTCGCCCTCATACAGGATCTCCCTGTCAAAGGAAATGGAAACATCAAGATTTTTATTCCAAAGCCTTTTATATACGGCAGCCTGAAGAAAATAGATCACACCCGCAAGGACAAATGCGATCAGTAATTTCATTTAAGTTCCTCGCCCGGTACCTTTATCTGATCCAAAAGTCCTCTTACTATCTGGACTTTGCCTTCATAATCTGTTGCAGAATGGAAAAGCATCCTGTGTGTGAGAACAGGTATCGCAAGTCCCTTGATATCCTCGGGAGTAACGTAATCCCTGCCTTCTACAAGTGCATGAGCCTTGGCAACATTCTGCAAAGACAGAGCCGCTCTAGGACTGGCTCCTATAAGGATAGCCTGATTCTTTCTTGTTGCCTGTACGATATCAACAACATACTTTACCAGTTCCTCGCTTATCTTTACCTTACAGCTCATGGCCTTCATATCAACGATATCTTCTTTTGACAAAACCGGTTTTATATCGCTTAAGGGATCATTTTCTTCGAATCTCGTAAGCATCTTTACTTCATCCTCGGGATTTGGAAATCCCATGGAAAGCTGCATGGTAAATCTGTCCAGCTGAGCTTCCGGAAGCGGAAAAGTACCAGCCGTCTCGATCGGATTCTGTGTTGCTATTACGACAAAAGGATCACCCAGCGGTCTGCTGACACCGTCTACCGTGACCTGCCCCTCCTGCATTGCTTCAAGCAAAGCGGACTGAGTCCTGGGTGTCGCTCTGTTTATCTCATCTGCAAGGAGTACATTTGTCATGATTGGACCTTCGACAAATGTGAACGCATCTTCCTTTTGACTATATATATTAAGTCCCGTGATATCTGCGGGAAGCAGATCCGGTGTAAACTGTATCCTTGAAAAATCGCCGTCTATCGACATGGCAACCGTTTTAGCCAGAGTTGTCTTTCCCGTTCCGGGTGTATCCTCAAGCAAAACATGTCCCCCCGCGAGCATGGTTGTGATCACCATATCTATGGTATATTCATTGCCTATTATGACTTTTCTGATATTCTCCTTTAAAGAATCCAGACATTTCTTTGCTTCCTGTGTAGTTTTTACTGACATTTTTTTAGCCTTTCCCCTAAGAGGCATCAAACCGAATTTTTGCTACCTGTTAAGTATACCACATATGCTACTGTTGTTGTTGCATGGTTTTCTTGTACTCACGCGGTGAAAATCTGTAAAATTTCTTGAATGTCTCAGCCATGTAACTGGCATTCGAAAACCCTGTGAGTTCTGCGATCTCGCTCATGGGCATATCGCCTGACAAAAGCAGATCCGCAACCTTCCTCGTCCTGAAATGCATGATATATTCTATCGGAGTCATATTGGTATACTTATTGAATATCGAATTGCATAACGATCTGCTGACACCTCCTGCTCCGGCCACTTCATTTAGTGTGATGTTGTTCATGTAGTTTTTGTCCACATAGTTCATCATGGCTTTCAAAACATCGTTATGAACATCCTGGTTATACTGTACATCCGTCGAGAAATCTCCGGACTCGTTTATCCGGTTCATGACGATCTCCCATATCTCGAAGAATATCTTTGTTATCAGGAACTCATTTCCAAATGCTTTTCTCTGAAGCTCAAACATCAGCTCCTGAATCAGCAGTGCATCCCTGTCTCCGTTCTTAAAATGTATATATGGTACCTTCTTATTGGATATGACCGGAAGGACTGCCTTTGCTTCAACCGCAAAATTGGAACACAGTATCCTCGGATGAAGCACGGCTATTATATATCTGCCCTCTCTTGGCGGTATCGCATATGAATAATGCAGCTGATCCGAATTTACAAATATCGTATCACCCTTCTCCAGAAATATATTTGTACCGTTGACGGAATACCCCATGCAGGATGAATGAACACTTATGATTTCAATGTCTTTATGAAAATGAGGGACCCTCTCCCATGTGCACCCCGCATAAACATATCCATCATAAATATATGAGGGAAATGATGCATCATCATAGTTGATCATCTCTGATCCGTCATCTCTTGTTCTTACCAGACCTCTGTACTCTTTTATCACTATTTTCCACGCCTCATGTAAAATTGTTATTATTTTCGCGAAATTTACCACTATTTTTCTATTTTTATCCAGAGTATAATCCAAATCACAACAAAATTCAAGAGGAGGAGAGATTATGACAGATTGTGCAATCGAAATGAAAGGTGTTGTAAAAGAATTCAAAGTACTTAACCGTCGTGAAGGATTAAAAGGAAGTATAATGGATCTTTTTTCAAGGGATTATCGAACCGTTACTGCAGTAGACAATATATCGGTAAAGATACCCGAAGGCCAGATAGTGGGATATCTCGGACCCAACGGCGCCGGCAAATCAACCACTATAAAAATGATGACCGGTGTTTTGGAACCGACAAGAGGCGATATCATCGTTAACGGAAATATCCCTTATAAGAACAGAGCAAAGAATGCCGAAAACATTGGTGTTGTATTTGGTCAGCGAAGCCAGTTATGGTGGTCGCTTCCGTTAATAGAGTCTTTCAAACTCCTTAAAGATATATATCTTATATCTGATAAAGATTATGAGGATATGATGGCTCTTTACGACAGCCTGGTTGATATGGAGCCTATTCTCCATAAAACCGTGCGTCAGATGTCCTTGGGCCAGAGAACACTGAGCGATATACTGGCAGCATTCCTGCATAACCCCAAGATCGTCTTTTTGGATGAGCCCACAATAGGTCTTGATGTTTCCATGAAAGCAAAGATCCGTGAACTCATCAAAGAACTTAACAGGCAAAAGAATACGACCGTAATACTGACCACACACGATATGGGTGATGTAGATGCTCTTTGTGAACGGATAGTTATCATAGATCACGGAAAGATGATCTACGATAATGATATGGAACATCTTAAGAGCTATTTCGGATCTTACAGAACTCTTAAGTTAAGACTTCCCGGTGATATATGGGAAGAAACTCTCATTGACGAATCAAAGACGGATGTTATGAGTGTGATCTCGGAATACCAGAAAAAAGGAAAGATACTTGACATCAAGCTTGAAGAGATATCTACAGAGGAAGTCATCAAAAAGATTTATGAGGGCGAAGCAGCAGAAGATAATTCTAAGGTACAGACCATTTACCAAAAAGACTTAAAGAGCCCTCATGCCGTATAACGATCGATCATACTGTAAAGCATTATCAAGAAAGGAATCAAAACTGTGAGGATCAAGAAATATATTTCACTGACACGTGCAGGTATCATACAGGAACTGTCTTTCAGACTCGGTACCTTCGTAACGGTTCTGGGAAACCTGATATACCTTACACTTATCTACTATCTTTGGAAATCCATATATGCATCATCAGGTTCGGATATTGTGAACGGCATGACATTTTCTGACACCATAATATATCTGGTGCTCGCGACTGCACTGTTTAACTTCCTGGAAATGTACATCGTATGGAACATGAGCAGATCCATACAGTCCGGTGCAATAATACTTGACCTGTTAAAACCCATGAATTACAGAAGACTCATGTTCTTTAATTTCTTCGGTAACAATGTGATGACATTTTTTCTTACGTTCCTGCCGACATTTATAGTTGTGTACTTTGTGACTAAAGGTGCCATACACATAGGTATAAATATCATTCTTTTTGTGATATCGGTAGTTCTTGCACTGATGGTCAACTTTAACATTGAGATGTTAGTCGCAACAATTTGTCTTTATACGGAATCAACATGGGGAATAAACATAGTAAAAGAAAGCATAGTATTGCTTCTCGGCGGTGCTACGATCCCGCTGGTGTTCTTTCCGGAAAAGCTTCGTAACTTTGTGGAATGGCTGCCGTTTCGATGTATATATGACACACCGCTTAACATACTTCTCATGAAAGACGGCTATACTCTCAATTCGGGAATATGGACAATGCTTGCCATCCAGGCCGTATGGTGTGTGATACTGTCTTTAGCAGCAACGGCTTTTTGGAATTTCTCTGTTAGAAGAATAACCGTGAACGGGGGGTGATAACATGAATAACGCTATTTCTACAAAACCCAAAAGAGGCTTTAAATTCTACGCTGAAATATATCGCAAAGTCCTGGTTCAGGATCTAAAGAGCAAGATGAGCTACAGAGCAGACTTTATCATATCCACCTTCGGAATGATACTTACAAATGTTGTCGGTTTTATGTCTTTTTACATATTGTTTAAGAACTTTCCTTCCATAAACGGTTGGAATTATCATGAGATGCTGTTCTTATACGGCTTTTCACTTATAGCCCTTACACCTCTTCAGTGCCTTTTTGACAACAACTGGAGTTTAAGATATGCGGTCGAATCCGGAGATTTCATAAAATACTGTTTCCGACCGATAAACATTTTCTTTTACTTCATATCTGAAGTGTTTGATGTCAAGGGATTGGGACAGTTGGCATTTGGTATTGTTTTGCTGGCATATTCATGGTCACATCTGGGTATTCCCGTAACTGTTGTGACCATGGTTCAGCTGATACTTCTGTTAATAACTGCATCGTTGTTCATGATAGCCATCATGAATGCCGCAGCCGCTACATGTTTCTGGATCTTAAGATCAGGTTATGTAATGATACTGATGTTTCGATTCAAGGACTACGCAAGATATCCTGCCAGTATCTTTGATGGGATATTCAAAGTTATCTTTACGTTTGTCATTCCAATAGCTTTTATAGCTTACTATCCCGGGCTGGTCATTTTAAGACCTGACGAGATACCGTTATTGTCCAAACTGTCACCGCTGTTCGGAATTCTGTTCTTTTGGTTGAGTTATAAGTTTTGGATGCTGGGCGCAAGAAGATATGACGGCACCGGATCGTGATATCATATGTGTAAAAGGGGATCAATTAAAATATACAAAGGAGATAAAAATGGATTTTGATATAAGCCAAGTCACAATTGATGATTATGACGCACTGTATGATTTATGGTGCAGTTCGGAACAATCAAAAAGAGCTCTTAATCCCGTTGATGATACCAGGGAAGGGATCGAACGTTATTTAAAACGTAATCCCACTACATGTTTTAAAGCATGTCCTGTCGGTTCTTCTCAGATCATAGGTGTTATCCTGACAGGTCATGACGGAAGACGTGCCATGATTCATCACATGTGCGTCCATCCCGATCACCGACGCGAAGGCATTGCACATACTCTGGTGGAAAAAGCTGAGGAAGCTCTTAAAAAAGAGGGTATCAATAAGATCTTCGGTCTTGTTTTTAAAGATAACGATGCTGCAAACGCTTTCTGGGAAAAGCAGGGATATTCACTTCGCACCAACTTAAATTACAGAAATAAGAGTTTGAATTCAAAAGTGCCTCAAGGTGAATAAAAAAACATCAAACAGATTTCTGTAAAAAAGAGAGAGGTATTTCACCTCTCTCTGCTTATTTTACCGTTCTCTACACGATATACCATATCGCATTTTTCTATAGTCTGTAATCTGTGAGCGATTATTATAAGTGTTTTTCTTCCGTGCAGGCGGTTTATCGAATCCATTATCGCTGCTTCGGTATCACCGTCAAGAGCCGATGTCGCTTCATCCAATACCAGTACTTCAGGATCTTCAAACAGCGCTCTTGCAATACCTATACGCTGACGCTGACCTCCCGAGATCCTTATTCCTCTCTCTCCTATACTAGTATCCAGTCCCTGTGGAAGACTCTTTACAAACTCATCCAGCTGGGCTTCCTTTAAAACTGCCCATACACGTTCTTCGTCTATTTCATCTTCTCTGTATCCGAAGGCTACATTTTTTCTTATCGTATCATCTATCATAAAGATAGTCTGCGGGATATAGCCGATATTCTTTAACCATCCGCTGTAATTACTCATCACATCAACACCGTCAGCTGTGATCGTTCCCGTCTTTAATGTGAGCAATCCAAGTAAAACATCCACCATGGTTGTCTTTCCCGAGCCGGATGTTCCGACAATACCTACTGCCGAACCTACAGGTATCTTCATGTTTGCATGGTCAAATATGAGTTTGTCGGTATTTGGATAAGCATAACTTATATCATTAACTGCTATCTCTTTAAGAACCGGAAGTTTCGTCACTTCTTTTTTAACACGATATGCGGCCTCATCATAAACGACATTCTTATCATTGATCTCTGTCTGCAGATGCTCTGAAACATTCCACAAGAACGGTTCGAAATATGATAATGAAGTCGTATAATTGTTTATCCTGTTGGCGCTGGGAAGAAGCCTCATTGCAGCAAGTGCGAATACCGACAACTGAGGCAGAAGCTCATCCACCGTTGCGCCTCCGATCATTACAACAGACATATATCCCACAAGACCACCGATACATATGGTCTCAATAAGAAGTCTCGGGGTTGAATTGTAGATATTGTACTTTTGTACGGCCCCTACATAGCCTTCTCCACAGCGGGCATATTCATTGATAAAATAATGTTCCTTACCGGCTACTTTGATCTCTTTTATGCCCATGACAGCCTCTTCTATCCACTTAAAAAGAGCACTGTAATAATCCTGATTGTCCTGACCCGCTTTGTACATGATAGGCTTTAAGACAACTTTTATGACTATCAGTACTGCTATCAATAGACCTGCTATCGTGATGACCATGGCAGCATCAACAGCCAAAAGTACAGCTACAAGACATGTAAATACAACTATCTCACTGGTCAGCTGAAGGATCGTAAGTATAAGTGCATACATGTTGTTTACATCGGAAGTGATATTCCTTTGGATCACCGCTGTCTCTGCCCCAAGATAATACTCATAGGGACGCTTCATAAAATTAATCATCATTCGCCTGGATGTCGCAAACTGATTAGTATATACAAATCTTAACTGAACAACATTCTGAATGAAGAGAAACAGATTCTTCAATACAAATGCAAGCACAAGTGCGACCATCATCACGAGCGTAAACTGCATGGGAGAACTCATGTGAAGCCCGTTATAAACAGGTGCCAGATACTTGTTCGTCGTAACGGCATTCGGATCCAGCAAAACGCTCATAACAGGTATGATCGCCGATATACTCAGGGATTCAAGCACACCGCCGATGAGCATCAGAAAAACGATCAGTATCATCTTATTTTTTTGTTTTCTGTCAAGCAGTATGTTCAGACGTTTTAAAATCTTTATCATAACTTATATGAATAACCTCTTGAAGTGTTTTTTATCGATAATACACTTAACTGCACAGTTCCTGTGCTATACGTTTTGCTCCTCTGCCATCGCATATACCTTCCAGTGATCTGCGCATAGTTGCAAGGCGCTTCCTGTCAGATACCAGTTCTTTCAGCTCACGCACTATGCGCTTCACTACCACGCTTCGATCGCTGCGCATATCTCCGGCTCCGATCATAAGACCGTGTTCCTTATAGTATTCTGCATTCATAAGCTGATTATCTGCTATAGCATACTCTATTGTAGGCACCTTCATACAACAAAGCTCCGTCAGCATTGTTCCCGCAGCTGATATAGCCGCGTCACACTGAGACATGAGTTTTGCCATATCGGTAACATTTCTGTGAAGAAATATATTCTCACAACACCATGCCAGTCTCATAAGATCATCCTGATAATCTGTCATGCTTCCCACAACGGCATGAAAATCAATACGTGCAAGTTCCGGTTCCTTTTGGGCCTCTTCAAGTATATCGAGCAGGATGCCGGTCACATCACCACCGCCTGCTGCCACAAGCACATTCTCAGGCATATCATGTTCACTGTTATATATCCTGGTAAACTGTTCTCTTAAAGGAGCATAGTTAAGTCCGAGTAAAAGCCTTGTTTCACCGGTGTATATATCGTCGTATCCAAGTGTGGTGGCATAAGCATTATAGTTTATGAATATGTCAACAGGATACTTTTCCGCGGCAACGTCGTTCATGCATGCCAGTATTATATCCTCTTTTTTACCAGGCATCTGCCTTTCGATAGCTTCTTTCAGTTTAAAGAAATAATCAGCATCAAAACTGTATGAATCAAACAGGATCGACCTTATATTCTTTTCTTTTATCAAAGACGCAAACTTATCGACTTCTTCCACCGGTAAAGACCATGTGCTGTTAAGGACAGTACACTCAAAACCATCTTTTATATCATCCTTGAATATATCATTTACAAACGTTTCGGATTCTTTATCTGCCACGATAAAAACAACCTGTTCTCCGAGGTTTATTATCTCACGTGCAATAGTCATGCATCTCATGACATGCCCTGTGGCTATAGTCTTATTTGCATCAGCTCTGATCCCTATCACTTCATATATCCCTTCATAACAAATCACACCACGTAGTAATCGGCTATCTTCTTAACTGCATCTATGACCGATAAAACATCCTCATCGCTCATACCATAGTATAAAGGTAACGATATGATCTCATCATAAAGTTTCTCAGCCTTTGGACAAAGTCCTTTTTTATATCCAAGCTTCTGGTAATACGGAAAATAATAAACCGGTATGTAGTGAACATTGCACATCACATTTTCCGCAGCAAGAGCTTCAAAGAATTTCTTCCTGTCTATACTGAGTTTTTTTGTATTCAGTCTGAGTATATAAAGATGCCTTGCCGTATCGGACTGCGGTATCTCTTTTTGTACAATGACGGTATCCATGCCTCCAAAGGCACTATTGTACATATCCACTATCTGTTTACGTCTGGCCTTGAACATTTCAAGCTTATCGAGCTGACTTATCAAAAGACCTGCCTGTATATCTGTCAGCCTGTAATTGTATCCGATATCGAGCTGCTCATAGTACCAGGGACCGTGAGGATCATATTCCAATAATGATGCATCTCTTGTTATCCCATGTGCTCTTGCAAGAACAAGTTTCTTATAATACTCTTCACTGTTTGTAAGTACAGCTCCGCCCTCACCTGATGTTATAGTCTTAACCGGATGAAAACTGAATGTTGTCATATCGGCTATTGATCCGACATGTTTTCCGTTATAAAGAGTTCCTATGGAATGCGCTCCATCCTCTATCAGGACAAGTCCATGTTTATCACATATGTTTTTTAACCTGTCAAGTTCGACAGCCTGTCCCGTATAATCAACAGCCACAACCGCTCTGGTTTTATCCGTGATATGAGCCTCAACGCTTTCGGGATCAATGTTGTAGGTTTCATCATTGATATCAGCAAACACAGGTCTTGCACCCACATAGAGCGCGCAGTTTGCGCTGGCAGCAAAAGTTATCGGTGTGGTTATCAGTTCATCACCTTCACTAAGTCCGGCCGCCATCGCCGCTATATGAAGTGCAGCCGTACCGTTACTGCATGCCACAGCATATTTTGCTCCCGTGATCCTGCACAGCTTTTCCTCCAGCTCCGGTATCTTGGGACCGCATGTCAGATAATCACTCTTTAGAACATTAAGAACCGCATCATAATCAGCCTGATCAAGATACTGATGTCCGTAATATATCTTTTTTTCCCTGACAGGAGTTCCTCCTTCAATAGCAGGTATATTCATACTATGCCTTCTTTCTCTTGCTAAAAGGACATGCAGGTTTACTGCATGTCCCTGATTAATTCATTACTCAATACTTACTTCTCAAGATCGATACCCTTTAACAGTTCCTTGATCTCATCCACTGTAAGCCATTCGGTATTGTTTCCCGAACTGTATGAAAATCCGTCTGCCACTTTTATTCCGCCTGGTATCGGATTCATCTGTTTTTCATTCCATACCATCTGAGGATATACGATAAAGTGTTTGTCATATTCATATGTTGTCATGGAATCCTCAACAGTCACCATGATCTCATGAAGTTTCTCGCCTTCTCTTATACCGACTTCCGGCATCTCACATCCGGGAAGCATGGCCTGTGCAAGATCAGTGATCTTGAAACTTGGGATCTTGCTTATGAATGTCTCTCCTCCGCGTGCCTCTGCAAGCGCCTTGATAACAAGTTCTACTCCCTGCGTAAGGCTTATCCAGAATCTGGTCATACGGTAATCGGTTATGGGAAGTTCTTTTCCGCCGTTCTTTATTATGTTATTGAAAAACGGTATAACGCTTCCTCTTGAACCTGCAACATTACCGTAACGGACTATTGAGAAATTGATATCTTTTAATCCTGCATAACTGTTCGCAGCTATAAAGAGCTTATCTGATACAAGTTTGGTTCCGCCATAAAGATTTACGGGATTGACAGCCTTGTCTGTTGAAAGTGCTACCACCTTCTTGACGTCTTTGTTAAGAGCTGCTTCTATGACATTCATAGCACCGTGTATATTTGTCTTGATGGCTTCATTGGGATTGTACTCGCATGCCGGAACCTGCTTAAGTGCTGCCGCATGGATCACATAATCAACTCCCTCAAACGCTCTCTCAAGCCTCTCTTCGTCTCTAACATCACCGATAAAGAAACGCAACTTACTTGCATACTCCTTCATCTCATTTGCCATAACGAACTGCTTATATTCATCTCTAGAATAGATGATGATCTTTTTCGGATCATAGTGTGTCAGGACATACTTGGTAAAACATTTTCCAAACGAACCCGTACCGCCTGTCACCAGAATTGTCTTGTTATTTAACATATATTCCTCTTTCTTGTCCGCTTCTTTGACATAAGCCAAAAGCAGATCATACTTGAAACTCGAACCAGTTAATTATAGCATAAGCCGTATACAGTCTCAAGTTTACGATATATCAGAACCTTCTTGTCTCATTTGAAGATATCTCTTCGACAGCTCCATCTTTTTCGATCCATACACTTATAGCTGACGGATTATGAACAATTCTCTCATCAGCAGAGTACTCCAATGATTTAACAGCCGTAAGATAATCACATATCTCCATATTTGTTGCATACCAGATATCTTCTTTACCGCAAATAAGCTCGGCAAACTCCTCTATTACTGTCCAATCGTTTGCTCTTCCGAATTCAAAGCTGTGTCCCCATACATACATGAGGGGCAGTTCTATATAATCCGGAACCTCAAGAAATCTTTTTCCCAGTTCGATAAGATTATCATAGTGATGACAGGTCGGATGCCATTCATAGAAATCTCCAGGCGGAAAGAAACCGGCCGTACCGTTAACGGTTCGTGAATATTTTATTCCCACAGCTTTAAGCGCTGATATCAGTTCAGGTGTATAACTTCCAAATGGATAGGAGAATCCCTGAACGATCTTTCCCGTATACTTTTCAAGAGCTATTCTGTCCTCATAGAGTTCTCTTGTCATAACCGAAAGGGGTATGCGGGGCATATTCTTATGGTGCACTCCATGGCATGCCACCTCATGACCTTCGTAAAGTGAGACTATCTCTTCAGGATTGACATAAGTGTTACCCGGTCCGCTGTGTCCGATGTTACCGGAGTTTAAATGAAATGTTGCCTTTAATCCATGATTATTGAATATATCGACCAGCTTTCTGTCAAAGTGTTCACCGTCATCGTAACTGAATGTAAGCGCTTTTTGCTTTCCCTGCGGATATAAATATTTCATTTTTCCTCCTCCTATAACCCATTATCATCTATGATTTCTATAAACTCTTTTGCATCTTTTTTGCATGAAGCTGCCTGACTTTTTTGGGCGCGGTTCCAAGCAGTATTATGTATAATTTGTTTTTACCGGTCAACAGATCATTTCCCAAAGCCTTAAATCTGTTTTTTCGCATGTATGATGCGACTTCCATATAAAAGCTATTATCGGGATTCATCATGCTTATCGGGATATGAAGCATATAATCGAGGCGCTGTATCATTCCAAATCTGAAAGCTTCATCAGTAAGATCCGGATATTTCTGTTTAACAAGCTCACTGACATAATCGGCATTGACCACTATGTCTGAAAACACTCTCGAAAAATCCTCTTTGTCACTTCTTCTGCTGTTGCTGTTCATTCGGTAATAAACATGATAGCACTGCTTTGGAAGAATGATGAACCTATCGACATCCGAAAGCATGTCAGTAAGGAGCTTAAAGTCCTCATTAAGTTCTCCTTCAGGAAAGCTTCTGTTTTCAAAAAGCTCCCTTGCACATATCCTTGTGCAAAAAGAACAGTCTCCCCTGTGCATCAGCAATTCTCTTATCATGTCATGTCCAGTCATTACTGTCTCTTTTTTAGGCGGGATACATACATCAGGTCTTTTGCTGCCATTCTCATTGACTTCGTCTCTCGATATCTGTGCCATCTTGAAACCATAGTATTCAACTGCATTTGAAAGCAGCTCATACATGTCAGGTTCTATATAATCATCGCTGTCAACAAATCCTATGTACTCTCCCGTCGCATACTTTAGTCCCATATTCCTGGCACTTGAAGAACCGCCGTTTTCTTTGTGAAAAACCTTGATCCTGGAATCTTTCTTTCCAAGCGAATCACACAAAGCAGCCGTACCATCACTGGATCCGTCATCCACCAATATGATCTCCAGATCTTTAAAAGTCTGATTCACTATGCTCATGACGCATCTTTCAAGACAATCTATTATATTGTAAGCAGGTACTATAACCGTTATCTTCATACAGGCTTTATATCCTCTGCAACGGACATCGGTCCTTCTTTGGGAGGATCGATATTATTATCAATATAATTTTCATAAAATCTTATGAGCTGCTTTGCGGCATTTGAAGGATTCCACAAAGTTGCTATAGTCTCATATGCATTCTTGCCCAGTTTCTCTATAAGCGGGATGTCATCCATTAATGAGAATACTTTTCTGTTGAAATCCTCGTAGCTCCCATCATAAAGAAGCCCGTTTACTCCGTCATTTATCAGATAAGGTGCCGCTCCGACCTCACGACATACCACTTCGGCAAGACCGCTGTTCATGCCTTCATTTACTACAGCTCCCCAACCCTCTAGGTAGTTACTCGTAAAAAGATGGATATGGCACTTATCCATAACATCCCTGACTTCTTCAGGTTTTATAAATCCGTAGAAGATAACATTGTCTTCCAGTTCTCCTTCTCTGACACTGTTTTTTAAAGCATCCTCCATCGGACCGCTGCCTATCATATGTATCCTGAAGTCATATCCGTTATCTATAAGATCAGCAGCCAGTCTGATCACATATTCAGGATGTTTTAGCTCTATGAACCGTCCCGCCCATATGATCTCTATGACTTCCTTCGACGGTTTTTTTGTCATATCAGTCTCTCTGAAAGCAGGGAAATATCCAAACTTGAATTTCTTTTTGGGGTATGCGCCTATAAGATTAAAATCCGAAGCAACATATGCACCGTTACACAACAGGAACACATTATCCTTATGTCTGAACCTGATATGTTCTTTATATTTTCTTATCAGTCCCCTCGGAGATACAGCCTTCCACTGTCCTTCCCTGTAGATCCTTTCACTGATACGAAGAGTGAGTTTTCCTTTTTGTATCCTGGGAAGTATGATATCCTCTCTGTCCTGCCAGCCGACAAGCAACATATCACATTCATCTATAAGCTTTTTGCACTCTTCTTCATCTTTGTATAAAAGCTTAAGATACGGTATTTTGCTTTCATCGACAGACCAGCCCATATCTTCCCTTTCTTTTTCCATAGGTTCTGTCTGAATAAAATAAAATCCATCACCCAAAAGCTTTTCCATCTCTTCACAAAACGGAATCTGATGATGATTTATGAAATTGCTTATCATCACTACTTTAGGCATATTTCTTTATAGATCTCCATTAGTCTTTCAAAATTTCTGTCAGCATCGTGATCTTTTCTGGCCCGTATCTTTGCTGCTTCGGACATCCTAAGAGTTTTTTCTCTGTCCGAAAAAACACCGATCACGCACTCTGCGAGCTGTTTCGCATCCCCTTTATCGAAAAAAGTGACTTCTTTATCGGTTGCCATTGAAGGTATTCCTCCGACCTTGGCCGCTATCGAAGGTGTTCCCACCAGCATCGCCTCTCCGAGAGAGTTGGGCGAATTCTCGACATACGAAGTGCATATATATATACTGCTGTTCTCATATCTTTCCAGCATTTCAGCTGCACTGAGTCTTCCCAACACGTTTATCTTATCTTTAATACCTTTTTCTACAGCCAGATCTCTTAAGTATCTCCCGTAACCGCCTATCTTTATCTTTTCTTTCAGAGTGGTATATCCGGTTATACTGTTTCCTGCAACTAATATCTTCGTATCGGGATATTTCTTAAGGATCTCGGGCATGGCTTCAATCAGCACATGAAATCCCTTAAGAGGATAATCGGCCTGTGATACGAAAATAATGTTATCACTCAGTCTTTCAGGCTCCCAATTTCCATCATAGAATTCTGTCCGCAGAGTCTCATTCATATGATGATATATAAGGTTAGGATTGATCTTAAATGCTTCTTCTTTATCAAACGCTGTTCTTCCCGTTACATGACCCGCATTTTCAAGCGTTTGTTTTTCAAATCCCGCCCTTATTGTAAACTTTTGCTGTTGTGCTGCTATATTGTCTTTTTTAAGCCAGTCTCTGAATGTTAACGAATCTATGATTTCTTTTGGAAGTCCCCCGCAGTATTCATCAGCACAGGCTTTCATTACTCCCTGTATACCTACAAGCAGCCTGTCAGGTTTTTTAAAAGCTTTTGCACAGGCTGCGGCATGCGGATATTCTGTCCCGAATATATGGATTATATCTGGAACAAAATCCGAGATTATATCCGTAAATGTCTTATCAAGAGTTTTGTCATAGACCCAGGGAGTCTGCGTATGCTCAAGAAAACTGTACACTTCGATCTGTCTGTCTTTAACCGATACACAGTCCTTCTTATACGGCGAATCCAGAGAATCTGTCGGGAAACATATCCCGAGGGTAATGTCACCGTTTATATCAGCAAGCATTCTTCTTAAAGAGGCATCTATCCAGCCCTCTTTTACCGTGGTTTCCGTATTAAGTTGTTTTGCTATCACCGGTGGGATGACATTACACAGCCAAAGTATCTTCATCTTTATACCAACAGGTCATATCCTGTATCCGTTAATTGTATTAAGATCTTCTGTACACAGCACTCTTGATCGAATTGTATACACGCGACATCGCAGGACTCTCTGCCATTTTTGTTCTCAGAGGAGCCAATGTGAGCAACATAATAAGTCTGTACTTTACTGCCCTGGCACCCATATACCTGTCCGTGATCTCTCTGTGCTGAGATGCCGATCTCTTTCTGTTTTCAACCGTCTCGGAATACCCTCCGCCCTCATAATCGGATATGATGACATTAATATGTTCACACATAGCCTTTTTCTCATACCAGCTGTACAGGAAGTGTTCATAATCCGCTCTTACAGTATATTTCACATCATATGCCCTGTCTTCAAACAATGACAGACTGTAAAAACACACCTGATGACACGGCACATTTCTGAAAAGAGTAAACTCGTTTATCTCAGGAGCAGAGGAAACTGTACTTTTCTGTATCAGATTATACTGATCTCCATATATTATATGAGGTCTGTCATATGCCTTTAAATATGATTCGACCGTCTTTAACACATTCTCATCATGAAAGGTGTCTCCGCAGTTTAAAAACATACAATATGTTTTGGCAATATCCTGATCAGCATTTTCAAGAACATATTCGACAGCCTGATTCATACCATCATAAATGCTCTTGTCGTTTTTTCTTATTATCGTAACGTTATCGCGTCCCTCAAAATAGCCTTCCTTTTCAAGTCTGTCCAGAGACTCATCTGTAGATCCGCCGTCTTTTATGACCACATCAAAGATTTCGGCCGTTTGAGAAAATACGCTGTCCAGCGTTTTTTTCAGTCTGTCTCCGGGATTGAGGCTAACGATTATTATACATAAGCATTTCTTCAATATTGTTCCACTCCAATTCATTAAAAAGCCAGCTTCTGTAAGGTAAGACCGCTATCCCGGATTTGGAAGCCGTAAACAAAAAGTATACAAAATACATTAATGAAAAAGCCATGATGGCATAGAAAAGATATCTTTTTTTCTTTTCATCCGAAACATTCTTGTATATACCCGGTATCAGCAGTATCTGAGGTGTGATCATATAGTAGCCAAAGCGTGATACCATAGGAAGGAATGATCCACCTGTATATATAGCCACAGCAATTATGGTCATCTTAAAGTACAACGTGTTCTGATTGTTTTCCTTTATGCTGTCCTTATAACAGATCAGACACATAGCCAACACAAATGCACATCTCAAAAGAGCCGGTATGCTTTCCATGATACCTGTATCCTGTGTCAGATATATGGTATCACGATAGGACGGATAGAGCCTTAATGCTATATCCATAACAAAATCTTTCATAACATAAATACCGACCGTCACTAATGCTATGATCGCATAAAACCATTTTTTCCATGGCAGACTGCATATGATAAATAACGGTATGACGATCAGCACAGACTTATGAAACAGTGCCGATATCGCTATGATAAGAACAAATGCAATATACTGTTTTTTCAATACATATCTGAGAGAATATAATGTGACAGCAAGCACCAGATAGTATCTTACCGTTGTAAAAGATCTGAAATAGATTCCCAGAGCCATGAAAAGCATAAAACTCATGGCAAAAGATTCACTTTGATCATAGATCGCTTTAAGAAAAACAAATATTGTAACAAAACCAAAAAAGGCGAATACGAGCAGATAATTCTCATATCCAGAAAGCATAAAAAGAAGCTTGACAATAAGATTATAACCAGGTTCGGTTACCGTGATCCCTCCAACATATATCTCATGGGCATTCTGGACATAGGTTATATAATCGTTTCCGACTTCTATTCTTAAGGCACTTAATAAAAAAAGTATACAAAAAACAGCAGCAATGCTTATCCTGTTAAGCATACGCTGTCTTGTATTGCCATATATGTATTCGCGATTACGTACAAATAAAGCCACGAATATTGTGATCAGCGCTATCGCTGTATACAGCACCATTTCTTATCCTCTTTTAAGACGTTTCTGATACTTCCTTCATGCCTTTTTTCATCAGTCTGTAAGCCTGTTTCCAGTCTTTTATCTCCTGCTCCTCATCTGCAAAGAAAACATCTTTATGAGCCAGCAGCCATCTCACAGACAAGGGTTTTGCCAGTATTCCGTACAGAGGTCTGTAAAGTGCTCCCCTGTCAAAGAAAAACTTCTCATTATATCCGTTAAACCATGTGGACGGTCTTGGTTCTTCCCTTCCGATCGTAACTGGAAGCGCATATATCTTAAAACCATTCTTCACACAGTCCATTATGAACAGACTATCCTCACCGCAACTGTACTTTGCACCACCGCCGTAATTTAGATTAAATCTTATACCGGCATTGTGGAGTTTTTCTCTTCTGACAGCAAAGCTGTACGTAGGATATCTGCCGCAGTTTTTCCATGTAACCCTGTGTTCCTTATCAATGTGATACGTTCTTCTCTCCTCGATCACATCGATGTTGAAAAGAAGCATATCAGCCCCGGGACGTTTCTCAAACTCCTTAAGGATCGTCTCAGCATATCCGGTCTCATAACGTATGTCCTCATCCGAAAATAAAACTATATCGGAAGTCGCACGTTCAAGCGCCTTGTTTCTTGACAGCCCTACTCCTCTTTCAGCATAACTGTAACACCTGATCCTGTGTCCGTTATACTCATACTCACCATAATCGCTTTCATCACACTGATTAATGATTATCGCATCGGAGTCAAGGTTCATGGTCTGCGCCATAAGATCTGTATTCTGTTGTACACATGAAACCAGAGTCTGTAAATTCATAAACAGATTTTACTATAAATAACAGTGATTTGCAAAAAGAAGGAGACCGTCCATTGAACAGTCTCCTTCAGATCAGATCTTTCTTTTTGATATGTATTACTCCATATCGTTCCAATTGCTCTTTATAGCGAAGAACAGGATAACAAGGCTTATGATAGCACTTGCGATACCCTTTACAAGCTGTCCGCTGATAGCATTAAGGATGATATTGAGAACTGCTGTAGCTGCTACGATATAGAAACCAACCTTCTTTTTCTTGAAAAGAAGAATTGAAAGACCTACAACCATAGCGATCTCAGCTATTGTGCAAAGAACCATGATTCCTACGCCGGTTCCTACAGCCATTGTTCCAACAAGTCCCAATGCACAAACGATGATCATAAGTGCATTAACTACAAGACAGAACCAAAGCCAAAACTTTGCAAACCCTTTCCACTCAAACATCACTTTCTCCTCCTATTACACTGATATTTTTACACAACATGCATATTGTAGCATATAAAGCTTTTTACCACAAGATGTTGTTATACACTCATAACCGTAACAAGTCATTTCCCATAGTACATATTGAGGAATCTTTCATTGCTGTTATTTAAGATTACGCCATACAATTTAATACCCTGTTTCTTTAACATCTCGACTTTATACTGAACTGCCGATGCATGCTCACCCCATGAGACATTAAGGATGACACCGTCACACTCTTCTATCGATCCTAGTTCTTTTGACACATCAGTAACATCAACCGTCTTTGCATCACCGACAACTTTTTTCCTGTTAGCCTCGGTATCCGGCTTGAAACGTTCAGTATCGTAACCTAAAAATGTCACACCTGCAAATCTCCTGTTAAAGTCTGCTTCGGTATATATTCTGTCATTCATGCAATAATATACAGCCCATGCAAACAGACTTATCAGAAATCCTATGACACCTCCCAGCAAAGCTGCGTTAGTTGCAAGTGTATGATCATTGATCTTTACCATATCATCTTCAGACCATGGTTCAATCTTCGTTATCTCATCTACGTCTTCAGGAAACATAGGCATCGCAGCCTTGTATGCCTCACTGATCGTTTCAACCTTTTTGTTGTTTTCTCCGGTAACAACCACGGTAAGAACACGGTAGTCACTCATCATACGGGCCGTAACATATTCTTTTATATCCTGTTTGTTAACGCTTGAACCGGCTACAGATAATGCTTTATTAACAATCCTGTCATCAGTAACAAACTGATTCCATGTGTATGCATTGTAGTAATCCATACCATTCGGATGATCGGCTTCATTGAATGTAATATAGAAATCCGTGCATTTCTGATATTTTTGCTGGCCATCCGTTATCCCATAATAAATGCTATAGATCAATGCGCCCAGAATCGCACAAAGTGCCGTCACGATAAGTATCATCCACGCTTTTCTTATCAAACACAAAAAGAATCGCCTCATATCCATGGATTCACTCATATAATTGTTATCATTTTGGCTGTTTGTAATCATGACTTAATATATCCAAACTCCGAATCACTCTATCTCTTCTTTTACAAAATAAAGCGGTCTCTTTTTAACCTCAAGGTAGGTTTTTGATAAATACTGTCCCATGATACCCAGACACAAAAGCTGAACACCGCTGATAAGACTGATTATACAAACCAGTGACGGCCATCCGCTTGTCGGATCTCCGAATATACATGTCCTTACGATAATGAATATGATAAGTATAAATGCAAAGAAACAAAAAAGCACACCCATAAGTGAAGCCAAAGAAAGCGGAGCCGTGGTAAAAGCAACGATACCCTCAAGAGAATACCTGAACAGGCCCCAGAAACTCCATTTGGTCTCTCCTCTGGTTCGTTCGACATTCTCAAACTCAACCCATTTGGTCTCATAACCTACCCAGCCGAAAATACCTTTACTGAATCTGTTATATTCGCTGAGCGCCAGTATGGCATCTGTAACCTGTCTGGTCATAAGCCTGTAATCCCTGGCACCGTCAACTATCTCTGTCTTACTCATCTTATTGATAAGTCTGTAAAATCTTCTTGCAAAGAACGATCTGATAAGAGGTTCTCCCTTTCTTGTAACTCTCCTGGTTGCAACGGAATCATATCCTTCGTCTATATATCCAAACATCTCAGGCAACAAAGACGGCGGATCCTGCAGATCGGCATCCATCATGACAACATAATCTCCCTTTGCCTTCTTAAATCCGGCATAGATCGCCGATTCTTTTCCGAAGTTTCTTGAAAAGGATATCAGCTTTACTCTGCTGTCTTTATCATGAAGTTCTTTTACCTTTGAAACTGTCCCGTCTTTTGAACCGTCATTAACATATATTATCTCTATATCAAGACCACGCTTAGTAAAGAACTCATTGTTCTTCATGAGTTCTTCATAAAACGGAAAAATATTCTCTTCTTCGTTGTAACATGGAACGATAACACTCAACAATTCCATTTTATATGCTCTGCCTCCGTTAACCCCTTATAACTATCTCATCTCATAGATAAGATAATTTGGCGTATGAGCCGCCAGTTTATAATTCCCCAATGAATCAGGATAGTCCATAAACGAATCCATGACTATTATATCACATCTGTATTCATATGCCGTTTCAGCTATGAAATCCGCATTTTCCTCAGAGTTCTTCATCGCATCAAACAATGTATAGGCCTCTTCATTGTATCCGTCCATTATACCGGTATCCATATCCGGAGTCCAAAGATCCCTGCCATAGAAAAGCGGTATAAGCTTTCCTCTTGCTGATATCGTGGGTATGAGAGTCTCATCCGCCAGTACCATCTGAGGTGATACATCTTCAAGGTAATGAACAATATCAAGTTCCTCTTTTGTCGTTACATTGTTATCATCTACAGAATAATCTGTCACCATTCCGCACATATTGCCACAGATGAACAAAAGAAATACCAGTATTGCCGCTATGATACGTCTTATCCTCGTATCCTTTAGACTGTCCGTCAGTTCAGTGGCCGCAAACGGAACGTAAAACAAAACCGGTGTCAGCAACGTTATCGGAGCATATGCAGACAAAGAGGGAAACACCTGCATAAGTATCCACAATACGATAGGATTCATGATAACTACAGCTAAGATCAGGATCCCATACAGAACAAACCATTTATTCTTTTCCCTGTTGATATAGTATAACAACACTATACTTACAAGGAATAACAAAAAATAACTGCCTGCAAGTTTTGAATCAGAGAAGTACGTCAGCATGATCTCTATTGTTTCTCTCATACTTTCTCCTCCCTTACAAATCTGATTGTCGCACAGGCGATCATTGTAACAAGACAGAGCACTATCATCAGTATTCCTGTAGGAATTGATGTTATAAAGATCGTGCAGGAAAAACTCAATAGTATCCTACATACCCTAAGAATCCTCTTTGCCCAGGTGGCTTCACCGTAATCTCCACGTTCAAGCCGATACATATCAAGTATCAGAAAGATGATATATGAAAGCACTCCGGCTACCACAATGGTATCACCGTTGTATCCGTTCCATAATATCTTATATCCTACAGAACCTTTAAAATAATCTCCGGACGCGAGCATTAGAGCAACAAACATCGTATAGATATAAAGCTTCTTGTTTGATTTTAATACACGCTTCATCGCACAGTTACATGCACCTATTATCACAAACAGTGTCTGAAGCTCGCATACGGCATAAAGAAGATCTCTTGCAGAGATAGCATATGTCTTACACCAGTATGTATAATATAACGGCAATGTTATAAGTTTCTTGGAATTGATCAGTCCAAGTTCGTAAGGTCTGCCGGTTAACGGATCATAAGTATTGACCGTAGATGTTAACAGATTAACTCTGACTGTTTCAAGCATGATGTCATCCCGTTCATACAGGTAAAGACATCCTATCCTTATTATTACGATCAATATGGATATGATCATCAACGCAAAAACAAGTCTCTCATCTTTTCTGAGTACAAATCTCTTTGCATCGCATATGATGTATTTCTTAAACCCAAAAACACCTATCAGTATAAACAGTATGACAGCCGCATAAGTTATCCATGTGAAGATTCTACAGCACACATCATATCCGATTCCCATGAAGTTATATAGGGAGAAAACGACTCCCTGTATCAAAAAAACCGAAAAAAAACCAATCAAATATGTTTCAATCTGACTAGTTTTACTCTGTCTTGTTATGAAATTCAAAACCGTCCCAACCGCAAACGGAAGGATAAACAGCAAAAATATACCCAAAATATTCATAAACGCTTTCTTGCCTCAAACACATTAATTCTAGCAAAATAAAGTATCATTGGCAAACCAAGACAATCTTTGACGCATTAATCGTCCTCTTCCACATTTCGCATGGTGGAATGCTTATACTCAATACGCAGTTTTGAATAGACAAACTGTTGTCCCGGAAATACAGTAAAATATCCGCTGAACACAAAACTTATCGCACAGGCTATCGCAAACAGGACTATCCCTGCTCCCCCGAATACTTCAACACTCAAAAAAATGCTTGCTATGGGACAGTTCACGCTTCCGCAAAAAACTGCTACCATCCCGACTGCTGCCGCAAATTCAACGGGCAGTCCAAGCCACCATCCAAACGTACATCCAAAAGTTGCCCCGATAACAAGTGCCGGAAATACTGCTCCGCCTTTATATCCGGACTGAAGAGTTATCGCCGTGAATAATATCTTTAAAATAAAATCATAAGGATGTGCCTGTCCGTACATAACGGCCGTATTCAAAAGAGAAGCACTCGATCCGTTATAGGCCTGACTTCCCGTAATAAGTGTCAGTATTATAATGATACCGGAGCCGATCAATATACGTATATACTGATTCTCAATGTGTTTTTTTACGGTATCTCCCCATAACTTCATGGCCGCACAAAACATTATACTTACTATCGCACAACCTACACCTAAGAATATCACCTTTGTTACAGATTCCACATTAAGTGTCGGAACAGATGCTATTGTGTATCTCATGGGAGTTATATTCAATGCCTCCGCAACAAAATACGATACAAGCGATGTAAGAAGACAAGGCAAAAAAGCTGCATAATATATTACACCTATACTTATGACTTCCATACTGAGGAATGCAGCCATTAAAGGTGTACCGAAAAGTGCAGATATGAGACCCGCCATACCGCACATGACAAACAGGCTTCTGTCTTTGGGGTTCAATTTAAATATCTTACTGAGATTGGATGAAATACTCCCACCCATCTGTATGGCAACACCGACTCTTCCGGCAGAACCGCCGAACAGATGTGTAAATATGGTGGAAAGAAAACTTACGACCGTGATCTTAAAGGGTATTGCCTGTGCATTTCGAACAGAATCAAATATCAGATCTGTACCTTTGTCTTCCTTAAGATCAAACATCTGATATATCTTGACTATAATAAGTCCGGCAACAGGTAAAAACAATAAAAGCCAGTCATGCTCGCCCCTTATCTCATTTGCCCACTGAACAAAGAAATACAGAGCGCTTCCCAACAGTCCGCATACCGTTCCGGTCAGAATCGAGAATAAGCACCATTTGACACTCAGCCTTATATAATGAACCATGACTATCAGCTTTCTTTTGATCATGCATGTTCTCCCGGTCTTTACACCTTACAGATATGTATCTTTTCCTTCTTCTTTAAGCTTATCCACAAAAAGTTTTATATCCTGTGCCTTGTCCTTGGCACATATAAGAGTAACATCTTTGGTATGGGCGATCACTATATCATTTATTCCCAAAGCAGCAATAAGATGTCCGTCCTGGGTACTGTAAAGCACGTTATCTTTGGAATTGATGATGCATGAATCAGCCATCACAACATTTCCGTTTGCATCCTGATCATGTATCTGGTCAAATGCATCAAAACTTCCAACATCATTCCATCCGAAATCGCCTTCAAGCATCATGACATTATCGGCTCTTTCCATTATGCCATAGTCTATGGAGATCTTCGGGATCTCAGGATATACCTCTTCAAGAACCTCCTGTTCTCTGTCGGTTCCCATGGCCTCTCCTATCCTTACAAGACATCTGTATATATCGGGAAGCAGTCTCTCAAAATACTTTAATATCGTGGATGCTTTCCAGATAAACATACCGCTGTTCCAGGCATATTCTCCGCTGTCAACATATTCGCTTGCTGTTTCCAGATCCGGTTTTTCTACAAATTCCTCAACGTCCTTTGCAATACCGTCCGTGTCTGCATTGTACTTTATATAACCGTATCCGGTAGACGGGAATGTAGGTTTGATACCTACAGTAACCAGTCTGTTTGTTTCTTCCGCGGTATATATGGCTTTGCTTAAAACAAGTGCAAACTGCTCTTCATTCTTTATGAAATGATCAGATGGTACGATGACCATGATACCGTCTTCGTACTTTTTTATTATTTCCATGGCCGCATATCCGATACACGCTGCTGTATTTCTGGCAGCCGGTTCCCCAAGAATATGATCCGGTCTCAAAATGCCTTTTGTCTGTTCTATAGTCGCATCGACCGTCTTAACATTCGTTACAACAAATATATCTTCTTTGTCAGCCACTTTTGATAATCTGTTGGCAGTATCGACTACCATTGTATTCTTACCTGACAGGTTCAAAAACTGTTTGGGCTTATCTGCTCTTGAAAGAGGCCAGAATCTTGTTCCGCCGCCTCCGGCCATTATGACACCGTATGCTTTCATGTCACGTCCTCCTACATTCTTGCCGAATCCACGTTTTCCTTAAACCATTCATATGCAAGCTTGACACCGTCTTCAAGCTCAACCTTATGTGTCCATCCAAGTGAATGCAGTTTACTTACATCCGCAAGTTTTCTCGGTGTTCCGTCCGGCATATCACTGTTCCAGACGATCTCGCCGGTGAATCCTACTGTTTCCTTAACAAGCTCAGCTAACTGTTTTATGGTCACTTCTTTTCCGGTTCCTATATTGACATGCTGTTCACCGCTGTAATTCTCAAGCAGATATACACATGCATCTGCCATATCATCGGAATACAAAAACTCTCTTAATGGAGATCCTGTTCCCCAGAGTTCAACTGTAGGCGCATTGTTTACTTTTGCCTCATGGAATTTTCTTATCATGGCCGGAAGTACATGTGAATTGCTCAGATCATAATTATCATATGGTCCGTAAAGATTCGTCGGCATGCAGCTTATAAAATCATCTCCATACTGGATCTTAAAGAATCTGCACATCTCCATACCGGAAATCTTTGCGATAGCATATGCTTCGTTTGTGACTTCAAGAGGACCTGTCAGTAATGCATCCTCAGGTATCGGCTGAGGAGCCATCTTTGGATATATGCATGTGCTTCCAAGGAAAAGAAGTTTCTTTACCTTGTAATCATGACAGCATTTGATCACATTGCACTGTATCTGCATGTTTTCATATGCAAATTCTGCCGGCATGGTCTGATTTGCATTTATTCCGCCTACTTTTGCTGCGGCAAGAACAACAACATCGGGTCTTTCTGCCTCAAAAAAAGCCCTCACAGCCTGCTGATCTGTAAGATCAAGTTCAGAATGCGTCCTTCCTATGATATTTGTATATCCGCCTCTTTTAAGCGATCTTACTATCGCAGATCCGACAAGGCCTCTGTGACCTGCCACATAAATTTTGTCCTCTTTTGAAAGATTAGCCATCTAAATATCTCCTTTTATTCACTAACGCCGCTTCGTTCTAACCAGGCGTCATAATCTTTGTATCTGAATCCGTCTTTCCAGTCATCACCACGCATCTCAATATCTATCAGCATAAGAGATGCTGGAAACTGACTGTATCCTATAAGTGCATCCTGTTCAGGAACAAATATAGTATGGCCTTCAAGATCATACTCTTTTGCCGGCCAGTTCTCGTAATCCTCCTGAGCAATGTAATACGGTTGATCCAACGTAGTTATTATATCATAACCTACAGTTTTTATGCGATATATGCCGACTGCAGCAAAAACTATAACATAAGCGATATACAATGCTTTTTTGTCATCTGTTTTTTTCACAAGCTCCATACAGAGCATACCGTCAACAAACAAAGGAATACATGTAAGATAGCCGTAGCCATACCTTACAAGAGGAGCACTGAAAAACCAGAATAAACCGGAAGCTACAATCACAATAAAAACAAGAAGCTTATCATAATCGGCTCTTCTCTTTATCAGTTTATAACCAAAATAGACAACCCCTGCTATGATACCGATAAACGTCAGGCTTACCCAGCCTTTCTCAACTAATGACATTGCCCTGAACCAGCCGGGAAGCCATTCAGTGATAGGCATATCCAATTTTGTAACATCGTTTATCGCTTTTCCGTATACCCCTATCTCCATGGCATCATACTGAGCCACACCTTTGGGTATCTTCCAGTCAACATTGAAAAGATCTATGAAAGTCGAAGGATAGATGAGCCATCCCGATATAAGTACATTTCTGATAAAAAACGGTAAAAGCACACATATACCCGCACCTAAGCATACTGCAATCTGCTTATATTTCTTATCTTTTATCAGCATGATAGCCGGCTTGATGACCAACAGCACGAGCAAGGCAATGGAAAACTTTACAGTAGCCGCGTATACCAGAAGAATACTCAGCATTGCAAACGGATAAGCCTTTGCATTGGGATCGTCTTCTGTATCTTCAATAGCATCCAGCCACATAATAACAGCGGTAAAGATCAGTATCTGAGCATAGTAATCACTGGCTGGAGATACAATCTCCTTAAATATAAGACCCAGATAAAAAAGCAGGCCTATTCTTATAAAATCACTGTGTCTTACATGCTTTTTGGTGAATACCCTGTAAACATCTACGACCTGGATAGCACCAAGCAGAACGAAGAAGCCTGCGGTTGTGTGAAGAGACTGCCCGAGTATATCAACAAAACTGTAAAGAGCCGTAAGTGCAAATGCGCTTGAATTATAACCGAATCTCAACTGAAGACAGGCAAGTCCTTTGACCACACCATATTCCTCTATCCATCTTATGCTCTGGGCATGATAGAGACTTGTGTCGTAATGAATATATCCCCTCGATGTTCCGTATGCAAATAAGAGAATTACTGCCGCATATATATAAGGCAGAACTTTAACCGATAAAACTTTTTCCTTTAGTGCAGTAAAAGTCTGAGACACGCTTGTTCTGTTAAAGAATGCTCCTGCAAGAGCAAGCAAAACAAGGATCACATTTGCCGCTATCCCCACACCGCCAAACAGGCTGAAAGTCTCGGAATATACAGTATTGAACGCCAGCCCTGCAATTATGGCAGGCAAAACATTATGTGTCTTTTTAATCCCAAAAATAAAACTAAAAAAGCTCAATACAGCAATACCCGTTCCAAACGAAGTGATTGCAATATAGAGCCAATTCAGTAAAACCGTTATCATAGTTTATTTATTTCCCGTTCTTATATTCCTCACAGCTTTTTCCGCAGATCGCCTTCATATCGGCATCCATCATCATTGCCACGAGTCCTTTGAAGTCGATATCTCTCTTCCATCCTAACTCATTTTCAGCCTTAGTACAATCTCCCCATAAAAACTCAACTTCGGCAGGGCGGTAGAACTGTGGGTTAACATCAACAAGAACCTTTCCGGTTGCTTCATCTATACCCTTTTCATCAACACCGGTTCCTTCAAACCTTATCTTTATACCAAGCTCCCCAAAAGCTGCCTCAACAAACTCTCTTACCGTATGGGTCTCATTGGTCGCAAGCACATAATCACCGGGTTTGTCCTGCTGAAGCATAAGCCACATTCCTTTGATATAGTCACCGGCAAATCCCCAGTCTCTCTTTGCATTCATATTTCCAAGTGAGAGTTTCTCCTGCTTTCCAGCCATTATATTTGCAATGGCAAGCGTGATCTTCCTTGTTACAAAGTTCTCGCCTCTTCTGGGAGATTCATGATTGAACAGTATACCGTTGCAGGTAAACATGTTGTATGATTCCCTGTAGTTTACAGTGATCCAGTATGAATACAGTTTAGCCACTCCGTAAGGACTCTTAGGATAAAACGGCGTCTTCTCCGACTGCGGAGCAGTTTCAGGAAGACCTCCGAAAAGCTCTGAAGTTGATGCCTGATAAAAACGGCAGTTGCCGCCATATAATCTGAGTGCCTCAAGAAGCTTTATAGTACTTACGCCTGTAGCCTCGGCAGTATATTCGGGAACCTCAAAAGATACCCCTACATGTGACTGTGCGGCAAGGTTATATACCTCTGTGGGCTTGATCTCCGATATGATCCTTCCCAAACAGCTTGAGTCCGTTGTGTCGGAATAATGCATAAAGAGTTTTATTCCGTTATATGACGATCTTAAAAGATGATCTATCCTCTCCGTACCAGATATGCTGTGACGACGCATAAGTCCATGAACTTCATATCCCTTCTCAAGAAGAAATTCTGCAAGATATGAACCGTCCTGTCCTGTTATACCTGTAATAAGAGCAACATTTCTCATAAACACCTATCTCCTGTATATTTAAACTGTATAAAGTATATACTATTTTAGTGTTAATTTCCACAGATTCTTTATAACCGCTTTATCAGTCGGTTTCGTATATGCGTAATAATCCCGGTCCTGATACATATTGCTTTACGATCCGCTATGAATTTCAGATGAACTGTATACCATATTACATGTCATGCTTTACCTTTTTGAGCATACACAATTGTAAATTGCCATATTTTTATCTATAAACAACACTTTTTTTGTTAAAGCTGTTGTTTTTTGTCCTCATTACGTGATTTTCGATTTACACAGCCACAATAAAAACATATAATTTATATGCTGACATGAAATAATAGGATAACTGTGCGATAATGACATTTTCGGATATTAACTTTTTACTAATCTTCATATTGATATATGTTCCGATATATATGCTGCTGCCCTCAAAAGCAAAACCCTGGCTTCTATTACTTGGAAGCATGGGCTTTTATGCTCTTAACGACATTTGGGTAATGCCTGTTCTCTTGGTAAATATTGTGATCGTATTTATATCGGGGATTTTGGAAGACCATTTCTTTGACCGGATCGAACTAAGGAAGTTTATAACAAAGTTCGGTATTGGGCTTCAGATATGCCTGATGGTGATCTCCATACTCTTTTTCAAAAATCACACGTTTATAGGTATAGGATTCTTTACGATACAGTTTATCGGATACTATCTTGATGTTTACCGAAATACGATCGTTCCATGCCGGAATCCTCTTACATTTGCAAATTATATATTCTTCTTTCCCAAGGTTTTGCAGGGTCCGATCGTATCCTTCAAAGATCTTGAAAAGGAATTGACTTCACCGGAGAGAGTTTCTCTTGCAAAACTTGAAAAAGGAATGAGAACATTTATCCTCGGTATGTCCTTTAAAGTTATCCTCGCCGACAGACTTTACTACCTGTGGAACGGAGTTCAGACAGTAGGATTTCAGAGTATATCCACTCCTCTTGCATGGCTGTCCATGTATTCATACAGCATGCAGTTATACTTTGACTTCCAGGGATATTCTCTTATGGCGATCGGAGTAGCACAGATGCTTGGATTTTCTCTCCCGACCAACTTTAAATCTCCATACCTTTCACAGAGTGTATCCGAATTCTACCGCAGATGGCATATGACTTTGGGTGAATGGTTTAAAAATCATGTATATATACCACTCGGCGGAAGCCGCAGTGGAACAAAGAAAACCATTTTCAATCTGGCCGCCGTATGGGTGCTTACGGGATTATGGCATGGACTTACAATGAACTTCATGTTCTGGGCTCTGACGCTTTTATTGTTCATCATTTTGGAAAAGACGCTTCTTAAGAAGTTTTTCAAATCAGAACACATCGGTGCAAAGATAGCAAGACACATATATGTACTGATAGTGATACCAATGACATGGATGATGTTTGCAATCGGCAATATTGAACAGATGGGCATATTCTTTACAAGGCTCTTCAACCTGACAAGTATATGTGAGCCGCTTAATGTAAACAGTAATGATATCTTCAATTATTTTAAAGATTACTGGATCTTCATAATCGGCGGTATGATCTGCTGCCTGCCTCTAATGGAAGAGGTTTTAGTAAAAACCAGAATATATATGACCAGATTCATATCTTTTGCTCTGTTCTGGTTATGTGTATATATGATAATGAAGAACGGCAACAATCCGTTCATGTATATAAATTTCTAAGGAGTTAACGTGAAAAAGATACTTCAAAGAGCTCCACTCTTCACAGTTATATATGGTACTCTGCTCATAATGTTTTTCGCAACACAGTTTTCCGAAACACTGCAGATATACTTTCCGTACTTTGCGGTTCAGGGAGATACCATTCTGGCTGAAACAGAGCTTTTGGCAGATTCAATTCAACAGGCTTTTGTAAATCCCAGAAAAGAAGCCAATACTGTGGTCATGGCAGAAGACAGCACAAACATATCTTTGCCTGATACTACATCATCCGGTGCTTCGGAAGTTTTATCCGTCATGGATGAACCCACTCCTACTCCCATATATGGTGAACCTCTGGAAGATATAATAGCAGCAAGTCAGCCTACTTCCACCTACATAGAACAGCCTGTGGACCAGTCATACTTCAATGATGCGGTATTCTTGGGTGATTCCCGTACTGTCGGTCTTCAGCTTTATTCCGGATGGGATAACTGTGATTATCTGGCAGACGTAGGTATGACCATATACGATTGTCTTGACAGGGATATATCATTTGGTGATATCCAGCATACCACTGCACGTGAAGTACTCTCGACCTCCAGATACGGAAAGGTCTATATCATGCTGGGTATAAACGAATGCGGATCAAATATCAACACCTATTTTGATAAGTACACCGAGGTTGTGGATCAGATACACCGTTGGCAGCCTGATGCACTGATAGTCGTTCAGGGTATCATGAAGGTGGGTGCTCAAAAATCTGCTACGCATCCTTCCATCAACAACACCAATATAACCGCTCGTAATGAAAAACTGGCTACACTTGCAAACGACTGGTATATCTATTATCTGGATATAAACGAAGCGGTATGTGATGAGAACGGTAACCTGACCGACGGTTATTCCTTCGATCAGGTCCATCTGTATGCGAAATATTATTCTCTTTGGTGTGATTACCTTCTTGAGCACGGTTTTGTGTTCAATGGGGTAAGAAGATAAGAATAGGAGTTAGTTTTTCCCAAGTCCACCGGGTTTCAGATTATCAATAAAAAGCTCCTTTAAAACTTTGGGACTGAAGAGGATAAGCATAGGGAACAGCTCAAGTCTTCCTGCCAGCATATCCATCATAAGTATGATTTTGGACAAAGGACTCCAGAAAGAGAAATTCCCAGTGGGACCTACCATTTCAAGACCTGGTCCGATATTGTTGATCGTAGCGGCAACCGCCGTAAAGCTCGTCGTAAAATCATGGTCCTCAAATGCTACAATTATAAATGATGTCGTAAATATGATAATAAATGTGATCAAATATACATTAATGGCCCGCAGAACCTCATGTTCTACGGCCTTTTTTTCAAACATTATCTTCTTTATGCTCTTTGGATGACTGTAATTATTAAGCTCTTTTTTTACAGTCTTTAGCATTATGACCACTCTTGAAACCTTGATTCCGCCACCGGTACTTCCGGCACATGCACCTATGAACATCAGAAGGACAAGCAACACTTTACTGAACATGGGCCACATATTAAAATCTGCAGTCGAATATCCTGTGGTAGTTATAATCGATGCTACCTGGAACGCCGCGTTTCTTAAAGTCTCGGGAAAACTTCCGTATATACCACGAAGATTGAGAGTTATCATTATTATCGCCGAAAGGATGATGCCCAGATACCATCTGACTTCTTCGACCTCAAAGAACTTACCGACCTTTCCTATCATGATAAAATAATAAGCATTGAAGTTCACGCCAAACATGATCATAAACACCGTTATGACCCATTGACAGTATGCGGAATACGACGCTATTGAACTGTTAAGTACACCAAAACCTCCGGTTCCCGCGGTACCCATACTCAGCGTAACTGCATGAAAAGGATTCATACCGCCTATCATAAGAAGTATCATCTCGGCCACAGTCATTATGAAATATATGATATAAAGTATCCTTGCAGATGATTTGATCTTTGGAACGAGTTTTCCCACGGAAGGTCCCGGGCTCTCTGCTCTCATAAGATTGATATTCGAACCACCGCTTAATGGGATCACTGCCAATAAAAAAACCAGAACTCCCATACCGCCGATCCAATGTGTAAAGCTTCTCCAAAACAGCGAGGTATAAGAGAGTGCTTCAACATCGTTCAGTATGGATGCACCGGTAGTGGTAAATCCTGATATTGTTTCAAACAGTGAATCTATATATGACGGTATCTCACCTGTGATCCAAAACGGTAAGGCACCGAAAAGACTGAGCAGTATCCAGCTTAATGCTGTAGCAACACAGCCCTCTTTCAGATAAAGAGCTGTATCTTTCGGCTTTTTGATAAGAGACATCAATACTCCGACAAGTGCACAAAATCCTGCCACTATCAGATAAGTATACCCCTGTTTCTCTCCATATATGAGAGAAACAATGCATGGCAACAACATAAATAATGCTTCTATCTTTAGTACATGTCCGAGAATGACACGTATCATGGAACTGTTCATGATTACTTCCTTTTGTATCCTTTACGCCAGTATATCCTGAATATCTCTGAATCCCTTTTGTATAGTTACGATCATTACCGTATCGCCGACTTTGATCTCATCCTGACCTTTGGGTATTATGATCTTACCGTTTCGATTGATAAATGCGATCAGAAGGTCTTTCTTAAGTGATAGCTTTGATAACGGAACATCCACAACTTCACTGGCTTTCTCGACCTTAAACTCTATGGCCTCTGCCCTGGAATCAAACATATGATATAGCGTTTCTATGTTACATCCCTTGGAATTGTTCTTGGCACGAACATAAGCAATGATGGCTTCCGAGGTAATATACTTAGGATACAGTACACTGCCCAGATCAAGACCGCTGACTACTTCCATGAAATTGTTTCTTGTCAGTCTGGTGATCACCTTGGCATGACTTACCTTCTTAGCATGAAGAGACAGGAGTATATTCTCCTCATCTATACCGGTAAGCGGAATAAATGCATCCACATCATCTATTCCCTCTTCCTTTAACAGCTCCTCGCTCGTTCCGTCACCATGGATTATGGTAGCGTCCGGCAGTAACTCCGAGAGTTTCTCGCATCTGCCCTGGTTGATCTCTATTATCCTAACATCTATACCTGCTTTTATCAGCAGTTCGGCAGCATAATATCCTGCTCTTCCTCCGCCCACTATCATACAGGTTTTAACCTGTCCGGTCTTAAAGCCTGCTTTCTTTAAGAAAATCCTTGATTCTCTCTGTGATGCGGCAAACGATATAATGTCCTTTGGTCTTATGATAAATGCACCGGACGGTATAAATATCTTTCCTTCGCGTTCTATGGCGCAGATAACCGTCTGCTGTAACAGACCTTCTCTGCCTAGCTCGGCTATTGTCTTGTTGCAAAGAGGATTCTCTTCCGGTATCTCTATCCTTACAAGATTTACCTTTCCGTGCGAAAATGAAGTAACATCCAAAGCTGTCGGTAAAGTAAGTATCTTAGCAATGACTCGGGATGAAACAAAATCCGGATTAATGATCATTGCCAGACCGAGTTTCTCTATAAAGTAATCAACTTCCTTACTGTAATCAGGTGTCCTGACTCTTGCGATCGCCGCCAGATTACCTGCTCTTTTAGCCACAGTACAACAAAGCAGATTAAGCTCATCGGAGTTTGTTACGGCAATAAACAGATCCGCTTTTTCGATGCCCGCTTCAATCTGAGTTGAATAACTTGCACCGTTGCCTATGACTCCCATTGCATCATAGGTATTCGTTATTGCTTCCACAACCTTCGAATTCTGGTCGATTATGGTGATATCGTGCCCTTCCTGAGCCAACTGTTCCACAAGGGTCGTACCAACCTTTCCACCACCTACTATTATGATGTTCAAGCCCTCCTGGGCATCTTTTTTTCCAAACATTTTAGTGCTCCATCCAGCATATTATTATAACACACCCATATATCATTTACCATATGACGCGATTTATGGTGATATAAACGATCTACAAATGTTTACGCAAGCCTTTGGGATAATGATTTTTCATGATAGAGCCTGCCAGCTTTCCCCATCCCATACTGAATCCGTCAACACATATAAGATACCAACCTTTTTCTCCCTCAACGGAAAATGTCTCACCGGCCAAATAGCCTTTGGTCAGTCTGTCATTAACAGAAAAAGCGTAAGATCTTCTAACATCTTTAGGTGAAAGGATCAGTGCAAGTGCATGTGCGGGCTCAAATCTGTCTTTCTTAATGCTTCCAAGATGAAGCCCCGGTCTTACCACTTTCATTCCCTTTAACTTAGGAAGAGTTGACATTACAAGATACAGATTGTCACCAAACGCGATGTATCTTTTCCCATTTGTTAATCGTTCCATCGCTTTATCTGTAAGGACCTCTTTCGCAAAAGCCCTCCATAGAGATACCATGTTGTTCAGATTTTTATTTTCTTTAGAATTATCATTTAATGGTTCTCTTCTTATTTGTGTAAGTTCTCCCTCTTTAATAAGAACGGCAACAAAATGGCCCTCACCGTTTATTCTGTGAGGCATCATTTTTTCCTGTTTTTCAAGCCTGAATTCTTTGTGTCTGTCTAAAAAAGACTCTATTTGATCCTCATCTTCCTCTTCGGAAAATGTACATGTCGAATAAACCATCCTCCCACCGGGAAAAAGCATGGAAGCCGCACAATCCAGAATCCATGTCTGTCTTTGGGCACACATGGCGACATTATCCTCACTCCACTCGTCACAGGCCAAAGGATTCTTTCTGAACATACCTTCCCCCGAACACGGAGCATCTACCAGAATCTTATCAAAGAATGCCCCGAATAACTGTTCAAGCCTGTCCGGCGATTCATTTGTAACACATGCATTCATAACTCCCATGCGCTCGATATTCTCTGATAATATCTGCGCCCTGGAAGATATATACTCGTTGCATACAAGCAACCCTTCTCCTTTAAGAGCTCCTGCTATCTGTGTGCTCTTTCCTCCTGGTGCTGCACAAAGATCCAAAACCACATCCCCCGGATGAACATCCAAAAGCGTAACAGGTGCCATCGCGCTTGGCTCCTGAATATAATAAAGTCCTGCCTCATGATAAGGATGTTTTCCGGGCTGATCCTTATCCTCATAATAATAGCCGTCTGATGCCCATTCCACTTTCTTAAGATGAAACACTTCATCACAGCTATTGAAAACATCTTCGCTTTTTAGTGTATTCAGACGTAATGCCTGTTTTGGTTTTTCTTCGTATGATTTTATAAATGCGTCAAACTCATCAGAAAGCTGTTTTTGCATTCTGTTTATATAAGCTTCAGGAAGCATGTGAACACCTCAAAGGATCATATGATATATCTGTGATTGATTATAACACCAAAAATGAACAGAAAAAAAGACAGCGGGTAAAGCTGTCTTTTCAGAGAAGGTATTTCTCTTATGGGGTATAGCAAAAAACTACAAAATGTATTGGGGGTTACAAGTAGTATAATATCAGAGGTCCCCCTTGTGAACAATACAAAGGATTAACAAAAATCACAAAGTGTATATAGGTTTTTTGTGCAACTTATACAAAGAGAGCTTCGAACTCTTCTCTTGTGATCTTTTCTTTTTCCATAAGGAGCTGTGCACTCTTTTCCAGTACATCCCTGTGCTCAAGTATGATCTCTTTAGCCTTTGCATAGCAGTCATCGATGATCTTCTTAACTTCCTTATCTATCTCACCGGTGATATATTCGCTGTAACTCTTTGTATGAGCGAGGTCTCGTCCTATAAATACCTCATCATCATCATGTTCGTAGCATATAACTCCGATATTGTCACTCATTCCGTACTTGGTGACCATCTTACGGGCTTCTTTTGTCGCAACCTGAATATCACTGGATGCACCTGTGGTTATATCGTCAAATATGATCTCTTCTGCTATTCTGCCTCCCAATGAGACCATGATCTCCTGAAGCATCTGTCCCTTTGTATGGAACATCTCATCCTTTTCTGGAAGTGGCATGGTATATCCGGCCGCTCCCTGACCGGTAGGTATGATAGATACTGTATATACAGGTCCCACATCCGGAAGAACATGAAACAGTATAGCATGTCCGGCTTCATGATAAGCAGTGATCTTCTTATCTCTTTCGGTAACCAGTCTGCTTCTCTTCTCTGTGCCTATTCCAACTTTGATAAATGCGCTCTGAACATCTTTCTGCTCAATATATGCCTTATTGTCCTTTGCCGCCTTTATTGCAGCTTCGTTCAATAGATTCTCCAGATCAGCACCGGTAAAGCCTGCAGAAGTCTGGGCGATCTGCTTAAGATCCACATCACTGCCAACCGGTTTGTCTTTTGCATGGATCTTTAAGATATCCTCTCTTCCTCTGACATCAGGTCTGCTTACCGAAATCTTTCTGTCAAATCGTCCCGGACGCAATATCGCGGGATCAAGTATATCAACTCTGTTAGTAGCTGCTACAACAATAATGCCGGAATTGTCTTCAAATCCGTCCATCTCGACAAGCAACTGGTTAAGTGTCTGCTCACGTTCATCGTGACCGCCACCCATACCGGTTCCTCTGCGTCTCGCAACAGCATCAATCTCATCTATAAATACTATACAGGGAGCATTTTTCTTTGCATCCGCAAACAGATCTCTTACTCTGGATGCACCGACACCTACAAACATCTCAACAAAATCTGAACCCGATATGCTGAAAAACGGTACATTTGCTTCTCCGGCCATAGCTTTGGCAAGTAAAGTCTTACCTGTTCCCGGAGGTCCCTCAAGAAGTACTCCCTTAGGAATACGCGCACCCATCTTTACATACTTTTCGGGTGCTTTAAGGAAATCTATTATCTCTTCAAGGTCTTCCTTTTCTTCCTGCAGACCTGCAACATCGGCAAGTTTCTTTTTTGTGTCGTTACTCATTTTGGCACGGCTCTTGCCAAAGTTCATCATCTTCGAGCCTGCTCCGCCACCGCTTTGAGCTCCCATTATCATTATGAGCATGACAAGAACAGCCACTATGGTGACTATAGGAACAACATAGTTCATGAGGACATTGCCTTCCTCAACCTCATTTACGGTATAGAATATGCCCTTTTCATCAAACATGCTGACAACTTCATTTATATCCGTTACCACAACGGTATCACGACTCGCATCGTTTCTTACTATGGATATTTTACCGTTTGGAACAGCTGATGAAGGTTTTATAAGTGCTGCAACTATCCTTCCGTTGTTTATGTCATCATACAGTTCAGTCTTCGTATATCCCGTATTGCTGTCTTTTGTATAAGAGTAGATCGCCACAAATAACATTATGAGGATAAATACTATGGCGTACATATTTATCCCATTCTTCTTTTTGTTCAAATCTCTTTCCTGCCTTATTCTGATAACTGCTCAATCAATTGAATCTGACTATACCGATATAAGGAAGATTCCTGTACTTCTGGTCATAATCAAGTCCATATCCAACAACAAACTCATCCGGGATCTCAAAACATGTATAGTCAACTTTTACATCAACAACCCTTCTGTCAGGTTTGTCCAAAAGCGTGCACAGTTTCAAACTGTTGGGTTTTCTGCTCTCAAGCAGTTTCATAAGATGACTGAGTGTCCTTCCTGAATCTATGATATCTTCAACTATAAGTACATCTTTACCTTCAAGAGGCTCATCAAGATCCTTTACTATCTTTATGACTCCGCTAGATTCCGTGCCTGCCCCATAACTGCTTACTGACATGAAGTCTATCGATACCGGTACAGTGATCCTCTTTGCCAGTTCACACATAAAAAAGCTGCCACCTTTTAGGACACATATAAGATGAATGCTTTTTCCCGCATAATCCTCGCTTATTTTCTCTCCTATCTCCTTTATCTTTTTATCCACCTCTTCTTCAGAGAGAAATTCTTCTACATAATGATCTGCCATAAACACTCCTTCTTGTTAATCCTGCGGCCATCACCGCTCTTTAACACTTATCTCCAAAATCTTTCTTGTTTTGTCAGTTACTTTATAATACTCGCTTATCCTTAAACCGATCACCCACATGATATGCGAACCATCGGCAACGACAAAGATACTGTTCCTTTCTTCTTTTGGGATCTTATTGTCTATAAGATAGTCCTTCAATGACTTCCTGCCCATGTCACTGTTGATCGTAAGATAATCACCCTGTAACCTGGTCCGTATCTTTACGCAATTTATAATTTTATCATAATCAAACCATTTAGTATATGTTTTTTGCTCAATAAGGATATCGTCCGACCGGTCAAATATCCTTGTTTCCACTATTCTATGATCCGTCAGTTCTATACAAGAGTCACCTGTTAATTCGAATTGCTCATTTATTATATCATCTGTCCTTCGTTTCCTTATGATAAGATGTTCATACTGTTTTACGGCTTCAAGATCATAGGGAAGGCTTATTCGTTTCTCTCCGTTTTTATTTGCAATTCCCAAGACAGCCTCAACATGATTGGATGTTATGTCCTTGCGATGCGGTGTGAGTTTTTCAAAAGCCAAAAGGATCACCTCATGTTTAAGCATCTCATCCAACAGGTCAAACGAAACGGTATTTATGATTACACCGTCTTCTTTCTCACTGACCACCTCTGCATAAGCTTTGTCAGTCTCTTTTCTTATATATTCCCTGACATGAAACATTCTGTCAGACAGTCCCGATATATGTTCGATCGTTTTCGTTGATATATTTTCGATCACGTATGGAAGAATGACATTTCTTATCTTATTGCGCGAATAATCGGTAGTATCATTTGTGGAATCTGTTCTATAAGTCTGACCTTTTTCTGACAGATATGCTTCAATCTCTTCGCGCGATACACCCAGAAGCGGACGTATGATATCTCCGTTAACAGGCACTATACTGGCCAGTCCTTCAAGTCCCGTGCCTCTGAAAATATTGAACAATACAGTCTCAGCCACATCGTTTCGGTTATGTGCCACGACGATCTTGGCGTTTGAACTTGTCATTACCTGTCTGAAACGTTCGTATCTGATCTTTCTTCCTGCTTCCTCAGTTGATATGCCTTCATTTTTTGCCATCTTTTCAACATCTTCTTCAAAAAGATGGTATTCCAGCCCGTATCTGTCACAAAGCTCTTTTACAAACAGAGCATCATTTGCAGCATCAGTCCTTATCTTGTGGTTAATGTGCACCACTTTAACGGTAAACTCATACTCATCCATTAACTCCAAAAGATTAAGAAGCATGCACACACTGTCTGCACCGCCTGAGATACCTGCAACCACCTCATCACCTGGCTCTATCATATTGTAAGTACGAATATAATCTCTGAAACCTTTTAACATATGATCCTACCATAAGAAAAACCTTTGATACTGTACTATCAAAGGTTTTAATTCTCTGTCTTAAATATTATCTCATTTTCGTTTACAAGTCCAAGTTTTTCTTTTGCCACCTCTTCGGCATATTTCTTGGTCTTGGTATACTTAGCGTATTCCGCTATCTCTTCGCTTCTTGCTTCTTCCTTAGCGATCTGCTCAAGGAGTATCTCTTCCTGTTTTAAATATGACTCCTGTCTGTTCTTTAAATTATGCTTATTGTATGAAACAACTGCCATCATCATGATCAGAACTATGATAACAAGCATCACGCTGAATCTATTCTGTTTTTTTCTTACCCTCAGATACCTGTTACTCATGCCCCGAATGATAACCCTTCAACCTTCTTTTTGGGGGATAATATCCCCTTATGCAAACTGAGTGTTTACATAAATCATTATAGGGTGTCATCGGTATTATGTCAATCAGTTTTTGATAAAACCTTTATTTTTCAACGTTTTTTCAATGTCGGTACAATATATTCCAAAATATGTCAACCCGATTACAGTATATTGTGGTTGACATAACTATATATACTTATATAATTCTGCAGCAGCCTCTTTTTTTACTGTTTCCTCTACTGCAACCACCTCAACATTTGTCTCCTTATTTCCAAACTGAATAGTGATCCTGTCACCTACCTTAACATTGGTACCGGCTTTTGCAACATTTCCGTTTATAAGTACCCTGCCCGCATCACATGCTTCATTCGCCACTGTACGGCGTTTTATAAGGCGCGAAACCTTCAGATATTTGTCCAGTCTCATTTGTCTTATCCCCTGAATTCTAAAATAATTAAAAGGAGGTAAGTAACCAGGTACTTACCTCCAAAATCTCATAGGTTATTATGCGTTAACCAAATCCTTTAAAGCCTTACCAGCTTTGAACTTAGGAGCCTTAGAAGCCTTAATCTTCATTGTCTTACCTGTCTGAGGATTTCTTCCTTCTCTTGCTGCTCTCTTAGCTGTCTCGAAGGTACCGAATCCAACTAACTGAACCTTTCCGCCCTTCTTAAGCTCAGCAGAAACAGTATCTGTAAATGCCTTCAATGCTGCTTCAGCATCCTTCTTAGAAATTCCAGCCTTCTCAGCCATAGCTGCAACTAATTCTGTCTTGTTCATTCTTAACTCTCCTCCATTTTGAATATGAGATTGTTTTAACGCCTTAAACGTCTATAAAGAGAATAGCTTTTTTTGGCCATTTTGTCAATGAATTTAACGCATTTTCAGTGGATTTTAGGGCATTTTTATTCATTTTCCTCAAGAGATGCAAATGAAAAGGTTTCATTTCTCAATACACCATCCAGTGATATGGTATAACTGCGTGTCACACACCCTTCTTTTCTCAAAGTGACTACATGGGTTCCTTCTCTCTTGGCAAAATCCACAGGTATTATTCCGACATAACTTCCGTCAATGTATACTTCAGCACCTTCGGGCGATTCGATCATAACTCTGTAATCCGATGTCTCAAGCGGATTCACCGCTTCTGTCACATATGTTGTGACCTGCGGAGAAGGAGACGGCTGAGGATTGGATGAATCTTTATTTGAGTCATAATCCTTTTTTTTATCCAGCGTTATCTCTAAAGTTGCATTCTCCTGACCCACTTTTATATACTGGGTCATTGACTCATATCCATCAGCTCTTACTATCAGCTGATGAATCCCGTATTCCAAGTTTAGAGGTGCCGATGCATCAGCTTCTTTTCCGTCAACATATACCTGCGCACCGGCCGGTTCAGTTACAAGGATCACATTTCCGTACATGGTATTGGATTCATCAAGAACCACCATATCACTCACATCAAGCTCTGTTTCACAATTACTCTCTATAACGACTTCCCGAGAACCTTCATACTCTCCGTTAGATAATTTAACGCGGTATCTGCCTACCGGTACGGCGATCAGCATATCTCTTGTAACATTCTTTATTATCTTATTGCCAACCTCTATCCATCCGCCTTCAAAATAATGCTGTCCTTTTATCCTCAGATATCCATGACCCTTTGTTATTACTATACTGTAAATATCATGATCCGTTCCGCATATCTTAAGAACATCGCACGAATTGATGTCCATAAGCTGTGCTTTCTTATCACCAAGAAAGACAAAAAGATCATCGGAAAATCTGTAATCGCCTCCGTTTATCTTCATATGTTTGGTTTTGGGATCGATCTCAAAATCAGTGACATCATCATATATCCATACATCCTGTGATCCCGTCATACTGTTTAACAGTTTCTTGCTCTTTAAAAAAGTAACATCAACAAGATCTCCCGGTTTTATCTGATCTATTACTGTTGCTGTTTTGTATTTGTCATATATCTTGGATGTTCCATCAAAGTTAAGCGTGTAATTCTTCCCTACAAGCCTGTTATAAAGCGTACATGTCTGTGCCTCTTTATCTATAGAAACCACAACAGCATCCGTATCGGCACTGTCATAAGTTCCGGCCTTCGGTATCACAAATCCTGTATCAACAGTATTATCCTCAGGAAGGTTTTCATAAGACTGGTCAGGTTGCTGCGCACATCCACATAATAAGACTGCACATACAAGAAAAGCCGGTAAAACGTTAATCATAAGTCTTAAGGCATTTTTCACCGTACTTTTCTTATCACCAAAATCAGATACTTCTCTATGCAATTGTGTTTCTCTGCATACATTTCTCATTAACAAGCTCCAGCAGCTTTTCTCTTGTATTGAGCTTTGGTTCATCCATAACTCTCTCAAGAAGTTCTGTAAGTATCATGCCAATCTGCGGACCTTCCGTGATACCTTTTTCCATCAGATCTTTTCCGTTTACAGCAAGATCAGATATCTTGACACAATCATTATCCTTAAGTATTTCACTGTATATTTCCCGCAGTTTATAAATTTCCGCCTGTTTTTCTTCTCTTTTATACAGACTCTGTGCTGAAAGATCAGCCTGTTTGACCTTTAAAAGATCTCCGAATCCTTCCGCGCCAAGTTTATTCATCATTCGTCTGACGCTCTTATGCTTTAATTCTATTTTTGCATCATGGTAAGCTATAAGCTGCTTGACAGCCGCCAGTGTCTTATTGTCAAACTTTAGTCTGTGACAGATATCTGATGCCATCTGTGCCGACAGTTGTACATGCCCGTGAAAATGATCGATTCCTTCCTCATCAGTCGTTTTTGTTTCCGCTTTTCCTATATCATGGAAAAGCATGGCATATCGAAGTACCCTGTCAGGTTCTATGGCCTCAACAGAACGCATGATATGCTCTCCGACAGTATAGCAGTGATGCGGATTATTCTGTGTGATCTCCATATTTTGAGAAAGCTCAGGCAGAATGATCTTAAGTATCCCGTATTCATATGCCAGTCTAAGTTTGCCAGGATTTGGAGAGATGATTAGTTTGGTCAGTTCCGTATTGATCCTTTCAGCACTGACAGATTTAAGATTACCTGCCAGTTTTCTCATTGCATTAAGGGTTTCATTATCTATCTCATATCCCAACTGCGCACTGAAACGTATTGCACGCATTATACGCAATGCATCTTCACCAAATCGCTCAACAGGATCACCTACACATCTTATAATGCGATTCTCAATATCCCCGATACCGTCAAATTCATCTATCAAACCTGTCTTATCATTGTATGCCATCGCATTTATCGTAAAATCTCTTCTTTTAAGATCTTCACAAAGACTGGTCGTGAATTCCACCTGCTTGGGATGTCTGTTATCTTCATATTCACCGTCTATACGATAAGTTGTAACCTCATAGGTTTCCTTATCCACCAAAACAGTTACCGTACCGTGTTGTATGCCGGTATCAATTGTTCTGCGAAACAGTTCTTTTATCTGAAGAGGTTTAGCATTTGTAGTGATATCCCAGTCATCAGGTTCTCTTCCAAGCAAACTGTCTCTTACGCATCCTCCGACAGCATAGCCCTCAAAACCTGCCTCTTCCAGAGTCTCTATTATGTACTTTACGTTTTCAGGTAATACTATTTTATTCATACTTTCGAAAAGAGAGTTCCCGGAAGGAACCCTCTTAAAACTTCTATGATCTCATTCTTATCCGTCTGATATTATTTTACTAGACGAACCGTTTCTCTTGCAATAGCCAGCTCTTCATTGGTAGGTACGACCATTATCGCCACTTTATCATCAGGCTTAGAAAGGATGACTTCTTCACCGCGAATAGCGTTCTTTTCAGGATCAATACTCGTACCGAGCCAGGTCACATATTCACATATTGCAGCTCTCATCTGACAGTTATTCTCACCTATGCCGGCGGTAAATGCTATTACATCCACGCCCTTCATAGCCATAGCATAACTTCCTATATACTTTGCTACTCTGTATGCATAGGTATCAAGTGCATCTATAGCCTTTTGATCCTTACTCTCCGCAGCAGACGCAAGGTCTCTGAAATCACTTGATATACCGCCCGAAAGTCCGAGAACCCCGGATTTCTTATTGCAGACATTTATCATATCGTCAGCCGATATATTCTCTTTGTCAGCTATAAAGCTTATGATAGCCGGATCGATATCTCCCGATCTGGTACCCATTATAAGTCCTTCAAGCGGAGTAAGACCCATTGATGTATCTACAGACTTTCCATGATCTACTGCCGTAACGGATGCACCGTTTCCGAGATGACATACTATGATCTTAAGATCTTCTCTCTTCTTTCCAAGCAACTCTGCGGCTCTTGCGGATACAAAATCGTGACTTGTTCCATGGAACCCATATCTTCTTACCTTGTATTTCTCATAGTATTCATAAGGAAGTCCATACAGAAAAGCTTTCTTTGGCATTGTCTGATGGAATGCCGTATCAAAAACAGCTACCATCGGCACATTTGGCATAAGTTTTTTACATGCATTTATTCCGATCAGGTTTGCCGGATTATGCAGCGGAGCAAGATCATTGCATTCTTCTATAGCCTTGACAACTTCATCATTTATAACTACCGAAGTGTTGAATTTCTCTCCACCGTGAACTATACGATGTCCTACAGCATCTATCTCATCAAGAGACTTCACTACACCCACAACAGGATCTGTCAGTTTTTCAATAACATACTTAACAGCTGCCGTATGGTCAGGCATGGGAACCTGTGTTGTAACTTTATCTCCACCTGCAGGCTGATGTGTTATAGCACTTCCGTCTATACCGATACGTTCGCAAAGTCCCTTTGCAAGAACCTCCTCGGTGTCAGACGATATAAGCTGATATTTAAGTGATGAACTGCCACAATTGATTACCAATACATTCATGTTTATTCCTTCTTTCATATTATCAGTAATAAAAACTTATTAGTTTTAATATGCTCTGCCCCAGTAAACCATCTTCTTTGCAGGTTTTCCACAATATACACAGGTGTCAGAAAGGCATTCCTGCTCAAAAGGCATACAACGGCTGGTCACAGCCATATCTTCCTTGATTTTCTCCTCACACTCTGTTTCACCGCACCACATAGCCTTTACAAATCCTGATTTCTCGGCAAAAAGCTTTTCGAATTCCTCTTTTGTTTTTGCCTCGTATGTATGCTCCTCAAGATGCTTCTTGGCTTTGTCATACATATCCTGCTGGATCTGTGGAAGAAGCTCAGCTATCTTAGCTGAAAGCTCATCAATGTTTACCTCTATCTTTTCTCTGGTGTCTCTTCTGCAGATCAGGCATTTACCGTTCTCTATATCTCTCGGACCGATCTCAACTCTTACAGGGATACCTCTCATCTCCTGTTCACTGAACTTGAATCCCGGTGATTTGTCACTGTCATCAACCTTTACCCTAAATCCTGCATTTATAAGTGTAGACTTTAATTCAGCTGCTTTTTCAAGAACACCTTCCTTCTTCTGCTGTATAGGTATTATCATAACCTGTGTAGGCGCAATAGCAGGAGGAAGTACAAGTCCCGAATCATCTCCGTGTACCATGATTATGGCACCTATTATACGGGTAGATACTCCCCATGATGTCTGATGAACATACTGAAGCTTGTTTTCTTTATCTGTATACTGTATACCAAAGGCTTCGGCAAATCCCGTACCGAAGTTGTGGCTCGTTCCGGACTGAAGAGCTTTACCGTCATGCATGAGTGCTTCTATAGTATATGTAGCCACAGCACCCGCAAATTTCTCCTTATCCGTCTTGCGTCCTTTTACTACAGGGATAGACAGTACCTCTTTACAGAAATCAGCATATACGTTTAACATCTGTTCGGTACGAGCAACCGATTCTTCTTCTGTTGCATGAGCCGTATGACCTTCCTGCCACAAAAACTCTCTCGAACGAAGGAAAGGTCTTGTCTCCTTTTCCCAGCGAACAACAGAACACCACTGATTATATACTTTGGGAAGATCCCTGTATGACTGGATATCTCCTTTATAGAAGTCACAGAACAAAGTCTCTGATGTGGGTCTTACACACATTCTCTCCTGGAGAGGATTGAGTCCGCCGTGTGTAACCCATGCAACCTCAGGTGCAAAACCTTCCACATGATCTTTTTCTTTCTGAAGAAGACTCTCGGGTATAAACATAGGCATATAAACATTCTCCACACCTGTTTCTTTGAATCTTCTGTCAAGTTCACGCTGAATATTCTCCCAAAGAGCATATCCTGCAGGTTTTATGACCATGCATCCTTTAACATTCGAATAATCTATGAGTTCGGCTTTGATAACAACGTCCGTATACCATTGCGCAAAGTCTTCGTTCATGGAAGTTATAGCTTCTACTAATTTTTTATCTGCCATATCGGCCTCCTTATATCTGTGAAATAAGCGTTTTTATTATATCAACTGTTTATACAGCCTGCAAGATAACAACGCATTATATAAGTACTGAAATCATAAATATCAGTTTTGTCAAAGTTTGGATCATACTCTTGCCTGTTTCATGAACACTTATACTCCCATCGGGATGGTTTCCTATAAGTATTCCTGAGGAACCAAATATCCCAGTTCATACAAAGTATATGCATAATCCCTGTTTTTTAATCTTTCCTTGGATTCCATCGTAAGCCTGTCATACTTCTTCTGCTTAATTCCCGTAAGTATAGACATTACCTCAACGATACCACCAACAAAAAACAGGACACCTAAAACAGTAATGACTGCGGGCATTAACAACTGAATACCGTTTATAGCGCCCGGCTGGTTTTTTCCAAACATCACTATGCCTATATAAAGCACAAACGCACCCAGTATTATAAGAAAAAAATGTGCTTTTATGCTGAATATATCCTTTGGCAGTCCTTCCAGTGCTATCTCATGACATCTGGGATCAGCATATTTCCTGCCACATTTCGGGCATTCCTTAACAGGGCTCTTATATCTTCTGTAATGAGTCGCAGGATCGTAATTAAAAAGTTTTTTTCCGCATCCTGTACAATTAAACTGAACAGTCGACATGGATTCCTCCCGGATCTTCTTGTATAAAACCACGTGGATGATTTTATCAGATTATGAAAAGATTGTCGATACGGGCTGCATTCAAACATAAAAGAGGACTGATAAAAATATCAGTCCTCCTGCCCAAAAATAATTCAATACTGACTTATGATATTAGTTGAGTTCGCTTATCTTCTCAAGCACAGATTCCTTGTTAGCAGGGAAAAGCGCAGCGGTATCAGTCATACCGTTGAATGAGATCGTGTAAGCTTCTTCTCCCATCTCCTCGGTAACATCCACAGTATATGTAAGTGCAGCCCATGAAGAAACATCAAGCAGAGTGTATGTTCCGTCACCATTGTCTGTGATATCACCTATCATCATGATCGCATGAGGGTCTGTATCTGCATTGTTTTCTCTCATTACGAGGATTCCTCTTGTTGCATCTTCATTTATCACATAATACACAAGCTTGTCTGTATCGGTTGTACCAGCATACGCTACACTCAATGTGTTCTTTATCTCGTTGTACTTTTCGTTTCCTGCAAAAACAGCAGAGTCTGCATACTTTTCTTCGGATACTGCAGCAGTTTCTGCAGCACTGTTTCCGCATCCTCCAAGTACTGTCATTGCAATTGCGCCTGTAGCCATCATCATAACAACCTTCATAACAATCTTCATCATCTTTTTTCTCCTTCTCTTTCTTTATATCAAACTATATTTACCTGTTTTATTTCGATAGTGCACTTTCGTTCTCGTGCACATCGTTGTATGATGTATTATGAGGCATCTTTTAATGCATATCAAGGTGTTTATCTTACAAATATAACAATTTGACGCGTCGTAATTTGTGTATATTGCACAATTATTAGGGAGTTTTCTTGGGTAAATCGTTTAACCTCAAAGAATTATGATATGAAAGTGATGTAAAGATAGCGATATGATTGGTGATAGATACTTGGTGTTCACGTGCACGTATGTGTTATAAGATATCATAGATCGATCTGAATCGTTTCATTTTCCAGTATGAGTTTATATGCTTTCAGACAGATATTTCCTATACCGTTTGTTCTGCTATATTCTGCGGAATCCACACTTGCGTATTTCGTATCTCCAAGTATCGGACATCCTGCATGAGAAAGCTGAACCCTTATCTGATGATGTCTTCCTGTAATAAGTTTTATATCCAAAGTATCAGTCTCTTCGTTTCTATCAACAACTTTATACTCCAGTACTGCCTTTTTTGCCTGTTTATCGTTTCTGTCAGACACTTTGCTTAAATTGCTTTTTCCATCCTTGACAAGATAATCCTCAAGTCTTCCTTCTTTTGAATTCATATGACCATATACAGAAGCATGATAAAACTTCTTGATCTTACCCTCATTAAGAAGTCTGCTCAAATTAGCTGCACTTTTTTCGTTCTTTGCAAAAAGTACAAGGCCTTCAACAGGCTGGTCAAGACGATTTATTACCGCAAGATAAGGATTCTTCATACCGGTGGATTCTGCCACATGATTTTTGATCTCACTCATAAGATCCTTCTGGCCAAGCCTGGCAGTCTGTGTGGCTATCCCGGTAGGTTTATGAACCACTATGTAATTGTCGTTTTCTTTAACGATCTTTGATATCATCATTGTATTTACTCAGTTTGATCATCTCACAGTTTCTGCTCATAACCATGTCTATAAAATCATGTATCCCTGTAAGTCTCCTGTTAAATGCGGTCCCGCTCATTAAAGGAACATTGCAGTGTATATCTGACCCGCATGTTGTAGGAAAATCATGTTCTATGGCATACTGTGCTGCCTTTTCATTATACAGATCCCTGCCATCGGTAAGTTTATTGCTGGCATTGAAAACCTCTATCCCATCCACATCATCCGGAAACAGTCTTACTTCAGGTATATAATACTCTTCCCTGTATGGATGAGCCTGAAAGACTATTCCTCCGTCATTATGCACAAGTTCATACTGCTCCTTTACCGTTGCATCCTTTATCTCAGGATGCTTCATCAGCCATTGCTCATCCAATCCATACACCAAAAACTCTGTACCGTTGTATCCGGATTCCCAGCCAAAAAAGACATCAAGATCTATCTCTTTACTGACTGCCAGTGCATCCCGATATCCGGCGCAGTACTGATGTACCCAGTCCTGCCAAGGCAGTTCCCTGTCAACAGCTGTATTTCCATAAAAGAAATGATCTGTAACTATGATACCGGTATAACCTGCCTCCTTATGTGCTATTGCCATCTCTCTGCCTGTATTATTTCCGCAGGCACTTCCCTGACTTGTATGGAGATGAGTCTCATACACAAATTGATCCGACCTGAAATTCATTTGAAAAACACTCCCGCTTATTGATTATTTGATCCATCCGACCATTTAAGCACTTTTACAGCATATGAACACACAGGAATTATCTTCATCTTCCGTCGTTCAGCTTCTTCTACCAGTTTAAAGACAAGTCTCTTGGCAATACCTTTGTTCGCATAATCCGGATGAACCTCAGTGTGATATATCGTCCAGGATCCCTCTTTTTCTTCATAATCACATTCCCCGACAACTCTATCATTGTCGTATGCCAGACTTTTTGAGCGTTCTTCATCATAAACCACTCTGATCCCATGATTGTATGCACATGTTAAAGCTTTTGTTGGACATTTTTCAATCGTCTGCCATATGTCTGCATTGGAAGCCTTGCTGATATCTATCCATGGTTTTCGATTAATATCAAAAACCTGCGGACAGCCTGTTACGCATCTTTTTGCATGTCTGCACTTTTCAGAATCCCAGAAAACCGTAATGTCTTCATTTTCATATATTCGATGCACGTTATGTCCTCCTCGTTGTTAAACTAAGCCCGTTCCAGTGTTTGGAACAGGCTTTTGACCATTATCTGTATATAATTATGGCTTCATATCCTTAAGTGCCTGCATCAGTTCAAGATCCGACTGCATCACTTTCATATTTGCCGTAATGGGATCTTCTCCCGGTCTTGTGACCGTGATCTCTATAATTGATCCTTCAGGTATTCCACCCTTGATCACAAGTTCAATAAAGCTGGCAAACTTGGGATGGTTATTCTTAAAAGTGTTTATGGCTGATACAAACTGCATCATTGCCTGTGGGTTCATCATGTCCTTATACTCCTCCTGTTACATATAAATGATGATCTTGGTTTTAAAGATCCTCTATAACTCTCCTTGTAAATGCATACACACGTCGTGCAGACTCTATATCCATCCTCTCGCGATATGTATGTATCTCAAGAAGGTTCGGACCATATGATACACAATCCAGTCCGGATATCTTTCCGGCAAACAGTCCGCATTCCACCCCGGCATGAACTGCTTCTATAACGGGCGATTTTCCATACTGTTCTTTATATATTTCAACCATTCGATCGCGAAGTACAGAATCCTGCTTATACTGCCATCCCGGATAATCACCTGACAATATAAGCTCTCCGCTCGTCTCTTCAGCTTTTTTCTTTAAGATATCCGTCAGATCATTTTTCCTGTTGTCCACACTGCTCCTGACGCAATATGACATCTCAACATGATCTTCAGTCGTTGTGAGGATTCCCATATTGAGTGATGTCTGGACCAGTCCTTCTATATCAGGACTCATCTCCTGAACGCCCTCAGGAAGAGAATGCAAAGCATCAATTACTTTTTTTGTATCCTTCTCTACCATAGAGGCTTTCTTATTATCATGCACAAGGTTAACATCGATCTTCATTCCCGGATCGGTCTCTTTATATCGCTTTGCTATCGGTTGTGCAATAAGCCTTATGATCTCTGAAAGTTCATTCAATTCTGCATCACATACTATGATCGCACTGCAGGCAACAGGGATCGCATTATCCTTAAGTCCGCCGTCAACGGATATCAGGCCAAGTTCGATCCTGTTAAAGAGTTCTTTTAGAATACCGGCCATGACTTTATTGGCGCTGGCCCTTCCTTTATGTATCTCTATTCCGGAATGACCTCCCGTCAGGCCGCTTATATCAATACTGTATACATTCTTATCCGTAAGCTCTCTTGAAACGGGTATTCTTAAGGAAGCTACCACACCTCCCGCACAGCTTACCGTAAATATTCCCTCTGCTTCGGAATCGATATTCAGCATGGTATGTCCCTTTAACGGTGATACATCTATTGCGGCCGCTCCAAGCATCCCTATCTCTTCATCCACGGTAAATACCGCCTCTAATCTTGGATGTGAAAGCTCTTCATCCTCAAGTATCGAAAGTATCATGGCAACGGCAATACCGTCATCACCACCCAGTGTTGTTCCTTCAGCACCAAGGAAATCACCGTCTATGAAAAGATCCAACCCTTCGGCTGTCATATCCTTGGTGACACCTTCAGCTTTTTCACACACCATATCAAGATGTCCCTGCAGGATTAAAGGTTCATCATTCTCCCTGCCTTTTGAGGCTTTCTTAATAATGATCACATTATTGAGTTCATCCTGATGATATTCAAGTCCTCTTTCTTTTGCAAATCTCACGCAATAATCACTTATCTGTTTTGTATTACGTGATCCGTGCGGGATCTTGGCCAATTCACTGAAATAATAGAATAATCTTTCTTTTGTAAGCTCCTGTAATAACACCTGTCTTCTCTCTTCTGTTCTTATCTTACGCAGTTTCTTCCGTCTGATTTTGCCTGATAAAGCGCTTTATCCATATGATCAAAAGCCTGATTGAAATTATCTTCTTTCGAGATCTGAGTCAGACCGATACTGCAGGTCACATTTCCTGCAACCTTGAATTCCTCACCGGATACTTTATTTCTTATCTCCTCTGCATATCTGGCTGCTTTGTTTATATCGGCATCGTAGCATACTGCCACAAATTCCTCACCGCCCCATCTTCCTATAACTGCATTTACGGATTTAAAGTATTCCTTGAGCAGATAAGCAAAATGTTTCAACGTCATATCGCCGACGGCATGTCCGTATTTATCATTCACGTTTTTGAAATAATCGATATCAAACATCATCATGGATACGGCTCTGTCAGTACGTGCTACTATCTCTATGGCATTATATATCTCTGTCTCTATTCTTCCATGATTAAATACATCGGTTAAAGTATCTTTAGATGCCAGTTCTTCATATTTTTTCAAAGTAGACATCAGTTGAACGGAGTTTTCATGAATATCCTGGACCATAAAGACAAATCTGTAGTCTTCTTCACTGTTATTGGTCTCAGCACGAGAGAATATCAGCTTAACCCATATGTATTTGCCTTCAAGATTCTGCATAAGGCAATCAAAAGAAGCTGTTCGTCCGGGCATGATGTTCTTTTTAAGATACTCGGGATCCGTTCTTTCCATGAACAGTTCCTGATCATCAGGCCAGATCATATTGACGATCATATATCTCCACTCGGAATACTTAACGCTTGAATGAACGGTCTCGTCAGATATCTCCGTGATACTGAGACTGCTCGTAGAGTCTTTGAAAAGATCGATATACATCGAGAAAAGATATGTATTCTGAATAGTGCTGACCTTTTCACTTGTTAAGAAATCCTTCATGTATTCACTGTTATCCAGCTCATCCAAAAGAATAAGATAATAATTCTCATCAAGAGGATAGATGGTCATCTGTATCGCATGCGGAGTCTCATTATCAACAATCTTTAATCTTCTGCTGTATTTACCGCTGAACTGACCGAATGTAGGGATAAAAACCTGATAATCTTCCGTGATCTTTTCCATGGTATCACTCAGATGAAACCATAGTTTTTCTATCAGTTCATGATAGCTTCCCTTATCTTCAATAAAGTCTGTAAACATCCCCCTTTTGACCAGTGCCTTGAACGTATCAGCCTTTGCGTCAACAAACAATAACGCATCAACATTACCGCTTATAAACTCATTTGCATCAGCCAATGAAAATCTGTCGATATCATATTCCATAAGAATTCACCTCATCCGATATTTAACCAATGATTCCTTATTAAGCCTTAAGAGGCATGGCTAAAAGCCATGCCCCAAATCATCTATTCCGCTGCTTTTTCACCTGTATCTTTCATACTGTATTTTATGATATACATCACACCGACCATGATAGCTACACCTATAGGAAGCGCTATCCATGCATTTTGTGTGAATCCCGCAACTATATATGTCACAAAAGAGACTGCTGCACATACGATCGCATATGGAAGCTGAGTATTTACATGATTTATATGATCACTCTGAGCTCCCGCACTTGCCATGATCGTTGTATCCGATATGGGTGAACAATGGTCACCGCAAACCGCACCGGCCATGCATGCAGAGATCGATATGATCATCAACTGCGGATTTGTACCCGAAAATACTGCAACTACTATAGGTATAAGAATACCGAAGGTTCCCCAGCTTGTTCCTGTTGCAAAGGCAAGGAAACATCCTACAAGGAACACTATCGCAGGAAGGAAATTAAATAAGCTTTCCGCACCGCCTGCAATAACTCCTGCCACATATTCCTTTGCTCCGAGTGAATCTGTCATAGCCTTTAGGGTCCACGCAAAGGTTAGTATCAAAATTGCGGGAACCATCTGCTTAAATCCTTCCGGGATACAGTTCATACACTGCTTGAAGTTTAATACTTTTCTGTAAAGGAAGAAAATAATCGTAATTATGAGTGCCGTGATACTACCCATAGCCAGACCGATCGATGCATCCGAATTAGAGAATGCTTCAATGAAACTAACACCGTCAGGACCAAAGAATCCGCCTGAATAGATCATGCCGATGACACAGCATACTATCAGGATAATGACAGGGAATACCAGGTCGATAACTTTACCTTTATCATTTGTCGGTATCTTTTCTTTTGTCTCTGCCGCTTTTCCTGATGTGAACAGATCTCCGTTCATAGCATTCATCTCATGTTTTTTCATGGGACCGAAGTCAATATTGAAAACAGCTATGAGAATCATCATCAGTATGGTCAGCAATGCATAATAATTGTATGGGATCGCTTTAAGGAAAACCGTAAAACCGTCCTCACCCTCTACGAATCCCGCAACTGCTGCTGCCCAGCTTGAAATTGGTGCGATGATACATATAGGTGCTGCCGTCGCATCAATGAGATAGGCCAGTTTTGCTCTTGAAATCTTATGTTCATCCGTTACCGGACGCATAACACTGCCAACTGTAAGGCAGTTAAAATAATCATCTATGAATATAAGAACTCCCAGCGCTATAGTCGCAAGCTGAGCTCCTACTCTTGTCTTGATCTTTTTCTTGGCAAACTCACCAAACGCGGCCGACCCGCCCGCATAATTCATGAGTGCCACCATGGCTCCCAGTACAACCAGGAATATCAGTATTCCTACGTTATAGGAATCCGAAAGAACAGCTACAAATCCGTCATTGTAAAGATGATCAAATGCAGCCACAACATTAAACTGAGCATACAGCAGACCTCCCACCACGATACCAACGAAGAGTGAGCTGTAAACTTCCTTAGTGATCAATGCCAGTGAAATGGCTACCAGCGCCGGGACCAATGCCCAAAAAGTCTCATTAAACATAACCCCTATACCTCTCTATTTAATATACAAAAAAGTAACTCCAAACAAGAAAATTTTAGCATATAGTGTGGTTATCTTCAATAGCAGGCGGCACCATTCACATACTGAATGATGCCGCTTTAAACATAATATATTAAACTTTAAATCTGTATCCGACACCCCATATAGTCTCAATATATTGGGGCTTTGCAGTGTCTATCTCGATCTTCTCTCTTATCTTCTTGATATGAACAGTTACGGTTGCGATATCACCGAATGAATCCATATCCCAAATCTCCCTGAAGAGTTCCTCTTTTGTGTATACATGATTGGGATTTTCTGCCAGAAAAGTGAGCAGATCAAACTCCTTGGTTGTAAAGGCTTTTTCCTCACCGTCAACATAAACTCTGCGGGCTGTCTTATCTATCTTTATACCTCTGATCTCGATGACATCATTGATCTTCTGATTAGAATTTATCAGTCTCTCATATCTGGACAGATGTGCCTTAACCCTTGCCACAAGCTCACTTGGACTGAACGGCTTGGTTATATAATCATCCGCTCCCAGTCCGAGACCTCTTATCTTATCAATATCCTCTTTCTTTGCAGATACCATGATTATCGGAACATCTTTCTTCTCACGTATCTTTTTGCAGACTTCAAACCCATCCACACCGGGAAGCATAAGATCCAGCACTATTATATTGAAATCCTCATCCAAGGCACGTTTAAGTCCGCTGTCACCTGCATTTTCTATAGCAACATCAAATCCGCTCAGTTCAAGATAGTCCTTCTCAAGATCGGCTATCGCAACTTCATCTTCAACTATCAATACTTTCTTGTTCATACATCCACCTCTTCCTGTTCAGGCTTTTGTTGTTCGATATACTTTCTTAACACGAAATGCATACAGGTGCCTTCGCCCTCTTTGCTCGTAGCCCAAATGTAGCCCCCGTGATCTTCCACAATCTTCTTTACTATCGAAAGACCTATACCGCTTCCGCCCTTTGAAGAATTCCTTGAAGCATCGGTGCGGTAAAATCTCTCAAATATATTTCCTATATCCTTTGCAGCTATTCCCTTACCGTTATCCTCTATCTCGACTCTTATCGAATCAACGGCATCCAGAAGACGGATATCTATGATACCATGTTCCTTGTCCATATATTTGACAGAGTTTCCGATAATGTTGTTGATAACCTTCTTGAACTGTTCAGGATCAGCGATAATACGCGTACCCGGCTCAAGCAGGTTGGAATAGTTAAGCTCAATATTCTTGTTTTCCAGATCCATTCCAACTTCTTCCACACAATCATTGAAGAAATCGGATACATCGATACGATGAAATGTATACGGGATACGGTTTGAATCTATTCCCGAATAATATGTCAGTTCATTGATAAGTCTGTCCATCTCTATGGCTTTGTTATAAATGGTCTTTACATACTTATCCTTTTTCTCATCGGTATCTGCAACGCCATCCATGATACCTTCTACATATCCCTTTATGGCTGTTATGGGAGTCTTGAGATCATGAGTGATATTGCTTATGAGTTCCCTGTTTTGCTGCTCGTTATGAAGAGTATCTTCAGAGCTCTCCTTAAGCTTTAATCGCATATCCTCATAGCTCTTATAAAGCTGTGCTATCTCACCGGAACAAACGTCTGCCGAAAGTACATAATCAAAGTTACCCTTAGCAATACAGTCCATTGCTTCATTTAACTTCCTTATATGTGTAAAGACTCCTTTGTTCGTCCATGTCGTCAATACCAGTGACATTATCAGAAGTGCTGCGATCAATGCAATAAATACTTCCATAAAAAGCGGCCTTGGAACAAATTCACTTCCGGAAATCAGCACAACACAGAATCCTATCACCGCTATAAGTATAGGAATAGACAGCAATATCACATATGTAATTGTCAGTCTTTTCTTCAGATTCATGTTTTAAGTATATCACTTAATATGCACTATAAAAGAAAGTATTCGGGATAAAAGTATAAAAAAAGTATAAAACATCGTCTTTTGATAAATGAAAACAGCCTGTTAAATCGTCATATATATTACAAATTATGCATTGTGCACAATTTTACGGTCGTCATTTTGGTATTTTTGTTTAAGAGAAGCCTTGCCCCTGCATATTCTTTGCACGATAATACAGGTGTAAAGAGAAAAGAGTAAATACGATGTGCGCCCGGGGAGGCACACAAACAGGAGGAATATTATTATGAAAATTTACAACATTGAGAACACAAAAGAATTTTTTGAGACACTTTCAGAGTGTGAAGGAAATGTAGAACTTGTTAACGATAACGGAGAGCACATCACACTCAGCAGCAAAAACGGTGAAAACCTCAATCTTCTTTCAGAGACTTACGTTGAAGGTACTATCAAGGAACTTGAACTTTCATTCTCTGACAAGACAGATGCAGTAAAGATGTTCACTTATCTTTCAGGTATGCACAACGTTGCATAACATCTAACAAAACGTCTATGACAATTATATAAGAACACAAATAATGGCAGGCGAATTCGCCTGCCATTAATGCTTCATAAATACCCGTTATTTAACCAAAATATCTGTCTAAAAGCCCCTTCAGAGCCTTACCGTGTCTAGCCTCGTCACGAGCCATCTCATGAACAGTGTCATGGATCGCATCAAGGTTGTTCATCTTTGCGCACTTTGCAAGATCAAATTTACCTGCTGTAGCGCCAAACTCGCAATCAACTCTCCACTTAAGGTTTTCCTTTGTGGAAGCCTTCATGTTAGGCTCAAGATCCTCACCAAGAAGTTCTGCAAACTTAGCAGCATGCTCTGCTTCTTCAAAAGCAGCTTTTTCCCAATACAGACCTATTTCCGGATATCCCTCGCGATGAGCTATACGAGCCATGCAAAGATACATACCAACCTCAGAGCACTCACCCTGGAAATTAGCCTTTAACTGATCAAAGATGTACTTTTTGTCTTCTTCTTTGATATCAGGATTGTTCTTTACTGTTTTCGCATATACACCATACTCATGCTCAGCAGCAAGAGTGAGTTCTCCCTCAACTACCTTGAATTTGTCACTTGCAGCGTGGCAAACAGGACACTCAGCAGGGGGATTGTCGCCCTCATAGATGTAACCGCAAACTGTACATACATACTTCATAAGTAACCTCCTTTACATTTAGCACCAATATTTAGCAGTTCCCTTATGGGATTATATTTATGATATAGGATTGTGTTGCAAATATCAATCTAAAGTGTAAAAGAATTACATCTTCCCGACCAATATCTTAACAACAGGTATCTTTCCCAAAACGATCGCAGTTATCAGTGAAATCGCACTTATTATAACTACTTCTATCGGAATGTGATACCATTTGATCCATGTCAGATTGTTTGTATAGCTAGCCATTACTATCAGAATATAATACCCCTGAAGGATATATATACCCAGACTGTTTCTTCCAAAAGCAGTGAGCAAATGCCACTTGCAATCTTTGAAACGATCAACGATCCTGTCCCAAAGGATCATGAAAAATGCACTCCCCACAAACCCGATCACTGTTCTGTATGTATCTAATATAACCTTCTTTACTAAACCCGTTCTGCTGATTCGATATCCCGATACATAAATAAATGTTTGTGAATTATAAAACAGGAACATAACACCAAATATAACGGCCAGAATCACCAGATACATATTGGGCTTATTTTTATAAGAAACGATCAGCTTATTGATAAGCCTATATACCTTATTTCCTAGTGATTCCTCTTCTTCATTTTCAATCTCTTTTACATTTGAAAACTTATCAAGACACATATTTACATAGAATGCCGCAACATAATATGGTATCAGATACTTATATACTCCCAGATTGGCAGCATCCGGCAGGATATAGAAACTGCAGAATGCCACAACATATAACGGAATGTTGTCTTCAAGATAAAGATGCATAACAAAGACTATGATAAGACAGATAAGAACAGCCCATAAAAACCAAAGGTTTGTTATAAAGTAGTTTATAAACCATATAAACATGGTGCTCATCTGTGTAGGCGCCTCACCCTGAGACACCCTCATTATCTCTCCTCTTAAAAACTCAAAAAGAGTCCATAAGAATATGGGTGTTACATAAGTGAATGCTCTCTTGCCCAAGAGCTTCCACTGTGCTTTTCTGTCACCTTCAACCTTTTTGATACTGTAATATGCAAACCATCCGGCAAGCAGCATGAATAGCGGCATATGAAAACTGTATATAAACTGATAGACTTTATTGCTCCAATAAGCACCATCAATAAAGTAATACCATCCATTACCGTTCTGGATACAATGTCCGATTATAACGGTTATTATGGCAAATCCTCGTATCACATCAGCTTTTATGTTTCTGTCTTTTTTTGGTCTCTCGATTTCTTTCATATTTATTATCTTTTCTATGTTTATTGATTTTTGCCGATTTTCATGGCATACTGTGTATTAGTCACAGATTATATTTTCCCGCAAGGGATATTTTGAATATTCAGAGGTAATTCATATGGCAGGTTCATTTTTGATCTTGGGCGGTGGCCTTCTTATAATCATAATAGCTGTGGTTATCAGCGTAGTTTCAAGTGTTGTTTCTTCTGTAGCCAGCTTCATCGGTACAAGAGGCGACGACGAGGAATAAGCTTTTTTGACGTATATTAGTAGTGCACTCCTGTCGGGAGTGCACTTTTATTGTCTTTAATTCAAACCTTTCGCCTTCAGATCACATATATATTACAGAGAAGCGTTCAGATAAGCTATCTGCTCCTCAGTCAGAGTATCTATCTTCTTACCTAAGAATGCAAGCTTTCTGGATGCCACATCCATATCCACATCTTCAGGAACATCTATAAGCATGCTTTCAAGATTACCCTGATGTTCAACAAGATACTTGGCAGATAATGCCTGGATCGCAAAGCTCATGTCCATAATCTCCGCAGGATGTCCGTCACCGGCTGCAAGATTTACAAGTCTGCCTTCTGCTATTACACAGAGCCACTGACCAGTGGGAAGCTTATATCCCATTATGTTGTTTCTCATCTGTTTTGATTCTACAGCCATTTCACGAAGACCGGCCATATCCACTTCACAGTCAAAATGACCTGCATTTGTTAATATCGCTCCATCCTTCATTACCGCAAAATCATCTTTATCTATTACCTTATCACAACCTGTTACAGTAACAAAGAAATCACCTATCTTTGCAGCATCATTCATGGGCATTACTTCAAAACCATCCATTACGGCTTCTATCGCTCTTATAGGATTGACTTCAGTTACTATGACTTTTGCACCGAGTCCTTTTGCTCTCATAGCGACTCCTTTGCCGCACCAGCCATAACCGGCAACTACAACGTTCTTACCGGCAACGATAAGGTTTGTTGTTCTGTTTATTCCATCCCAGACAGACTGTCCCGTTCCGTAACGGTTATCAAAAAGATGCTTACAATCAGCATTGTTAACTCTTACCATGGGGAATCTAAGCTCACCCTTTTTGTTCATGGCTTCAAGTCTGATAATACCGGTTGTGGTCTCTTCGCATCCGCCGATGACGTTAGGGATCAGGTCAACAAACTCTGTATGCATCATATGAACAAGATCTCCGCCATCATCTATGATTATGTTGGGTCCGATCTCCAAAACTTTACGAATATGCGAATTATACTCTTCTTCGGTCGCGTTATACCAGGCGAAAACATTGAGCCCTGCCTTTACAAGTGCAGCCGCAACATCATCCTGTGTAGAAAGCGGATTGGAACCGGTAACATACATCTCTGCTCCACCCGCTGCCAGAACCTTGCAAAGGTATGCCGTCTTAGCCTCCAAATGTACTGAAAGAGCAACCTTCTTACCTGCGAAAGGCTTTGTCTCAGTAAATTCCTTCTCCAATGTCCTTAAAAGATCACAGTTTCTTTTTACCCACTCTATCTTTCTCTCTCCCGACTCTGCCAGGTTTATATCTCTGATGATACTCTCCATAACTATCTCCCTTTCCTGTTAGCTTATTTCAGATTCCTTTGGAATCAAATATCAACTCTGTTTCTTGTATCTCCAGCCAGGAAACTTTCTATATTCTTATATATCTCCTGAACACACCTTTTTCTGGCCTCTACACTTGCCCATGCCATATGAGGAGTTATAATGAGTTTCCTGCTGTCTTTTATCTTTATCAGTGGATTGTCGATGCTCATCGGTTCCTTTCCAAGAACATCCAATCCTGCACCTGCAATCAAGTTCTCCGTTAGTGCTGTATAAAGCGCCTGTTCATCCACTACCGGTCCTCTGGCCACATTTACAAGTATAGCAGACTTTTTCATTTGCTTAAAGGCTTCTATATCCATTAATCCCCTGGTCTTTTCACTTAACGGGCAATGCAGTGATAATATATCACTTTTATTTAACAGAGTTTTAAAATCAACTCTTTCATAAAGATCCGAGCAATTGTTCCCGGAAGCGGAATAATATATCACTCTGCATCCGAAAGCCGATGCGACTGCTGCTACACCCTTGCCTATATTGCCCATACCGACAATTCCCCAGGTTTTTCCATCCAGTTCGAAATATCGTTCATCAAAATTCGAAAAGCCGCTGGCCTTGCAATATTCGCCTGACTTAACATAGTTATCATAGTAACTTATCTTTTCAAGTACATATAGTGCCAGTGCAAATGTATGCTGTACTACTGCCGGCGTTGAATAGCCTTTCACATTGCATACCGCAATCTTCCTGCTTTTACAGTAATCCAGATCCACATTGTCATAACCTGTAGCTGTTACGCATAACAGCTTGACGTTCATGGCATCCTTTAACATATCCTCATTCATGACGGTCTTATTAAATATGACAACATCTGCATCTTTAATATATTTTTTACTGTCTGATACGCCGCAGGAATCATGTTCTTCAAGTTCTCCAAAATCCCTAAAAATCGCTGTTTCTATATCAAATCCTATTGTATTTCTGTCCAAAAAAACTATTTTCATAAAATAACCTTAAATTTACCTTAATTTTTTTTAAGATTTCTCTTGTAAAATTGTTTTACTTGTAGTATTATAAACTCAGAGGAGGAGCAAGAGTTATGAAAAGCCACCATGAAAACAGCGGTTTCTCGCTTGTAGAACTTATAGTTGTAATTGCTATTATGGCAGTTCTTGTTGGTGTACTTGCTCCACAATTCATAAAGTGGGTAGAAAACTCCCGTATGGCAGCCGATGTACAGAACATCGAAACCTTATGCCATTCTGCAGAGACATTTGCAGCCGATGCAGACAGACACAGAGTAGCAATACCCAATACCTGCAAGATTGAGATAGTTCCCGGTGTCAGAACTACGGTTAACACCTCAATTAGCGGTGATGATCTTTACTGGCAGCTTGCTCTTGAAAATGCAGGTATAACCTCTTATGAACTCCGATCAAAGAAATGGTTTGATTCAACAAATAAGATAACCATTACCGCTCATGAGATAAATGGTATGCCATACTTTACAGAATCAGGTGTAGCTACCGGATTAAGTCTAATAAATGGTGACATAGTTGACGATAATTAATATAGAAGGTTAATTTCATATGCCAGATAACTAGCTTCTGCCGAGCTAGATGTCTCTATACATTAAAACTTCAGCGCCCTGCAAAGGGCGCTGATTTCCTTTATATCCTTTATCGCCAAAGTGATCGATTACAATCTCTTTAACAATTCCTCGCGCTGAGCTTCATATCCCGGCTTGCCCAAAAGAGCAAACATGTTCTTCTTATAGCTTTCTACACCGGGCTGATTAAACGGATTAACACCAAGTATATATCCGCTTACGCCACATGCAAACTCAAAGAAATAGAACAACTGGCCAAGATAATACTCATTCATCTCAGGGATATTGATCATACAGTTGGGAACCTGTCCGTCCGTATGAGCAAGTATTGTACCGTTCATAGCAGATTTGTTTACAAAATCAACTGTCTTTCCTGTCAGATAGTTAAGTCCGTCAAGATCCACAGGTTCTTCTTCAATAACGATCTCTTCTCTGGATTTCTCTACATTTATAACGGTCTCAAACATGTTTCTTGCACCGTCCTGTATAAACTGACCCATTGAATGAAGATCTGTTGTAAGATCCACGCTTGCAGGGAAGATTCCTCTCTGATCCTTTCCTTCGCTCTCACCGTAAAGCTGTTTCCACCACTCTGATACATAATGTACAGCAGGCTCATAATTACAAAGGATCTCTATTGATTTTCCTTTTCTGTAAAGGATGTTACGAAGAGCTGCATACTTAAGAGCATCATTCTCCTCAAATGCATTATTAAGTGCCATCTCGCGTCCGCTTGCCGCACCTTCCATAAGCTTATCGATATCTGCTCCGCTTACTGCGATAGGAAGAAGTCCTACAGCTGTAAGAACAGAAAATCTTCCACCTATATCATCCGGAACAACAAAGGTCTCATAACCTTCTTCAGTAGCAAGACCCTTAAGAGATCCCTTAGCTTTGTCAGTTGTTGCATAGATCCTCTTTGCAGCTTCCTGCTTGCCGTATTTCTTCTCCATCATAGCCTTAAGAACACGGAAAGCGATTGCAGGCTCTGTAGTAGTTCCTGATTTTGAGATCATGTTTATGGAAAAATCTCTGTCTCCTATAACATCGATCAGATTCTTAAGATATGTAGAACTTATTGAATTTCCTACAAAATAGATCTCGGGAGTCTTTCTCTGCTCTTTGCTGATCATGTTGTAGAAACCGTGTCTCAAAAACTCTATAGCAGCTCTTGCACCGAGATAAGATCCGCCTATGCCGACAACCAAGAGTACATCGGAATCGCTCTGAATCTTGGCTGCTGCTGCCTTGATACGTGCAAATTCATCCTTATCATATGCTACCGGCTGATCGATCCATCCTAAAAAATCGTTGCCCGGTCCCTTCTTGGATACTAAAAGCTCCTTTGCATCAAGTACCAGTTTCTTCATGTTCTCTACTTCATGGTCGGCAACAAACACTCCGGCCTTGGAGTAGTCAAAAGTTACTTTACTCATAATGTAAATCTCCTTCTTATATATTCGCTTAACCCCTGTCATTCTCCAAACCTTTTTGGCAGATTCAAACTTTTGGGGGGTTGTTTCAATTACATCCTTAGGCTCTCTGCTATGCTCTTAAGCACTTCTGCATCGGGCTCTGTAGGTTTCCACAGTATATGCTGTCCGTCTCCCTCATATCTCGGGATCAGATGCATATGAAAATGAAATACTGACTGTCCTGCTACTTCATTGTTATTCTGAACGATATTAAATCCGTCCGCTCCCAGTTTGTCAGTCATTTTGATCGCTAGTTTCTTAGCAAGTTTGAAAACCTCTCCGGCAGTCTCTTCCGGTAACTCGTATATGTTCTTATAATGCTCCTTGGGGATAATGAGTGCATGTCCCTTTGTAGCAGGTCCGGCATCAAGTATAACATTGAAATCCTCATCTTCATAGATTGAATTGGTGGGGATAATACCATTTGCCAGTTTACAAAAAATACAATTGTCGTCTTTCATCCTTTACCTCTTTTCATCCGCGCTATGACATAAAAACAAACAGCTCATCAAGGGTTCTCAATATCTTAAAGTCGCCCTTCATCTTCATATTTCCAGCCATAAATGCTCTCTGGAAAGTCATTCTTCCCGATATTATATCCTGCATTGTCTCTTCGTTTATGCTTATCTCAACATCGGCTTTATCTATAGGTTCTAACAGATACTCAGCCTCTGCTCCGTCTACTTTAATGGAAAGAGGCTTCTTTCCGATCATTATCTTATATCCCGCCTTGAAACCGGCAACAGGGTTAAAGTGCTCTTTTAATGCGCTTATGTATGATTCACCTTCTGTAGGTTCCTTACCCATCATGCCTTTGAACATCCTGGCAAGATCCTGTATATCTTCTTTCTGACGCTGAACATAACTGTCATCAGCAGCATACTGTGACAGCTGCTCCGACTCCTGTGGTGTCAGATCGGTGTTTGTTGACACCGATACCATCTGCTTGACTGCCTGATTGCTCGCAGGAAAACTTATCATCTTCTGTTTTATTGTCCTGTAAACATTCTCGGCTTTTTTCTCAATGAGTGTTGTATATCTGTCATCCATCTCAAGAGAAGCCGCATTTGCTATATATCCGCAGATTCCCGAACAGGGAAGACCTCCGAGTATCTCCCATGCCTGAGAAAGATTTAACTTTCCTTCTCTTTCTCCGTAGGTTGTAGACATGACTATCGGACACATATATATCCCTGCTATCTTTTCCTTGTCTCCGTAAAGCCAGCATGCATCCAGAAACTGCTGCATATATCCACCAATGCCATACCATTCAACAGTAGTCGCAAGTATTATGCCGTCAACATCCTTTAATGTTTGGGGAAGTGTGGTTATTGCCGCTCTCTGTTCGCAGAGCATATATCTTTCTACTTTGACATTGAGTTCTTCAAGAACGCTCTGCATCTTATCTATAACGAAGAGTGTCGGATCGTCCATCAGTCCTCTTCCGCCGTAGTAAATATTAACTTTCACTTTCCGATTCCCCTCCTTTTTTCTTTGTCAGTTCGCATATAACGGTAGTAAGCAAAAAACCACTGATCAGACCGCCAATATGAGCTGCATAATCCACATGTTCTGTGGCAAAACTGCTGTATATGCAATAGGCCAGTACCAGCACCATCCTTTTTATCGGTATATTCAGGCCTTTGGCCTTTCTTATCACCAGATACAATAACGCTCCCATGATGCCGTATACCGCCCCGGATGCTCCTACCGAAACATACCTTGATCCGGATAACATCTCATATGTATATGATACCACATTTCCCAGTATACCTGATAACAGGTATACTATTGCAAATCTGACAGATCCGATATTATGCTCCACCATCTCTCCCATGAAATACAAAAGGATCATATTTCCCGCAAGATGCTGTATGCCGCCGTGGAGAAATGCCGCTGTTAAGAATCTGTAATATTCACCTGCGATTATCCCGTTTGGATCCATCTGTCCGGCGCTCACAAAAGGATTTGTACCGTTTGCGGCAACATTTCCTATAATAGCCGATGTAAGAAACACTATAGAATTTATTATAACAAGGGTTACAGCTACGGGAGACGGCTTCTTACTGTTTTTTTCCTTAAGGTTCTCACGTTCCTCATTATTCAGAAGCTTATCACTGATCGCATGCATATCACCCGATTCAATCAGGGCTTTGGTATCTTTAAGCCAGCCTGTCAGCATTCCCTTAAGTCCGTAGAAATCCTGGACTTCATCGCAGGCTCTTTCAACAAAACAAAGATCCTTACTGTCTATGATCCAGCACATGTATTCGTCTGAAACCATGCTGTCTGCAAGATGTCGATCCTCACAGAAAACGACAGTCATAACATGAATATCCTTATCCTTTATCATTGAAGAGACATCTTTTGTATACTCTACAAACCTGTCATGATCAAAAACAGGTTCATCCTTTAGTTCAATGACCTGAATGGTATTCAAATAGCCGTTTTCTTCACGAATATATTCTTTTATCTGCGGATATGATGTCGGCAAAATGTCATACCCCATATCCTGCATATACTTTTCAAATAATCTGACGACCATCTATGTCAGTGTTCCTTATTCTTTCGATGATTTATCGGCACATTCCTCAATCAGACCCATAATGGTCTTTATAGAGTTTAGCTGACCGCTGCTGACCATGTTTTCAATGTACTGCTTTCTGTTAAGGAATACCTCATGAACCGTCTCAACAAGCGAGATCGGATCGAGTGCTTCTTCTCTTATGACCGCACTGAATCCCTGTCCTTCAAAAGATGATGCATTAAGTATCTGGTCTCCTCTTGTACCGGCTGAAAGAGGGATGAGAATATTGGGTTTATTAAGTGCGAGCAGTTCACATATCGCATTTGCACCAGCTCTTGATATAACAACATCCGACATGGCAAACGCATCCTTGAGTTCTGCCTTAAGATATTCAAACTGCTTATAACCAGGGACAGAAAGCTTAAGGTTATCCATTTTTTCCTTGCCGCATATATGTACTATCTGAAAATCCTTAAGAAGCGTATCAAGAGATTCTCTTACAACCTCATTTATACTCTGTGCTCCCTGAGAACCGCCGATTACCATGATAACCGGCTTTGAAGAATTGAAGCCGCAAAGCTTATAGCCTGCTTCTATACTTCCCTGCATAAGTTCTGCTCTTATAGGCGATCCGGTAAGCACTGCCTTCCCTGCGGGAACTTTGGATATTGTCTCGGGGAAATTGCAGCATACCTTATCGGCTACGGGAATGCAGAGTTTGTTGGCAAGACCCGGTGACATATCGGATTCATGTATGACACAGGGTATCTTAAGATCTCCGGCCGCACGAACAACAGGAACAGAAACAAAGCCACCTTTGCTGAAAATGACATCCGGATCAATCTCCTTAAGTATCTTTTTGGCCTCTCTGTATCCCTTCAAAACCCTAAAAGGATCAGAGAAATTCTTAAGATCAAAATATCTTCTGAATTTACCGGTGGCTATACCATAATACTTTACGTTGTAATCAGCCATCAGCCTTTTCTCGATGCCGTCATATGAACCAATATAATATATCTCGTATCCTGCTTTCTCCAATGAAGGAAGCAACGCTATGTTAGGTGTGACATGTCCTGCGGTTCCACCGCCCGTCAAAACTATCTTTTTCACTGCCTTTGCCTTCTTTCCACATTTTTCGGGGATAAAACAATCCAAATAGAATTATAACAGGTTTATAACGAAAAAAAAATCCTCATATATCGCATTTGATATATGAGGATACTCATCTTATCTGTATGAGATCAGATCCCACGATTCAGGCTGTGATCTGAGCAGTATAAAGCTTATAATATATTCCTTTCATCGCCAGCAGTTCTTCATGCGTTCCTATCTCAGCGATCTTATGCCCGTCTATTACCATCAGACGATCTGCTTTCTGAAGAGTTGAAAGCCTGTGAGCTATCGCAAATGTTGTCTTGCCTTCTGTAAGTCTGTCAAGCGCCTTTTGTATCATGAATTCACTTTCCGTATCAAGACTGGATGTCGCTTCATCAAGTATAAGCAGTCTTGGATCGGTCAGTATGGCTCTTGCGATCGCTATCCTTTGACGCTCTCCTCCCGAGAGTGATGAGCCCCTCTCTCCGACATATGTATTGTATCCGTCTTTGAGATTGCAGATAAACTCATGTGCATTCGCCATTTTTGCAGCTCTGATTATCTCTCCATATGTTGCATCCGGCTTAGAAAATCTTATGTTATCGATTATCGTGCCTGAGAATAAAAATGTCTCCTGCAAAACAACTCCAAGCTGTGACCTGTATGATCTCAAACTTATGTCTTTTATATCTGTCCCATCGATTAAGAGCCTTCCGTCATCTACCTCGTACAATCTCATAAGCAGATTGATAAGTGTGGATTTGCCTGTTCCCGAGGCTCCGACTATACCGATCATCTCTCCCGGCTTTACAGTCACGTTGATATCCTCCAAAACAGGCTGGTATGACTTGTATCCGAATGTGGCATGATCGAATGTGATCTCACCCTTTATCTTAATATCGTGAACACGATCCTCATCCTCATGATCAACCTTCTGGCGCAGTATATCATCTATTCTTTCGATACTGCTTATAAGCTGGGTAAGCTCTCTGGGCATACGGCTCATCCATTCAATATACTGGAACAATAAAAGAGTATATGTTATGAACTGATACAGCTCTCCCGGAGACATGCTGCCGTCAAATACATATAGACCTCCGAAATACACGACCGTGACCACTCCCATTCCCATAAGGAAAGATATTATAGGCTGGAAGACCGCCCAGAAAGTCTCGTTTCTTCTCTGTGTCTGCGCAAATTCTCCAGACAGGATCTTAAACCGCTCGGATTCATCTTTTTCTTTACCGTATGTCTTTACGACCCTCATTCCGGATATCACATCCTGGAGGCTGCTTGAAACCTCATCGTTCTTACGAAACTGCATATGAAAGATACGATAAACGGTCTTTCTGAATCCCAGGATCATAAACACCACAAGCGGCACAGATACAAAAGTAAGCAAAGCGAGCTTAAGATTTATCAGCATCATGAAAAGCACATCCCATATAAATATGAAAAGGACCGCAAACAGGTTACAGAACACATCCTCCATGAACTGCCTTATATATAAAGTGTCCTGCGTTATCCTGTTTAGAAGTTCACCTGGTCTTCTGTCATTAATGAAACTGATCGGCAGTTCCTGATATTTCTTAAATAGCTCAAGCCTTAGATCTGATGATATCCTGGCTCCCAGTCTTGTCGATGCATTGCTCTTTAATATGTTTACAACAACGATACCCACACTCAGCGAGAACATGATCGAAAGGAACACAAGCGCCTTTTTCATTCCCCCGCCACCTTTTAGTACATCATTTATAAGATGCTTCTGTATCTCCGGGTTCAAAAGAGTTGTGATAGCCGCCAGCACCATCAATAAAAATATACCCAAAAAGTCTTTTTTATATGTCTTTAAAACTCTTGTCAAAAGCCGGTTCGAACCGCCTTCTTTCGAACACCTTGTGCATTCTCCGGTCCCTCCTATGGCACGTCCGCATTCAGGGCATATCTTCTCATACTCCCTGCTCTCAACTTCCTCAAACCTTCCTGAGATCAGAATATTTATCCCTCTTGCAATATATGCATATCTTACCAGATGCTTGGCCGAATAATGAGCTGCGATCTTTTCAATACCGTTATGAGTTACAACAAGTATTCCTCCGCCGACTTTTGCTTCTGCCTTAGCCATGCTGCATTCATTGATCTTATAGGTATCAGTCATATCCTTGCCGTCATAGACCAATATCCTGGTCGTGGTCACTACAAGATACGCTCCCTCAGCCCTGTTGGCATATCTGTCAATATCTATAGGGACTGCATAGTATATGCGTTCATCACCTGTAAGTTTTATCTTTTCTGTAATCTTATTTGGAATTTCATATCTTAATATCATGTCAATCCCCCCGTATAAGACAACTCATCTTTCTGTTACAAAAACAGATCAAGCTTTCTTAATTCTTTCTGACTGAGTTTTCTTATATCTCTTATCTCAAATCTGTTCTCTTCCAGATCGGTTATGATAAGTCTGGTATCGGTTAGTTTCGTGACAGGATTGGATGACATGTTTATGACAAATTCATGATCTCCTTTATCCGTGGTCACGTTAAAATACGCGTTACCCGATTCATCTTTGATACTGTTTATCTTCTCTATGACCGGAATGTAATAATTCAGTGCAAGCTGTTCATTTATAAGTTTCACTGCTTCATTAGAAAATGCTGACAGATCCTCTATGATACCTATCTCCTTTGCTCGTTCATCGTTCTCTCTTATGGAGATATACTTATCAGGATCCGTAAAAGGAAAAAGTCTGACCACCTTTACGCGCTCATATAGTTTCCCGTTATAGGTAAGATTAAGAAAACCACCCTCGGTACGTTCGAAGATATCATTTTCGGTTATAATGTTCATTGCCGTCATTTCTTCGGCTTCTTTTTCATAAAAATCTATTACTTTGCTGTCCATTTTTCATCCTTTCCATATATCATCAAACTGCATTCTCCCACAGTCCGTGAGATGCCAATGACTTGTTCTGTAACTCATATAATCTGTGGAAGATGCCATTTTCCATCTTAAGAAGCTCGTCATGAGTTCCCTCTTCAACTATCTGCCCTTTTTCTATGACTATAAGTCTGTCGGCATCACGAAGAGTGGAAAGTCTGTGTGCTATCGAAAGAACGGTTCTTCCTTTTACAAGATACCTAAGAGAACTCTGTATCGCTTTTTCAGTCTCGGTATCAACGCTTGCGGTCGCTTCATCAAGTATGAGTATCTTGGGATCTGCGAGTATAGCCCTTGCGATTGAAATACGCTGTTTCTCACCGCCGGACAGACCTTTTCCTGAGGCACCGATTATCGTATCGTATCCGTCCGGCAGTTTTGAGATAAACTCATGTGCACTTGCAAGTTTAGCCGCCTTTATGATATCGGCTCTGGTAGCATTCTCATTTCCATAGGCAATGTTCATTGCGACTGATCCCATGAATATGTATGTGTCCTGCGAGACCAATGCTACATTTCTCCTAAGATCGGATAATGACAGTTCTTTAACGTCAGTCCCGTCTATCTTTATGCTTCCGCTGTTGACATCGTACAGTCTTGAGATCAGATTAACCAGAGTGGTTTTTCCTGCTCCGGAATGACCTACAATTCCAAGCATTTCTCCTTCTCTTACTTTCAGACTTACATTTTTAAGTACCGGCATATCTGAAAGATATCCGAAGGTTACATCATCAAGCTCTATCTCTCCTTTGGAATCATTCATACTGACAGGATGATCTATCTCTGTGATCTCCGGTACTGAATCTATGATCTGAAACAGTCTCTCGGCCGCACTTATGCTTTCAGCCCATGTTCTGAACACATAGGAAAAGAAATTCATCGGCCCGTTAAGCTGAGCAACATATCCGACAAAGGTTATCAGTACACCCAGTTCTATCTGCTGTGTCTTTAAAACAAAGAAGACACCGACAATCCATATCCAGATACTGGATATCTCCTGAATCAGGTTGTAAAGTATCGTGAATCTGTTTCTTAATCTTACGATGTTGATCTCAACATCCTTTAGGTCATTGTTCGGTTTTACAAATCTCTCGATCTCTTTTTCTTCCTGTCCGAAAGCTTTGACTACCCTGGCTCCTGTAAGGTTATCATTCGCTCTGCCGGAAACCGATCTCTCGGCACGGTGTCTCTTTCCCGAAAGAGACCACAGCCCGGGCCTTAACTTCACCGTCATATAGACTAAAAGAGGAAGCAGTATACAAGCGATAAGCGCCATCTGCCAGTTAAGCCTGTACATGACCACAAATGTAACTATGATCGTAAGACCCTGCACAAAAACAGACGGCAGACCGTCAATGAAGAAATCAGCCACACGGGATGAATCCGTCATAACCCTTGTCATCAGACCACCTGTCTGCTTGCTTGTGTAAAAGTTAAGAGAAAGCTTGCTCATGGCATTAAAGACATCAGTCTTAATATCCCTGACCGTTGATGTTGCCACTTTTGCCATGAGCGAACCCTGGATACTCCTTGTAAGTTCGGATATCAGTCTGCATCCGATCAAAACGATCGCAACGAACAAAAGTGCAAGAGTATACTTTCCCGATAAGCCAAAGCGGGAAAGATATATATCATCTTTTTCCAATACATGGTCAAAAAGCACTTTTCCCATAACATAGGGCCATGCCACACTTATAGCAGCCAGCAGAAAGTAGACTATAAACAGGATTGTTACAGCCAGTCTGTACCTGAGAAAATATCTAAGAGTCCTTGCAAACACGCCTCTCTTACTGTTATTCACTTTACCAATATCTTTATTTTCCATATCTTTTACCATAATCTTTCAATAAAAAAACCACTTACCCCGAAGGATAAGTGGTCATGATTAAAAATATATCAAACCCGATGCCTATCTCTTATACAGGGCAAAACACAATAAAGACTATCCATGATAAGCGCACGAATATTCACTGTGTATGTGTATTCTGTTGTTCTCTGCTTAAGATTTAACATCTCGGTTCTCCTTTCTTTTTTTCAAAGTATAATCGTAGCACAGTATATATGTCAAGCATTAATTATCGATATGGATATCATAATTTTCGATCAGCCCTTTTACCAAATAGACCATAAAAAATAACCGGTTTTTGCAATTCGATAACAAAAACCGGTTCTCATCTTGTTCTTCACATATATCCTACACCCTGAAACCTCTGTTTTCTATATCTGTTGGTGCCTCATCAAGTGTCTTGCTCTTACCGTATGTCATTCCTGCAACAACAGACTGCGCATTCTGCATCATGGGCTGCGAATTATCGGTATCGGCTATTGATTCATATGAGTCATGCAACTGGTTGATCATCTTTCTGACCTCTTCTATGGCATCCGCATCCTTTTCGCAGATAGCCTGGCGAAGTCTCTTTTTCATATACAGGTACAACTGCTTTAAATCTTTTGCAATATCATATTCATAGTGAAGATTGTTCATCATCTCCTCTATGCATCTTTTAGCTTTATCGATGCACAGCACATAATCTCCCGAACCTGCCTGATATCCTTTTGCCTCAAGCAGATATGCATCTATTATCTCATAGGAGATCATTATCATCTGCACATTGTTGGCCTGCGGTATACGCATGGCAAATTGTTTTTTAAGATCGTTATCCATAAGGTCCCTCCCCTGTAATTAATCCCCTTATTCTACTGGATCAGCTGAAGCATCTGCGAAGGTCTTTCATTTGCCTGCGCAAGTATGGCGGTTGCAGCCTGTGATACTATCTGAAGGTTAGAATACTTTGACATCTCCTCTGCCATATCTGTATCCATGATACGTGAATAAGCTGCCGTTACGTTCTCTTCTGATGCTGACAGATTTGTTTCCGTATGTTCAAGTCTGTTCTGATATGCACCAAGACGGCTTCTCATCTGAGATACAAACTCAAGTGCTTTGCTTACCCTGGAGATTGATTCTCCGGCTTTTTGTGCATAATTAACTGCAGGATCAGGATCACCGTGAGGTCCCACTACCAATGTAAGCTCTCCGTCAGTATTTCCAAGCCCAAGGTTTAAGAGTGACAGTTCCGGGAATCTCATATCCAGAGTCTGTCCTTCATTAGCACCTATCTGAAGAGTCATTGAACCGTATCCCTTAAGCTCAACATCCATACCTACAGTATTAAGCTTATCCGGAGGTGTACTGGTAGAAGCAGGATCATTATCCCAGCCGTCTCTGAGCTCAAGTCTTACTTCGTAACCGTCTTCACCCTTAGCTATAAGCTGACCGTCTTTGAATTCTCCCGTCAGGGTTCTTACATCGGTCGTATTTGCTTTATCGGTCATCACTACTGTATATATATCATTTCCGCCGGTAGGTTTTGTGATAGAAAAGCTGTAATCACTGAACTTAACCGAATCGGAATAATACTTAACCTTTACGTTGTTGTTATTCTCAACATATCCCTTTAGATCAAATGTGCCATCCATAAGTGTCTGGCCATTGTATTCTGTTGTTTTACCTATTCTTACAAGTTCCTGTGTAAGCTGATCCACCTCACTCTGAATGGCAGCTCTGTCGGAATCTGTCATTGTTCCGTTTGCGGATTGAACACTCAGCTCATTGATCCTCTGAAGAATATCATGACATTCAGCAAGAGCACCGTCAGCTATCTCAACTACAGAAGCACCGTCTTTTGCATCCTGATTTGCTTCACGAAGTCCTCTGATCTGGGCATTCATTCTTCTGCTTATGGCAAGACCTGCCGCATTGTCCTTTGCACTGTTGATCTTATAGCCCGATGACAGTCGTGCGAGTGAATCACCCAGCTTCTTGTCGTTGGTCTTCAATGAGTTGTTAGCCAGCATTGCTGATATATTGTAGTTTATCTTCATACTCATAATGTCTTCTCCTTTTCATACCCATAAAGATCACAGTCTAGACAATTGAACCATAAAATCTCTGGCCAGTCCGTACAGTACCTTTGTGTCCACATTACTTATATCGGCATCAGATGCAAAAATCTTATCGCCAAATGTCCGATTTTCTCTTCCTTCTATAACTCTGAAATCCGTTACGGCATCAGTATTCTTAGCCATTGCTTCGCTTACCCTTTTTAATGGCTCAATACCCTCTTTCTTCTCCGTAACAAACATTCCGCTCATATGTGCTTGTCCATCAACCGAAAAATGGGCTGTAACCCTTCCGAACTGAGTCGAATCAAAGGATATATCAACCTCTCCGGCTACCCCCTCTTCATGTCTCAGTGTCAGATTGATCGCCGTTACTTCTTTGCCTATCTGAAGCGGCACCGTATAATTCTCTCTGTCAGCACGGCTTCCTGCTATGGAAAGCTGTTTGTGCATAAGAGAGATCCGCTTAAGATCGATCGTATCATCTGCAGTATAACGAACTTCTTCTATTATCTGTTTTCCCAGCTCGATCACGTTGCTGTATGCCTTTTTCGCACTGTCTCTGTCTTCAAAGCCCTCTATGAGAGAATCAACAGCTTCATCATAGCTTTCAGCTACATTATCCTGTCTGTCATCCGTATTCTTTGAGTAACCCTTTATAATTCTGAATACCGAATCCGAACCCGAAAGTGCATTTGAAGCAACCATATTGCTGAGTGTTACAGGCTCACCGTTTGATTCAAGTTCTTCTGCTGCCTGCAGGTTCTGTTCAAGCTGACTCGCATAATCTTTGTAAGAATCCTTAAGATACTGTTCTTCAAGTCGCTCATCAGCCTCTTTTCCGATAACACCCGCAAAAGCCTGTTCTATCTGATCTGATATGCTTATGCCTTTTTTTACGGTATCGTTTAAGAATCCGTAACTGTCATCTATGGTTTCGTTAAATGACACTTTTCTGCTGCGCATACCGGAGAGCAGACTCTTAAATGTGATTTCCCTGTCACTGTTTACCAATGCTCCGATAGCGGCACCGTCAGTCTTTTCCAGCCTGTTCACCAGTCTGTAGATCCCTATATAAGCCTCTCTTTCGCTTTCATTTATATCCGAACTCTTTTCAAGCTTGTATAAAAATCTTGAGTATTTCTCATCCGCCTCCTCAGGAGTAAGACTACTTAACACATGGGCAAGCTCATCTATATTCATATCCATGGGATTAATACCCTGTCTGATAAGCTCCAGTGTTTTTGCGGGAGTCAGAGCATTGACGGCATTCATTACCCTTTCTGTAGCTTCTCTTACCTGTGTAATGGAAGCCTCATTTATCTCCATACTGTTATAGCCCAGTATCCTTACAGCTTTTCTGTTTGCTTCATCTGTTTCAATACCCATATCTTTAAGGATATCATCCACATTTCTGAATGCTTTGGATATGGCATCACCCATATCTCTTCTGGGAGCGGTCATAAGTGTTTCGTATGACTGGCCTGCTGCCTCATAACGTGCCTTAAGATCTGTACCTGTCTCATGCACGGTCGTAAGCGAATATTCCTGTTCAAGCTTAAGACTTCCTATGACTGCTGCCGGCATATACGGTATTTCTGACAATGCCTGACGGGTATTTCTGTATAATGATGCCCCCGCAAGAGCAGTCTGCTCCTTCGCTCCTCCTGTTAGAACACTGTCTATACTCTGCTGTGTACTCTTCAACTCTTCAACCAGCTTTGTAAGAGGCATCGTATCAATCTCAAATCCTCTCTTTAACATTGATACGTTTGCTTCAAGCGTCATCTGAAGTCTTACTTCCTGCAAAAGTGCCTGACCATTGGCTACCTGAATATTCCCGGATACCGCCGTCATACTCATGGATATGGAAGCCGACTGCAGATTTCTTATATTCAGTTTTTGTCCCTTTGTTACAACAGACGCGATCTGTTCATCAGTTATCTCATTTGCTGTTTTAAGAACATTGGCTGCTTTCTCATATACACTGATATTCTCGCTGGAAACATCAGCTTTCTTTGGTTCATCACCTTTTTCCAGTGCAAATGCGGCTCTTTTGCATGCCTCTTCATAATCCTTTGGCAGAGTAACATTCATCAGTTCATCAAGCCGCTCTATATTTGTCTTTGTTAAATCAATCCCTTTTTCGACAAGCCATGTTGCTTCCTTGACGGCTGTTTTAACATCAATGTCTTCAAGTTCAAATCCTTCTACCGTTTTTTGTATATCAGGGATTAGCGCAGCAACATCCGAAGCATCGGCCTTTCTTGCTAGGTATCCCGGCATACCAAGTGAATAGTAACCTGAAGCCTGTTCATTTCCAAAACCTGCCGCCGAATAATTAGCACGATATATGTTCTCGATAGTAGGCTTCAATCCGCCCATGAGCATATATCTGATACTGCTGTCACTTAATTCATCAACTTCAAGGATCTCTCTTGCAGCTTCATTTATCTTCTTTGCATTTGTTTCATCAAACGGAATATCAGCCTGTTTCATGGCTTTCGCAAGCGTGTTTGCATCAGCTTTGTTTCCCGTAATGGCCTCAAGTTTAGCCATATCAAGATCATCATTAAAGCCTGCTACCACTTCGCCGCTCTGCGCCATTACGGCTTTGATATGATCAAGTATTGTAACCGATTCTGCGCCTGTCATTTCTGAAGGCTTGAAACCTTCTTTACACATTCTTGCATAATCTTCTTCAGACATGGTATTAGACATTACCACCATATAGTCTGTCTGTGTCTGCACATCTAAGGCACCTGCCTGTTCTACAACATCCTGAATTGATCTTCCCTGATCAATTATTAAGCCGGTATCCTTACCTATATCAGTAATGTCTAATCTTATAGCACGCGATATATCTGCCTTAGAGTAATTGGTTGTTGTCTTTGTCGCTATCGGCATATCGTTTTGCGACACTTCCATGTTATTGCCAATTCTCATAAGCTACCTCTGTAAAAAAATAAAGAGTGAAAATCCTCACTCTTTATTTCGGCTTATTTTTGGTTTTTCTTTATACAAATATTTATATCTCAAATACAACAGCTGTGAAAGGAGGCAGGTTAAAGTTTAAGGTATAATCCCTGTTATCACACTTATACGGTTTCGGTGCGATCGTATCGGGTATAGTATGCCCGTTTCCTCCAAATCTCTCATCATCACTGTTAAGGATCAGTTTAACCTTTTTTGATGTCGGAACACCGACTGCATATTCCTCACGCATCATAGGTGTCATATTGAGCACGAACAAAAGCTTCTTCTTTCCGTCAGCACTCTTTCTGATAAAGCTGTATGTACTGCGGTCAGCATCATCACAGTTCACCCATTCGAATCCGCCCCAGTCATTGTCTATCTCATACATAGCCTTATTCTTACGATAAAGCTGAAGCAGTTCTCTCACATATTCCTGCATGCCCTTGTTGAGCGGCTCACTGAGTAAGAACCAGTCAAGTTCTCTTGCTTCGGACCATTCTCTCTCCTGACCGAATTCCTGTCCCATGAAAAGCAGCTTCTTTCCGCAATGGCCAAACATAAATGTATAGCCCACCCTTAAATTGGCATACTTATCGATCTTATATCCGGGCATCTTCTCTACCATCGAACACTTAAGATGCACTACCTCATCATGCGACAAAGGAAGAATATAATTCTCTGAGCTGTTGTAACTCATTGCAAATGTGAGCGCATGGTGATTATTCTTTCTGAAGTATGGATCAAGTTTCATATACTCGCAGAAATCATGCATCCATCCCATATTCCACTTAAAGCTAAAACCGAGTCCGCCATCTTCAACCGGAGCCGTGATCTTAGGCCATGCCGTTGATTCCTCGGCTATTGTCATTACACCGTTATCAAGAGCCTTTATAACAGAATTCAGATGCTTGAAGAATTCTATTGCTTCAAGATGCTCATTTCCGCCATACTTATTCGGCAGCCATTCACCGTTCTTGCGTCCGTAATCCAGATAAAGCATTGATGCCACTGCATCAACTCTGAGACCGTCTATATGGAACTCATTTATCCAGAACAGTGCGTTTGCTATAAGGAAATTCTTTACTTCAGTCTTTCCGTAATTAAATATCTTTGTACCCCAGTCGGGATGTTCTCCTCTTCTCTTATCCGGATGTTCAAACAGACATGTTCCGTCAAATTCTGACAGACCGTGTGCATCTCTCGGGAAATGAGCCGGTACCCAGTCAAGGATAACACCGATACCGTTCTTATGAAGGGTGTTCACGAGGTATGCAAAATCCTCGGGAGATCCATATCTGGATGTAGGTGCATAGTATCCCGTAACCTGATATCCCCATGAACCGTCATACGGATACTCTGCTATACCCATAAGCTCTATATGGGTGTATTTCATATCAGAAAGATACTCAACTATACGATCGGCAAACTGTCTGTATGTATAGAAACCGTCCTCTCCTGTAGGATGTTTCATCCATGAACCTATCTGACATTCATAGATGGCAAGAGGCTCCCTGTTCATATCCTTTCCGGCTCTGGCTTTCATCCAGCTTGAGTCAGACCATTTGATCCTGTTTAAATCAGTTATCCGGGATGCTGTTCCCGGTCTTAATTCGGCCCAGTTTGCAAAAGGATCAGCTTTATAAAGCTTATTTCCGTCCGGTGTTATTATAAGAAACTTATATAATTCGCCTTCTGAAATACCCGGATAGAATCCTGCATATATACCGCCCTCACCCAGTTTTGTCAGCGGATGTGATTCCTCGTTCCAGTTATTGAATGTACCTACTACATATACTTTTGCTGCATTCGGCGCCCAGACGCCAAAGAAAATGCCGTCTACTCCGTCCTCGCAGGACTGATGGGCTCCGAGTTTTTTATAGATCTCATAATGTGTGCTCTGTCCAAACAGATACTGATCATCCTGAGATATAAATACTTTTTGTTTCTTTTTTTCTGCCACTTGATGTAACCCCTCTCTTTGCGAAAAGCCGGAACATATAATGTCCGGCATTCACTGTTAATTCAGGAAATCATTCTCTCTTAAGATTATCATATCCTCTTCATCATATCGTTTAGCAAACAATACATCCGTAAAGTGCTTCAATGTCTTCTTGTTCGCCTTTTCAATTGCTTCATCAATGATATTTCTTACATCTGCAACGGTAACGACATGATCACTTGTCTGCAGTTCATCAATACGTGTATGCAAAGCAAGTATACCCATATCATCGATAGAGTACTCGAGATGTTCCGCATATTTCTTTCCGTATGCAACAAGAGCATCATCGCTTAATTCTTCAACCTCTATATGTACATTGATGATCTGCTTCATACCATCGAAGTATTCCATCATTTTGTGCATATTCTTCTTGGTATCCTGAAGAGCTACGACTATTCCCGTATTCTCCTGGTTAAGCGCCCTTAAAAGATTCTTTGTCGTCTCGGCACTCATACCGCTGGCTTTTTCGATTATAAGACCACCGTTGGCGAGCTTCTCGACCATGACACTGACCATCTTATTGTTCAGTGCCTCACCTGATACTTTTGCGATCTTGCCGGTAAAGTTAGCATCCGTATTCTTTACATAGCGGATAACATTCTTTGCAAGATCAACAGATTCATCCGTCGTCTCACCCGTTACAAATACATTTCCTGTATAAGCCGCTAAGCTTATTTTATCTAAAGAGTGTAACAGATTCTGCCTTGCACTCTTGGTCTGAGCGAACTGTCCGAACAGAGCCAGTTCGTCCTCGTTCATGCTTCTTGAGGAACTGTCATTGTAGTCTTTCTCAGGTGCAGTTTCCTTTTTGGGAGTACTTACCGTTTTCTTTACGGTGCTTTCTTTCTTGGGTTCCTCTTTAACGCTTTCCTCTGCCTCTGAAACAGCTTTCCCGTCTTTTGAATCAGCAGGTTCTGTAACAGTTTCCTCGATCACTTCTTCTGTGTCTGCTTCCTGTGATCCTTCTGCTGTATCTGTTGTCTTATCGGACTCTTCAGACTCTTCATCTGTTTCCTCTATATCCTCTTTAGTCTCTTCTTCTGTTTCTTCGGTCGCTTCTTCTACCTCATCTGATTCTTCTTCATCAGAAGGTTCGATTATATCCGTAAGTTCCTCTACGCCGTCTTCTTCTGAATCCGACTCTTCATCTGATGAGAGAACAGGCTCATATCCTTCTTCGTTAACGGCAGCATCACTGAGTTTATCTTCTATCTCCTTATTCTCTGCGGAACCTTCTTCCGCCATGAGTTCAGCAAGATATTTCTCATATTCTGCTTCTGTATCTATATCTTCATCATCCGGTATCTCATCTCTCTCAAGTTTTTCCAGGATACCATCCATCTGAACTGACTCGGTAGGCGTGAACAGACTTCCCGTCTCCTCAAGCACCTTTGTTGCAAGATTCTGTTCAAATTTAACCTGATTCTGTTTCTTTGTGTTCTCCCACTCATTAAGGATATCATTTAGGCTCAGCTGGCCGGTGATCTGCTTCTCAACAGGTGCTGCTTCCGGAACAACAAGACTTATCTGTCCGTCGGCGTCCTGAGAAAGGACATTCTCCATCTCTTTTGGAGGCTCCTCATAAACATAAGGATAACTCTGTGCCTGATACGGAACCGGAATCGGCCTGTTTACATCAAACGCACGCTCAACAGCTTCTTTAACTCTCTGATCTATAAGAGCAAGAAGTTCTTCAGTGTTTCTGTCACCGATATCTTCAGATACATATTCTTCTATAGTCTTGGGCTGAGGTTTCTTTGTATCAGAGAAATCAAAATCATACTTGTCAGCCTGAAGAGATGTATTATATGCCTTGGCAACTGCCTGAAGCTCATCCCTGTTAAATACCTTTGTTGCTTCTATGGGTTCAACTATCTCGACAGTATCATCTATATTAAACAGTTCTGCAGTGTTTGTTCCGACCTTGGGTATCTCTGCTTCCTCAACTGCTTCCTCATCGATACCGGTATCGCTCTTTTCATCATCACCGATCTTATCGGATATTCCCTGAGGATTATACATCATTGTTAGTTCAAGATCCTTTACGGGATCATATGCCGGGAACTGAGATGTATCAGTTGCAACGTTTTCGGATATCTCATCACCTGCTTCATCAAGATTATCCCAGTCTTCTTCCTTTACAGGTGTGCTGTCAGCTTTGTTCTCTTCAAAGAACAGCTCTTCCATCTCTCCCGTATCATGAAGCATCTGTGTTGAAGCGCCTGAAGAGATCGAAGGCAAAGGAGACTGATCTCCTCCGACGGGTTCCTCATTAACAAGAGTTCTTGATATCTTCTCTGTTGTCGTACCTGCGCGCTTATCCAGAGAGAAATCATCCGGTATATAGGTACCCTGTACGGCTTCGCCGTTAGCATCGGGAACCAAGGAAGCGAATCCGTTGTCAGCGACAAGCACATCTTTCATGGACTCGGCGAGTTCCTTCTGAAGATTGAGTGTATTGTACTTACTCATATCCATGGTCTTAACCTGGATCTCATCCTCCGGCTTTGCTGCTTCCATTTCAGCTGTATTCTGTGCTACGAATGCTTCTCTTTCCTTTGGAGGAAGCATACTCTCATAAAGGCTTAACTGACTTTCCGTAAGCTGGGTATGAAGCATCTTAAGTTCCATCGCCTTTTTTACATAAGGGCCTTCTCTAAACCATACGATAAGTTCATCGCATTCCTCGATGCACTTTGTCGTAAGACCTATCCTGTGATAAAGATAGGCAAGCTCATAGCCCCATTTTTCTTTATAATCACGCTTTTTTAATTCTTCAAGAACCGCTATACGTTCTTCAAGACTGACATCCTGTGCTTCATATATTTTGTATTGAAGTACAAATTTACCGTTATCTGTGGGAGCCATCTGTACAAACTGTTTGTAATACTCAATAGCCTGTACGATCTCTTCCATCTTTATACACAGCTCACAAAGAGAATAAACTATCATTCTTCCGTTGGGATATCTCTCATATGCCTGCTCAAGAAGGATCTTTGCATCCTTGTATCTACGATTGATCTTATAAAGATCGCTTATGGTACAAAGTGTTGTTACGCTCCTTATCCTGGTCCAGTCGATGGTATCCGCGATCTCTACGGCCTGCTGAAACTCTCTCTGTTTAATAAGTGATTTAATCTCATCGGATCTTAATTTGTACTCGTACTTATCCAAAATTATTCCCTCTTATTTTAACATCCTACAATATCTTGTATCTGCAAAATGCAAACAAATCCCCACTTTTCACCTTCTCAAGTTTATCACAGCAAATGTCAAAACACAAGGAAAAGTGGCATTAAAAAAGGAAAATACCATATTTAGTATTCTCCTTTTTTACATCTCAATATAAAACAAATCCTATATTTTGTGGTTTATCAAATGATCAGTCATTTTCAAACAAAGGTGTTGAGAAATATCTTTCTGCCGTATCCGGAAGAACGGTCACAACAGTTTTTCCTTTTCCGAGCTTCTTGGCAAGCTTTAGAGCTGCTGCAACATTTGTACCGGAACTTATTCCGCACATAAGGCCTTCCTTTCTTGCAAGGTCTTTAGCTGTCTGAATCGCTTCTTCATCGGTTACGATATATATGTCATCATAGATGCTCTGATTCAGGTTTTTGGGAATGATACCGTCACCTATACCCATCTGAATATGTGTCCCTATATCACCTCCCGCGAGGATTGCCGCATTTTCGGGCTCAACAGCCCAGATCTCGATATCGGGATACTGCGCTTTAAGTGTCTCCCCGATACCGCTTATAGTACCCCCGGTACCTATACCTGAACAGAATCCGTGTATCGGTCCGGCTACCTGCTCAAGGATCTCAAGACCTGTATGATGTTTATGAACCTTCGGATTTGCGGGATTCTCAAACTGCTGAGGAATATATACTCTCGGATCTTCTTTTGACATTCTTATAGCCGTCTGAAGACATTCATCCATGCATGCTCCTATATCACCGTCATCATGAACAAGTATAACTTCGGCTCCGTAATGCCTTACAAGGAGTCTTCTTTCTTCACTGACACTGTCGGGCATAATGATCCTTGTTTCGTAGCCCATGACCGCCCCTATAAGAGCAAGTCCTATTCCCTGGTTTCCGCTCGTAGGTTCAACTATGATAGTGTCATCTTTTATGATACCGTCCTTTAAGGCCTGTTTTATCATGTTGTAGGCTGTTCTGGTCTTTATTGAACCCCCAACATTAAGTCCTTCGTATTTAACAAGGACCTCGGCCGCATTAGGGTCATTCATCCTGTTAAGTCTGACTATCGGTGTATGACCGATGTATTCTAATACATTATCGCAAATCATCTTTTTTCTCCTATTGTTTCTATATAGATTAATGTAACATTATGCCGGTAAGCATACTGCGCATTACAGGGTTATCCCTTCTCCATGAACACAGATCCTGTGATTCCTTGGTACACCTTCCGGTATCAAATATATTCTCTCCTCTTATTCCGATCCATTTTAATGAGATACGGATAGCTTTTTTCAGATCCAGCAGATATTTGCCATCGCCTTTTTCTTTAAATATCTCATCTATCTCATCGGAATGATAATTAGCCAAGAATTCTTCCTTTAATTCTTCACCGACCTCATAGCAGTTACCGCAGATACACGGTCCGAATGCCACCAATATATCATTAGGCTTGCTTCCGTAAACTTTTTTCATCTGTTCTATCGCTCTGACAGCTATATGTGAAGAGCATCCCTTCCATCCGCTGTGAACCATACCTATAGCGGGATGTTTTGGATCAAGGATATACACAGGTACACAATCCGCCTCCACTGTACACAGCATTATTCCGGCTTCACTTGTTATCATGCCGTCACAGCCGTCCTTAGTCATCGGTCTTGTGACCATCTCTCCGCCGTCTGCATGGGTTATGACTCTTATACCGTCGGAATGTGTCTGATTGAGCATGACCATACTGTCCGGTTTAATACCGAAAGTATTTGCCAGTCTTACACAGTTTTGAAAGGCGTTTTCCTTTCCATATTTCCATGCACTGTCATTAACAGTTGTATAAACCGTCTGAACAAGATCCGTTCTGTCAAACTGCTCGATATGATAATACTTTATCCTGCTGTCTTTAAAATATTCTCTGCAGTGATCGACAAGTGATAGCTTATTTGCGCCTCCCGCAAAATGAACATCAGCATTCTGCACTTTATCGTCTTCCCATCCGCATATACTGCAGATACCGTATTTTTCCTCAATTACTCCCTCGTTACAGCATGCACACTTACGAGGGTATTTGATCCTTGTATATGTTACGTATTTATAAGGGATCTCACCATCCACACATTTATCGACATAATAAGTAAAAGAATTCTTATCAAATTCCGGAAAATAGGTATCCCCTTCTATTTCAGCATCGATCTCAGTTATATACATCACGTCCACCATGTCCATGGCTTCCTTATATATACCTGCTCCGCCGGAAATATAAACATTCTTATCTCCAGCAAGACTTATCGCTTCATCTATTGAACCTACGGTCTTAACACCTTCCTCATCAAAGTTTTTGGTGTTGCTTACAACGTAGGTCATGCGATTTGGCAAAGGTCTTCCTATCTCCTCATAGGAACGACGGCCCATGACTACCACATTTCCCGTGGTAAGTTCCTTAAATCGCTTCTGTTCTCCTTTTATCCTCCAGGGGATCTGTCCTTTATTACCGATCACTCTGTTTTTTGTATACGCTACTATCAGTGCTATCATAGCCTGTACCCCACTATATATTGGTTGCAACTATATCATTATAGCACAAAGCCCGTTATGATGAATGATTTTAATATAAGGAAACAAAATGTTTTTATTTTATCATCCGCATGATATACTCTGATTTAAGAGAGGCATATAAACAACGAAAGGATGTAGCGGGTATGAATGAAAATATCATGAAAAGAAACGAACTTCTTGCTCAAAAGGTCATAAAAGGTCTGGAGTCGAGAAATATGACAGGATATTATGCACCGACAGCTAAAGATGCATTAGCAAAAGCTCTCGAATTGATCCCGGAAGGATCTCTTATCGCCATGGGAGGTGCCATGAGTGCACATGAGATAGGTCTTGTCGATGCGATAAAAAACGGAAATTATAGATTTATCGACAGAGATGCGACTGACGACAAGCGTGCGGCAATGCTCGCTTCATATGATGCAGACTATTTTCTTTCAAGTGCAAATGCTATGACAAACGACGGTGTCATTGTAAATATCGATGGGAATTCCAACCGTGTTTCAGCTATAGCACAGGGTCCAAAGCATGTACTTTTCATAGTTGGTATGAACAAGATATGCGATGATATTGACGGAGCAATGAAACGTGCCAGAAATGTGGCTGCTCCCATAAATGCACAAAGATTCGGTCTTACGACTCCATGCACAAAGACAGGTGCCTGCTTTAACTGTAAATCACCTGACACCATTTGCTGTCAGTTTCTGATCACCAGATATTCAAGACATCAGGACAGAATACATGTAATACTTGTAGGTGAAAACCTTGGATTTTAATAAATAAGAAGAAATAAAAAAAGACATCTCGATGATGTCTTTTTTTAGTGCCCAGAACCGGAATCGAACCAGTGACACGAGGATTTTCAGTCCTCTGCTCTACCAACTGAGCTATCTGGGCATAAAATAGCGGGGACAGGATTTGAACCTGTGACCTTCGGGTTATGAGCCCGACGAGCTTCCAGACTGCTCCACCCCGCGTCATTGAGATAATCACTATCCCTAACTGGATGGAGGTGGATTCGAACCACCGAAGCAATTTGCAGCAGATTTACAGTCTGTCCCCTTTGGCCACTCGGGAATCCATCCATTTTGAAAATATCTGGGGCCTATAGGGCTCGAACCTATGACCCTCTGCTTGTAAGGCAGATGCTCTCCCAGCTGAGCTAAGACCCCTAATTTTCAAAGTACTTACCGTTTCCGGTAAACGACCCAGACGAGACTCGAACTCGTGACCTCCGCCGTGACAGGGCGGCGCTCTAACCAACTGAGCCACTGGGCCATATATAACATCGACAACCTGATACAAAACAGAAGATTTCCATCCTGGAATAACTTACACCTTCTTGGTGAAGCTCTCGACCTATTAGTAACCATCAGCTGAATACATTACTGTACTTACACCTTGGCCCTATCTACCTCGTCGTCTTCAAGGG
>JAEERY010000071.1 GCA_016286035.1 Lachnospiraceae bacterium
TGTTAGATTTGTGTTTGTTTTATTTATGTACTTATTATAACATGTATATTTATTTTGTCAACACAATTTTAAAATATTTTTATTATTTTTATTATATTTCGAATTATGTAATCTTGCTTTTGCATATTTTATTGCTTTTGTAGGTTTATTTCAGACAATTTGACAACTAAAAAAACGGAGCATGATCATTCATGCTCCGCAACATTATCCAAGCTGTGCAGTTACAAAGATGTCGTAGATAGCCTTTATCGCCACTTCAAAATCGCTGTTTGAAACACCGATGATGATGTTTAACTCGCTCGAGCCCTGGTCGATCATCTTGACGTTAACATTTGCATGAGCAAGGGCTGAGAATATCCTGCCGGCTGTACCTCTCTGAGACTTCATGCCCCTGCCAACGACTGCGATGAGTGCAAGATCGGCTTCTATCTCGATCGTATCGGGATTGGTGAGACGGTGTATTCCAGATACAACACGCTGTTCCTTATCCATGAACTCGTCCTGATGAACGAAAACGGTAAGTGTATCTATTCCCGAAGGCATATGCTCAAAGCTTATTCCGTTATCCTCAAAGACATTTAATACTCTGCGGCCGAAACCTATCTCAGAGTTCATCTTGTCTTTTTCAACGGTTATAGAGCAGAAGCCCTTTTTGCCCGCTATACCTGTTATGGTGTACTTAGATTTCTGGCATGTGCTCTCTACGATCCACGTGCCGTTATCTGTGGGCTTGTTGGTATTTCTGATATTTATCGGTATGCCTTCTATCCTTACAGGGAAGATCGCATCCTCGTGAAGAACGCCGGCTCCCATGTATGAAAGCTCTCTTAATTCCTTATATGTTATGGTCTCTATCCCCTCGGGGTTTTTAATTATACGGGGATCGGCAACCAGAAATCCTGATACATCTGTCCAGTTCTCATATACATCAACACGTGCAGCCCTTGCAACGATGGAACCTGTTATATCGGATCCGCCTCTTGAGAAGGTCTTTACCTTTGAATCAGGCATGCTTCCGTAAAAACCCGGAACAACGGCATTATCGAGCTTTGAGAGCTTTTTGCCGAGCAGTTCATTGGTCTTTTCGGAATCAAAATCTCCGTTTTCATCAAACTTGATCACCTCTGCGGCATCAACGAATGTGTATCCGAGATACTTTGCCATGATCTTTCCGTTTAAAAACTCTCCGCGGCTTGCCGCATAGTCCTTTCCGGCCTTTGCCTTAAAGTTCTTCTCGATCTCCTCGAATTCAGGATCAAGAGTCATATCAAGCTTTAATCCCGAAATTATCTCGTTATATCTTTCCCTGATGGCTTTAAGCTCTGCATCAAACTTCTTGCCCTCATCAGCAAGAGCATAACATCCGTAGAGCATGTCCGTTACCTTTGTATCGCCGTCAAATCTCTTTCCGGGCGCACTGGGGATGACATATCTTCTGCTCTCATCGGATCTGATTATATCTCCGACCTTTTCAAACTGTTCGGCACTGGCCAGTGAGCTTCCGCCGAACTTTACTACCTTTTTCATAATACTCCTACTCCTCGATACGAATGATATTTATAACATCAGATAGCTTTACTATCTTATCGTCAAATTCTCTCTCGCTCATCTTTGCTGTCACAAAAGCATATTCGCCTGCAGTGCCTTCAACCTCTTTAGCATCCGCAAACATCTCCTTTGCTTCGTCTTTGGCATTTTGCTTTATTCTTACAAAGAAGCTTCTTTCATTATCCTTAAAGTCTGCAAGAGGCGCTTTTTCATCAGACCATGCAAACGAGATGTTTCTTCCCATGTTCCTTGCACACTCAACAACGTCGCTTACAACAGCACTCGCTGTCGGAAGCATGCCTGCTCCCTTTCCGTAAAACATTACATCATCAACCTTGTTGCCGGTTACATATATAGCATTGAATACATCGTTAACACCGTTTAAGGGATGCTCTCTTCCTATCATAAAGGGAGCGACCATAGCTGCGAGCTTTCCGTCCTTATCCTCTGCTATGGCAAGCAGCTTGATCGATCTGTCAAGCTTTGCTGCATATTCAAAATCCAAAGCTGTAAGCTTTGTGATGCCTTCAGTATAGATATTTTCGTAGTTAACGGTCTTTCCCGTCATGAGAGATGAAAGGATAGCGATCTTACGGCATGCGTCATATCCTTCAACATCAGCTTCGGGATTGCGTTCCGCATATCCCTTATCCTGAGCCTCTTTAAGGACATCGTCATAATTCGATCCTTCACGGGCCATCTTTGTGAGCATGTAGTTGGTGGTTCCGTTCAATATGCCTATGATCTTTTCTATATGCTCGGGAGCAAGAGAAGTGTTCATGGGTCTTATTATCGGTATTCCGCCTCCGACGCTTGCCTCAAACAGATAGCTGCATCTGTTGGCTTTTGCAGTCTCAAGGAGTTCGGGGCCGTATGCAGCTACGAGTTCCTTGTTGGATGTGCAGACGCTCTTTCCCTTTTCAAGCGCAGACTTTGTATAGGGATATGCAAACTTTGTGCCTCCCATAGTCTCGCAGATGATGGAAACCTCGGGATCGTCAAGGATGACATTAACATCGTGAACGATCTTGGATTCGTTCCTGTCTCCGGGGAATTCTCTGATATCGAGTATATATTTAACACAGATATCATCGCCTATTCTTTTCGATATGAGCTCGTTGTTGTCATCAATGACATCAACAACACCGCTTCCTACCGTACCGTATCCAAATACCGCAACTTTTATCATAATCTAACACCTTTCACAACAGATACCGTATACCGCAATATAACAGGATATGTGCGGGATACAGACTGTAA
>JAEERY010000072.1 GCA_016286035.1 Lachnospiraceae bacterium
AGTCTGGCTGTTGTACATTTTTATATCCTCCAATGCCTGCAGTGGGGTTCGAACCCACGACCTTCGGTTTAAGAGACCGCTACTCTACCAACTGAGTTACGCAGACGCAGTGCGCCTGACAGGATTCGAACCTGCGATATACGGGTTAAAAGCCCGGTGCCATACCGCTTGGCTACAGACGCATTTGATCATATTTTATTAATAGCTTTTGTTTTCGTTTCATTTTTATTCTCCAAATAAATGCGCTCAACAGGGATCGAACCTGCATGTCATCCTTAAGACACCGGACTCTCATTCCGGCCTGTATTCCAGTTCCAGCATGAGCGCTTATACGGGTGACAAGATTCGAACTTGCAAGCTTATGCCACCAGGGTTTGAGTCTGGCTCCTGTACCGATTCGGACACACCCGCCTATGGGCGTGAAGGGAGTCGAACCCTTATGCATATAGCCACGGTTTCTAAGACCGCTATGTATACCGGTTCCATCACACGCCCGTATAGCGCAGATGAGAATCGAACTCACATGATAAGACTATCCCGGGATTTTAAGACCCGTGCGTATACCATTTCCGCCACTGCGCCACAGATATTAAGTTTAAGGCTGCAATGTCGCAGCAATCGTAATGATAACAGCATGATCTTTTTCCTTTCTCATATCATTTGTTAACAGCAGGAACAGATTATACGGACTGAAAGTCATTGTTGTGTGTTCCGTTCTGTCCTGCAAAGCTTTCTGACGGACTCGAACCATCATACCTTGATTACAAATCAAGAGTCCTGCCATTGGACGAAGAAAGCATTGATAAATAGGACGGGTGAGAATCGAACTCACGACACACGGCTTATAAGGCCGCCGCTCTCACCCCTGAGCTACCGCCCCATATAAATATGGTTTGGTATTCGTATTTTCTTTTTCATTTTCTTATCCTCTTATATCATATTTAAAGTGATCGACGAGCAACGATCTCGCAACCTCCTGCTTGGAAGGCAGGTATTCTGCCAATTGAACTACGATCACATAGTGGAACACCGAAAGTGCCTGTTTTCCGGCATTCCTATGCCTTTTTTGGTGTTTTCACACCTATCACCCGTGCCGGGATCGAACCGTGCATTTCCAGCTTGAAGGGCTGATTACCTATCCTGTTAGTAGAACGGGCGCTAAAATGTGACCGATCGGATTCGAACCGACGACCTTCGGATCCACAATCCGACGCATTGACCAGCTATGCTACAGCCACAGTACCCGATGTAGGAGTTGAACCTACCTTTGCGGGTTGAGAACCTGCTGACCTTTCCGATAGTCGAATCGGGCAAAATAGCGGATACGGGATTTGAACCCGTGTCTTTAGGGTATGAACCTAACAAGGAAAACCGCTCCTCCAATCCGCAGTTGAGATGACCGGACTTGAACCGACACATTCCTGATCCCAAATCAGGAGGGCTACCAATTACCCAACATCTCAATATATGTGTACCAACAGAGAGTCTCGAACTCCCAACTTCTTCCTTGTAAAGGAAGCACTCTCCCAATTGAGTTATGTCGGCTTAATGGCAGTTATAAGGCTAACTGCCAAACCATGCTTTTTTTGTTTTCCGGTAAGCACTACCTTAAGCTATACTACGTATACGCGTGGACCACATGGGAATCGAACCCACCATCTCAAGTTTGCAAAACTCGCGTCACCCCATTGCGACCTCTGGCCCATATATGGCTGTCTGATTAATGACGGTTGACATTTGATGCTACCTCGTCAGGATAGCAACCAACGACTCAGGCGAGATTTGAACTCGCGACCTCCGCCTTGACAGGGCGGTATTCTGACCAACTGAACTACTAAGCCATGATCCCTCTTGTAGGAATCGAACCTACCAGACCCACAGGTACCGGATTTACAGTCCGGTCATTCTCCATAAATGGCTAAAGAGGGTTAATCTGTGTTTTCACAATATTCATACATGTAACATCACTCCTTTATCTATCATATTTTAAGTGGACGGTACTGGTGTCGGACCAGTCCCTCCAGATCTTCAGTCTGGCGCTTCCACCGGGTTAGCTTACCGTCCGTTTTGACGGTAAAAATCGTATCTTCATTACAATTTCCTCTTTGTTTTTTGAATTTTGTTTGCGATAAACAGGTGCCTGGTCTGATTATCGCTATATAAGCGGAAACGATAGGGCTCGAACCTACAACCTCCCGGTTAACAGCCGGGCGCTCTGCCATTGAGCTACGGATCCATATATTTTTGCATTAAAAAATCGCCTGTTGGATGTTTCCACAGACGATTGCCAAAAAAGTGATCAATTCATTTAATATCACTCTAACATCGCAATCGTCCCCTGTATTCTTCATAAGAATCGTATTTTGTTGCAGAAATGGGCGCGCATATCAGCACACTGAGGATCTCATTTGAGCGCACAAAACTAAACATATCCCATGTATATGTTTTATGCTGTCTATTGAGATTGTTTAATACTGCCTGCAACATAACTGCTCCTTTAAGATTTCATGTCATTGATTAAATACTAATAAAAAAGTGCCTTCAATCATTTTTGGATACCAAAAATAATCGAACAGGCACTTTCGATGGTTTAACTATACATCACCTCCAAACACTTGTCAACATATTTTTTAAAAAAATTTGAAAAGATTCAAATGTATCAACATATGCTATTATGTAATAAAGCAAAAAAAGTCGAGAATTATCCATTATAAAAAAGCTAATATATGCTCACAAGGAGTTAAGCCGATGGATGAACAGAAAGCAGCAGTCAGATCAATGCAGGATTATATAAACGAGCATCTTCACGAAGATATCTCAATTATGGACCTTGCTAAAGCATCCGCATTTTCACCGGATCACGCAAGGAGATTATTTGAGAAACATCTGAATATGACTCCGTCAGTTTATATAAGGCGCCTCAAACTGTCAAAATCCGCATTGAAGTTAAGAGATGAAAAAATCTCTGTTCTTGATGTCGCAATGGATATGGGATTTGGAAGTGTGGATGGTTATCAGAGAGCATTCAGAAGAGAATTCGGCTGTAACCCGAAAGAATACTCATCAAGTCCTGTACCGGTATGGCTTTTTACTCCTTCACTTATCATAAGTAAAGAAAGGAAAGTGAGCAACATGAGTGAGATCAGAAACATTTTTATACAGGTCATAGAAAGGCCTGAAAGAAAAGTTATTATTAAGCGTGGTATAAAAGCCGATGAATACTTCAGTTATTGCAATGAAGTAGGATGTGATGTATGGGGACTTCTTACCAGTATCAAGTCTATAAGCGGTGAGCCGGTATGTCTGTGGCTGCCTAAACATTTAAGAAAACCTGTAACAAATGAATATGTACAGGGTGTGGAGGTTGAACCAGATTACTCCGGTCCCGTTCCCGAAGGCTTTGAGATTATCGATCTTCCTGCAACAAAATATCTCCTGTTCAGAGGAGAACCTTTCGCACAGGAGGATTACGAATCTGCAATCTCAGAAATCTGGGAAGCGGAGAAGAAGTATGATCCTGCATTTATAGGTTATGCGTGGGATGCTCAAAATCCCAGGATCCAGCTTGAACCAAAAGGCGAGAGAGGTTATATAGAATTAGTACCCGTTAAAGAAGTAAATTAATCTTAAAAGGCATGCTCGTTAGCATGCCTTTTTATCATTCTGATCTGATTATATGTATATTTGTAAGTGCACACTGGTCACCTGTAAGAGACAGATATACATTCTCGGGCTTTTCATAGATCGTGGTCACATTCTTTATCGATATACCAAGATTTTGAGTGGTGACCGTTATCTGTTCCGAGCCAGACTTCTCCTTCTGAATCCAGTGACGGGAATATGGTTGTAACAGTACCGACTCCCAGATTGCTGCTGTTATAATAATCCGTAACACTTCTCTCCTTTTAAAGCATAAAAGAGTCGTGAAACTGATATCAATCTCACGACTCTTTTAACTCATCATTTAAAAACAATTCTCTAAACTCTTTTCTGCCCGGTACCCATGTCTTCTCGTAAATATGTGAAAAATGGTTTTTCACTGTCTGCTCTGAAATGCCAAACATATATGCTATTCTTCGATTCGAAAATCCCGATACTTTTAAATATCCCAGTTCCAGTTCACGCTTTGTAAGACCGTATTTTCTGATAACACTGAGATATGTCTCCTTTGTTATCTCGACATCAGTCATCCGAAAAATCCATTTCTTCATTCATTTTTCGTTCGGCATTCAGTCTTAAAGGCAAAAGGAAAAACTCTGTGATCACAGCATAAAAACCTGCCAGAAAACATACCGCAAGATTAGGTCCTATCGTTGAAAGATCATCTAACCTGCTCATTAAGATAACACCGGATACAATTATCGCAAATAATGCTCCGTATACTGTAAGTTTTTGTGCCGCCTGTACTGCACCTAATATATTTTTTAATTCCAGAAGACTGTATTTGCTGATCCCGACAGAAAAAGATTTAACAAAATCCTTCCATTCACCCATGATGATAAGACCCGGGATCAGAAACATCATTATCAATATCAACGAAGTCGGATCGATAAAACATAAGATTAATGATAATCCCTGCCCTCCCGTCAGAATAATAAACAGGAATATGACAATGAATAATATCAACTCTCCGAGTAAAATGATCCTTATATTCTTTTTCATGGTAATCTCCTTTCAAACACGGAAAACATCTGGTCTTATTTAGACATTACCACAACCGCTAACAGAAAAATATAGTACCTTTTTCTGTTAACAGCAAGCCTTACACGTTTTCTTCGATGATAAACTTTTCTAGAATGACTCGAGCAGCTGTTTAAGAGAATCTTCAACGCTCTTAGTGACAGACTGCATCATACATATTGAAGAGGTTGTCTCTTCTGATGAAGCAACAAGACTCTCCGAACGTTTATTGACACTGGCCACTATCTCTGTCAGGCGATCTGCTTCCTCAACAAGCCTGTTGATAGTTTCTTTTATATCATTGTTGTTCTTATTGCTGTCATCCGCGGTGACTTTTGAATTCTCCGCGAGATTCTTTATCTCATCCGCTACTATGGCAAATCCTCTGCCGGCCTCTCCCGCACGTGCTGCTTCAATAGATGCATTTAGTGCAAGCAGGTTGGTCTGATCAGATATTGCTATAACATTTGCATTGTTTGTCTCAAGGTTTCTCAGATTCTCCTCTATTACAGAAAGAACCTCTCTCATGTTGTGCGCAAATTCATCAACATCCGCCATTGACTCGGATATACCGCTTGTCTGATTTGCGTTATCCTCACTGATCTTTTCGATCTGAGATATAGCTTCCATAAGGTTCTTGAAATTCTCATTGATTCCGGAACCCAGGGATACCTTCTTCTCGTTCATCTGATCATGAGCAAGCTTTACTTCTTCTGCAAGCTCTAAAGCCTTATCTTTTTCTTCATATGCTCTATCTTTGATATAGTGAACACAGTTATGATGATGGCTGAACCCATTATAAATAGCGATTGCCATATCCTTACAAGTATCGTATCCGCAGCATCCGCAGTCTATATGACGGTTTTCTACAGTATCTTTTTTGAGTCTGTGATAGATTGCCTCAAGTTCAGCATCGGTAGGAATTCGATAAGCGCAGTCCTTGCTTCTGTCCGTATATTTTCTTGTGAAATCGTCAAGATTAAGATCGGCAAACTGCTTGTTTAATGCTTCAATCCTTTTCTTTGGAGGAATATTCCTGCCCCATGCCGACTTCTTTGATTCATTTTTGCTTGATGAACGGATCTTCTGAATATTTATGAACACATCCTCGTTCATCGTCTTTCTGTTATCCACACCCGTACCGTAAAGACATCCGTTTGTACAGTTAAGCGCATCAACAAAAAGATATGGTGTCTTTCCGTTTTTCAAACGATCCTTGTTTCGGCGCAGATACTCATACATATGATGCTCGCCTTCCATCTGACGAACATAGGCATCCTCTCCAAGCAGCCAGTAAACATTCTCCTTAAGTCCGCCGGGCATGGGATAAATGGATCCAAGACCGTATTCTATCTCATCAGTGTAAGGAGTTGCTCCGTTTACCGGATTCTCCTTCAGATAAGCTACCAGCCTTGAAAATGTAAGATTATAGGAAACGATTCCCTTGTTATTGGGATCGTCGATCTCATTTTTCTTTGCGATACATGGGCTTATAAATGCCAGTTTATCATTAACTTTAAGGTACTTCTTAACATATATGGCAGAACACATCATGGGGCTTTGTACCGGCATGAGTTTTGGAAGCAGTTCAGGCAGATATCTTTCAATATATCCGACAACAGCCGGACAGGGCTGTGATATGCTTCCGTAGTAATTTCTCTCCGTAATGTACTTTATATATCCCCAGGTAGTGATATCCGCACCAAACGATACGCTGATAAAACGATTTACTCCGAGTTTCTTAAGCATACCAAGATACTTCTCATACTCACTAGGATAGTTCGCCAAAAATGCCGGCGCTATCAAAACAGATATCTTTTCTCCTCGCTTAAGATCCGCAAAGAATCTGTCAACATCATCTTCATATTCTCTTGCCCCATGTTCACAGGCATCTATACAAGCACCGCATGCGATACACTTTTTAGGGTCAACCTCTATTATATTTCCCCTGTCTTTTTCAACAGCAACGTTTGCACCTGTGCAACTGCAACTTCTTATACATTTATTACAACCTATGCATTTTTCGTTGGTTCTGATCAATCCCATATTAACCTCCTGTAAATAGCTTAAAATAAACAAGCTGTTAAAAAGTTACTGATAAAGAGTATTATCTCATATAAATATTTTTTTGTGTAAAAAAATATATGAAATGTTCAAAATTTAACAAAAAATACATATGAAGTTCATTTTTGCTCGTACACCCCTGGTCATTGCCATATCATGACTTATTTTTTATAGTTTTTTGAATACAGGATTATCATCATCACAGTACTGATAACAGTGGCTGCGATTATATACACTATCATTCCCTTCACATTAACACTGCTGCCAAACATGTAAGCCTTAAAAGTGAAAGCGTCCTTTATCGATTCCACAAATAAGCCGTTATCTACACCTCCTATGCCACTGTCTATATGGTCAAGCATACCGTTCATCAGAACATTTCTTAAAAGAATAGTGATGTGACTTGCGGGAAAAACATTGCAGACCGACTGCACATTTTCAGAAAACTGCGATATCGGAATGTAGGCACCTATCACAAAGCCTGATACAGCCGAAAGGATACCGAAAAATGCTCCGCTTGCTGACGATGACTTAAAAAAGATCACTATGTTCATAAAAAGTGCCGTTGATGAAATACATCCGAGTACTGTCACCATATATGCTCCCAGAACACTTCTTGCGTCCATATGAAGATCTCCGAGATATCCAAGTGTAAACAATCCGACTGACATTATTAATCCGGTCATAAGTATGGCACATATGCTGGATGCCATAAAATATGACAGTATGATCTGTCCTCTTGATATGGGAGTAGCAAGAATATCGTGATCGACATTGTTTTCCCTGTCACTGACCACAGTCGTCAAACAGTTAAAAGGAACGGTTATCATGGCCGATCCCAGTATTCCCACAAGTAAAACGATATTTGTGAACGAATTAAGATCACCTTCGGATATCCTTGACTTTAATACAGGAACTTGCGAAATCACGCTGTCTATAGCATCAACAAAGGTTCCTTTCAAAAAGAGAAGATACAGAGCAAATACTATTATTGATGTTAAAAGAGAAAAAACAATTGTCTGCTTATCCTTAAAATAAACCAGTACATTCCTTTTTGTTAATCCAATACACATTCTCATGCTTCCATCTCCCTTCCGGTCAGATTCAAAAATACATCATCCATTGTTCCTTTTATCAGCTCATAATCCACGATCTTGTTCCTGTTTTCATACAGCATTTCTGTAACAGAGCCTTTAAAAAGAACATTATAATGATCGGCTTCATAAGACCAATCATAACCTCTTATCAGATCATCATTCTCTTTGGATCTGTTGACGTACCATATAAGCTTCGATGATGCAAAAGAGCTTTTCAGCTGTATCGGTGTTCCCGACGCTATTATGTGTCCTTTTTCAAGTATCCTCACATCATCTGCATCCGCAGTCTCTTCCATATAGTGGGTTGTCAGAAAGATCGTTAAGTTCTTTTCCTCTTTGAGTTTTCTTATATGATCCCACACCATCTTTCTTGACCTGGGATCAAGTCCGGTAGTCGGTTCATCCAGAAAAAGTATCTTTGGATCATTTATCAGTGCTCTTACAATATCAACTCTTCTTCTTTGTCCGCCTGAAAGCTTTTCATACTTTCTGTTCCATATCTCATCTATCTCAAAACTCTCCATATACGGTTCGAGCCTTGTAAGTATTTCTTTTTTCCTCATGCCGTAATAAGCGCCCCTTGTCATAAGGTTTTCACCGACTGTAAGCTTTTTATCAAGAACGGAGTTCTGAAATACTATACCTATGAGTTCTCTGATCTTATCGTCTTCCCTGGAAAGTTCATGTCCGAAAACTTTCACGTCTCCGCTCGTCTTGCCAAGGATCGTACAAAGGATATTTATTGTTGTTGATTTGCCAGCACCGTTTTCTCCAAGGAAAGCAAACAATTCACCTTCATTTACATCAAACGATATATTGTCTACCGCGGTATGCTCGTTATATTTTTTTGTAAGATTATTAACAGTTATCGCCTTTGCCATGTTTTTTTATCACCTCCTTAAGTTCTTGATCGCACTTTATCACAGTATTTTGGACAAAAAAAGAGCAACTCAACCAACATGCATATACATGTGACCAAGTTGCACTTTTTTCATTAGTCTGTTAAAAGATCACTCTTCGTCTCTTATATCATCTATGGCTTTATTGATCTTCTTTTCATCCGACTTCATGATCCATGTGGTCGATATCCAGACAAAAGCATATATAACCACATACATAATGACAATGGGGATATACTCATCAAGCGATGTATACCATTCAAACAGATATCCGCAAAGACTGACTATGGCAAGAACAGCAACAAAATGCAGACCTGTCCTTATATATCCTACCGACTTACCGCTTACGTCATCATCCGTAAGAAACAGTGTGGCCAGAGCACATAAAAAACCTGCAAGGATTATCGATAAAGGAATATACCACTGCCACTGAAAAGAACTTTTACCATACGAAAAGTACTGCAGCATTGTCTGCACACCGACACCGAACAGGATACCGGTCGATATCATCAGTGTCTGATTAAATATCATTTTCGCCTTGTTCATATCATACCCCCAACTTTCTCTTGAGCTCCTTTACATATCCCCTGGATATGATGAGTCTTTCCCCGTTAAGAAGCTCCGCATTCAATCTGGCATTCATCTCTGCTTTGACAGCTCTTATCTTTCTGATATTAACTATCATAGCCTTTGAACAGCGAAAGAAATTGATACCTAAGATATCTTCAAGCTCATATAACCTGTATTTTGTCTCAAAGCAGCCATCCTTTGTATATACATATGTCCTCTTGTCAACCGACTCAATATAGTATATGCTCCCTGCTTTGATCATGACAGTAGTATTATCTAAGATTGCCGGGATGCTGAAACCGTTATTCTTCAATATGTCTATGGCATTGCGTATATCGTCGGTTACGCTTACCGCTTTGATCACAGCGCCTTCATCGTCATATGAATCTGCCTGTTTGAGTTCAACTTTCATATAATCACTCCAGATTCAGTCTGTTTTTCATGATCCACTGGGTTATGAAATAATACAGAGCGCAAGCAATATATATTATTACTATTAAAATCAGCATAAAAGATGCTCTTGTGGACGGATCATCAAAATCATTGAATTTTTCGATCATCTCTTTAAAGGTAAATAAATTTATAAACGTCAGAAAACTGCGAAGTATCCTGGCTACTACCTTTATACCGAAATAAGCTCCGATAGATGCAAGTACTTTATTCTTTGACGAAAACTGACCTATGCTGATTGATACATATCCAACAAGAATGGAATACAGAGCCGATCCCAGAAGAAGTATTATCATCAAAACCACATCAGAAACCACAAGATCAATATTATCGATTATTTCAAGGATATCATCTATCTCAAATGACACCTTAAATACACCGACAAATATAACCAGAAAGCTTATAACTCGCCAGATAAGGGCCACCAGAAGCTTTGATATTATAAGTTCATTATGATTCACCGGAAGTGTATGCATCAGATATCCCTGATCGGTATACATATTCTTGTAGAATCTTACATAAAAATAGAATGTTGCAGCCAGTGTCAGAGCAATAACGCCAAATACATACAGCAGTATATAAATTGAATATATAAATCCGCCCATATCCATATCATCGAGGATCTCAAAGTATCTCTGTACGGAACGGGATCCTATTATAGAAAGCAAAAGAACAGATCCGTTTAATATGGTCATGATCAACCAGGAGTCCTGCCATTCATGTTTAAATAACTTTCCTAACATGCGAACACCTCCCTGAAATATTTATCAACAGTCTCCCCATGTTCTTCACGGATCGCTGCGGCTGTGCTCTGAAGAACAATATGACCGTCTTTAAGGAAGATGACATCATCAAGTATTTCCTCGATATCAGAGATCAGATGTGTACAGATAAGAACTGAAGCTTCCTTGTTATAATTGTTAATGATCGTACGAATAATGTAGTCTCTGGTAGCCGGATCAACGCCCGCGATCGGCTCATCAAGCACATACAGACGGGCATCCCTGCTCATGACAAGTATAAGCTGGACTTTCTCCTTGGTTCCTTTTGACAGAGTCTTTAATCTTGCCTTATCATCGATATTTAATGCAGCAAGCATCTGTCTGGCTCTTTCAGGCCTGAAATCAGCATAAAAATCTGAAAACATATTTATTATATCCGCTACGGTCTTTTGTGCTTCAAGATATGTACGTTCCGGAAGATAAGATATATCTTTTTTGGACTCCGGTCCCGGCTCATTTCCGTTAATAAGTACCTGTCCGCTTGTCGGTCTTAAAAGACCGTTCATCATCTTGATAATAGTTGTCTTTCCACTGCCGTTAGGTCCGAGCAGACCGATTATCCTGCCGCTTTCGATCGTAAGATTCAGATCGGATACAGCCGTCTTTCCACCGGGATAAACTTTGCTCAGATTTCGGCATTCCACCAAAACACTCATTTCCCTTTTAACCTCCCTGAGATTTACTGTAATAGATGTTTTGATATAACTAAAACATCTTCTTCATTCTATCATACGCCAGTTCAATAAAAAAGATGGCCTCAGCCATCTCTTTTATCTTACGGTATCAAATTCCCTGATGATCAAGTCTTTTACTTCGTCCTTACCCATACCGAGCGATATTCCCAGTTCCCCCAATAGGATATCCTCTGCCGCATGGAAATATCTTTCATCCGTGCTTGTGGCTTTTTTGCCGTCCGCCAATCGCCGTTCTTTCCTTTGATACAAAGAGATTATCATCTCAAATAGCGATCTCGTATCGGCAGATCTGAGTGTCTCGGTAAACTTTTGCTCTCTCTCTTTATCATTCTGTATCCATACAGGCTTCATGGTTGTTGCTTCATCTATAAGAGCCTTGGCCTCTTTTGATGAAAGAACCTTCCTTAAGACACTCTTGTCATTGTCTACAGGAGTGAAGATCGTACTTCCCCGTGTAAACACCTGCGAAAGGGTATAATACTGTCGGTCTGAAGACATGCCCGGTATATCAATTGGTCCGATCTTATTGACTTTGCAAACACCCTTGTTACCGTAAACAACATATTCACCAATATCAAACATGTCTCTCCCTTTCTGTAGAATTGTAAAACATTTGCCCATATATAACCATTTTAACAGAAATTGAGAGATGAAGTAAGGCTATTTTAGAAATTTTTTGACGCGTTCGTATTTTTCGTCAGTATATGGCGGGTACTTCATATCAAGATCCGTACCTGCTCTGTTGATCATTACACTCTTTGTATTTGAAAATGTATCAAAAGAAGCTTTCCCGTGATATTTACCCATACCACTGGCTCCGACTCCTCCAAAAGGCAGTCGCGGATTACCCATATGTACTATCACTTCATTGACACAACAGCTTCCAAATGCAAGTCTCTCAACTGTACTGTCAACAAATTCCCGGTTTCCGGAGAATATATAACATGCCAGCGGTTTTGGCCTTCGGCTTATCGTATCGAGTGCTTCATAAACATCCGTATAGGATATGATCGGAAGAAGAGGACCGAATATCTCTTCCTTCATAATCTCACTGTCAAATGTCTCATTCGGAAAAAGTGTAGGCTCTATCTTAAGCTGTTTATCATCAAATCTTCCTCCAAGCAGCTCTTTTTCACCCATGATGAACTTTGTAAGTCTCATGAAATGATGCATGTTTACTATTTTGGGATAATTCTCATTATTGAACGGATCCCTGACCATCTCATTAGAATGCTCTCTGGCTTTTACCAAGAATTCCTCTTTAAGCGGTGCCGGAATAACAACGTAGTCGGGTGCGACACATGTCTGTCCAGCATTTAATATCTTGCCCCACATAATCTTTTTGGCAGCCAGATCTATATCCGCATCGGGACCTATGATACAGGGACTCTTACCTCCCAGCTCCAATGTGACGGGGATTAGTCTTGATGCCGCAGAACGCATGACTGTCCTTCCCACTCTTTCACTGCCCGTAAAAAAGATATGGTCATAGTCCTGAGAAAGAATCTCATCATAAGACAGAGCATCTTCTATGGCATATACATATCTCTTGTCAAAAGTGCTGTTGATTATACTGGTCACCACTCTTGCTGTATTGATGCATTTTTTTGAACACTTTACCACTGCGCAGTTTCCGGCTGCTATGGCTCCCACAAGCGGTATCAGACTTAAGTTTACGGGATAATTCCAGGGCGCTATGATAAGGCTTACACCGTAAGGCTCCTTATATACATAGCTTTTTGACGGAAACAGCACCAAAGGAGTCCTTACACGTTTTGGTCTTGACCACTGCTCAAGATGATTGATAGCCATATTGATCTCTGACTTGACCTGGGAAACCTCGGTCATGTTGGCTTCCATCTCACATTTTCCAAGATCGGCTCTCAGCGCAGAGTATATGGCAGGTTCATTGTCACATATAGACTCAAGGAGTCTCTCAAGAGCCTCCTTCCTGTAATGTATATCTTTTGTGACACCCGTTAGCGAATATTCTTTCTGCAGTTTTACAATGTTTTCAAGAGTCATGTGGTTACCTGTTTGATTATCCTTAATCTTCCCTGCTGTATCTTCTCCCCAACATATGCACCTATGGTATCATCTGCGGGATTTATAAGAATTCCTATATAGTGTCCTTTAAGCATTTTATTTAGGCGTCTGTGGATCATCTCATCACCTACACTGTATGTAAGTTCATCCTGTATCGGATGAGAATGTACAAATCCCAGAAAAACAAGTCCCGACTGTCCCATATAGTCTGTCTTGTCATCACTGAAGTAATAATTGTCTTTTATTATCTTCGTTTCTCTTTTTGCCTTTTTTATTATTCTCTGATCAAAGATCGCATTATCTTTGTATCTTAAATGGCCGTCATCGGGAAACACGTATCTGATAACATAGTCTTTACCCAGTCTGAAGCCTACCAGCCCCATCTGCTGTTCGTACATGGATAAAGGATGATTTTTCCCCATATGAAAATATCTTCGCATATCCTCATATACGGCAGGTTCCAGATATATTGCCGGAGCATCCTCTTTATCATAGATCTCTTCTATCTCAAATTTACCATACTTTTGCTCTAAGAATGCAAAGTATTTTTTATGCTGAGCCTTTTTAAATATTCTCTTATAGCAGAATCTTGGACTTTGCGTATCAAAATCAAATGTGTGCAGACTGTCTCCTGCACATTCCTTCTCATATTCACATCCTTTGCATTCATCAGGAAGCGGACGTTCTCTAAAGTATTTAAACCCCTCTTTCCAGACTTTGCTGAATGAATCATTTTTGATGTTGCCCTGTATAAGCTCTGTCCTTCTATCTACATTCGGACAGACAAATATATCGCCGTTTGACAAGACACTTGCAGCCCATATACCGGCAAAACAAAAGAAATCATGTCTGTCTGCTCTATTTGCAAAGAAATGAGGACAGCCCCACTGTATAGGCAGTTTTCCTTCTTTGTTCTTTTTATTAATGAACCAGAAAAGAAACTCCATCTCTTCTTTGGTCAGCATAAGACCAGGATTATCCATGGCGCGTCCTATCGGATCCATAAATCCTACACGTATGGAGTCTATTCCTATCGAACTTACGATATCGTAGATTTGGGGAAGTTCATAAACATTTTTATGATTAGCTGTAAAAGTGATCTGTAATTCGTCAAGAAAATCTGCTTTTTTTAGCTTTGTCAGTGCTGTTATTACTTTTTCATATCCGTCAGGTATATGTCTTAGGCTGTCATGCGTCTCTTTAACACCATCCAGACTTATTGTAATGGTTTTCATTCCGGATGATCTCATCTTTTCTATGACATCATCTGTTATGAGCGAACCGTTTGATACCATCCCCCAGTCAAAACCGAGTTTTGTGACTTCAGTCATGATGTCAAAGAGATCTTTTCGCATCAGAGGCTCTCCGCCTGATATATTGATCATAACATCCGTACCGATGTTTTCTTTAATATCTTTAAGCGTTTTTAGGATATCCTCTTTGGTAAGAATATCATTACCGGTTGAATCACAGCGACTCCCGCATTGTTCACAGCCCGCATTGCACCTTGATGTGATCTCAAAGAGCAGACATCTAAGATCGTAAGTCTTTTTCATATCTTTCAACCGATCTTTCTCTTTTTAAGGTTAAGCTTCTTTATCCTTTTTGAATTAGGGCATCCGTAATAATCCATAACATCATCATATTCCTGCGGATCATCATTGCCACCAGTGCTTCCTGAGCAGGCAGAAAGAAACAAAGCCATGGAACTGATCAAAAGTATTACACCCAATACAAACTTTTTCATATGTTTTCTCCTATCTGCGCTTTTTAAGGTTTAACTTCTTAACTCTCTTGGAATTGGGACATCCGTAGTATGTTTCCACCCTTTCCTGTTCATTTGAATTATTACTGCTGTCCGAGCATCCGGAAAGAAACAAAAAGATCGAACTGATTATCAACAATATCCCCAATACTGCCTTTTTCATATAAAACCTCCAATAACCTCTGATACGTTTTGCCATACAATACTAAAACAACAACATATATGCCAGTACAAGCAAAAGTCCCGTACATGCTAAAAACAGACCATATGACATCGATCTTCCTATGATCGATGTGTTTTCTTTATAATATTTCCTGAAAATGGCCAGTTTATGCTCCACCTCAGGCTCCATGGGATGATAAGAGAGCACGTTCTCATTCAATCCTCTTATGATATCATCAGCTATACCGCCGAAATAATGTGTCAGCTCATCACCTTCGGTCGGTTCAATCGGTAACTTGGCATCCTTATATACGGTCTTTCTAAGTAAAAGAACCGTATAATCCATTATCCTGTCTAAAAATCTGCATATGAATACACAGATATTGGGAAGAACTGTAAGCAGTAACGGTCTGTAAAAAGAATTCTCAAGATCAAGGAATTTTGGCCATCTGTCAACATATGCACCATCCTTCATGAGCAACTTTCTTACAACAGTAAGATAAAGAAAAGCTCCTATCACTATCGAATATACGGCACCGATAAGATTCGTACCCGAGAAATAGCTTACTCTTACTCCGGTTTGCGTTGCATGCATAAAACCTTCGCCCAAGTCCGCTACTTTGTCGCTTACAACAGTAGGTAAAATACCGGAAAGCGGCATATATACAGCACTGAGTGTTAATGCTGTTGCAGAAAGCGGATTCATATAATCCTTCTTATCGTCATACTCTTTCTGTTTTTTATCTGATGAGTTCTTTTCAACAAATACCGCCACAAAAAGCTTGGTCATATAACAGACAGTCAGTCCGCCGCTTATTATGAATACCCACTCTATCGTCTTCATACCTGCAACATTTATCATATATGCATGAGCATGACCGTTTGATAAAGCATGTGTATATTCAACTATTGCTTCATGTAGCAGAGTTTTGCTTATATATCCGTTCCAGAGAGGTATTCCTCCGATACCGAGCGCTCCCATTAAGAATATTCCCTTAAGAAGGGGCTTTTTACGGCCAAATCCCCTTATATCATTAAGATCAAGAGCGTGCAGGTTCATGTATACGACACCTGCTGCCATAAACAGACACAGTTTGATCATGCTGTGGTTTACCATGTGAAGCAAGGTTCCCCTTACCGCGAGCATATTTTCATCCGCCAGAAGATCCTGCATTCCGATACCCACCAGGATAAATCCGATCTGTGAAACCGAAGAACATGCAAGAGTACGCTTAAGATCGACGGAAAACAGAGCAAGAACAGCTCCTAAAAACATCGTTATCACACCGATATTGAGTATGAGAGTTCCCCATTTTACATCTTTTGCAAATATCTCACAGCTTATAACAAGGATACCGAAAACACCGGCTTTTGTAAGAACTCCGGAAAGCAGAGCGGATGCCGGAGCCGGAGCGACCGGATGAGCTTTTGGAAGCCATATATGTAAAGGAAATGCACCGGCTTTTGCTCCAAAACCAAAGAGTATCAGACATCCCGTCACATATAATTCCTTTGTTCCAAGATAAGGCTGTATCGCCGTATTTAATGCGTCTATCCTGAGAGTTCCTGTCAGGTTATATAACATCATAAGACCCATGAGCATCACAAGACCGCCCATAACAGCTATCGCCAGATAGGTCTCACCTGCCCTCAGCGACTCTTTTCTCTCATCCTGGACCACCCATACATAGGAGGTAAATGACATGATCTCGAAAAACAAAAAGGTAGTTATAAGATCCGCAGAAACAAATACACCCACTGTTGCCACGTAAGTCAGCACTGAAAATATATAATATCTCAACTTATTGCTGTAATGAGCCATATATTCACGTGAAAAAGACATGCTCATAAGCCACATGAACGTGGTTATGCACACATACAGCAATCTGAAGCCGTCCATTCTGAAAGAGAGGCCAAAATCACATATATTTACTATTGTAAGATCATATGTATTCATACAATTACCGTTCCTTACAATCCTGCTATCTTATTAAAGAAATCTACAAATGGCTGACTATACAGACCAAACACAACTATGCACACTGTAAATATGATCAGCGGCAATAACATCAAAACATTAGGATCTCTGTAATCCTTTATCTTGCTGTCATCAAAATCCAGACCCGGTTCAAAAGCTCTCATCACTATGCTCATCATGTATATTGCAGTTAAAAGCGCTGATACCAAAAGGGCTCCTATTCCCACATATGCAAGAGTATTTCCGCTGCCAACAGCTGCAGTTGCAAGATTCCATTTGCTTATAAATCCCGCAAGTCCGGGAACACCCATAAGTGCCAGTGAAGAAACCGTAAATATAATAAAGGTTACCGGCATCTTTCTTCCAAGACCGTTGAGTTCATGTATATAATGTTTTTCTGTCTGATGCATTATGGCACCGGCACAGAAGAATGAACTGATCTTCATGAGTGCGTGAAATACAAGATGGGTGATCGCACCAACAAGACCAAGCGGAGTCATAAGAGTAACTCCAAACAGTATATATGAAAGGTTGCTTATTGTTGAATAAGCCAGCCTTCTCTTAAGATGTGTCTCTTTAAGCGCTTTGCTGCAGCCATATACTATCGTGAAAATGGTAAATCCCATGACTACATACTGAGCCATGGTTCCTCTAACAAAATCGGTACCGAAACTGAAATAGGTTATCCTGATTATCGCAAATGCACCTGATTTTACTACTGCTACGGCATGTAACAGAGCAGTGACCGGTGTAGGTGCGACACCTGCCTGAGGCAGCCATCCGCAAAACGGAAACATTGCAGCTTTTACAGAAAATCCCATAAAGGTGAGAACATATATCAGCTGCAGTACACCAACCTTGCTTCCTACCTTATTCATATCAAGTACTCCGCCCAATATAAAACTGTTTGATGTACCGTAAGTTATTATGAAGATCATACCTATAAATGCGAATGCTGCTCCGCCCAGAGAAAAATACAGATATTTTCTGGCTGCAAGGATAGCTTCCCTGGTAAGAGTATGTATGACAAGCGGAACCGTTACCAGAGTGAGCATCTCATAAAAACAATACATGGTGACAAAGTCTTCTGCCATCGCGATACCCAGTGTCACACCGTATGTCATGGTGTAGAACATAAAGAATACACCCTCTCGCTTTTCTTTGGTCATATATTCAAATGAATAAAGTGTTGCAAGCGGCCACAAAAAGGCGATCAAAGCCGAAAAGACCGTAGAGAGACCGTCTATCTTAAATGAAACGGAAAGATCACCGGTAAATCGTATAACCTCACACGATTCACCGCTGTTATTCATCAGTGTAAAAAACACAAGTGCTGTATTGATCACAACTAAAGTCTCTATATAGAAACATCTGGCTTTCCTGTGTTCATCTTTTATCATTGGTATGATTAGTCCGCCCAGTATGGGAATAGCTACCACTACGATCGGCAGATATCTGTTCATCTTCTGCCTACCTCCTATAAAAAATCTACATCAACATTCCTGCAAGCTGCCTTAACATATCGGTTAAAGGCTTTGGCCACAATCCGGGCAGTATGCTTAATATTGCCAGTATTATGAGCGGAATGCTCATAAACGGACTGACTTTTATCTTATCTGTTTCACCCTTAAAATCTTTTCCGGGCAGAAAGCCCTTTATCGTGATCGGAAGCAGGTATCCTGCCGTAAGCAATGCACTTATCAAAAGGACTGCGGGTCCTAAATATGAACTGATCCCTATGTTACCTTTTAAAGCTCCTATGCAAAGATTCCATTTACTGATAAATCCTGCTGCCGGAGGGATACCTATAAGCGACAGACTTAAGAATGTGAAACACCACCAGACAACAGGCATTCTCTTGCCCATACCTGTCAGTTCATCTGTGTATTTTCTTCCTGTTTCATGTATGACTATACCGGAATACAGGAAAAGTCCGGTTTTTATGATCGCATGGAATACAACATGACAGACCGCGCCGACAAAGGCAAGCGGATGCATGACCATCAGGCCAAAGATTATATATGACGCCTGACTTACCGTGGAATAAGCCAGTCTCCTCTTTAAAAGTCTGTCTCTGTATGCGAGCATTGATCCTGCAAATACAGTGATCATGCTCATTATAAGCACAGTTTTCTGTACATATGTGCCACGTATAACATTCGGACCCGCTATGTAATAAACCGTTCTTATGATACCCAGAATACCGCTCTTTACTATGATACCCGATAAAAACGCACTCGCCGGTGCAGGTGCAACAGGATGAGCCGAAGTGAGCCATGAATGCATCGGGAGCATACCGCCTTTAACCGAAAATCCCAGGATCATCAAAAAAACTGCAAGCATCATTATGCCTCGGTTATCCGCAGTTATATTGCCTTCAAGCACTCCGCCTGGTGAGAATTCTATGGTCTTTGCATTGCTGTAAACAAAGTAAAATCCGAATAATACCATATATGCACCGCACAGTGAGTAAAAGAGATATTTGAGTGCGGATGTGATGGCTTCTTTCGTTCCGTCGTGGAATACAAGCGGAACAGACATGAGGGTCATCAGCTCATAAAACATGTAAAATGTCACAAGGTTACCCGCCAGATCAAGACACAACAAAACTATGAGCGTCATAAGATAAAAGAAAGCATATCTTACGGTCTTCTTTTCCTTTTTGAAATAGCGCATGGAATAATAAGCACACAAAGTCCATATGATCAGAGTCGTGATACCGAATATCACCGAAATCTCATCACATTTGAATATTATGGGCAATCTGTCTGTAAGATTGAAAAGGACATATGTACTGTTGTCCATAAAAATCTCCTTAATATCAGATTATGAAAACATCGCCAATCCCCTGGTTATCCATTCGGTAACCATTGAACTCATAAGTCCGAGGAAGAAGTTGATGATAACAAACAAAATTATGACTACACTGTAGAGTTTCTGATCTTTCATCGTCAGAGGCTTATAGATAGATGATTCTACCGGTGTATATATCCTGATAACAGTCTTTAAGAAATAAATAGCGTTTAAAATAGTGCTTATGCCGAGTACTATCAGTACCGAAAGCATCTTATGCGGGTTTCTCAGCGCAGCCTGTGCAAACAGTATCTTTGATATGAATCCTGCAAATGCGGGCAGACCGACCATTGACAGTGAACCAATCGTAAAACCTATACCTGCTATCTTGTTTCTGAAACCGCTTCCCGTGGCCTCATTGAAATGTCTGCTGCCTCCCGAAACCTCGGTAAGACCGATAGCTGATATGAACAGCAGCGATTTTGTTGCTGCATGGGTAAGTATATGGAAAATGCTCGCAATCATACCAACTTCGGTACCCAGACCAAAGCCCATATAGATATAACCTATCTGTGCAACAGATGAAAAAGCGATCATCCTTCTGATATCCGCTTCCTTTATAGCAGACAAAGATCCGAATATCATTCCTGCCAGACCAAAAATGAACAGTACATTTATGATCTTACTGTTTCTTATGATCTCAACACCGATAACGCGGTAGAATATCTTTATCAGCAGGAATATATAACCTTTCGAGACCAGACTCGAAAGGATCGCTGCTGAACTTACAGTTGAATAACCGTATGCATCCGGCAACCATGAATGGAACGGGAAGAGTGCACTCTTTATCGCAAGTCCCACACAAATAAGCGATATGGCGACCATAAGCGGAACATTATAAGTGTCATAATGAGATATCGCTTCTATGGTCTCCTTGATATTGCTCATCAAAAGATGTCCGGTTATATCATAAAGCAGGCATATACTCAGTAAGATCATACCTGAACCGAGAAGACTCATGATCATATATCTTACTGCGGCTTCTATGGTCCTTCCGTTTTGCCTGATCATGATGAGTCCGCATGCCGCAATGGTGTTTATCTCAATAAAAACATATGCGGTGAACAGGTCATTTGTATATACAAGTGCTAACAGTGAGCTTAAAAGCAGATCATTCAATACATAGTAAAGAAAGATCTTTCCTTCTTCCACTTCATCATGCAGTTTTTTCTCACCGCCAAGAAGAGAAAGGAGCATTATTATGCCAAAAGCCGTTGCCATGAAGGTTTCAAGCATACCGGCTCTTATCTCATTTCCCCAGGGAGCCGGAAACTTACCCATCACATATACAAATGAGCTTCCTGTCGCAAGCGTGTACACAAAAGCAGTGGCACTCAGAGTTATTACGACCAAAAGCAGAACGGTGTTAAGCATCCTAGCCGCTTTCTGCTTAAGACCGGAACTTATTATCCCTGCAAAAAGACATAACAATATGGAGACTGCCGGAAAATTGCATACCATATCCATTACAGTCCCTCCTTCTTAAGTCTCATTGATATCTCATCCAGATTCAGAGTGTGATACCTTCTGTAAAGTCTGACCGTCAAAGAAAGCATAAGCGCGGTAACAGAAACACTGACAACAATACCAGTGAGCACAAGACCGCTGGGTATGGGATTGATATAAGCGTTCACATCCTGTATACCGTCCACAACGATAGGTGCGACCCTGCCTTCTATATATCCTTTTTCGGCCAAAAACAGATATGTACCGCTGTCCATGATATTGAGACCGATTATCTTCTTTATCAGGTTCTTTTGCAGAAGAAGATTTGCAAAGCCTATACAGAAAAGAATCATGGATACGGCTTCACCGTAATTGGTAAGCAGATTAGGTCCCATCTTATAAGCCTCCTCTTCTGAATAATGCATAAAATGCATACATTGTGCATGCAACCTCAATTCCTACCGCGATATTTATGGGGAGGATGATGCCGCTGCTTAATATATGACCCGGTATACCCAGCGGGATATGATTTTCTATACCGTTGGCCCCGGTTATATAAAAATATGAACCGATAAGTCCATACATACAAAGTGCCGTGATCTTGGCAACTTTATAAACATTTTCATTAAACCATTTAGCAGTCCTTGTAAATCCCATGGCATTGGCATAAAGACACATACCGGCACCAAGGATCGCACCGCCGGAAAATCCTCCGCCGGGTGATATATGACCGTTAAGTATGATATATATCCCGAATATGAATATTACGGGACAAAGAATACGCGCCGCAAAACGCAAAATAGGATCGTTCATCGGAGCATATTTTGTATTCTGTACCTGTTCTTCCTGTTCTTTAAGCGTTTTTTCATCAAGCATGAGCATGATCATCACACAACAGGTTGCTATAAACAGTACATTTGTCTCTCCGAATGTATCAAATGCCCTGTATGTAAGGATCATACCCGATACTATATTTACGGCTCCCGTCTCCTGAAGTCCGTTTTCTATATATCTTTGCGCAACGATATTGTTATCGGGATTTGAAGCATTTCCTACGGGAGGAAGATAGCTTACGACATAAAGCATCACACCTATCAAAAGAAAGGTAAATATGATGCTGGATACCTTGTAGAGTTTGTTGAAGATCCTTACACCAGTATTCTTGTCACTGTCATAAAGATGCCTCTCGACCTTCTCATAGTCTCGCATGTGCTTCATGACTGTCTGGAAGTCATCCTTATGTATGCGCTGAGGCTTCATCTCGATGTTACCGGTGATCATGGGATCATCGGTTCCGTCCATCCACTCTTTTAAACTGAAATCCTTGGTGTCTCTCTTGGAAAATCTGAGTTTACTCATTCTCTTCATCTCCTTTCATGGCACGGATATTCTTAAGTGTGATAAAGAAAAGCAAACTGGTTATACCTGCACCGACCGCTGCTTCCGTTATCGCAAGATCGGGGGATTCCAAAATGATCCAGATAACCGACATGATCAGGCTGAATCCCATGTATATAAGTATGGAATTTAACAGATTCTTCGAAAAACTTACAGAAATCGCGCATGCTATAAGAGCAAACATAAGAATATATGCAATGGTGCTCATTTACCGATCTCCTCTTTCCTTAAGTGCTTGGTTACGTTCTCATTTGTTGTGACTTCAAATTTGGCGATCAGATGCGATGCAGCCGGAGAAGATATCCACAGGAAGAAAACCACCAGCAAAAACTTTGCTGTGGTATATGAAAATCCCGTTATCAGCATAAGTCCTCCCAGGCACAGCGATAACGCCAATGTGTCACCTATGGCAGCAGCATGCATCCTGTTTAAAACAAACGAAAACCTGAAAACGCCGTATATCTCAATGATAAACAGTATAAGACCGCTGCTTATCAGCAATATCGCAAAAAAGTATCTGATATAATCCAGTATTCCCATATCACTTATCTCCTTCCTGCTTACGCTTGTTATAGATTCCCATATATATCGTGGTAAGTACAACAACCGCCAGAAAACTGATCATGGCATATATGATACAGATGTCTGCCAGATATCCTTCATCCAAAAGTACCGTGAGTATGGCGATGATCGCTATCGTGATGGTACCCATCATATTTACACTTACAATTCTGTCTGCGATCTTTGGTCCGATAATGGCTCTGACCAGGCACAGGATCAAAAGAATGCTCAGTATTATTACGACAGTGATAAGAAATTTATCCATGGACTTCCTCCATTCTGTGGAGTATATCCACTATCTTTCCCTCTGCTATGCCATCGGTAAACGACTCATCAAGCGCATGAACCGTATATGTGTCACCGTCAACATCAGCTGTGATCGTACCGGGGGTAAGAGTTACAGAATTGGCAAACAACACCTTGCATATCTCAGACTCAAAATGAACATTGAATGTCACAAGAACGGGATCTATATCGTATCTGCTCGAAACGATAAGTTTCATTGTAGACACGTTTGCTTTAATGATCTCGACGACCAAAACACCCACATAAGCGCAGAAATATCCCAATCGCTTGATCATCATGATGTCTTTCTTAAAAGAAAAATCCAGGCATTTGCAGGCAAAAAGATACACAAGCCCTGCAATGACAAGACCAAACAGGGCAATCTCGAGTGTGAGATTACCGTTAAATATTATCCATAACAAAAAAAGCATTATATACATATCTTTTTCCTTATAATGTACTTGCAGATCTTGTTTCCGAGTGCGGAAAACTTGTGCTCATACTCAGTCATTATATTGCCGACATTCATTTCTTCATTGTTATGAAGGTCATATGTGTATTGAACCATGTCAAAACCACCGGGTATGATCTCTTCAAACGCAAAATCAAAAAGCGCCCTGTTGTCGGTCTTAAACTCTATCTGACCGTCATCAGAAAGGATAACCCTGAATCTTTCAAGGAACTGTCTTGAAGGAAGTCTTCTGGCAGCATGTCTTGCTTTGGGCCAGGGATCAGAGAAATTAAGATATATCCTGTCGATCTCCTTTTCTCCGAATACTTCACAGATTTCCGTTGCATCCATCAGTATAAAGGTAAGATTCGGAAGATCAAGCTCTTCCTTTTTTTGAACCGCCCTGATAAGAACGCTGCTGTAACGTTCGATACCTATGTAATTGATATCAGGATAAGTGGCAGCCATCTGCATGAGAAACTGCCCCTTACCCATACCTATCTCAATATGAATCGGATTGTTATTACCGAAATATTCATTCCAACATCCTTTATGCTTTTTATAATCCTGTACCACGTGCTCACTGGAAGCTATATACTCCTCGGCACCCTTTACATGTTTTAAGCGCATCGCACAAAACCTCTATAATACCATTCTTTATAAAATCGCATATATTTTACACCTTTTTAAGGATTATTAAAAGCAAAAAGGGGGTTATTACCTCTCATTCCACCATACCCAGATACCGGCACATAAGAAGATAACACACATAATTATCACAAATAAATTCATATTGCCACCTCCTTAATCGTAAAATGATGCTTTATAGACGATCTTTCGATAGATCTTTTTTATTATCGTAAAGATCATGACTGCCATAATGCCTATGGTGGCAAATCCGCCCAAAATACACTCTATTCCAAATATCAAATATAAAAAAACTTCTTTCATCTATCATTTCCTCACTTTTTGCATACTAAAATAACCCATGTGAAAACACGGGTGCACTTAATAAAGGTCGGGGATTATTTCCGACCATATGGGAAATGAATTATTTACTTTTGTCCGTCCTTTAAATGGATATGACGAATAGTTCGATGTCTGATGACAGAGATATATGTATCGCTGCTCCATATCTCAAAAATACGGATAAACAGATACATATATATCATGAAAAGAATTAATGCACTGTATAAATATCTGGTTTTCAGAGGTTGTTGCACTCTTTCTGATGATCTTATTGTCGATATAACATCTCTTACAAGACCAAAGGCAGTATCCCTGGATAAAGAATATGATTCAAAAGGTAACTTTTGCTCACATACATTTTCACTTGTCGCGCTTGCCTTATACATAAAGGTACAATTCTCCGCGAGTGAAGAAAAATGCTCCACACCCGACATGGTGACCATGAGAATTGCCATCAACAATATAAGGTTACAAATGTTTTTCCTTACCTTCATAGTGACTGAATAATATCACAATCATGCTTTATACTCAAGCATTTATATCATTTAATATCAAACGCATTTTTTGTATATTATGAGATAACATCACCGATTATTTGGATTACTCTTTCTTTCCGGGATCGCAAAATCAGGATGCTCCAAAAGCCACGCCGTCTGAGGCATACATGTAAGCATTGAAACATCATCTTCAGATAGCTCAAAATCAAACACATCAAGATTTGCTTTCATATGCTCAACCGATGAAGACTTGGGTATGGGCAGTATACCTTTCTGCAATAGAAATCTTAAGTTTATCTGCTGAATGCTCTTCCCGTACTTTTTAGAAAGACGCACAAGTATGGAGTTACCTATCGTTGCATTCTCCCTGCCTCTTCCAAGCGGACTCCATGCCATTGGAAGCACTTCGTTTTCTTTACAGAATGCGACTGCCGCCTCCTGTGAATAACCCGGATGTAATTCCATCTGATCCACAACAGGTCGTATTGTGCAGTTATCCAGGATGTTCTTAAGATGATGCGGTAAAAAATTACTGAGACCGAGTCTCTTTACAAGACCTTTCTTTACCATTTCCTCCATGGCCTCCCAGGTCTCTATATCAAGCTCTTTCCATTTTTCATCGTCAGCACCAGTCTGTCTTGGCCAGTGCATCATATAAATATCAACATAATCCATCTGCAGACGGTCAAGTGACTTTTCCAAAGCTGTTTTTGCGTTTTTAGCTCCCATCTCATCTATCCAGAGCTTGGTCTCGATAATAACATCGGATCTTGATATTCCGCTTTCTTTAATAGCACTTCCCAGGGATCTTTCCGTTTCATACAAAGAAGCTGTATCGAAAAAACGGTATCCGCAATCAAGAGCCTTAAAGATAGAAGCCTTATTATCCTCAAATTCCTCATTATATGTTCCAAAACCTATTTTGGGGATCTTTGTTCCGTCACTTAATGTGTAAAACTCATTCATAGGTTCACTCCTTTTTGTTGTTTGCTTTGCTCAGTTTATTGATCATATTGGCCATTGAAAGGAAATGTTCTGCTTTGATAAGTGCCATACCCTGATTCTCGTCTCCCAAGACAACAAGATTCTCTCCCGGTTCAATATTAAAAAGCTTTCTGGCTTTTGCCGGGATCACGATCTGTCCTTTATCTCCCACAGTCACCATACCGAACAGATGCTTACCTCTCGGTGCAAGTCCCATTCCAAGATTATCTTCAGGTTCATGATTTACCAGCTCATCCAGTGAAACACCCAATGCATCAGCCAGCAGTCTGCTCTTTTCAAGATCCGGGAGCGATTCTCCCGATTCCCATTTCGCTACAGCCTGTCTTGTGACACCTACCTTTTCTGCCAGGTCTTCCTGGGTCATTGATAATAATTTTCGCATTTGAACAAGATTTTCACTAAACATATGTTGCTCCTATTTTTCTTTTTTGATCCCCAATACCGCCCATCTGAAGAATGGGATCCTCGAGATCAGCTCATACAGAATATATGAAGTGACAAATGCAGATATAAGAGAAAGCAGATAAACCAAAGCTGCCGGAAGAATATGTCGGGCTCCTATAAATACTGCGATCATCGATATACCAAGGTAATGGAATATATATAATCCGAAACTGTGCCTGCTCATAAAGGTTGCGAACGCATTCGTGAAATCCAGATATTTTGCTGCTCCTCCTAAGAATGCCATTGATGCAAACCATCCAAAAGATGTAAAGAGAGGATATCTGTTAATCGGAGCATCCGCATAGTTTTCTCCAAAATACTTAAAGCAGAAAGCAAAACCGAGGATAATGGCTACGGCAAGAAACGCTAAGAACCACTTCTTTAATACTACGATCACCTCATCATGTGAAAAAACAAAGTATCCGAGGAAAAAAGCAACCCCGTAATATCCGAAGCGATATACACATATAATGGGAGTATTAAGTACCTGTGCACCACCAAATACAAGAACTGTCATTAATAATATCGCGATGATACCGGTCTTTTTTCCCAGAGTCCATAGTCTGTCCTTTTCAACCTTTCTTATTGGTACAAGCAGAATTGACAATAACCAAAGAACCTGAATATACCAAAGCACTCCGATTCCGCTTACTGCCATGATAAGATATGCTCCTATAAAAGGAAGCGAGGAAAGCATTGCTCTTGCGTCCGTAGAAAGTGCCATATTAAAGTATCCCTGGATAAACTGAAATACTAAAAGTCCTATTGTTGAAGGAACAAGCAGTTTGTTTGTTCTGCTCTTTATGAATTCCTTTTTACTGTGACTGTTAAGATAGAGTCTTGAGCTTATCCCGGATACAATAAACAATAGGAACATGAACCAGGGATATACTACATATTGATACAGATCCCAGTACTGAACCTCAAGGTCCGTGATCTTTCCTAAAACTCCGGCTATACCCTGTCCATTGTACATATAGAACACGTGATATATGACAACCAAAACCACCGTGATCCAGCGTATATTGTCAAGATAATGCTTTCTACCATTATTCAGATTATTCTCCATTGTGCCACCTTTCTTTATTATACCACATTTGCAACTTTTATTAACATTATTATATTTCAGCATATATCGGCAGTCCACCAACCAAAGTATACATTTACATGCCTTTTATGTTAGATCTGGTTGCAAAACACAGTTTTATCGGACAGACAGAAACAAACCAAATCTCCTTATGGAGAATTGTGTATAAATAATCTATAATAGAAGATATTTAAAAAAGGGGTGAGTATCATTAAAAGGGAAAGTACATTCAGACAATTAAAATATGCCTTAAAGCAGATCTGGGATGCGGACAAATTGCTTTTGGTTTTCACGCTGTTCAAAAACTCCATTGAACAGATCTTTTACGTTTTCTTTTTCGTTTATCTGACGAAATATATCTTCAATTGTATCGAAAGAAATATCGAATACAGCAGGCTTTTTAAATTCCTTATCATTGCCTGCTCGCTTCACGTTGTCATCCATTTTATATGCGGGTGGTATGAGACATACAGAAAGATAAGAACACCTAAGATCTATAAGATGATATTTTATCGTGTCATGGATATATCCGATCAGCTTAAACTTAAGGATTACGAATCTCCGGATTTTTTTGACCGTTATGCAAGAGCTCTGGACAGATGCGTCGACTCTGCAATGGATCTTGCGATAAAGACCGGTGTTTATATCGGAAATATCGGTTCGACCATTATGTCTTTAGTCATTGTTCTGACAGTAGATCCCGTACTTCTTATCTTCATGGTAATACCAATGATAGTAAGCCTGTACTTTGGAAAAAAGAACGGTCAGTGTAACTATGACAGAGAAAAAGCCATCACAAGAGACAAGCGAACGGCAGATTATATAAAACGTATATATTATGAAAAAAGATATGCTGCAGAGGTTCGTCTTTTTGACATAAACTCCATCATGATGGACAAGCAGGAAAAAGCTGTCAAACAGATGGAAGATATCTCTTTGAAATACCGCATGAAATCCGCTTTATATTCGTTTTTGATGAAAGGCAGTTATTCGATCCTGGCGGGGATAGCAGCATATTTCTATGTTGTCTTCAAAGTAAAATATGGCAATGTATCGGATATATCAAGCTATATCGCCATGATCACGGCTATGGCTTTTTCTACGGATCAGCTCAAAAATGCTGTCGAAAACAGGATCTTTTTAAGCAATGAGTCAAAACTTTTTAAGAATCTTGAGGAATTCCTGGAAAAAGACAGAGAAAAGGAAGAAAAAAAGCCTGATATCGGTGAGATAAAAAGCATAGAACTTATAAATGTTTCATTTACTTATCCCGGAGCAAAGAAAAGTACGATCAAAGATGTCAGCTTTGTATGGAATAAGGGCGAGAAGCTTGCCATTGTTGGTTACAACGGTGCAGGTAAGACCACTCTTATCAAACTTATCATGGGCTTATATCCCGTTACTGAAGGAAAGATTCTGATAAACGGAACAGATATAAACGATATTGACGGCGATTCATACAGAAAAAGATTCGGAACAGTATTCCAGGATCTTCAGGTTTTCGCCATGCCTTTAGTTGAAAATGTCCTGATGAGGAGTCCTCAAAATGATGAAGACTATGAAACAGCTAAAAAAGCCCTTAAAGATGCCCAGTTTGATATTGAGCACCCGGGTCTTATCAATGGTCTGGATACCATAGTCAGCCGTGAATTTGATGAAAACGGATTCATACCCTCAGGCGGACAGGCTCAAAAGATCGCTATAGCAAGAGTTTTTGCTCATAAGCCGGATATGGTCATCCTGGATGAGCCTTCTTCTGCTCTCGATCCTTTGGCCGAATACAATATGTACAACAATATGATGCGTCTGTCTCTTGGAAAAGGCGTGATCTTTATCTCTCACAGATTATCATCTGCGAGAATGGCAGATAAGATCTTTTTAATGAAAGACGGTAACGTCGCAGAAAGCGGTTCCCATGAAGAACTCATGAATTTAAAACAGCATTACTATGAGATGTTCATGCTTCAGGCCGAAAATTACCAGGACAGCTTACCGGAAGAAATGTTTAAGGGAGCGGAGGCGTTTTATGGCTAAAAATAATGAAAACAAAGAAAAAATAACAATCAGACGCCTGATAGGAAATGTTACTTACATGGTCAGATACGCCGCCAAATATGACAGGCCGCTCATAATCCGCATAATCATCCTAAATGTACTGCTGTTAAGCGGAATGGCTGTAAATGATACATTTATCTTAAAAATGATAATAAACGGTCTTACGGGAAAGGCACGTTTTGAGGACATTGTCGTTATCCTTCTTATTTCACTGGTACTGGTCATGTGCCTTGAATGGATACATCAGCTGTTAAACGAGTGGGCCAAAGCAAAGCTTATCCCTTTAAGCGGAAGGATCCAGAGGGATCTTATAGAAAGAAACAGTCTGAAGGATCTGATCTATTACGATGATCCTCAAAATTACGATAACTATACCATAGTAGCCAACAATGCCGATTATCTGATAGAACAGACCGTATTGCTTGTTAGCAAGATGCTTGGCGGTGCGATAGCGCTGATGATAGCTGCCGCCATGATACTTACCATTAATCCAGTATTGGCCATATTCCCGATCTGTGGATTTATAGTCAATCTTATGACCAGGTTCAAGATAGAAAAGATACACTATGACTGGTTCCTTGAATATAAGATCGCTCTCAGAAAAGCGGATTATTCCAAAAAGGTATTCTATCAGCCGGAGTTTGCAAAAGAATGTAAACTCAACGATGTTAAAGAGCCTTTGAAAAAGCAGTTCGATGAAGCAATAGAGGAAGCAGCGAATGCGGGAAGAAAATACGGTCCTCCCCTTACATGGGTTTCACTTATCAACTGGATATCCGTATTCACGGTATTCTCTTTCTTTGCGGTGCCTGCATACCTGGGATATCTTGCTTTAGTCATCAGATCGATCGCACTCGGAGAAGTTGCTTCAGCCAATAACGCAGCCAATATCGTCAGAAGAAATCTAAACGAAATCAATTACTGTCTTGTTGATTTTCAGGAGATCGGTCAGTATGGTGACAAATTCATCAAGATGATGGAATACAAACCCAACATAGAGGTTGCAGACGGCCTCAAACCAAACAAAGGAGCAGAGGCACTTGAGCTTTCTCATGTATCTTTCCGTTATCCAAATACTGAACAGGATACTCTTAAAGATATCTCGATAAAGATCAATCCCGGTGAAAAGATCGCCATAGTCGGAGAAAACGGAGCCGGAAAAACAACATTTGTAAAGCTTCTGATGCGTCTTTACGATGTTACACAGGGAAGCATAAAATATGGCGATCATGATATCAGAGAGTACAATACTCATGAATACCGGAAAAAGATCAGTGCCGTTTTCCAGGATTACAACATATATGCCGCAACTATAGCGGAAAATGTGCTTCTTAGAAAATATGATGAAAAAGATGAAAAGGATGTTATCGCAGCACTGGATAAAGCGGACTTTACAAAGAAACTAAAGAAACTGCCGGATGGTATCAACACACAACTGACCAGAGAATTCAGTGATGACGGTACAAATCTTTCAGGCGGAGAAAGCCAGAAAATAGCCATTTCTAGAGTCTTTCTAAACAATGAAGACCGTGCAGTCTCAATACTTGATGAACCTTCATCGGCTCTTGATCCTGTGTCGGAGTATAAGTTGAACAAAAATCTCATTGATAATGCCGAAAATGACACGGTTATATTTATTTCTCATCGTCTGTCCACCACACGAATGGCTGACAGGATATATCTGTTTGAAAAAGGATCTATCATTGAACAGGGTAATCACGAGCAGCTGATGGAGTTAAACGGAAGATACAGAGAAATGTTTGACAGACAGGCAAGGAATTATATTGTGTGATATACTGATTCTGTCACATTAATCACAGATTGGAATTAATATGAAAAGAACGGCAAAAGCCATTTTTTCAATCTTAATATCGATGATCATCACTACCAGCGTGCTTCCTTTTTGTTCTTATGCGGCTGAGCCGGACTTAGACGCAATGATCGAGGAGAGAAAAAACATCCCGATCGAAAGCAATTCTATTCCAAGCTGGCCCGTTGGTCCTCAGACCAATGCTCAGAGCGCTATACTTATAGAGGCAAAGACCGGTATCGTTCTTTATGAGAAAAACATACACGAGAAACTCTACCCGGCAAGTATCACAAAGATATTGACGGCTCTCATAGCATATGAACACTGTGACATGGATGAAGAAGTGACCTTCTCCCTCGAAGCGGTCTCATCAATAGACTGGCGATATGATGCAAACATGGGTATCAATGCCGGTGATAAGATTACCATGGAACAGGCACTTAACGGTATGCTGGTCGGATCTGCCAATGAAGCTGCATATGCGATAGCCGAACACGTTGCCGGCAGTGTTGAAGAGTTTGCCGATCTTATGAATGAGAAAGCAACTTCTCTTGGATGCACTGATTCCCATTTTGTGACACCTAACGGAATACATGATGAGAATCACTACACATCCGCACATGATATGGCTCTTATCGCTAAGGCATTCTTTTCAAACGATTACCTTGCAAAAATAGCGGGTACTTCGTCTTACAAGGTTCCTCAAACAGCCACGCAGCCAAATGATGAGATGATAGTATATGCAAAAAGCAAGCTTTTTCCCGGTAAGGAATATGCCTACGACGGACTGATCGGAACAAAAACCGGGTATACCGAGGCTGCAAGACAGACACTTGTAAGCTGTGCCGAAAAAGACGGCTTTAAACTGATAAGTGTGGTCATGAAAGATGAAGCCCCTTATCAGTATACCGATACGATCGAGCTGTTCAACTACGGTTTCAGCAACTTTGTCACATTTAAGATCGCAGACAAGGATCTCCGATATATAATATCCTCTTCAAATCTATTCGATACAAAGAATGATATTTTCGGGAGCAGTAATCCGATACTTGAGATCAATCCCCTGGATGAGATCATCCTGCCTGTAGGAACAGATCTCACAAATACCGAATCAAAAGTTATATATGATGATCTGAAAGATAACGAGATCGCAAGGATAAATTATTACTACTCAGGAACATATGTAGGAAATGCATCTGTCATTCCTTGCAAAAGTTTAGTGCAAACAGCCGGACTGGGTGATGATACCATCAGTGATGAAGATGATGAGGACGGACCGTTATATATCAATATTTACAAACTTCTTGGCATCGTGATCTTATCTGCAGTTGTTCTTTCACTGTTTTTTGTACTGATATCATTTATCAGAGGCGGAAAAAGAAGAAAAAAGAAGAAACCTTCTGTTAATAATGGCAAAAATCTGATAAAATTTAAGTAATATACTAGTGATCATGAATTGATCACAGAACGGATTACGGCAAGGAAAGGCCATGAATTATATAATCTTTGACCTTGAATGGAATCAGGGGGTATCTCACGGAGAGAAAAGAGATAAGAAAATGCCCCTTGAGATCGTGGAGATAGGTGCTGTCAAGCTTAATGAAGACAGAGAGATGATCAGTGAATTCTCTGAATTGATAAAACCCCAGATCTACCACGAGATGCACAATATCACACGTAAGATCATACATATACAGATGGAAGAACTGGAAAAAGGCAAGCCTTTTGAAGAAGTTATGCCTGCCTTTTTGGATTGGTGTGGTGATGATTCGCTGTTTTGTACATGGGGTGCTCTTGATCTTTTAGAGCTTCAGCGCAATATGGCTTATTACGGTATGCCCCCACTTTCTGACAGACCGATAAAGTTCTACGATATCCAGAAGCTTTTCAGTTTTGCTTATGAAGACGGTAAAAGCAGACGTGCCCTTGAATATGCCATCGATCTTTTGGACATAAAGAAGGATATTCCCTTCCATAGAGCTTTTTCTGATGCATATTACACAGCAAAAGTTTTTGATAAGATCGAGGATCCCGCAGTCCTTGAAAGATTTTCATTTGATATATACACACCGCCGGAAAGCCGAGAAAAAGAGATCGAGGTGATTTTTTCCGACTATGCCAAGGTCATAACCAGGACATTCGAGGATAAAAAGAGCCTGATGTCTGCAAAAGATATCTGCCAGCCTGTTTGCTACAGGTGCAGAAGACGTCTTGCACGCAGATCAAAATGGTTCACTCCTAACGGAAAACACTATTATTCCGTGGGTTACTGTTTCAAACACGGTTTTATGAAAAGTAAGCTTCGTATAAAAAGAGCTGAAAACGGTATGACATTTGCCGTGATAACCCACAAGTTCATTAGCAAAGATGATAGAAAGCTTTTAATTGAATGGCGGGATGAGATAATCAAGAAGAAAGCAGTGAAGGTATGAAACCTTCACTGTTTTCTTTGTTTACTGCAAAAATTCATCCAGATTTTCCGGATAAATGATCCCCTTGTCTGTTTCCAACAATAATCTGTTATCTTTTGTTAAATATATATCTTCTATTTCAAAAGTACCAAGGCATCCGTATGGAAGAGTCTTTCGCTCCCCGCTATTCAGATCCATGATCACCATTAAAGGCAGATTCTTTTTATCTTTTACCATTTCATGACCGGTACAAAGAACTATAACCTCACCTTTCTTAACTGATCTAAACCATCCCCTGAAACACTCAATTTTTCTTTTGTTTTTTGTTCTGACATTTAAAACGATCAGTTGTTGCATCTGGATCTCACTTGAACGGGAAAACTGTTTCGGTTCGGCAAATGCCACTTCTTCATCATTTATTACAAATACGCGCTCCGGTCCGTGAGCTGATGATTCCATCTTAAAAATGCATTTATTAAAACCTTCTTTTTTAAACAATCCGCCCTTTGTCCACTGATAGATCTTTCCCTGTATCAAAATAAACAATGATCCGTTCAGAATAAAAAAACACGTCGTCAGACTGTAGTCTATGGGAAATTCCAATATTGTCACCAGTTCTGATCCACCGTTTTTAGCATCTTTTATTACAAAAACCCTGTTAACGGTTGCCAGAAACAGGTCATTCCCATACCATATACAGTCGCACATGTGACTTATGGAAGGATGATCCTTATCACTTTCAAGAGTACATATGACTTTCCATTTATTGATATCTTCAAGTTTGTCTCCAACAGCGATATATGATGTATGATCTGTGAGTCCGCTGCTTGCCGATCTTCTTTCCGGATTCATAAAGACAGCAGCGTACTGACCTTCTTTTCCTGTAAGACACTGTATTATCTTTGAAACAGACTGAATAATAACAGGTTGAGGATCAAAATAGAAAACATCGGCTTTGTTATCAGACAGAGTATCGGTATAATAAATCCCATCAACAGAAGATCGTAATATAAATTTCTCTTCATCCCATTTGATCACGTTTCCTTTTATCTGCTTGCCAAAATCTATTCTTTTTGCCGGACTGCCCGCTTTTTTTCTGGGCTGGAGCATACACTTTGTTTTCTTTTTTAATTCCTTCATTTTATCAACAAAGTCTGCTTCCTCATCCGTTGATATTATGGACATCACATATGAATCACTGTCTTCTTCTATGGTATAGAGCAAATGTGAAGTCGTGGAAATCTCCTGTCCCAAAGCCTTTATTATATCCAAGGTCTGTTCCATAGCATAACTTTGTGCAAGTGACTGCATCTCTTTGGAATCTAGTTCCGGAATTTCTTCTCCAAATACTTCACAAAGTGCATATAAAATATCTTCGCTCTCAGATTTATAGTCCACCTCAGCGATTTTGTAATTTCCTATTTTTTCCATATTATTCCCTAAAACAATTCATCCAACAGTATATAATATCTTATCTTATCCATATCAGGTTCTATTCCCAGTGCCTCAAAAAGCATGGATGATCTGACATCAGGATATACCTTTCCGCCATAAGTACCTTCAGCATTCCATCTTAAGCTTCTGTAACACAAAGCTATATCTTTCCACTTATCACCGACCCCGATATCGTTAAGGTCTATAAATCCGCTTATTTTCTCACCGTCTATAAAAATATTCGGAAGGCAGAGATCACCATGTGACAATACCGGTTCATAATCAGGTTTGTTTTCGAAAAGCCAATTCAGAAGTTCTTTCGGATCTTTAAAGCCTCCCGCACCGAAAGTATTCGGCTCCACATTTTCCATATCTATAAGATTATTCTCAACCCGAAACTTGGCTTCCTCCAATTCAGAATCCAGACTTCTGATTCGCGGACAGTCACAAATATCCACAGTCCAAAGCATTTTTATTGCTTCCGCCAGCCTTTTTGTAAGTATCTCAGGCTGTGACATGAACTCTTCATTGCAGCTCATCTTTCCGGTTATTCTGCTCATAAGCAAATATTGATATACAGAATCCTCTTCATAGCAAACAACCTTAGGAACCGGCAATTTCCCTTCAAGCCATCGCATCATCCTTACAGTCTCATTGTTTTTATCGCTTCTATTCTCGATCTTTAGCACATAATCATCAAAAACCAGGACCTTTGCTTTTGACATTCCTACATTATTGGATGTGTATTCTTTTCCCGATATGATATTTTTGATATTATTCGGCAAAACCGGTTCTTTAAGCATCACTATATACCTTTTTTGATCTTTTCCATTGTATCCTTAAGAATCTCTTCTCTTAATTCAGTGAGCCATTCAGAAAATCCGACCACATCAAATGCATATGTTTTGTTAAGCTCGTATTCATTTTCAGACCATGTGGATATCGGTGATTCGTTATGCTGGATAAGCGCCTCAAGTTTATCGAGTGCCTTATAAATCTTGGCCTCTTTTGTTTCCAAAGCCTCCATTTCTTTATACAGATCGATCATATCATCCGATATTTCCTTTGGCAGGGATAAAACCCAGTCAGTAAGCAGATCATCCTCTATCTTTCTGTCATTTTCTGTTTTTACGAAAGTCGGGATGTCTCCGGTAAAGCATTCTCCAAGATCATGTATCAGACACATGGCCATCACCCTGTCGATATCAACATCATCAAACTCGTGTCTTAACAAAAAAGCCATCAGCGAAATTCTCCAGCTGTGTTCCGCAACACTTTCCGTTCGACCTTTAGTTGTAGTGCAGTGCCTGGGAGTATCCTTTAATCTCTCCGCGACATGCAAAATTTCCAAATACTGTCTTGCATCCATGTTGTTCCCTCAGTAATACAATGTTTATTCCTTATAAGCTATTGCGTCTATCTGGAATCTGATCCCTTCTCTTATAAAATCTGATGTATAAGCCTTTCTTGTCGGATATTTTCCATTAAATCTGCTTCTTAATACGTCAGCAAGATAATTCAAATCCTCGATATCCTTAAAAAGACAATCCATCTTGACCACGGATTCAAGTGTCAGCCCCACCATTTTCAAACGGTTTTCAAGCACATCGATCGCTCCGTTGATCTGATCTGTAATCGATTTACCTTCATTGGCCATGCAATAACCTATGAAAACATAGTCTCCGGCTTCTATTACAGTTGAATCTGCCCAAAACTCATCAATTTCAACTCTTTTTATATCTGACATATAAAACCTCCGTTTATATACCCTTTTATAACTTCCAGATACCCTTATAGATATCACAATTTTCTCCCTGATAATCGCCCATTCCTTCAAAAACGGTTTCAAAACCGCATTTTTTTAGGACATGCTTGGAGGCAACGTTTTCACTTAAGCAGATTCCGTGAATCTCATTTGTTCCAACTTCCTTAGCCACAACAGGCATGAAAGCTTTAACCGCTTCTGTCGCATATCCGTTTTTGGTGTACTTTTTTGCTATATGGTAACCAATCTCCCAGATCCCGTCATCCATAGGCACCATTTGAACATATCCTATATTCTCATTTTCTTTTTTAGTGATCACCGGATATACCAAAGGGCCGGTTGTATTGCCATATTGAGACATCAAAAATTCTATGGTTTCCGCTGCTTCATCTATTGTTTCAAATACTTCATCAGGAACAAATCTTCTGTTATCCTCATCCAGGGAATTAATATGGACATCCTTTGCCATATCCATCGTAAACTCTGTAATTATCAGTCTGTCTGTTTCAATCTTCATATTCTTTTTCTCCTTTTGTACCACAATTATACCAAATAAAAACTCCGATGTATCGCAGTTTAACACATCGGAGTATCTTAAATAATATATCACTCTGTTTTTCACATTTATAACAGTTTACTGCTCTGAATCTTTTTTCCAAAAACACTTTTTTCTGCAGCTGAAAAAATTTGCTACGGCTACAAAAGCAAGGCCCATAGTTAAGTATGACTGTGAGTCCTCACCTGTTCTCATCGATAAAATAATAAAGATCAAACCTGCAAGCGCAAAACACATTCTTGTTACCGTAAAATCCCTCTTTTCTCTTAATTTCATCATTGTATCCTCCTGTGATCTGTTTTCTGATGCACGTCTCGCATCGCTTGTTTCTGATCAAATCGTATATCCAAACAGCACCGTTTAAAAGGACACAAAACGAGCAAATAATCATTTTTTCAAATGTGACATACCTTGTCCTACAAAAAAAAGAAGCCGAAAACCGGCTTCTTAACGTTCCCGACGGGAATCGAACCCATAGCTAGCGCTTAGGAGGCGCTTGTTTTATCCGTTAAACTACGAGAACGTAAAATCTATTACAAAGGATAATTGATATATCCCTGTAACCATATGATACCTTTGAATCGTCTGCCGACTGCAGGTTCTCCGTAAAGGTCTTTTTCATTGATACAAAGATCAAATGTAAGCTCATTACAAAGCAATTTCATCCTGTAAAGTTCTTCATTTGTGATAGTATTGCTTATTTTCTCACATTCTAAAATCTCTGCAAGTATGGAATACTGATCGCATTCAACACCATAGGGCATAAAATATGTATCCACTATGGTATATACATCCTCTTTCTGAATTCTTTTGGTCAGCGTAGAGTACATGTCCATATCATCAAGCGTTAAGCTTTCTATGGCGTCTTCATCACCGTTTCTGGCTGCCTGCATAAGCTGGTAGCGACTGTTCTTCTTACGGTCCGCTCTTTCCATAACACGCTTGTCTTTTTTTATGGGCATCATTATATTACCACAAATCGACAGCGCTGACAAAGTCAAAGTTGTACCTTTTACAGGCAAATTGTCAGTATTTTTTGCACGGATATAAGGAATGATGTTCTGCAAATAAAAGATCAGTGTGATACCCATGTTTATATCATCACATACTCCTGCATAGCTTTCCTTATCCGCATGTCTCTCGATAGTGATATCCTCAGATGTTGTTATGCCTGTTCCCCTGAGATATGGATATGAATATTCATAAGTAAATGTATTACTGTCATCATATTCTCCACAGACGGTGAGTCCTACTCCCGGAGCAAATTCCTTGCTTAAGATAGCAAGCATAGTGTCATCTGTATTTGATGTGTATGATCTCTCAGTTGAATCATTTATACACATCATGACCAGTTTATTAAAATCTTTTCTGTTTTTTATCTGTGAGAATCCAATTGCCGCTAGATATTTATGCAAAAGGTTCACCTCTTCTCATATTACTGTTTTTTTGTTATGGATGTCTGTCCACCCATGTATGGCTGCAATACTTCAGGGATCTTAACTGAACCGTCGGCCTGCAGGTTATTTTCCAAAAATGCTATGAGCATACGTGGCGGAGCAACAACTGTATTGTTAAGTGTATGAGCAAGATACTTGTTTCCGTCATCTCCGTTTATTCTGATCTTTAATCTTCTTGCCTGTGCATCGCCAAGATTTGAGCAGCTTCCTACTTCAAAGTACTTTTTCTGTCTGGGACTCCATGCCTCTACATCACATGATTTAACCTTAAGATCAGCAAGATCTCCTGAACAGCACTCAAGTGTTCTGACAGGAATATCAAGTGAACGGAACAGATCAACGGTATTCTGCCACAGTTTGTCATACCATATCTTAGACTCCTCGGGCTTACAGATAACGACCATCTCCTGTTTCTCAAACTGATGTATTCTGTATACACCACGCTCCTCGAGTCCGTGAGCACCCTTTTCTTTTCTAAAGCAAGGTGAATAACTTGTGAGTGTAAGAGGAAGCTGTTCCTCGGGAATGATCTGATCGATGAATTTACCGATCATACTGTGCTCACTGGTACCGATAAGATAGAGATCTTCACCTTCGATCTTATACATCATGGCTTCCATCTCTGCAAAACTCATAACTCCGGTAACAACATTGCTTCTGATCATAAAAGGAGGAACACAGTATGTGAATCCCCTGTTTATCATAAAATCCCTTGCATAAGCGATAACTGCGGAATGCAATCTTGCAATATCACCCATAAGATAATAGAATCCGTTTCCGGCAACTCTTCTTGCTGCATCAAGATCTATTCCGTTAAAGCTTTCCATGATATCCGTATGATAAGGAATCTCAAAATCAGGAACTACCGGCTCGCCGAACTTTTCGATCTCAACATTAAAAGTATCATCCTTACCTATCGGTACGGAAGGATCTATGATATTCGGGATCACCATCATTATCTTGGTGATCTTTTCCTGTAATTCTTCTTCCATAGGCTCAAGCTCAGCGAGTCTTGCAGCAAGTTCTGCTACTTTCTTCTTTACAGCCTCAGCTTCTTCCTTTTTTCCCTGAGCCATAAGAGCACCGATCTCTTTAGAGATCTTGTTCCTTGAACTTCTGAGCTCGTCTGCCTCGGCTTTTGCTGCTCTTGACTGCTTATCAAGCTCGATAACCTCATCAACAAGCTCCAGCTTACTGTCCTGGAACTTCTTTTTGATATTTTCCTTTACTGCTTCGGGATTTTCTCTTAAAAATTTGATGTCAATCATGTCTGCACCTCTTTAATCTATTACTTTATCTATAAATATATTCGTATATTCAAGAAGATCTCTGACGAGAATACCTTCGACTATCCTTCCCTGTCTGTCTGCTATTAGCTGTAAAACAGGTCTTTCCGGGAATCCTTTGTTCTGTCTGATAACGACAGCCATCTCACCTGTATTGATGATGACTTTTACTCCCGAAGGATATACTGCAATAAAATCAAGCAATGTGTCAACCACATCCGCATCATATTTTATTCCCTTATATGCTTTCAGGTATTCAACTGCCTCATGAACCCTTTTTCTCTCATGTCCTATTCCGCAGATGGATTCATCAAAGAAATCACATGCCGATACAATCCTTGTGGTCTTCATGATATCTGGATTGTGAAGCGGATATCCTTCACCGTCAATCGTTTCATGATGCATGAGAATGATCTCTTTACTGGTCTTTGACAGCCATTCTTCATGCTGGATCGCACTGTAACCGTAGATTGGATGCTTTAAATACTCTTCTTTTTCAAGCATACCGGCTTCCATCATATCGGTATCTATGTAATCAACCGTTACATATCTTAAACCAAGATCGTGCAAAAGACATCCGATACCCATATCATGTATAAGATCATCCGTGATCTTCATTTTGATGGCAACCAGAGTGGAAATAGTACATGTACTTATGCAGTGTTCGTAAAGATCTGCGCTTCTTTCCCTGATATCATATATCTGCTGAGTCACATTGTCATCATTTATGACATTTGTGATTATCTTATCGGCAGCCTCCGCAATCTCTGTCATATCCTGGCTTTTGTTGTACATATGCTTGGATATGATATCTTTTACCTTTTCTTTGCACTTTTTTCCGACTTCTTCACGGATAATGAGCTTTGTCTGAGCATCAAGCTCATTGTCTCTTACAAAAACCTCTTTTATTCCAAGTTCTTCTAGTCTCGGAATATAGGCGACCTTAAGTAAAGTACCCTCTGCAAGTATCTCCTTGTAATCAGGGGTTACTATAGACCTAGCCAGTATCTCACTTCCGGTTATCTGATCAATCTTTACTAATCTCAATCCTGTGTACCAATCGCTTTTTCAAGGGCAATTCTTTCTTCACTGCCCAGTTCCAGTTCACATCTGCCTTCATATATCTCTTTTGTATATGTATAGCATCCATCAGAAGTATGTACCGAATTCAGAATGAATCCGTTGTTTTCCTCATCAAGTAGTGCGAGAGAGAAGCTTAACATGCCTCCCATCTGCTGATATGCATCATATTTTACAATGCCGATCTTTTGAAATGTTCTTGTAAGCACTCTGAAGATCTGTCTGATATCTGAACGATTCGCATTTACCACTTTTTTGATCTTGTTATTGTCTTCAAAAAGCTTGGCTATCGCATCTTCAAGACTTTCAGCACTGCTTCCCTTCATAAATTTGGCATATTTTCTCTGAAGTCTGATTTCTCTGTAAATAAATATGCCTAACAGAATTATCAAAACTATTACAATAATGAACAGAGCTATTATCAGGTAGCCTATATCTACACCCAACCCCATTCTCGTCAATACATCACTGGTCATTATATTTACCTGCTATCTCTTTATTAACTCTACGATCCTGTCTAAATCTTCATGACTGTAAAACTCGATCTCTACTTTACCGGATCCTTCTCCGCCTTTAGACAGTATTGAAACCTTTGTTCCAAGTATAAGTTTTAACTGTTCCTCAAGATTTGAATAAACAACCTGCAGAGAATCATTGATCTTTTTCTTCTGTTTTGCGGGTTTATTAAGGCTCTTTATATATTTCTCAACATCTCTGACACTCATCTTTTCATCAAAGATCTTCTCAGCGATCTCTACCTGCTCGGTAGGATTCTCTATAGAGATTATCGCTCTCGCATGACCTGTCGAAAGCTTTCCGTCAACGATCATCTGCTGAACTTCCTCGGTAAGCTTAAGTAATCTGAGTGAGTTGGTAATAGTCGTTCTGTTCTTTGAAACCTTCTCAGCGACCTCATCCTGCTTTAAGTTAAACTCATCAAGGAGTCTCTTATAAGCCATGGCTTCTTCAATGGGATTGAGATCTTCACGCTGAATGTTTTCAATTATTGATATCTCAACGATCTCCTGCTCGGTAAATTTCCTTATAATAACAGGAATCTCTTTGAGTCCGGCGATCTTGCAGGCTCTCCATCTTCTCTCACCTGCGATTATCTCATAATATCCGTCCCTGTCCTGAACAAGAATGGGCTGTAAGAGTCCTACCTGTTTGATCGAATCAGCCAGTTCTATGAGAGCATCCTCATCAAATACCTTTCTTGGCTGATCTCTGTTAGGCTCAACAAGATTGATATCAACCACCGAATCCGGTGTCTGAGCTTTGTCTTTTTTCTGTTTATTGTCCGGAGTATCCAATACATTACTCGGTATTAAACTGTCCAGTCCTTTTCCTAATCCCTTCTTAGCTGCCATTTTCTAAGTTCCTTTCTTGAACTATTGATTGTTGATGATCTCTTTTGCAAGATTTCTGTAGCTTTCCGCTCCGGAAGACTTTGGATCGTACATACATATAGGCATTCCGTAACTCGGTGCCTCGGCCAGTCTTATATTTCTCGGAATAAGTGTATCAAACACTTTCTGATGGAAATTCTCTTTAACATTATCTACGACCTGGGCTGAAAGGTTTGTTCTGGAATCATACATAGTAAACACAACACCTTCCATTGCAAGTCTGGGATTAAGTCTTTCTTTTACCAGATTTACGGTATGTATCAGCTGACTGAGACCTTCAAGCGCATAATACTCACACTGGATCGGTACAAGAACTGTATTTGCGGTTGTCATGGCATTAACCGTAAGCATGCTGAGAGACGGAGGACAGTCTATAAATATATAATCATATTTATCAATGACCCAGTCTATCTCATTCTTTAATATGTATTCTTTCTTATCTACACCGATAAGTTCTATCTCAGCTGCAGCAAGATTAACATTTGACGGAATAACAGATACGTTCTCAATGACATCTTTTATTATACATTCACCGACAGAGCACTCACCGAGGATTAGTTCGTACACAGTATTTTCTATATTGTTCTTATCAACGCCAAGTCCGCTGGTCGTATTTCCCTGTGGATCCATGTCGATCACAAGTACTTTTTTGCCAAGTTCAGCCAGGGAAGCGGACAGATTTATCGAAGTTGTGGTCTTTCCGACTCCGCCTTTCTGATTGGCGATTGCTATAACTCTACCCATTTATTTATAATCTCCATTCTAATATGCTATGTCACTGATTATAACATTATCTTTTTTTATAATCCATAAAGTAGAGTGTGAAATAATAACCAAAAAATGTTTCACAATTTCTCTATTTTTCTATATAAAAATGTTTCACAGACTATTGACCAAAATATAGTGGTCACATGTTTCATGTGAAACATTATATTGTGTAACCATGTATGGGTCCTGAACCATGTTTCACGTGAAACATTTATTCTAGATCCTAGTTATATTATTCTTTATTGCAAAGACCGCAGCCTGAGTACGATCATTTACTTCAAGTTTTTCAAATATATGAGACAGATGATTCTTGACTGTTCTTTCACTTATGTTTATTGCTTTTGCAATATCCATGTTCTTCATTCCCGAAGAAACCATTGCAAGAAGTTCCATTTCTCTGCTCGTAAGAAGCTTGATCTTATCTTTATCTGTATCTCTGTTTATAAGATAATTATTCAGATAAGGTAAAAGCTCTGGCTGGATGTAATCTTTTCCGGCATTTACTTCATATATTGCCCTGTACAGTTCATCATAATGAATTGTTTTTAGAAGATATCCATCAGTTTTTAAATCGACAGCTTTTACAAGATATTCTATCTCGTTGTGCATCGTTAGCAATATTACTTTTATATCGATCTTTTTCTTTCTGATGAACTCCAGTATTTTAATACCGTCTTTATCCGGCATATTTATATCTAAAAGAATAATATCGATATCATGATTACGGACACCATAAATAAACTCCGTTTCCGAAGCCGCTTCACAAACAACCCTAAGGTTTTTGTCCTTTTCAATAAGAGCTTTCAGACCTTCACGAAATAACACGTGATCGTCCATAATCATAATATTGATCATCTTAAAGGTTCCTTTGCAGGAGTTCCTGCTTTACGGGGATACTTTTTCGGTGTGCAACTTATCTTATCTATGATTATAAATGTTCTGTTGTTTCCATCCAAGTCAAAATCTATTCTTTTTTGAAAAGATCCGCCCATTATCTTTATGGCATGATCCGCATCCTTTATTTCATCGGTCGCTTTTTCTGATTTATAAGAAACAAATGATCCGTTTATCTTTACAAAAGGAATACAAAGTTCTGAAAGTGTACTTAAATTTGCAACTGCACGGGATACGCAAAGATCATACATTTCTCTGTGTTTTGTTTCTTTTGCAATATCTTCGGCTCTTCCGTGAACGGTATAAATATCTTTAAGAGTTAATTCACTTATTACCTCATTAAGAAAGTTAAGTCTTTTATTTAATGAATCAAGTAATGTCACATGAATATCCGGAAACATGATCTTTATCGGTATACCAGGAAAACCAGCTCCGGTGCCAACATCAATTATAGAAGATACCTTAGACATGTCATAAGCCTTGATTATCGAAACTGAATCGAGAAAATGTTTTACGAATACTTCTTTGTACTCTGTTATAGTAGTAAGGTTTATCTTCTCATTCCATTCGATCAGCATTTCATAATATCTATCAAACGAAGAAAGCTGAGCATCTGACGGTTCAAATCCATATGCAGTTAACTGTTCCTTAAAAAACTCATTTTCTTTCATTGTACTATTAATGCTTAAAACCTTTTCTATCCTGAGCTTTACCTATCAGATCCTTTGATTCTTTCATTGCATCTTCCAAATATGCAACCTGCCATTCCTTACCGGCTTTTTCCTGTTTCTTTATATCTTCCCATGCTTTATGTCTTTCTTCATCGGAAGCAAATTCAACTCCGCTGAATACGTGTGGGTGACGCCTTATCATTTTTTCATTTATTGTTGCCGCCACATCATCAAATGTGAAAAGGCCCTCTTCCTGAGCGATAACAGCATGAAACATGACTTGAAGCAAAAGATCGCCGAGTTCTTCTTTAAGATTATCAGCATCTCCGGTCTTATCAAGTATGTTTATACCGCAAATAACTTCAGAAGCCTCTTCAATACATGCAGCTTTTAGACTTTCATGAGTCTGTATCTTATCCCAAGGACATCCGTTTTCAGATCTTAATTTTTCTACGATCTCTTTTAATCTTTCTATTTCTGACATATGATCTACCTTTGTCTATCAGGATATTTGGAACTCAAATAAACCAACAAAACCGATATGTCCGCCGGTGAGACTCCCGATATTCTCGAAGCCTGTCCCACATTTACCGGAGCAAACATCTTTAACTTCTGCCTAGCTTCTTTTCGAAGACTGTTAACATCATCATAATCGATATCCACAGGTATCTTTTTACTCTCCATCTTTTTAAAGCTGTTTACCTGTGAGATCTGTCTCTTTATATATCCTTCGTATTTTATCTCTATCTCAACCTGTTCAATAACTTCTTTCGGAAGATCTTTTCTGTTATCATCAATCTCGGCAAGAGAGAAATAATCAAATTCAGGTCTGCACATAAGTTCCGCAAGTGAACATCCTGTTCTTAAAGCCGGTGAACCATGTTTTTCCATAAACTCACCGATTCTAGAATTAGCCCCGACTATCGTTGTCTTTAATCTTTCGATCTCTGATGATATCATTTCTTCTTTTTTCAGAAGTTGTTCATACTGTTTATCACTGATCAAACCTATCTCATAGCCTTTTTTTCTTAAACGCAGATCTGCATTGTCCTGTCTTAAAAGCAGTCTGTATTCAGCTCTTGATGTCATCATTCTGTACGGTTCGAAGCTTTCCTTTGTAACAAGATCATCTATGAGTACTCCGATATAACCTTCGGATCTGTCAATGATAAGGGGTTCTTTTCCTTTTATCTGCATTGCTGCATTTATACCGGCGATAAGTCCCTGTGCCGCTGCTTCCTCATATCCGCTGCTTCCGTTAAACTGTCCGCCTGCAAAAAGACCCTTAACTTTCTTGAATTCCAAAGTGGGATACAACTGCATTGCATCAATACAGTCATATTCGATGGCATATGCGTTTCTTACAATCTTGCAGTTTTCAAGTCCCGATACTGTTCTGTACATCGCAAGCTGAACGTCTTCTGGAAGAGAAGAGCTCATGCCACCGACATACATTTCATTTGTGTGTAATCCTTCAGGTTCAATAAATACCTGATGTTTATCTTTTTCGGGAAACTTTACTACTTTATCCTCTATTGAAGGACAGTATCTTGGACCTGTTCCTTCGATAACTCCCGCATATATGGGTGATCTGTCAAGATTAGCCCTGATTATCTTATGTGTTTCTTCATTAGTATATGTAAGAAAACATGGAACCTGATCTATCTGAACACTTTCCGGATCTGTAGAAAATGAAAAAGGAATGATCCTCTCATCTCCGTACTGAGGTACCATCTTTGAAAAATCGATAGTCCTCTTATCCATTCTTGCAGGGGTTCCTGTCTTAAATCTTCTTAGTTCTATTCCAAGTTTTTTTATTGAATCAGGTAGAGAATTTGCAGGTTGAAGACCGTTTGGTCCTGTATATGTTATCGCTTCACCGCAAAGACATCTTGCTCTAAGATATGTTCCAGTACAAAGAACAACAGCTTTGCATTCATAAACCGCACCTGTGTATATCTTTACTCCACCAATAACAGGATCAGAGGTTTTTTTATACTCGCTTACATTGTTTTGCTCATCAAGATGCTCTATATCCTCAACAGTTAGAAGATCAGTTACTTCTCCCTGCTTGATAGTCAGATGATCCTGATTTTCCAAAACCTTTCTCATAGCTCTGGTGTATTCTGCTTTATCGGCCTGTGCTCTGAGTGAATGAACGGCAGGACCTTTTGAAACATTAAGCATCTTTGACTGAATAAAGGTCTTGTCTATATTTTTTCCCATTTCTCCGCCAAGAGCATCAACTTCTCTTACAAGATGTCCCTTTGAGCTTCCTCCGACATTCGGATTACAGGGCATGAGAGCAATACTGTCAACACTGACAGTAAATATAACTGTTTCCAAACCGAGGCGTGCGCATGCTAAGGCTGCTTCACAACCTGCATGACCTGCACCAACTACACATACATCTACTTTTTCTCTTATCCTGCTCATTTACTTACCCATACAGAACTTGGCAAATATCTCATTTACCAGATCTTCACTTATCTCCTCACCAATAATATTTCCAAGTGAAGTATAAGCACTCATCATATCAATTGTCAGAAAATCCTCAGGCATGCCATCATCTAAGCTTCTTTTTACAAGTCTTAAACTCTCAACTGCTTCATGGATCTTCTCTTTATGTCTTAGATTTGTTATAAGTATCTCATTATTTGAGAATATATTATTGGTGAATACAAATCTCTTCACCATATCCTCAAATCCCTCTAAACCTATATGTTCCTTTGCCGATATCTTTATGATATCAATATTTTCTTCATCAGAAAACTCGGATAATACCTCTTCTTCAGATATAAAAGGCTCAAGATCACTCTTATTGTATATGATTATCACATTTTTATTTCTTATAAGATCTACTATATGTTGATCATTTTCATCAAGTTTTGACGATGAATCCACAACATATAGTATAAGATCAGCATCATCAATATAATTCTTTGATATCTCAACACCGATCTTTTCAACTTCATCTTTTGCTGTTCTTATACCGGCAGTATCTACAAGATTTAAACTGATATCACCAATCCTGACATGCTGTTCAAGCGCATCTCTTGTGGTTCCTGCTATATCCGTTACTATAGCTTTTTCCTTACCAAGAAGCATATTTAAAAATGAAGACTTGCCTGCATTAGGTTTACCTGTTATTACAGTAAGTATACCTTCTTTTACTATCTGGCCATCCGCAGCTGATTCTTCCATTTTTTCAAGTTCTTTAAGTATCGGATCTATCTTTTCATAGAGTTTTTCACTGTATCCTTCAAGACTGATATGTTCAGGATCATCCAAAGCTGATTCAATAAAAGCTGTCTCATGAAGTAAAGTATCTCTGAACAGACTTATCTTTTTATATATATCACCTTTAAGCTGTTTGACAGATGCTTTAAGAGCCATATCATTATCAGCACTTATCACATCCATGATAGCTTCGGCTCTTGTCAGATCTATCCTTCCGTTCAAAAAAGCTCTTTTTGTGAATTCTCCCGGAAGAGCAAGCCTTGCACCGTTTTGTATTACAATATCGAGTATTTTTTTTGTAATAAGGATTCCACCATGACAGTTTATCTCAACTGTATCTTCGGTTGTATAGCTTCTTGGAGATTTCATAATATTCAGTATGACTTCATCTATGATTTCTTCGTTTGAAACGATAAAACCATAATGAATAGTATGACTTTCATAATCAAAAACGCTCTTTTTATCGGCACTCTTAAATATTTTGTCAGCAATAGAAAAAGCGTCAGGACCACTGACGCGGATAATCGATATACCAGATTCACTTAATCCTGTTGCAATAGCTGCAATGGTTTCAACACTGTTCATCTGAAAAATCCTTCTTATAAGTAAGAGGAGGATTTTCATCCTCCTCTTAAATAACTTATTTCTTCATTGTAACAACTACATGTCTGAACGGTTCATCACCTTCACTGTGAGTTGTAACAAATTTGTCATTCTGAAGAGCTGAATGGATTATCCTTCTTTCATAAGGATTCATAGGTTCAAGAGAAACGCTTCTCTTTGTTCTTTTAACCTTGAATGCAATATTCTTTGCAAGATTTTCAAGTGTATCCTGTCTTCTCTTCCTGTAGTTTTCGGTATCAACCTTAACTCTGATGTAATCTTCTTCACCTTTGTTTACAACTAAAGATGTAAGATACTGGAGTGAATCAAGAGTCTGACCTCTCTTACCTATAAGGACTCCCATATCATCTCCTGAAAGATCGATAACCATTTCCTTGTTCTCTGAATCATATTCAACATTGATAACAACGACCATATTCATAGCTGCAAATACTTCATTCAAAAATGCTTTTGCATTATCTATGATCGAAGATTTGATCCTTGCCTTGATGATAGCATCCTTGGATCCTATACCTAAGAATCCAGCAGATCCTTCATTTACAACTTCGTACTCAAGTTTATCACTTGTAACACCAAGTTCCTTGCAAGCTTCAGTGATCGCATCATCCAATGTTTTTGCACTAAATTCTTTATAGTCCATATTTTTCCCCTACTTTAACATTTCCTACTTATTATTTCGTTCGTTATATTGCTTTACCAGATTGGCTTTTTCTGCAAGACTTCCGGGCTTAGCATTATTTCTGCTGCTTTCAGATCTTGACAGTGCTTCTTCCTTCTGCTTTTGAGACATATTTGAATTAACGCCGATATTCTTTGTGTTAATCGTTGCCTTACTATTAAGCTGACTTACATATTCTTTCTTCTTAGCCATTTTTTCTTTGGCTTTTTCTTTGTTCTTCTCAACAATCTCATCAAAATCAATCTTATCAAGATGCTTATTGATGATAACCTGCTGAACACATCTGATAACCGCACCTGCTATCCAGTAGATACCCATACCTACAGGAAGTGTGAGGCAGAATACTGCTGACATGATAGGCATCGTTGTATTCATTGCCTTCATTGACTGAGCCATGGTGTCATTTTCATTTGCCTGATCTTTTGATGAAGCCTGAGGCATTAATTTTGTATTAAGCCACTGAGTAGCGCCTGCAAGAAGAGGTACAAGTATAGCACCGATGATCAGTAACCAGTTTCTCTCAGCAAATGCTGTCTTAATTGTAAATGAAGGTGAATTACTTACATTCAAACCAAGGAAATTGTTATAAACTTCAAGCTGACTATAGGTTTTATCTATAATAGAAGATAAACCTGAAAACTTTTCTTTTAAACTTACCCAGTCAGCCGAAGATGCTCTGTTTAAGCAATCGATGTAAGTATTAGTAATATACTCCTTGTTTCCGCTTGTAAACAGTTCGTTTGCAAACTGCTTTGAATACATTGAAGAATTTGTAAGATTCTTTAAAAACTCTGAAGCTAAATCTTTCTGTTCATAAAGTCTGTTAACCAGATCACTAAATACGTTTTTTACCATCGGTACATATGCGGGAATCGCATATATAACACGATAAAGAGCAAAAAGTATAGGCATCTGAATAAGCAACTGAACACAGCTTCCCGAAGGAGATACACCATACTTGGCATATACTTCCTGTGTTTCAAGATTCATTGCCTGCATTGATTCATTATCTTTTTTGCCTTCGTATTTTTTCTGTATCGCTTTGAGTTCGGGACTCATTTTAGCAGACAGCTTTGAAAACTTCTGCTGCTTAATAGTCAAAGGAAGAAGTAACATGTAAATGACTATGGTAAACAATATAATAGCAAGACCTATATTCGGTATACCTATCTTATCAAGAAAAATGAATATCCAGTTCATCAGATATCCAAGTATCTTAGCAATGGGACCAAGTATAGCTCCGTTATATTTTGTTAACAGCATCACTGTCATACATTACTCCTCTTTAAAATCTTCCTATTTGATTTATCATCGGGAACCGGATCATATCCTCCCTTTGATAAAGGATTACATCTGCATATTCTCCATGCAGCCATCATACCTCCTTTAAATGCACCATATCTTTCTATAGCTTCAAGTCCGTATACGGAACATGAAGGATAATAAGGACATTTGGTACTTTTCATCGGAGAAATATATTTCTGATAGAGTTTTATCATATGAATAAACAGTTTCTTCATATTAATATATTATTCTTCAATTAAAATATCCTGAAGTTTTGCAAGATGTAAAAGCGCGCTTTCAATTTCCCAATATGTACACTTGGAAGCGCAGGGTTTAACTACGACTACAATATCCAAACCACTATTGAATACCTTTTCATGTAGTCTGTAACTTTCTCGGACAAGTCTGGTCATATGATGTCTGACCACACTGTTTCCTACTTTTTTACTTACCGATATACCCAGACGGTTAATAGTGAGATCATTTCCTATCTTATACATAACAAGATACTTGTTTGCTTTTATTGTGCCTTCACTGTAAACATGTCTGAAATCGATATTACTCTTTAAACTCTCTGTTTTTTTCATATTTCTTCTTTTATATCAAAATAAGAAATAAAGGCCACATAATTGCGGCCTAAGCTGATAATTTCTTTCTTCCTTTTGCTCTTCTGGAAGCTAAAACTTTTCTTCCACCGGGAGTACTCATTCTGGAACGGAAACCATGAACCTTAGAACGCTGTCTCTTCTTAGGCTGGAATGTCATTTTCATATATCAACACCTCCTTTTCTTAATAGGAAACAATCGTAACAATTATATTAGAAGATAAGTCTATCGTCAAGTAAAGAAAATGCTTTATTTTCGGGAAGAATTACATAATTTAATTTTATTTGAATGTTGAAAACTATATATAGTAAATAAAAATAATTTTCCACCACAATATCTAGATATCCACAAAAAAAAGTGAATAACCACTTATTAACATAATATTATCCACATTTTGCGAATAACTTGTGGAAAAGTATGTTTATAAATTTTTAATAAATTGAAAGAAAGCCTTATTTTTAGGGAATTTTCTTATCCACAAAAATTATCCACATATTCACAATAATAATTATTTGCCTTTAAATATAAATAAATATTTACTCACTTTACATAATATTTATGTGGATTAATAATAAATTTGAAATTTTATATATTTTAGAGTAATATATAATAGATTGTTTTTATATTTTTATCATGGGGTAAAAGATGCATCAGATTGAAGAAAAATGGGAAGAAATCAAAGAATATATCATGACGGAATATTCTCTTAATCCTGTTTCATACAAAACATGGATACTTCCTTTGAAATTCCAGGAAATAAAGGATAATACCGTATATATTCTTATTCCGACAGAGAATTCACAGACATTAAAATACCTTGATACCAAGTATAAAAAAGTATTTCAGGTAGCTATAGCTGAAATGTTCAATGAATCCTTCGATGTTCAGTTTGTCCTTGACAATAACAGAGAAGAAAACGATGAATTTACTGATTTAACTGAAAATATAAACTATAAAAACGCAAATCTTAATCCTAAATACAAATTTGAGACATTTGTAATAGGAAGTAACAATAAGATCGCTCACTCTGCTGCTCTTGCAGTTGCAGAATCTCCCGGAGAAATTTACAACCCTCTATATATATATGGAGGTGCAGGACTGGGTAAGACACATCTTATGCATTCCATCGGACATTTTACTCTTGAAAGTAAACCCGATACAAAAGTTATATATGTAACAAGTGAAGATTTTACCAATGATGTTATTGAATCTATAAGAAGCGGTAATCAGTCTACCATATCAAAAATGAGAGACCGTTACAGGACCGCTGATGTCCTTATGGTCGATGATATCCAGTTTATTATAGGTAAAGATGCAACACAGGAAGAATTTTTTAATACTTTCAATACATTACATCTTGCCGGAAAACAGATAATACTCTCTTCTGATAAACCTCCAAAAGAACTTGAAACTCTTGATGAAAGATTCAAATCAAGATTCGGTATGGGTCTTATAGTTGATATTCAGGCACCTGACTATGAAACAAGAATGGCTATCTTAAGACAGTTAGCTGAAAATAATTCTAAAAAGATAGATGATGATATAATAAAATACATAGCCGAAAACGTTAAATCAAATATAAGAGAGCTTGAAGGCGCATTTAATCAGATAATAAATATATCAAGAATAGTAAATACTGATCATATTACTCTTGAAACTGCTGAAAATGCTCTTAAGAACATTGTTAATCATAATCAAAACGAGCTTATAACTCCTGATGTTATATTAAATGCGGTTTGTGAAGAATATGGTGTAAGCACTGAAGATATAAGATCTACAAGAAGAAACCAGGAAATAGTTACACCAAGACATGTATTTATGTATCTTTGCAGACAGATCATCGATATGACTTACGAAGATATAGCAAAGTTTCTTATGAAAAAGGATCATACTACTGTAATTCACGGATACAGAAAAGTTAAGGAAGACATAATTAAAGATCCTGAATATGCAGCAAGGATAAATCTTATAAAGAACAAGATAAATCCACAAAACTGATGTGAAATATATGTAAATAATGTGTGGATAATATTTTTTACAAAATCATCGTTTATTTGCCTTGTTAATAACTTACGTATTATCAACATACAAATATCCTTAAATCCACATACTTAATTTTTTAAGTAACATCTTAAAATAAGCAAAAATAAGGGTTTTCCACTTATTTACATCCCTTAATAATAATACTTTTAAAATATTAAATAATATATATCATTAGCCTTTACGGCCGGAAAGGATCACAAAATGAAAATATTATGTCAAAAATCTGATTTGTTAAATGGTCTTTCAATAGTATCTAAAGCAGTACCTAACAAAACAACAATGTCAATACTTGAATGTATCCTTGTTGATTCAACTAACGGAAATATCAAACTTACAGCAAATGACATGGAACTTGGTATAGAAACCGTTATAGAAGGTCAGATAATAGAAAAAGGAATCATAGCTATTGATGCTAAGATACTTCTTGATATAGTAAGAAAGCTTCCTGACAGTGTAGTTAAGTTGGAAACTGATGATGATAACAAGGCTTATATAACATGTGAAAAAGCTAAATTTACTATAATGGGTAAATCTGGTGAAGATTTTTCTTATCTTCCTCAGGTTAAAAAGCAGAATCCTCTCATTATTTCACAGTTTTCTCTTAAAGAGATAATAAGACAGACTATATTTTCTATTGATGAAAATGACAGTAATAAGATCATGGGTGGTGAGCTTTTTGAGATAAAGGATAATAAACTTCGTGTTATATCACTTGATGGTCACAGAATTTCTATAAGAAATATAGAATTGAAGAATGAATATAATGATCAGAAGGTTATTATACCTGGAAAAACACTCAATGAGATAAGCAAGATACTTAGCGGAAGCAGTGAAGATGATGTAAATATATTCTTTACCGATAAGCATGTTATATTCGAATTTGATGAGACTACTGTTATATCTCGTCTTATTGAGGGTGAATATTTCAAAGTTGACCAGATGCTCAACAATAATTACGAAACAAAAGTATCTATAAATAAAAAGGAACTTTACAATTGTATAGACAGAGCTACTCTTCTTGTTAAGGAAGGTGATAAAAAACCTATCATTGTAAGTATAGATGATGAGAAGTTAGAGCTTAAGATAAGTTCAACCTTAGGAAGCATGGATGAAGTTATAGACATAAAGAAAGAAGGAAAGAGTCTTATGATAGGCTTCAATCCTAAGTTTGTTATTGATGCACTTAAAGTAATAGATGATGAATTTATAGATATATATATGTTTAACTCAAAAGCTCCCTGCTTCATAAAGGATGAAAAAGAAAGCTACATATATCTGGTACTTCCGGTTAATTTCAATAGTGTAGGATGATCATTAATGGAATATTCTATAAAACTAAGAGAAGATTATATTAAACTTGGACAGGCTCTTAAGGCTGCAGGTCTTGTTGATTCCGGAGTTGATGCAAAATTTATAATAAACGACGGTTATGTAAAAGTTAACGGATCTGTTGAAAAACAGCGTGGAAAAAAGCTTTATAGCGGTGATGTTGTTGAATATAAAGATGATCTTATAAAGATCGAGCAATAGATAATGATTATTAAATCTCTTGAATTAAGTGATTACCGTAATTATGAATCTCTTTTATTAAACCTTGATAAAGGGACAAATATACTTTACGGAGATAATGCCCAGGGTAAGACAAATATACTTGAAGCAATATATATGTCTGCTACTACAAAATCTCATAAATTAAGTAAAGATAAAGAGATAATAAGATTTGGTAAACAGGAAGCTCATATAAGAACCATCGTTGAAAAAGATGATATTGAGACCAGGATAGACATGCATCTTAGGAGCAGTAAATCCAAAGGTATAGCAATAGATGGTATAAAAATAAAAAAAGCGGCTGAATTACTCGGTATTATTAAGATAGTATTCTTCTCTCCTGAAGATCTTAGCATTATAAAAAACGGTCCTGCGGAAAGAAGAAGATTTATTGATATTGAATTGTGTCAGCTAGACAGCTTCTATCTTTATAACCTAAATAATTACAATAAGATAGTAAATCAGAGAAATAATCTTTTAAAGAACCTGTTTGTTAATCCTGAGCTAAAAGATACTTTAAGCATATGGGATAAACAGCTTATATCATACGGAAGTAAGATAATAGAGAGAAGAAAGCAATTTATAGATCAGTTAAACGACATAATATACTCTATTCATAAAAATCTTTCCGGTGATAAAGAAGAACTTAAGCTTATATATGAACCTAATTGTGATATTGACAGATATGAAGAGGAACTTATGAACAGTCATGATAAGGATATAAGACTTAAAATGACTACGATAGGTCCTCACAGAGATGACATATCTTTCAATGTAAAAAGTGAAAGTACCAACGGTATTGAGATAGATATCAGAAAATACGGATCCCAGGGACAACAGCGTACCGCTGCTCTCTCACTCAAGCTTTCTGAAATAGAACTTGTAAAGAAGATAACAAAGGATACTCCTATTTTGCTGCTGGATGATGTATTGTCAGAACTTGACAGTAACAGACAGAACTTTCTATTGAACAGCATAGGAAATATACAGACTATCATAACCTGTACAGGTCTTGATGAATTTGTAAACAACAGATTTGAAATAAATAAGACGTTCAGAGTCACAAACGGAAGTATATCAGAATAATCCAATTATAAATAAATGATATAAAGGAAGGCATATCATGGCAGAAAACATCAATGAACAATATGGTGCGGACCAAATACAGATACTGGAAGGTCTTGAAGCGGTTAGAAAAAGACCTGGTATGTATATAGGTAGCACGTCATCTAGAGGATTACATCATCTTGTATATGAGATTGTTGATAATTCGGTTGATGAAGCATTGGCAGGTTTTTGTACAGAAATAGAAGTGACTGTCAATGAGGACAATTCCATAACGGTAATTGATAACGGACGTGGTATCCCGATAGGTATAAATCATAAAGCAGGAATCCCTGCCGTAGAAGTTGTATTTACCATACTTCATGCCGGCGGAAAATTCGGCGGTGGCGGATATAAGGTATCCGGAGGTCTTCACGGTGTCGGTGCCAGCGTAGTAAATGCCCTTTCCGAGTGGTTGGAAGTACAGATATATAACGAAGGAAAGATTTATAAACAGCGTTATGAACGCGGTAAGGTAATGTATCCTCTTAAGGTTGAGGGTGAATGTGATCCCGAAAAGACCGGTACAAGAGTAGATTTTAAGCCTGACGGTACGGTATTTGAAACTACTGAATTCGAATTTGATGTTTTAAAGAACAGATTAAGAGAGACCGCATTCTTAACAAAGGGTCTTAAGATAGTTCTTATAGACAAAAGAGAAAAAGACGAAGAAGGAAACAGTATTGAAGTATCTAAGACCTTCCATTATGAAGGCGGTATAAAGGAGTTTGTAACTTACCTTAACAGAAGCAAGACTCCTCTTTACAATGATATTCTTTACTTTGAAGGAACAAAAAACAAAGTATATGTTGAAGTAGCCTTCCAGCATAATGATTCATATACCGAAAATGTAGCAAGCTTCGTAAACAATATAACGACCCCTGAAGGTGGTACTCATCTTGTAGGATTCAGAAATGCCTTAACAAAGACATTTAATGATTATGCAAGAACAAATAAGATATTAAAAGACAGTGATCAGAATCTTACCGGTGAGGATATAAGGGAAGGTCTTACCGCAATAATAAGCATTAAGGTTGAGGAACCTCAGTTTGAAGGACAGACAAAGCAGAAGCTTGGAAATTCCGAGGCAAGAGGCGCTGTTGAAAGTCTTGTGACAGAACAGCTTACATATTTTCTTGAGCAGAATCCAACTGTAGCAAGAACAATATGTGAAAAATCAATACTTGCACAGCGTGCAAGGGATGCAGCGAGAAAAGCAAGAGATCTTACAAGAAGAAAATCTGCTCTTGAAACAATGGCACTTCCTGGTAAACTTGCTGATTGTTCGGATAAAAACCCTGAAAACTGTGAAATATTCATAGTCGAGGGAGATTCTGCTGGAGGATCTGCTAAAACAGCAAGAAGTCGTGCAACACAGGCTATCCTTCCTTTAAGAGGTAAGATACTTAATGTAGAAAAAGCAAGACTTGATAAGATTCTAGGAAATGAAGAGATAAAATCAATGATCACTGCTTTCGGCACAGGCATATATGATGATTTTGATATATCAAAGTTAAGATATCATAAGATCATAATCATGACCGATGCCGATGTAGACGGTGCTCATATCGCTACTCTTATGCTGACTTTCCTGTACAGATTCATGCCTGAACTTATAAAACAGGGATATGTATATCTTGCTCAGCCTCCGCTTTACAAGTTGGAGAAAAACAAAAAAACCTGGTATGCATATTCTGATGATGAGCTTTCTGGAATAATTGAAGAAGTAGGAAGAGATCAGAACAATAAGATCCAGCGTTACAAAGGTCTTGGTGAGATGGATGCGGATCAACTCTGGGATACTACGATGAATCCCGAGTCACGTATTTTGTTGAGAGTAAATATGGATGAAGATTCGGAAAGCGAACTTGATCTTACATTCACAACTCTTATGGGTGATAAAGTTGAGCCGAGAAGAGAGTTCATCGAAGAAAATGCAAAATATGTAAAGAATCTTGATATATAAAGACCGAAAGGTACAATGATGGAAGATAGGATTTTTGACAAAATTAAACATGTAGACTTAAAAAAGACCATGGAGACGTCTTATATAGACTACGCCATGAGTGTAATCGCATCAAGAGCACTTCCTGATGTAAGAGATGGTCTAAAACCGGTTCAGAGAAGAGTACTTTACTCTATGATCGAACTTAATAACACTCCCGACAAACCGCACAGAAAGAGTGCACGTATAGTCGGTGATACGATGGGTAAATACCATCCTCACGGTGATAGTTCGATCTACGGAGCTTTGGTAAACATGGCTCAGGACTGGTCTTTCAGATATCCTTTAGTAGACGGACACGGTAACTTTGGTTCGGTTGACGGTGACGGAGCTGCCGCAATGCGTTATACCGAAGCAAGATTATCAAAGATATCAATGGAGCTTATTTCCGATATAAACAAGGATACCGTTGATTTTGTTCCAAACTTTGATGAAACCGAAAAAGAACCAACCATACTTCCGAGCCGTTATCCGAATCTTTTGGTAAACGGTACCACCGGTATAGCGGTAGGTATGGCAACAAATATACCTCCTCACAATCTCCGTGAGGTCATAAGTGCTGTCGTAAAGATCATTGACAACAAGGTTGAGGAGGACAGAGCAACCGAGATAGATGAGATACTTCCGCTTGTAAAAGCACCCGATTTTCCCACAGGCGGCGTGATAATAGGAACCCGCGCTGTTGAAGAAGCATATAGAACAGGTCGTGGAAAGATAAGGGTAAGAGGTGTTACAAGCATCGAAACTCTTCCTAACGGCAAGAATCAGATAATAATCACCGAACTTCCCTATATGGTCAATAAAGCAAGACTTATAGAGAAGATCGCCGAACTTCATAAAGATAAAAAGATTGACGGAATAACAGATCTTCGTGATGAATCCGACAGAGACGGAATGCGTGTTGTAATAGAACTTCGTAAGGATGTTAATGCCAATATAGTTCTCAACACACTTTATAAGCATACCCAGCTTCAAGATACGTTTGGCGTTATAATGCTCGCTCTTGCGAACAATCAGCCAAAAGTAATGAATCTTCTTGATATGCTTGTTTATTATCTGAAGCATCAGGAGGATGTTGTTACAAGAAGAACAAAATTCGATCTTCAGAAAGCCGAAGAGAGAGACCATATCTTGCAGGGTCTGCTTATCGCTCTTGATAATATCGATGAAGTCATTCAGATAATGCGTTCTTCAAAGACAACTCAGGAAGCAAAAGACAGGTTGATGGAGAGATTCGGACTTACCGATATCCAGGCAGAAGCTATCGCAAATATGCGTTTAAGAGCTTTGACAGGTCTTGAAAGAGAAAAGATCGAAAATGAGCATGCCGAACTCATAAAGAAGATAGCTGAGTTAAAGGCTATCCTTGCTGATGAGAAGCTTCTTTTGGGTGTTATAAAGACAGAGATTCAGGAGATCGCTGATAAATACGGTGATGACAGAAGGACACAGATCGGATTTGATGAATATGATATCACAATGGAAGATCTTATCCCCAATGAAAATGTTGTCATCACGATGTCAAACCTTGGTTATATCAAGAGAATGACCGTTGATAATTTCCATGCGCAACACAGAGGCGGCAAGGGAATAAAGGGTATGACCACTATAGAAGATGATTATATTGAAGATCTTCTTATGACAAATACCCACAATCATGTGATGTTCTTCACAAATCACGGTCGTGTATACAGACTCAAGGTTTATGAGATACCGGAAGCAAGCCGTACTGCGAGAGGAACAGCAATAATAAATCTTCTCCAGCTCAATCCCGGAGAGAAGATATCCGCTGTAATACCTGTTACCACTTATGATGAAGATCATAATCTCATGATGGTAACCAGAAACGGTACAGTTAAGAAGACACCGGTAACAGAATATGCAAATATCAGAAAGAACGGACTTATTGCGATTGGTCTGCGTGATGATGATGAACTGATCGAAGTTAAGACGACTACAGCTGAATCAGAGATATTCCTGGTGACAAAATACGGAATGTGCATAAGATTCAAAGAAACCGATGTAAGAAGAACCGGCAGAAGCGCTATGGGTGTTATCGGTATGAATCTTACTGACGGTGATGAGATAGTTGGAATGCAGCTTGATCATCAGGGTGATTCACTTCTTATCGTATCTGAAAAAGGTATGGGAAAGAGGACAGTTCTCGATGAATTCCATGTACAGAAACGTGGCGGTAAGGGAGTTAAATGCTACAAGATCACGGAAAAGACAGGATATGTTGTTGGAGTGAAAGCCGTAACCGATGAACATGAGATCATGATGATCACTACGGAAGGTATAATAATCCAGATACCGATGAAGGATGTTAATACTTACGGCAGGATAACCTCAGGTGTCAAACTGATAAATCTTGATAATGATGTGATCTTGGCAAAGATAGCCAAAGTCAGAGAAAAGATATCTGAAGACGGTGAAGTCGAAGCGATAGATTACGAAACGACAGAAGAAACCACCGAAGAACAATAACAGATTACAATAAAACGCAGATCAATGCATGAGTTTTGATCTGCGTTTTTAAGGATAGGAATATGAATTGGGATCAATTACTTTGCAGTGACAGGATCAGAACAATTACAAAGAGTACAACCTCAAGCGATCTAAGGACTGAGTTTGAAAAAGATTATCACAGGATAATTGGAAGTGCGGCGTTTCGAAGACTGCAGGATAAGACTCAGGTATTTCCTCTTGATAAAAGTGATTTTATAAGAACGAGACTTACTCATTCTTTGGAAGTGAGCTCTTTTGCCAGATCACTGGGACAAAATGTCGGAGAGAAGATGATTGCTGAAAATATAGATCCTGATTTTGGAATACAGCAAAGGGAAGATATCTGTGCAATACTGCAATGTGCCGGTCTGATACATGATATCGGTAATCCTCCGTTTGGTCATTTCGGTGAAACAGCAATTCAGGACTGGTTCAAAGAAAACCTAAGTAAACTCACATTTAAAGGAAAACCCGTAGAATCGTTTCTTTCTGAGCAGATGAAGCAGGATTTCTACAATTTTGAAGGAAACACGCAGGCATTAAGAGTAGTTAGCAAGCTGCATTTTCTTGTAGATGAGCATGGAATGAACCTTACAAAGGCTCTTCTTGCGACTATCATTAAATATCCTGTTTCTTCACTTGATATTGATAAAAAAAGTGGTAATATTAAGACGAAAAAAATGGGTTATCTCTATGCGGAAAAGGATATATTCGATGATATCCAGGAAAGTGTTGGTACCAACGGCTCAAGACATCCGTTGACTTATCTTTTGGAAGCAGCAGATGATATAGCATATAAAACCGCAGATATTGAAGATTCCGTAAAGAAGGGTTGTATCACATATAATCAGCTGGTGGAAGAGCTTAAATCTTTGGAAATATACAAGGATGAAAACAGTTTTTATCATAAAACAATAGACACACTTGAGCATAAGTATAAAAAGGCTGTCAAAAATAGCATTGAAAGACCTGATATATATGCAGTTCAAAACTGGGTGATAAGCATACAGGGACAGATGCTGCTTGCCGCATCAGACAGTTTTATAAATAATTATCGTGATATAATGGACGGAACATATCGTTTTGATCTGTTTTACAAAACCGAAGAAGAAGATATCATGGATACACTCGGTGATATTGCATACAGATATTCATTTACTTCAATGCCGATATACAAGCTTGAGATCGCGGCAGACACGATATTTAATTTTTTACTGGACAGATTTGTCAAAGCCATTATAAATTTCGACACAGATGAAAAGATGAGTGTTGTCGGTACAAGAATGGTTGCTCTTATATCTGATGATTACAGAAGGATTTACAAGGTATTTTCTGAAGGAAAGAGTGAAGAAGAAAAGCTGTATTTAAGACTTGTTCTTGCGACTGATTATATATGCGGCATGACGGACAGTTTTGCAAAAAACCTGTATCAGGAACTGAACGGGATAGTGTAGAAAAGAGGAGATATTATGGAATCGTATATGATCCTGAAAGATTTGGCTATAATAGTTATTGCAGCCAAGTTTTTTGGTATTGTTGCACGTAAATGTAAGGCACCGCAGGTTGTGGGTGAGATAATAGCCGGATTACTCATAGGACCTTGTTTTTTAAATGTTGTTGTTCAGTCAGATTTTTTGACTAAAATGGCAGAGATTGGTGTTATCCTGCTTATGTTTTCTGCAGGACTTGAGACAGATCTTAAAGAAATGAAAAAAACAGGACTGGCCGCTTTTTTTGTGGCACTTGCCGGTGTTTTTGTGGCACTTGCCGGTGGAACCGTCTACTATTTGTGTTATTACGGATGGTCAGCGGTTGGAACTGAACAGTTTTACAGGGCAGTTTTTATCGGATGTATCATGACGGCGACAAGTGTGAGCATCACTGTACAGTCGCTTAAGGAACTGGGAAAACTAAAAGGTAAAGTTGGAACAACAATAATAAGTGCTGCGATAATAGATGATGTTATCGGAATCATAGTCCTGACATTTGTTATTGGTTTTAAAAACCCCGATTCAAAACCTGTCAGTGTTATCATATCGACGATTCTTTTCTTTGTATTTGCAATAGTTGTCGGATTTATTTCATATAAAGTGTTTAAATGGTTCGATAACAGGTATCCGCATACCAGAAGAATACCCATTGCAGGTCTGGCATATTGTTTTGCCATGGCATTTATAGCTGAATATTTCTTTGGAATCGCAGATATTACTGGAGCTTATCTTGCAGGTATCATACTATGTTCCATAAGGGATTCGGAATATATAGCAGAGAAGATGGATATAAATTCATACATGCTTTTTGGACCCATATTTTTTGCCAGTATCGGACTTAAAACAAATATCGAAAATATTAATATGGATATATTCCTGTTCTCTATCGGATTTGTTATAGTTGCTCTTTTATGTAAGATCATAGGATGCGGAGCTGTTGCCAAAGTATGTAAATTTAATCTTAATGATTCGGCTAAGATCGGTGTAGGCATGATGACCAGAGGTGAGGTGGCTCTTATCGTATCTCAGAAAGGTTTATCGGTCGGACTTATGGATCCCGTATATTTCACATCGGTCATACTGTTGATCATAGTCTCTTCTATATCAACACCGATCATATTAAAGATGCTTTACAGCAAAGATGGAGAGAGCAACAGAGATCATGCGGCATTCCTGTACAAGAAAGAAAGAGAAGATGACTAGAGATACAGAATTTGACAACGACCTTATACATGAAAAAAGAAGAATTGCCAGAAAAAGACGCAGAAACAGGCTTATAGCGTTTTATCTTTTGGCGCTTCTTTTAATCATATCCATATCATTCAATGCCATGCTGTATTATGAAAAGATTAGACAGAAGGCACAGATCGATGAACTTACCGTGGAAAGAGATGAGCTCATCGCTGATATGAACAGTAATTATATAACAAATGAAGCAGCAAACCAGCTAGTTGCGGAAGCCATAAACAGTGCCGAACAGGGAAAATCCGATGAAGGACGTCAGAAATTAAAAGATGAGATCCTTGATATGTTCGAGCAGGGTGACGGTGTTCTCACAGTACTTGAAAATGTATATGCCGAAAAGATAGTTGTTCCCGATTCATCAGGATATTATTTCTATGATGTTGACGAAACTCTTGCAAAGCATGATCTTGATCCCGAGTGTTTTGAATACCCCGTTGTAAATGAAGAGACAGGGGAAACAGAAGGCGATGTTGATTATGTAGGCGACGGAGTCACTGTAAAAAAAGGTGTTGATGTTTCAAAGTTCCAGGGTGATATAGACTGGGAAAAAGTCAAAAAAGACGGTATGGAATTTGCTCTTATCAGATGTGGATACAGAGGATATGAGACCGGAAAGATCGTCGAAGACGAGAAATTTGAGGATAATATCAAAGCCTGTAATGAGATCGGTATTGATGCAGGCGTATATTTCTTTACTGAAGCAAAAACGGTTGCAGAAGGAAAAGAAGAAGCAGATTTTGTTATAGATCTTTTGAAAGAATATGAAGTTGAAATACAGCTTCCGATAGTCATAGACGTTGAACAGTCATCAAATCCTTCAAAAAGCAGAACAAAGAGTCTTACTCCGGAAGAAAGAACAGATATAGTTATCGCTTTTTGTGAAAGGGTAAAAGAAGCAGGATACGAGCCGATGATATATGGCAATCTCAAGAGCCATATGCGAATGACTGACATATACAAACTTGAGGAGTATCGTAAATGGTTTGCATACTACAGAACCCCTTTACGTTATCCTTATAAATTCGATATCTGGCAGTATACTTCAGCAGGAAGTGTAAACGGCATAAAGGGAGAAGTAGATATAAACTTGATGATTGAGCGATAAACCGGGAGTTAAGATATCGAATTTTTATAACTCAATTTTATGTAACAAATCCATAATAGTTTTCTTTAATATTTAAAAACAATGTAAATTAACCGATATATTTAAAGAGTATTGCAGGTAGTCCGCATATTTTAAATAAATTGGAGCATGACTTTCATGAAAATGTCAGTAGAATTATTCGACAGTATTATAAATACATCTCAGGATTGTGTATTCTGGAAGGATAAAGACAGAAGGTTTTTAGGTGTCAATCAGGCCTTTCTTGATTTTTATGGATTTAAAACGGCAGATGTTCTTATCGGAAAGACGGATGAGGATATGGGATGGCATTCCGATCCGGAACCGTATAAGCAGGATGAATTGTGCGTTCTTGCAGGCAGAAGTACATATAAAGTTCAGGGAAAATGTATCATCAGAGGCGAGGAAAGAGATATCATTGCATCAAAACGTCCCTTGTATGATGGTGAAAATATAGTAGGTCTTGTGGGAAGTTTTGTGGATATTACGGATGTGGTACGTCGCAAGAACAATCTTGATGGTTCGCAGATTATATATGATATAAACAATCTGAGGAGATTCGATTATTTTGATAAGATAATCGATGAGATAAGTTTGGATGAGATCCTTGATCCTTTGACCGGTATACTTTCACGTGCATACTCAATCAAATTTGTTACGTCCTTAATAGCTAATAATACTCCGTTCACTTTCACAATAATCGATCTTGATAACTTTAAGTTCATAAATGATAAATTTGGTCACAGTGCAGGTGATAAGGTGTTAAACGCAGTATCAAAGGGACTGGCTGAGTATATAGACGGTGCAGGTCTTGCCGGCAGATTTGGAGGAGATGAACTCTTACTGATAGATCTTAATAATACCAAACAGGAAAATAAGGAGATTTTCTTTAAGAATCTCTTTGATGATTCTAAGGCTTTGCGTATAAATGTGGATTTTGAAAACGGATCTTCATTTGTTACGGGAACAGTGGGGTGTGCCACATTTCCAGATGATGCGGATAATTTTACAGATCTTTTCGGTCTTATTGACAAGATGCTTTATCTTGGTAAAAACAGAGGAAGAAACTGTTATACGATATATGAAAAAGAGGAACATGACGATATAGAGATCAATAAGTTAGCAAAAAACGGCATATTTACCGATATGCATGATCTGAGACTTGGTATGGAAAATGTTAACGGGTTTAGGAATAAACTTAAAGAAGTTATGCCCATGCTTAAAAACATGCTTCAGATCGAAGATCTTTATTATGTCTTAAAAGACAATGATATGAAATCGGTTTTAGAAGATGATTTTAGTGGAGATGCTAAAGATATCTCTAAGATCATGACAGATGATATGTTCTCGGAAAGTACGTTGGAATCGGTTAAAAAGAGTTCTCCAATGTTTTATAACACACTGATGAATAACGGTTTTGAATCGGTTATGATCTCGCGAATCAGAAAGGGATCTGATATTCACGGATATCTTATATGTGCCGTAAAGAGAAGTCTTCGGATATGGCAGGAGTATGAATGTGCCATCCTCTACTTCTTATCTGAACTGCTTGCCAATGAATTCAATTAGTGAAAGATATCATTTTGCTTTTAATACAATATCGTTATCGGAATCTACAGCGTATACAACCTCTGTCTGAAACTGCACTTGTTCATTCATTAATGGATTAAAGAGTTCTTTAGCTGTTTCTTCTGCTTCTTCTTTTTCTGCGATATAGACAAACTGGGCATGACTTTCTCTAATCTTTTCGGCTATAGTCTCATATGTGTCTTCATTAGTATTGTATGTATCAAAAATCAAAGAAGATGGACTTACCTCTTTCTTTAAATATGGATCATAATCCGTTATCTCCCTGTTTTCATCACGGAAAACGATGATCCTCTTTCCATAGAACTGTTCATTAGATAATCTGTAGATCAAAACCCTTCCTTCATCGGTCATCGCATCTTCAAAAACACCATTATAATAAGCTATATGTCTTTTGTATTTGTAAAGATACTCTTTTAATCCGCCGTAATCGGTAGTCAGGAAAATAAGCAGCATAAAGACAATAACAGCTATCCTATGAAAGATCAAATTCTTTTGTTTTTTAATTCTGTCAAACAATATACCGGCTAGGAGTATCGTGCTTCCGAAAGATATGGGACAACCGTATCTGGATATGGAATGGCACATATTATAGGTGTTCAGATACTGCTCTTCTGTCTGAAATATTGAGATATGCGCAAAAAATATGATGCCGTAACCCAAAAGAACCGATACTGAAAGGAAAGAAAACATCTTTACCGTCTCTGTTTTATCCAAAACTTTTTTAATTCCCAAAAAGATAACAAGTATAAACAGCAGGATGATAGTCAGACCTGTCGAAGGATCCAGTGTGACATTGTGATTTGCATGCATCGGTCTAAGCCAGAATGCTTTCGTAAAAGAGATAAGCATATCTTTTGCGATGGCAGGAAGGCGATATCCGTTAGAGATAGTGTTTTTACTTGATATTGTAAGATCGGCGATTCTTTCATTGATCTTACAGAATAAAAGCCAGCTGATATAAAAACCGGTGCTGAAAGCAAGTGAGATAAGGATTTTTATTTGTCTTCTGGCAAATAACATATAGAAGATAATGGCAAAAAGCACCCACTCTATACCGACGGATTTGGTTAAGAACAAAACGGAAGTATATAAAGCTATCTTTGCATAATAGAAGAACTCATTGGTTTTGCTTTGCTCCCATATGGTAAGAAGGAGTATACCGTAAAGGATCCCCATTGGAATATCCGTAGCGGTCGCATACCATACTAGGCCGCTGAACACACCGGGAAGCAGGATTATTGTTAATGGAAACAGAATGCATATAAAAACAGACAGAAATCTGTTCTTAAACAGATCTGACTCTTTGATCTTTCCTGCCAGGGGCATCAATAAGATATAGACCAGAACAGAATAACCGGAAAACTGAAGACTTTCAGTATATCTGCGGGGAGAGATCTGAAGAAAAAGCCACTTAAAAAGACTTGATACAGGAGGATAATCACCGTATTCCGGACATACATTGCCGAATTTAGGTGCAAACCCGTTAAGAAAATAGAACTGTTTGGCATCTCCTACCCAGAAATTGATGTCATCTGACCATACAAGCACAGTTTTTGATATAATAACGGATATTATTGCGACAGCTGTAAAATAGCTTAAAAACACAGGATCAGCCAGTATGGTAACCGTCTCTTTTAATTTATTAGCTCTGATAAGTAATGCTGTTTGAACAATGATATAAAAAACAGCAAACACACCGATTAGCTTCATACCTCTAAAAAATGCGAGTATATAAAGAATAAGGATCAAAACACAGGTGGATACCGGAAAAGTATCCATGATGTTTTCCTTGTATTTGGTTGCTGTTACTGCCGACATGAGAATCAGCGCAATAAATATTGTTGATATAAAAACTAAACCCATGTTAGTATTTCCGTTTTATTGGTTTTTGATCACTTTTTGATACTGTTTATTAATTCATCCTCTGATATGCATACTGGAGAGACTTTTTTATTGTCATCACAGTAAATTGAAAAGATATAATCTTCGGATCCAAAACTGTATAACTTATCAGAGTGTTCTTTTGAGAGCATATTTATGGTCGTTATATCGATGGTAAGACCTGTACCGAGATATTTTGTATAGGCTTCCTTTTTGGTCCAGATCTCAAAAAACTTCCGATCGGTTAAAGGGAGCTGCTCCACGTAAGATATCTCTTCGAGATTAAAGCAGCGCTTCATAATGTTGTATTTAATGTGACGTATCCTTTCAACATCAACACCGACCCTGCCTTTATCGGTCACACTGCACAGTATCATGCCTTTTGTGTGAGAGATATTAAAATCAATATCATCATGACCGATAACATAGGGCTTTCCTTTTTCGGTCCTGTCAAAGACAAAATCTGAGAAGGGTTCTTTAGTGAGCTTGCTAAGGAGATAGCGTACCAGCAGTTCCGAATAAAGGGAAAGGAGTTTTGAATCAGTAAATTTAAGCCGTTCTATCTCTAATCGTCTGTTATCGGAGATCAGGCTCAGCAATAACTGTTCTTTATCGGAAAAATGTGAAGTTGTAACCGGTAAATAATATGTGATCATATCTGTTTTTTATCTTTTGTTGCGGATACAAAGAATTCACTGAAAGCAGGCATAAAACCTGATCTTATCGCGATAGTCCTTGATATGGCGTGACTTTCGCTTGTTCCGTAAAACGGAAGAGTATCCTGATCAATGAGTTTTTGTTTTAAAAGCTTTACCAGATGCACACCCAGGCCCTGACCTTCATAGCCTTCTTTGACATCTATCCCTATCTGGCGTACATATTTACCGTCAAGACTTGCTCCTGCCATGCTTTTTATCTTCTCACCGTCTTTTAACATGACTGCGATCACATCAGGCTGAGTGGGAGAATAGCAAAGAGCCCTGTGACATACATTTGTTTCTTTCATTGCTTCTATCTGAGTTTCATCAAGCCAGATCTCGTCCCCGAATTCTTTTTCAACACCGGAACCGTTTGCAGGCAGATAATATATGTGGGTATTAACGATCTCACGGCCGTAATCATGCATTATATAATCGATCCTTCTTAAATTGTCGAAGTTAAAGAACCATTCAGGCTTGCTGTCTTTGAATAATTCCTCACATCCTCCGAGTATCGATTCATCAGCCATTATATAGGCTTTTCCCATTATGACGATGACTCTGAAAAAAGGGTCCATCTTATCTATGATACGACTACCTGGTAGGATCTTGGAGGGGGCAAGGAAGATACCGTTACCTATCTCGTAGGATTCCTTGCCGTTGCAGTCCAGGTATACCTGTTTCATCATCGTATTAAGCGTATCTTTTGAAATGCGCATGTTTTCCATGATCAAATATCTCCATAGCTGTTATCCTCAATATTTTATATCCTTTTATATTCTACAACAAGTGATATGATATTGATATAACGTATAAGTAATGGGGATTAAACATGGAAAACAGGTATTTTCAAAAGGCATTGTCAAATTTCACAACGGATTTTGCTGTGGGAGGGACAATAAGAGCTCTCGCTGACAAGGGTTTGAATGTAAATGAGATATATGAAAGACTTGATTACCCGGTTTCAAAAGATACGGTGGCAAAGCTTGTCTGGGCCCATTATCTGGATAATGCCACGATTAGTCTTAGCGATCCTAAAGGAATAGCTTCAAAACAGGCCGTGACTTATGAAAAAACACAGGATGAATATGGACGAATCAGTTATAAACAGGTTAAAAGATCGATAGAACTTACAGGGGAATATCTACCCTGTGACTTTGGAAAACAGATATATAAAGACAAAGAAGCATTTATAAAAAAGCTTGAGATCTTAGATGCAAGAGACAGAGATTACATCCTTGGACTTCCCTGGCCGCTTGAGACTGTATGGCATAAAGACGATGATCGTATACGTCGTATCATACAATCTTCCAACTGAAGATACAAAACAAGCCTGACATATGATAAAATTGGTATGTTTGACTCATAGATAAGAATATTTTAGGTGTGACATGACATTGATACTTGTTTTTTTCGCGCTTTTGCTTTTATCGGCGCGTATGTCAAATAAATATAAAGAGAACATAGCCGATACTCTGTCGGTTTCTGCATCGATCCTTATATTGCTTTTATACTGCCTTGCTTTTTTCAGAGGCTTAAAACTGATAGGGATCGTATCTTTTATCTATATTCTTGCTGAAATAGTCTGTGTTATCAGATCAAAGAGATATAAAGAAACATTTATATGTCTTAACTCCGTGATACTGATATGTTTTGTATTGACCGCTGTATCGGTGACGATACTTACTTCAAAAGAGATATTTACCTGGTGGGATGATATCAATTTCTGGTCATCGGATGCAAAACAGATCTTTTTCATGAACGGTTTTCCCGGAAAGTACGGAAATGTCTCGCCTGAATTCGGAGACTATCCGCCGGTTACATCTTTGTTTAAGTGGCTTTTTTTACAGATCAGTCCCGATTCCTATAACGAGAGTTTCCAGTTTGCTGGTTATTTCACTTTAAATATGATCTTTTTAATGCCGCTTGTCGGTCATATAGACAGGCTTTTTGATAAGTCAAAAACAAAGTTTTCTTTTGTGATAAAGATCATATTTTTTGCGACTGTGATCATGTTACCCGGCGTGTTTAACGGCATCATATTCTACGGAACACCTGCAGATATCACCATGGGTATCATATACGGGACTCTGCTTTTGGCCATATGGGAACAGGAAGGCCACGATAAAGTATTTTATTATACAAGAATAGCTGTCTATACCTCAGTTTTATTTCTAACAAAATCGGTTGGTTTTGAATGGGCGCTGTTTGCACTGATATTCTATCTTGTTGTTGCAAAGAAGGAAAAGGCGATAATTGTATCTGCTGTTATAAGTGCAGGCTTTTATGGAAGCTGGCTTGTATTCTGTCTTATGAACAGAAGAGTTGCCAAGCTTACGGGAGCAGGTATAAAGATGGCAAGTTCGGGATATTCTGTTCCCGATAATGCAGCAGACAAGATGCATTATTTCTTAAGCGGATTTCTGACTATGCCCATGCATGCCGACAGGAATATAACTTTGGATCTTTCTTCCGTAGCGGCGGTTTTGATCATTTTTGTCCTGATAGGTATCATAGCGTTTTTAAAACTGCTTGATTCAAAAGAAACAGTAAAACTTACGGTTTTTTTGGTGGTTACCGGATTGACTGCGTATGGTATCATATTTTTGGCGCATATATCGATATTTCAGACCGAGGAACAGTATCTTGACGCATATGCGATGGCAGTCTCAATAGCCAGATACTGTTTTCCGTTCACAATGGGAAGTACCATGCTTCTGACAGGCATTTTGCTTGACAGGATTAAAGCCGTAAAAAACAGGAAAGTGATAAACAGGGCGGTCATTATATTAGTGGCAGGTGTGCTCATCACTACCGATTATACGGGTATATATCGTCATCTATTCGGATATAGGAATAATATATCGGATGATAAAGCCGTAATAGATGATATGGTAGGGGATGACGGCAGAAAGCTGATAGAAACCGTTTCGGATAAGAAATACTGGGGAAAGAGGATACTTATCATAAGAGACGGACATGAATATCACTGGGTCCATGATGCATATATAAGCAGAGAAGCAAGCCCCGTAGCCATGGTCTATGACGGATATCTGACAGAATCCGATACTCCTGAGATGATAAGTGACAGAGTCCGTTCAAGTCATGCACACTTCGTTTTTATCGAGGATGATACATATACTGCGGCATCTTTGTTTGAGCCGTTGATGGAATCCGGACAGGAGTATATATCCGGGAAAGTTTACAGAGTAACTGATACCGATCAGGGTATACGCCTTTTGGCGGATTAAAAGATATACATGAGGGGAAATATGGATAAAACAGTCCCTATAGTCATCCCGGCATACGAACCGGATGAAAAACTTATAGGTTTGGTTGATAAACTGAATGAAGCAGGCTTAAGTCCGATAATAGTCGTTGATGACGGGTCAGATAAAAAAATTTACGGTTCAGTCTTTGAAGAAGTAAGAAAACGCGGCGCAGTTGTACTTACTCATGCTGTCAATATGGGCAAGGGAAGAGGACTTAAGACCGCTTTCAATTACTGTTTGAACGAATATCCCGATATTTGCGGAGTGGTGACTGCCGATTCTGACGGACAGCACAGTGCGACTGATATCAAAAGATGTAAAGAAGCACTTATAAATGACACAGAATCCCTGATTTTGGGAGTACGTGATTTTAATATGGACGGGATACCTGCCAGATCTGTCTTTGGAAACAAGGCAACAAGCAGAGTCATGAAGCTTCTTACCGGAATATCAATAAGCGATACACAGACCGGTTTAAGAGGGATATCTGGAAATTTCATGAAAACTCTTTTAACGGAAAAAGGGGAAAGATACGAATTCGAGACCAACATGCTGCTTTTGGCCAAGGAACTGGATATAAATATCAAAGAGGTATCTATAGAGACCATATATCTTGAAGACAACAAGTCAAGTCATTTTAATCCGATAAAGGATTCCCTAAAGATATATGTGGTATTTTTCAGATTCCTGATGTCATCCTTGTCATCAAGCGTGGTGGATATGGTATTGTTTTACATATTCTGCTCACTGACAAGAAATATACAGTTTTCGCTTGGATATATCATGATATCGACTATCTGTGCCAGAGTGCTGTCAGCCATATACAATTTCCTGATAAATTATCAGGTTGTTTTCAAGGGAAAAGGCAGCAGGGCAAAAGCAGCCGTAAAATATCTTATACTTGCGGTGGTCATAATGCTTTTAAGCGGAGTGCTTGTAAGCGGGGGACACAGGATATTCCCGGGTCTGCCCGAGATTATCGTCAAGATACCTGTAGACTGCTTACTGTTCTTATTAAGTTTTTATATCCAGAGAGAAATAGTATACAAAAAGGATTGAACACATGATATGATTACTATGTGTGCGCTTTTTTAACACATAGTCTGAAAGACCGGTGGTTTTTTAAAGAAATGAAGGGTAAAAAGGTACTAACAGGGATAGTTGTTTTTCTGCTTGTCATAGCAGCGGTTTATGTAGGCGGGATGGCTTTTTTTGCGTCTCACTATACATACGGGACCACTATCGGCGGGAAAGATTTCAGTTTTAAGAGTAAGAACAGGGTATATTCGGAATATCCTTCCGTTCCGGTAGATTTCGTTCTTATACTTGCCGGAAGAGATGAAAAGAACCTTGATATAGACGCTAAATCGATATCGTCAAGTGCTGAGTATGACTTAAGCAGACTTGACAGGTATAACGGAAACATTTTAGAAGGTTTCGGCTGGATAGAAAAAAACTGTCACAGCAATGTCATAGATGTGATAGCGGATATCAGCTTTGATGAAGAGAAGTTAAGCGAGATCATAAGCGGGTCGGTTCTTTGTGACAAAGCCACAAGGAAAGAACCACAGAATGCCTATATCGGAGAATATGATCAAAAGACCGGAAAGTTTGAGATAAAAGAGGGCGATCCCGGTAATGTGCTGCTTGTAGATCAGACGGTAAAGGTTATCGGTGAAGCTCTTAAGGGAGTAAATATCGGGACCGGCAGTATACAAATTGATCTTAACGAATATGACTGCTACAAGAAGTCGATCATGTCCGTTGACAATATCAAACTCAATATTGAATGTGAAAAAGCAAGCAACATCGTGAATTCAAAGATCACATACGACTGGTACGGTAACTGGGATGTACTGGATTCTTCAGTGATCAAGGACTGGATAATAATAGATGATAATAAAGTGAGTATCGATGAAGATAAAGTCAGGAGCTATGTGGAAAGAAGTGCCAGATATTTTGATACTTACGAAAAAGAGTTGAGATTCAGAACGACTTCGGGAAATATAAAGAATATAAAGCGAGGAAAATATGGTTGGGAGACTGATGTTGAGACTGAGATAAAAGAACTTATCGAATGTCTTAATAAAGGCGGCGATCAGATAAAGGAACCCGTTCATCTGCATGAGGCTTATGCCAAGGGCAGTGATGATATCGGAAATTCGTACGTTGAGATAGATCTGAGCAATCAGCATATGTATCTGTATATAAACGGAAAATGCGTACTCGACAGTGATTTTGTTTCCGGAAATGTTTCGGCCGGACACAATACTCCCGGAGGAGTATACGGTGTTACTTATAAATCAAGAAATACTATCCTAAGAGGTCCGGGTTATGAATCGTTTGTATATTACTGGATGCCGTATAACGGCGGAGTCGGTATGCATGATGCCACCTGGAGAAATAAGTTCGGCGGAGAGATCTATAAGACATCCGGCTCACACGGATGTATAAATCTGCCTCTTAGCGTGGCCAAAGATCTGTATGAGTATGTAGAAGCAGGTTTCCCTGTTGTCAGTTATTGGTAGGAAGTATATATGTATGAACAGCTAACGGCGCTGTATAATTCAAACGAGTATCCCATGCACATGCCGGGACACAAGAGACAAACAGGTTTTTGTCAGCCTTTCGATGCGGTAAAGATCGATATAACGGAAATACCCGGATATGATGATCTCTATTCACCTGATGGGATCATTAAAGAGGCATTGGACAGGGCGTCAGCACTGTATGATACGAAGGATACATTTTTTCTGGTAAACGGAAGTACCGTAGGTATACTGACTGCCGTATATGCTTTAACAAGGCAGCACGGCAGGATATTAATGGCAAGAAACTGTCATAAATCGGTTTATCACGCCGCAGAGTTAAGGGAACTTAGCATAGAGTATATCGTTCCTGAGTTTAATGCCGGTATATATGATGCGATAGATCCGAAAGCTGTTGAACACATGCTGTCGTCAAACAGATATGATGCTGTCGTTATAACTTCTCCGACATACGAAGGTATCGTATCAGATATTGAGAAAATAGCAGATATATGTCACGGTTCTGATACACCGCTTATTGTGGATGAAGCTCACGGAGCTCATTTTGGTTTTCATGAGAGATTTCCGCAAAGTGCCGTAAAATATGCGGATATCGTTATCCAGAGTACGCATAAGACACTTCCGACGCTTACACAGACCGGTCTTTTGCATATAGGAAAAAGGGCTCTTGACAGCATAAGTCGTAAAGAGGTGTTAAAGTACCTTCAGATGTTTCAGACAAGCTCGCCTTCTTATGTACTCATGTGCAGTATAGACAGCTGTATAAAAAGGATAGAGGAAAGCGGCGATAATCTCTGGAAGGATTTCTTTATCTATAGGGATGAGTTTGATAAGAGTATTAAAGATATGCGTTATCTTAAGCTCATAAAGACTGACGATCCCTGCAAGATTATCATCTCTACAAAAGACAGCAGTATATATGCGACTAAACTGGCAGATATTCTTTTGAATGAATATCATATCCAGCTTGAGATGGCATCGGCCGCTTATATAGTAGCGATCGTTACATGCTGTGATACGAAAGAAGGCTTTGGAAGATTTGAAAAGGCACTGCTTGATATAGATAAAAGACTTACGGACAATAAAAAGCATGATGGGGAAACAGACAGATATAAGTATCTGTTACACACAAAAGCGCAGGATAATATATATATATATCCTCCCGGGATACCCATTGTGGCCAAAGGTGAGTCAATAGATGAAAAGGCGCTTGATACCATCGCATTGTATGAAGCGGCGGGACTTAAGATCAGAGGTTTATAGATTGGTGATATGGGAAAGATATTTTATGTAATGGGGAAGAGTTCCTCGGGTAAGGATACGATATATAAGAGGGTCATGAGGGACAAGAGTCTTGGATTAAGCAAGATAGTACCCTATACGACAAGACCCATACGTGAGGGAGAAAAAGAGGGTGTTCAGTATCATTTCACTGATAAAGCCGGCTTTGATAAGCTTTTTAAAGCAGGCAAAGTGATAGAACACAGGACTTACGATACGTTTTACGGAGAGTGGAAGTATTTTACCGTTGATGACGGAGATATAGATCTTAACAAGAATAATTATCTTATCATCGGGACTCCCGAGTCATACATGGCGACCAAGAAATACTTCGGAGAGTCGAATGTTTTGCCGATATTAATTAATGTAGACGACGGTGTCAGACTTCAGAGAGCCTTAAACAGGGAACGCAAGCAGGAAACTCCCAAATATGAGGAGATGTGTCGAAGATTTCTGGCTGATGCCGAGGATTTTGGTGAAGAAAAGCTTAAAGAGTGCAAAATAGAAAAAAGATTTGAAAACGAGGACCTGGATAAGTGTTTGGAACAGGTCATAGGATATATAAAACGGAACATGACAGATCACTGACTTAATAAAGGAGATCAGGGATGGATATCAAGGTCAATTCCATTATGCCCACCCAGCAGGTTGAGCAGACAAATACCCAGCAGCAGGTAAACGGAGATTTTAAGTTTACACTGGCAAGTCACATTGAAGAAGCCGGTCTTCAGGAGCGGCTTACTTCCATGATGGAAGAGATCACAATGCAGGGAGATAAGCTGTCCAAACACAGGGATATCAGGGATATGAAAAGATATCGCAGCCTGATAAAGGATTTCATGAACGAGATAGTCAGCAGATCTCATGAATTTTCAAGAGAGAATTTCCTTGATCGACGCGGAAGACACCGTGTATATGGTATAATAAGATTGGTCGATGAAAATCTCGATGAACTGGCAAAAGAACTGATGAAGGATGAGCAGGATAACTTAGCGATCCTCGGAAAGATCGGTGAGATCAGAGGATTGTTACTTGATATTTTGACATAAGAAAGGTAGGTGGATCCATATGCCCAGATTTTCAGACATCATAGGACAGGAAATGATAAAGGAGCATCTTATCAATGCCGTTAATACGGGCAATGTATCTCATGCCTATATCATTAACGGTGAAAGATTCTCCGGAAAAGAATATATAGCGAAAGTCTTTGCAATGGCTCTTCAGTGTGAGAACAGAGACGGTGCAGATCCCTGCGGCGAATGTCATGCTTGCAAGCAGGCGCTCAGTGCAAATCAGCCCGATATCATACATCTTACTCACGAAAAGCCGAATGTGATCACGGTTGATGATATCAGAGAACAGATAAACAGTGATATAGTGATCAAACCGTATGCCTGTGACAGAAAGATATATATCATCAATGAAGCCGAAAAGATGAATGTTCAGGCTCAGAATGCACTCCTTAAGACTCTTGAGGAACCGCCGGAGTATGCCGTTATCATCATTTTAACGACAAACGTTGATGCACTGCTTCCGACTATTCTTAGCAGATGTGTTGTTCTTAACATGAAACCGGTTGAGGACAGTCTTGTAAAAGAGTTTTTGATGAAGTATGTCCAGGTTCCGGATTATAAGGCAGAGGTATGTGCGGCTTTTGCAAGGGGAAATATCGGAAAAGCCAAGATCCTGGCAAGCAGCGAGGAATTTGACAAGATAAAAACGGAAGCCATCGCTCTGCTCAAACATATAGACGAGATGAATATCAATGACATATCAAAGACTATCAAGCAGATGAATGAATACAAGCTTGAGATCAATGATTTTCTTGATATACTTGCCATATGGTACAGGGATGCGTTAATGTTTAAGGCGACCGCAGATGCTAACAATCTTATCTTCAGAGATGAGATAAGATTCATAAAGCAGACAGCGTCAAGAAGCACATACGAAGGCCTTGAGATAATACTTAAGGCTTTGGATAAGGCAAAATCAAGATTGTCGGCAAATGTAAGCTTCGATCTGACAATGGAGCTGCTCTTACTGACGATAAAAGAGAATTCAAATTTATAAATGTGAGGTTCATAGATGAAAAAAGTAATAGGTGTAAGATTCAGGACAGCAGGCAAGGTGTATTTTTTTGATCCGCTCGATCTGGATATCAAAAAAGGCAGTCACGTTATTGTTGAGACCGCCAGAGGTATCGAGTACGGAACTGTTGTCGGTGATATCAGGGAGGTAGAGGATGACAAGGTGGTCGCTCCTCTTAAACCGGTTCTTCGTGTAGCTACAGCCAAAGATGACGAGCAGGAGAAGAAGAACAAGGAAAAGGAGAAAGACGCATTTAAGATATGTCTTGAAAAGATAAAGAAACATGAGCTTGAGATGAAGCTCATAGATGCGGAATACACATTTGACAATAACAAGGTGCTGTTCTACTTTACGGCGGACGGTCGAGTAGACTTCAGAGAACTGGTAAAAGATCTCGCGAGTGTGTTCAAGACCCGTATCGAGTTAAGACAGATAGGTGTAAGAGACGAGACCAAGATAAGAGGCGGTATCGGTATATGCGGAAGACCGCTGTGCTGTCATACTCATCAGTCGGATTTTATCCCGGTTTCGATCAAAATGGCCAAGGAGCAGAATCTGAGCCTTAATCCTACCAAGATCTCGGGCGTATGCGGAAGACTCATGTGCTGTTTAAAGCATGAGGAGGATACTTACGAGGAGATCAATAAAAGACTTCCCAATCCCGGTGATTTTGTTACAACTCCCGACGGATTAAAAGGTGAGGTTCACAGCGTAAATGTATTAAGAGAACTGGTAAAAGTCATCGTTGAGATCAATGATGAAAAGGAGATCCAGGAGTTCAAAGCCGGAGATCTTAAGTTCAAGAAGAGATTCAAGAAAGACAAAGAGAAGCTTCAGCTGTCAAAGGAAGAGATGAGAGAACTCGAGAAGCTGGAGAAACAGGATAAAACACAGGGTGTTGATGACTAACGGACTTATAAAAGAAAATGAAAGAATAGACGACCTGCAACGTAATGGATACAAGATCATCCAGGACCCTTGCAGGTTCTGTTTTGGTATGGATGCGGTTCTTTTATCCGGATTTGCAAGAGCAAATAAAGGAGATAAGGTTCTGGATCTCGGTACGGGAACAGGGATCATACCGATCTTAATGGAGGCCAAAACAGATGCCGCACATCTTACTGGACTTGAGATTCAGGAAGAAAGTGCGGATATGGCACGAAGGAGTGTTATGCTCAACGGTCTTGAAGATAAGATAGATATTGTTACCGGAGATATAAAAAATGCTGCCTCAATTTTTGGAAAGAGCAGCATGGATGTGGTCACGTCAAACCCCCCGTATATGATAGGCCAGCACGGACTTAAAAATCCGCACAGCGAGAAAGCGATCGCCAGACATGAAGTTTGCTGCACACTTGAAGATGTTGTCAGTGCGGCTGCAGCGTTGTTAAAACCCGGCGGTAATTTCTTTATGGTTCACAGACCGTTCAGACTGGCAGAGATCATGACGGTCTTAAGCGCATATAAGTTGGAGCCAAAGCGCATGAGACTGGTATATCCGTTTGTTGACAAAGAGCCCAACATGGTTTTAATTGAAGCCAACAGAGGCGGAAAATCAAGACTTACGGTTGAAAAACCGCTTATCGTATATAAGGAGCAGGGAGTGTACACGGACGAGATATACGATGTATACGGATATTGATATCCTATAACAGAGCATTGTAGATATCTCTTTTTGACACGCCTCTGTCTTTCGCGACCAGTTTCATTGCTTCTTTTTTATCTATACCCTGATCTTCATAGATCTTCATATGATCTTCTATAGACATTTCGGCAAAGCCTGACTGCTTTTCCTCATCCTGTTTTTTAAATGATTTGCCCTCGATAACAAGCACGTATTCTCCACGGGGATCATTTTCCTCATAATATGACATTGCCCCGGCTATAGTAGTGGGCATTACGGATTCAAACTTCTTTGTAAGCTCTCTGCAAAGTGTTATCCTGCGGTCCTGTAAAGTATCGAACAGCTCCTTTAGAGTGCCCTTAAGATGATGGGGAGCCTCATAGATTATGATGGTGCGGCTCTCGTTTTTCAGTTCTTCAAGGATTCTTTTTCTTTCTTTTTTATCAGCCGGCAGAAATGCTTCAAAACAGAATCTCCTTGTGGGCAGACCCGAAAGTGTAAGGGCTGTGATAAGCGCACAGGGACCCGGAAGCGAGGTGACGGTGATGCCTTCATCCATGCACATTCTGACAAGGACTTCGCCGGGATCCGATATGGCGGGGGTTCCCGCATCGGTTATAAGAGCGATATTAATCCCTTCTTTCAGCTTTCCGATCAGTGTTTTTGCTTTATCCACCTTATTGTATTCATGATAGCTGGTCATGGGTGTATTGATATTAAAATGATTTAAGAGCTTTATGCTGTTTCTTGTGTCTTCGGCCGCTATCAGATCGACATCCCTAAGAGTCTCGATGATCCTTGGAGACATATCATTCAGATTGCCTATGGGGGTAGCACACAGATAAAGAATTCCTGCCATGTATTTTTCCTTTAAAAGATTAGAAATATGTTTTAATTATTATACTCTGAAGAAAAATCAAACTCAACCTGAAGGGGCATGTGCTCGGACACCTAAAAATTATTTTGCATTTCGTGCACGAATTTCTGCATTTCGTGCACAAATCCACATTTTTTTTGAAACTTGTTATATGATATACAGTGAGAAGAGATACGATGAAAACTATTGAAGATTAGGGTTGAAGGTTATTGGAGGAATGAAAAGGAGCTATTATAATGGAGTTACAAAGGGTTACAATAAGATTTAATTGGGGGGACAGATGAAACATATTGCAGTAGTAGACGATGATGAGATTTATGTTAAAGCGATCTGCAGGATGTTAGTTAATGAACAAAGACACGTTACCGGTATAACATCGGGTAAGAAGCTTTTGGATTATGCCGGAGTTAACGATCTTGATCTTGTTTTGCTGGACATCCGCATGACGGAAATGGACGGATTCGAGACACTGGAGCGGCTTCGCAAACAGGAAAAGGAATCCGGAAAGGATATCGGAGTTCCGGTCATCCTTATTACAGGTGAAGAAAACCGCGAACTTGAGCAGAAAGGATATGATCTGGGAGCATCGGATTATATCCGCAAGCCTGTAGAGCCATCCTTTTTAAAGGAAAGGATAAGTAACATACTTAATGTTTAGATTGAAAAAACCGGCATAATTGCCGGTTTTATTCGTTTTCTGTTGTATCGGGATAAAGGAGAACCGATGCCGTGAAAACACCGTCCTGGAAAGTAAAGGAGGAAGTTCCGTGATAATGTAAGGATATGTTTTTTACGGATTCTATTCCTATACCGTTTCCGGAATGCTTCTTTGATCTAAATACCTCTCCGTGCTGTTCCGGCATGATCTCATAGCTGTTGCTTATAATAAGTGACAGGCATTCGCCTGAGAAACTGCTGCGGACACGGATGAAGCGACCTGTTTCTTTTTTTATCGTTGCCTCTATGGCGTTTTCCAATAGATTTCCGAAAAGAACGGAAAGCTCTATCCTGTCTATCGAGATATCCTCGGGAATATTGCATATCACATCAAAATCAACTTCCGAATTCTTTGTACGGTTAAAGTAATAGAACAGGATCGAATTTACGGTATCGTTTTCACAGAAACGCAAAGGCTGGATGGAATACTGCTGTTCATATCTTGCGATCAGATCATCAAGAGTTTCCATATCGCCTGTTTCACGTATTATCTTAAGAATGTTTACATGATGACGAAGATCATGTCTTGTTCTTCGTGTTTCTTCTATCTGTCTGTTAAGACTGTCATACTGCACTTCTCTCATTGAGAAGGACTGGTTTTCTGCCTGAAGCCTTAAATATTTTTCCTGTGTTGAAACAAGGTTTAAGATGGTCCTGTATATGAGGACCGATCCTATGTCGACTAAAACTATATAACCCGTATCCAAGGGATCCATGGCTTTTTGCAAAGCACTTCTGTCTCCAAAATAGAAATGATATACCCAGATGATATAAAACAGCGCGGGGATGAGCCACAGTGAGAGCCACATGTGTGATATCTCCTGAGCATGCTCGGTTAATGAAAGACCAAGGCTGTCATTATCGGCCGGACAGACTGCTTTATATACAAAAAGATACAGAAGTGGTAACATTATGACTTCCACAAACATCAAAAAAATGGTATATGTAAAATGATAACGAAGCAGAGCCTCATTGGGAAAGAACCTGCTTTCAATAAATTTAGAGATGATTATCGCCATATTTGCGAAGTTGGTCATACTGAAAACAACAAAGATCAGTTTTCCAGGATGATCCTTTATCGCAAGGAATATCAGGCCTATCTGAAGGAACGAAATCAGTACATCACCGGCTGCATTTGGAATCGCATAAAAACTCATTCGAATAACAGATAGCGAGCATATCAGAATATTTGCTATAATAAAGAAAACACAATTAACCTTTCGCGAAAACCTTAAGTGGTTGCGGAAGGTATATATCACAAACAATATGTACGGAACGGTATTAACGATCACGTAAAAGATCGATTCCGATAATGAAAACGGATTATCTACAGGTGTCATAGGAAAATCATATCGTAAAAACATGGAGGACGCAAGCATATGCGCGTAGCTATTTGTGATGATGAAAGAACCGATGCGGCTAAAATTGAATTCGCTCTGGCAGATCTTACGCAGGATATGACGATAGATTATTATGCCAGCGGTAAAGAGCTTTTAGATAATTTAACAAATGTTCAGCCTTATGACTGCATCTTCATGGATATATATATGAATGAAGAAAACGGTATGGACATTGCCCGCCAGGTCAGGGAGATAACGCCTGAGACAGAGATAATCTTCAGTACCTCAAGCCGTGACTTTGCTGTTGACGCATTCCGCGTGCGAGCGGCAGATTATCTGGTAAAGCCTTACAGTGAGCTTGATATCGTCAAAGCGATAGCCAGGGTAAAATTAAACACCGAGGCAAAAAAACCTGTTGTGCTGCGTGCCACCGGTGAGATGCATGCATTTGTTCCCGACAAGGTCATCAGGATCGAGAGTGAAAAGCATTATACGAAGATAACCATGAAAGACGGAAAGATCAATCGTGTACATATGAACTTTTCCGAGGTCATAGATCAGTTCGGAGAGAATTTCATTGAGATAAAACGTGGACTTGCAGTGAATATGCAGGCCATAAAGCGAATACAGGGCGGCGCGGTCATTCTTTCGGACGGTGAAAGCCATGTGCTCTCGCGCGGAAGAAAAGATGAGTTCATCGAACTTTATACAAAGTATGTGACAGAACATCAGAGTTAGAAGACATATGGTCAAATACCTTATTATATTGCTTTTGGTGATCATTATCCTGCTTGTAATGGTCATTATCATAAAAAACAGACATCCGAAACCTCTTCTAATGGATGAGATGGAAGGGCACGATTTTGAGTACTACTGTGCCGATATCCTTAATGAGATGGGATTTGTGGATGTAGAAGTTACAAAAGGCAGCGGTGATTTCGGAGTTGATATACTCGCGGAGAAGGATGGTGTGAGTTATGCATTTCAGTGCAAATGCTATGACAAACCCATAGGAGTAAAAGCGATACAGGAAGTATATGCGGGAAAAGACTACTATGACAGAATGGTCGGTGTGGTCATGACGAATCAGTATTTTACCCAGCCTGCTGTCGATATGGCAAAGAAACTCAATGTCATGCTGTGGGACAGGGATTATATAACAAAGGGAAGCGATGAGTAGTTTTAAGGATAACGACAATATAAAAAATGCGGTGGTAGCGTTTCTTGAACAGAGCGATTATATCAGGATGCTTGATATAGAACTGCTTGAACTGGATAAAGAACATGCAAAGGGACGTATGCCGTTTGCAAAGAAACTTACCAATCCTTACGGTACGATGCACGGAGGAAGTCTTTATTCCCTGGCTGATACGATAGCAGGTACACTTGCCAATATGTCAGGATATGCCGTGACCACTATAGAAGGAAATCTGCATTTCTTGGAACCTGCTCACAAGACAAGTTATATATACTGTGAAGCAAAGTTAAAAAGAGGCGGTTCTCATATCATTACCGTAGACGTGGAACTCACCGATGATGACGGAAAGCTTTTAGACTGCGGATGCTATACATTTTTCAGGACAGACTATGAGTTTACCTGATTATAGATTTAAAAACATCACAATATTGAGGAACCGTGGGGGTTCGTGTTATAATTACCTTTACACTGCCAAAAAGTAAAGGTTTTTTTTGTTGAAAGGAAGAGGTTATGAAACCAATAATAGTAAGCTTACTTGAGACGGATGCATATAAGTTTTCAATGGGACAGGCAATATATCACCAGTTTTCCGAATATAAGACGACGTGGTCTTTTAAATGCAGAAACGAGGATGTGCATTTTACTGATGAAATGATCGAAGAGATCAAAAGACAGATAAAGATGTACTGTGATCTTCGATTTAATGAGGATGAACTTGAGTATCTCCACAATATTAAATGGATAAGAGGATCATACTGTGACTTCTTAAGACTCTGGAAACCGAGATATGATGATTTCACATTCGGAACAGATGCACCCTGCGGTCTTACGATCGAGACAAGAGGAACATGGTTAAATACATCCATGTATGAGATCCCTACGCTTGCGATCGTAAATGAAGTGTATTTCAGGATGGCATACAACTATGATGAGCTTATGGAAAGCTTCAAAAAGAGACTTGATGCCAAAGTTGAAAGGCTCAAAAACGGAGAATTTGAACTTGGAGCATTCTCGGAGTTTGGTATGAGAAGGCGTCTTTCCGGTGAAGCGCAGGAACTTGCGGTAAAGACACTGCATGAAACAAAATATCCTTCATCAACATTTGTCGGAACTTCAAATGTTTATCTGGCAAAGAAATACGGTATCACACCGGTCGGAACAATGGCTCATGAGTGGATCATGTGTGTCGGACAGGGTAATCATAAGCATAATCCCGCATTCTCTAACTGGTATGCACTTGATGCATGGGTAAAGGAATACGGAGTATTAAACGGAACCGCTCTTACTGATGCGATAACGACAGACTGCTTCCTTGAAGACTTCCAGCTGACATATGCAACACTTTTCAGCGGTGTCAGACATGACAGCGGAGATCCTTTTGTATGGGGCGACAAGATGATCGAGCATTATAAGGAACTCGGTATCGATCCCAAGACAAAGACACTTCTTTTCAGTGACAGCTTGGATTTCGAACGTGCAACAAAGATAAAGAGATATTTCGAGGGCAAGGCAAAGATTGCTTTCGGTATAGGTACTTATATCGCAAACGATACGGACGTTGAGGCTTTGAATATAGTCATGAAGACAACAGCCTGCAACGGTATGGATGTTGCGAAGATATCGGATGTGGCAGGAAAGGGCATGTGCAAGAGTCCCGAATATGAGCATTATCTGATGCGTTGTATAAACTGGAGAATGGAACACGAGACAGGCAACAACTCTCTAAGAGTGTAGTTTTCTCAATAGACGGTAGTTTTAGGGATTATGAGTGAAGAAAAGAGAAAACGCAAAAGGCGTAAAAAGCGCCCGGAGAGTTTAAGATTAAAACAGAATAAAGAGGTTATTGAACTGGTTAGGAAAAAATCGGCCAGCAGACTTGCAAGAGAAAAGCAGCTTATCAGAAGAACGGCGGCTCTTGTTGCAGGGATCATTGCTCTCCTTGCGATCATCATCCTTGCGATACTTAAGCCGTTTCATAAAGCAGACGGTCTTGTCAGTGATGTCGAAGAGGTTATTGAGCAGGCAGATGAAATAGATGAATCTGATGAAGGCGCTTTTTCCATATCGGAACAGGAAAAGGAAGCGGCATATGCACGTATAAAAGCTGTTGACGGTCTTGAACAGGCCTGGGAGGACAGCTGGCTTAAAAAGATCGATATCTCGGGAGATACCTGTGATTATCTTAAGATAGAAGACTGTGTTATCATGCAGGAAGATACCTCGAAAGTAAAGGTTGAAGGTATACTTGAGGGTATACCGGATTCCGACTCGGAGGATCTTTATCTGTTTGCTCTCAATACGTATGAGAATTCCATACCGGAGGGTTCGGAACCCGCAGACACATATCGTATAGAAAAAACAGATCCGAAATTCGTGATGTATGCAAATCTGAATCATAAGCAGGCAGGTACAAGACTGTTTAAGAAGTTTGTTGTCGCTGCCAAGGTCGGCGGCAGATATCAGATACTCGGAACAAGCAGATATATCACCAATCCAGAAGCTATAGCAAAGGTTGATGCATATAAGAAAACATCATCGGTAAAGGGTCTGATCGTAGATCCTAACAGGCTTCACGGAAATGAGCTGGATGATCTGGGTGTCAAGCAGGGAGCATATAACATACCGCTCGGATATATAATGGGAGGCACAACAAGCGCCAATAAATCCACGATATATTATGATTATGGCGGAAAGACCTACGCATTTAACGGACAGGCTGTTGCTGAATTCGATATAGTATTTGGTATTCTTCAAAAGAAGGGCATTCAGGCAACGGCTGTAATCCTCAATAACAGTAACGGAGCATATCCGGAACTCATACATCCGAATGCAAGAGGTGCATCCCAGTCATGGTATTACATGTTCAACGGTTCCGATGCGGCCGGAGTCAATGCTATGGCAGCAGCGGCTACGTTCCTTGCAGAGAGATATTCCGGTGCACACGGCATGATATCCAACTGGATAATCGCAAATGAGATCAATGCTACCAAGGAATGGAATCATTATGCAGCTGTCGATCATTACACGTATGCCGATGAGTATGCAAAAGGATTCAGGGTATTCTACAATGCGATCAAGAGCGTGAATGCAGGTGCAAAAGTATACATGCCGCTTGATCAGACATGGAACAGAAACCTGAATAACGGAGATTATGACGGCAGAGATATACTGGACGATTTCAACTCTATCATAAAGACCAAGGGTAACATCAACTGGGATCTGGCATACCATTCATATCCGGTACCGCTTACCAATGCGGCATTCTGGAATACCGGAAGCTATGCCAAGTACACTACCCAGAGTGTGGATACACCCATGGTCAGCATGAAAAATGTCAATATAGTGACCGATTATATCTGCGGTTCCAATTTCTTAAAGGATGACGGGACCACAAGAGAAGTGTTCATAAGCGAGGTAGGATTTACTTCAACATCGGGAGAGGCTGTTCAGGCAGCAGCCATCGCTTATGCATATTATATATGTGAGAAGAATCCTCACATCAACGGACTTATCATAAATCATGAGACCGATGACGGTCTTCAGTTAAGCCAGGGACTGGCGGTAGGACTTAGCCATGCGAACGGTGCTCATAAGTATGCTTACGAGGTATACAAGCATCTTGATATGGCAGATTCGTTGGACTATACTAAATTTGCGCTGGATGTGATAGGCGCCAGCAGCTGGGCTGACCTTGTTAAGTACTGGTAGGATCGCTCATTTTAAGAGGTAAAGTTTATGACAGAATGGTGGGCAGATGTAGTCGATACGTTTGCAAGATGTTTTTTAAAGGATGACAGATATCTTTTACTGTTAAAAGGTATAGGGATAACCATAAAGGTTTCTTTATTGGCGGCACTTTTGGGAATCATAATAGGATTTCTTATCGCCATATGCAATCTGTCAAACAAGAAGTTTTTAAATGTCATAGGAAAGATCTATACGGATGTTATAAGAGGAACACCCTCTGTAACACAGCTGATGATCATATATTTCGTTATATTTGCAACGGTAAACTGGGAGAAATGGATAATAGCCGCCATCGCATTCGGTATCAATTCGGGTGCGTATGTTTCGGAGATAATAAGGGCAGGTATCCTTTCGATCGATAAGGGTCAGACTGAAGCAGGACGGTCTTTGGGTCTTAACGCTAAACAGACCATGATGGAGATCGTGGTACCGCAGGCTGTCAAGAATATATTCCCTGCCATGTGTAATGAGTTCATCACCCTTATAAAAGAGACTGCCATAGTCGGATATGTAGGACTTATGGATATACAGAAGGCCGGAGATTTTATAAAGAGTGCCACATATGAAGCATTTATGCCTCTTATCGGTACGGCGATCATTTATTTTGTACTGATCAAGATCCTTACTCTTGCACTTGCAAAGTATGAGGATCATTTAAGAAAGTCGGATAACAGATAATTCAAGGAGAATTCTCTATGGATGGCAAAGCAGTAATAAAGGTTAACAATCTGCATAAGAGTTTTGACGGCAAGGAGGTTCTTGCCGGAATAACAGAAGAGATAGATGAGGGTGAAGTGGTTGTTGTTATCGGACCGTCAGGTTCCGGAAAGAGCACGTTTTTAAGATGCCTAAATCTTTTGGAGACTCCGGATGACGGAGAAGTGATAATAGACGGTGAGCAGATCAATCTTCCTAAGGTTGATGTAAACCTTGTAAGACAAAAGATGGGTATGGTATTCCAACATTTTAATCTGTTTCCTCATCTTACGGTCATGCAGAATATTACTCTGGCACCGGTTAAACTGGGAAAGATGACACAGGAACAGGCAAAGGAAAAAGCAATGGAACTGCTCAATATCGTCGGACTTGCTGAAAAGGCTGACGCATATCCGGGTTCACTTTCGGGAGGACAGAAACAGCGTATAGCCATAGCAAGGTCATTGGCGATGGAACCCGAGATCATGCTTTTTGATGAGCCGACATCTGCACTTGATCCTGAAATGGTAGGTGAAGTTTTGGATGTTATGAAGAACCTCGCAAAAAGCGGCATGACGATGGTAGTAGTTACTCATGAGATGGGCTTTGCAAAAGAGGTTGGAACCAGACTTTTATTTATTGATGAGGGAAAGGTACTTGAAAGCGGAGAACCAAAAGAGGTCTTTGACAATCCAAAGCAGGAAAGAACAAAGGTATTCTTAAGCAAGGTATTGATATAGCATATATGTTATGGGCAATGAATTGTATCGACCGGTTCATTGCCTTTTTTATGCAGGTTTTTTGATCAAAAAAGAGAATAGGATCTGATGACTGAAAACAGTAAAAAAAGAAGAAAAAACAAAATAATAACAAGAATGATGATATTCTTATGTTTTTCGGTAATCATACTCTTGGTGGTGCTGATCGTTTTTATTCTTAAAGATACAGGCGGTGAAGAACATATACAGGCTGTATACGAAGATATACCCATGCAGGACAATGAAAGCGAGGATATTAAGCAGGGTCCCAGACAGGTGATCTGGAAAGAAAACTATCCTGTACTGGATTCAACAAGAACCTTAAAAGAGAATGAAGCAATAAGATCTTCCTACGATGAGACAATGGAAAGATATGAACAGGCTAAGAAGATAATCGAAGAAAACAATATTGATTTTTTTGATATAAAGATCACGGTTCTTGGAGACAGTCTTACAGATGGAATGGGACTTGAAGATTATGAAAAAGCAGAGTATAACTGGCCTTCTCAGCTTCAGAGGATTCTAGGATGTAAAGAAGTAGTAAATATGGGAATAATAGGATCGACTGTAGAGAACTTAAAAGACAGGGATCCAATGTATCTAAGATGGAAAAATATTCCGGATGACAGTGACATTATTATTGTGATGGGTGGAACAAACGATGCATTAAATCAGGAGTTTTATGATATTGGATCTCCTGAAGAAAGAGCTGAAAACACTTTCTGCGGCGATCTGTCAGAAATGCTAAGAGGCATTAGATCAACATATCAGACTGAGGATCATTATTGCAAACTGATCTACATCAATCCACCGATGTCAGGAATAAGTGCGGCATATCAGGCGATGCGCCCGGATGAGTTTCTGGAACAGAAAGAATATGCACAGGCCATAAATGAGATAGCTGTCAGTGAAGGATTTGAAGTCATAGATCTGTTCAATAATAATATTTTAAATTCGTGTGACGGTGATACATACGAAAAACTCTATAATATAGATGGATTGCATTTTAATAAAGACGGGTACACGATGATGGCCAATTATATTGCGAGTCAAATAATTTTACGAATTGAGTGATTTGTGTATCAGATGTATTACACTTCGTTTGATAATATATATTCACTGAAGGACATGGAATCGCATGAATACTATTGAAGGTAATGTGTGTACGCACAGGAAATAGCCCGGGAATTGCCACCCGGGCTATTTTCTGTTTAAAAACTTGACATAATTTTATAATTTGCTAAACTACTGTTTATCTTTATTGGTTCTACCTTATAAAGACAGAAAGTATGGGAAAAACAAAACAGAAAGAGGAGAAGATCATGAAAAAGTTAGTTTCATTAATGCTTTTAACGGCAATGATGGTTGTCATGTTGACAGGATGTGGCGCTTCCAAAGCATCATCAGCAGTCAAATTTGGTACCAATGCAGAATTCCCGCCATTTGAGTATGTTACCGCAGCCGGCGTTATAGGTGAGTACGACGGTATCGATATGGCGATCGTAAAAGAATTCGGCGCACAGACAGGAATGGATGTTTCTATTGAAAACATGGAATTCGATTCACTTCTCATCGCTCTTGAGAACGGACAGGTTGATGCTGTTATCTCAGGAATGACCATAACAGAGGAGAGAGCTAAGTCAGTAGATTTCTCAGTTCCTTATTACACAGCAACACAGGTTATGATCGTTGATCAGAATTCTGACATTAAGAGTGCTGCTGACATGGCAGGCAAGAAGATAGTTGTTATCCAGGGATACACAGGCGAACTTTGCGTACAGGATCTCGGATATGATTATGAGGCTTTCAAGAAGGGTACAGAAGCCATCCTTGAACTTAATAACGGAAAATGTGATGTAGTTGTTATTGATTCTGCTACAGCTCAGAAGTATGTTAAGGACAATCCGAACTTAAAGATAGTTGAGGATCCCAGTGCATTTGAAGCAGAAGAGTATGGTATAGCAGTTAAGAAGGGTAACACAGAGCTTCTTAACAAGATCAATACTTGTATTGAAAAAATGCTCGCAGACGGAACTATTTCTGAGTGGAGCGTAAGCTATTCAGAAGCTGAATAGTAATTTCTGTCCGAATATCGGATATAGAATTTATCAGACAACCGGTAGTCATATTTGATGAACCGGTTGTCTTTTTTTAACGAAAAAACTATGATAGAATAAACAATGTGCCCTTTGGCACATCCAAAAATGAACAATAATCCAAATGAAAGGCCATATATTATGAACAGAGGAAAATACTATTTAACTACAGCTATCGCATATACATCCGGAAAGCCGCATATAGGCAACTCTTATGAGATAGTCATGGCGGATGCCATCGCCAGATACAAGAGACAGCAGGGTTATGATGTTTTCTTCCAGACCGGAACCGATGAGCATGGTCAGAAAATAGAAGAAAAGGCTAAGGCGGCAGGTATAACACCCAAAGAGTTTGTTGATAACGTATCGAATATTATCAAGGATATCTGCAAGATACTCAATATCTCATATGATAAGTTCATAAGAACAACGGATGCCGATCATGAGAAGCAGGTTCAGAAGATGTTCAAGCGTTTCTATGATCAGGGTGATATCTATAAAGGATCTTATAAAGGCATGTACTGTACTCCCTGTGAATCATTCTGGACAGAGAGTCAGCTTGTTGACGGAAAGTGTCCCGACTGCGGACGTGAAGTCACACCAGCCGAGGAAGAGGCGTATTTCTTTAAGATGAGTAAATATGCCGACAGGCTTATAGACTATATAAACACACATCCGGAATTCATACAGCCGGTTTCAAGAAAGAATGAGATGATGAACAATTTCCTTCTTCCCGGTCTGCAGGATCTTTGTGTGTCAAGAACAAGCTTTAAATGGGGTATCCCTGTAGATTTTGATGATAAGCATGTCGTATATGTATGGCTTGATGCTCTTTCAAACTATATAACCGGTATTGGATATGATGCCGAGGGTAACAGCACCGAGCAGTATAAGAAGCTATGGCCTGCCGATCTTCATCTTATCGGAAAGGATATCATCAGATTCCATACAATTTACTGGCCTATTTTCCTTATGGCACTGGGAGAGCCGCTTCCTAAGCAGGTATTCGGACATCCCTGGCTGTTACAGGGCGGAGAAAAGATGAGTAAATCCCGCGGAAATGTTATATATGCGGATGATCTTGCGGATATGTTCGGTGTGGATGCCGTAAGATACTTTGTGCTTCATGAGATGCCTTATGAGAATGACGGAACCATCACATGGGATCTTGTTGTTGAGAGATTTAATTCCGATCTTGCAAATATCATCGGAAATCTTGTGAACAGGACCATTTCAATGAGTAACAAGTATTTTGGCGGTGTAGTAACAAAGACAGGAGTTTTAGAAGCAGTTGATGATGATCTTAAAGCTGTTGTCTGCGCGGCAAGAGACAAGGCCAATGAGCGCATGGATGATATGCATGTCGCTGATGCATTGAGTGAAGTTCTTGCTCTTTTCAGAAGATGCAATAAATATATAGATGAAACAGAACCGTGGGTACTAGCCAAGGATGAGGCAAAGAAAGACCGTCTTGCAGAGGTAATGTACAACCTTACCGAATCTATATGCATAGGCGCAAATCTTCTTATTCCTTATATGCCTGAAACAGCAGGCAGGATCCTTGAACAGATGAACGCAAAGGAGAGGGATTTTGATGACCTTGACAAATACGGTCTTTACGAGTCCGGTACAAAGGTAACCGATAAGCCCGAGATTCTATTTGCGAGACTTGACCTTAAGGAAGTTATGGCAAAGGTAGAAGAGATCCAGGCTGCCCAGAGAGCTGAATATGAACGTGAAAACGGTATTGTTGCCGAGGCGGAAGAGGAAGTAATTGATATAGAGAAGAAGCCTGAGATCACATATGATGATTTTGCAAAGCTTCAGTTCAGAGTAGGCAAGATCATAAAGTGTGAAGAAGTGCCCAAGTCAAAGAAGCTTCTCTGTTCACAGGTAAAGATCGGAAGCGAAGTTAAGCAGATCGTATCCGGCATCAAGCAGTATTATTCTGCTGAAGAGATGGTCGGGAAGAAGGTAATGGTCCTTACGAACCTTAAACCTGCGACTTTAGCCGGTGTTGTATCTGAGGGAATGCTCCTTTGTGCAGAGGATGCAGAGGGTAATCTTGCGCTTCTTGCACCTGAAAAAGATATGCCTTCCGGTGCAGAGATCTGCTGATGAAGGCGTCAATGAAGGACGGAACTCTTTATGATATTGTTCCGTGTGCCAAAGACAGATGGTTTGAAGCAACAGAGCTTGCGTTCAGAGTCTTTATGAAATATGAAGCAAAAGAGTACGGGCAGAAGGGAATAGACAGTTTTGCCGAATTCCTGACAAGCCCGTCTCTTGAAAAAGTCTTTAAAGCAGGCAAATATATAGTATACGTGGCAATACTGAATGATGAGATAATAGGCGTTACTTCGATAAGGAGCGGCAATCATCTTTCTTTACTGTTCGTGAATGATGCTTTTCACAGACAGGGTATTGCGACCAAACTTATACAGACAGCCAAAGAACACCTGCTTAAAGAAACAGATTATAAGACGCTTACCGTTCATTCTTCGCCGTATGGCATTCCTTTTTATGAAAAAACAGGGTTTAAGGCAACTGATGTACAGCTTACGGGAAGCGACGGCATCATATATACTCCCATGGAATTAGATTTATGTAGTTTTTAAAACTATGTTGTTGACATATGCCGACTAAGTCATGTAATATAATAAAAGTTGTGCATAAACGGAGATATATAAGATGGAAAAGATAAGAATAATAACAGATTCGGCATCGGATATACCAAATAATGACAAGGTACCGGCCAATCTTACCATATTACCGCTGACAATACGATTCGGAGAAGAGGAATTCCAGGACGGAGTGACTATCACGAACAAGGAGTTTTACGATAAACTCACCGGCGGAGATATACTTCCGAAGACAAGTCAGGTAACTCCTTTTGCTTTTGAGGAGGAGATACAGAAAGCTCTGGATAACGGAGAGAAGGTTATCATCATAACGTTATCGAGCGGTTTGTCAGGGACATATCAGAGTGCTTGTATCGCAGCATCAAATTTTGATAAAGACGTTACCGTTATTGACAGTTTCATGGCTACGGTATCAGAGCAGATCCTTGTGGATTATGCATTGAAACTTGTTGACAGCGGCATGGAATATGATAAGATAGTTGAGACGCTCGAGGCTGACAAGAAGAAGATAAAGCTTGTTGGACCGCTTGATACTTTGGAGTATTTAAAGAAAGGCGGAAGAATATCTGCAGCAGCAGCAGTATTCGGAAGTGCTCTTTCTATCAAACCCGTTATCACACTTGTTGACGGTAAGGTTGAGGTAGCTACAAAAGCCAGAGGAAGAAAGAATGCGGTTGAGTCTACTCTTAAGATCTTAAGAGAGAGTGAGACCGGAGTGGATCTTGAGAAGCCCGTTGCCATAGGTTATTCGGGAAATGAAAAAGATATGTTAAATATCTTTGTGGAGAGCAGTAAAACAAACGGAAACATCAGTCTTGAAAACTGGAAGGTCGTAAGTATTGGATCTACGATCGGCACATACACAGGTCCGGATTCTATAATACTCGGATACTTTGAAAAATAATCCTAGGTGATAAAGATCATGAACAGACTCATAAAAAAAGTCACAAGTTCATATTTTTACTTTAGCCAGGCTTGCTTTTGGGCAAGCTTTTTTGGGTTTTACTTTTATTATGACAGAATAAACCAGGCCGGCTAAAGTGTAGGGGATCAGATTGAATGGGCTCTATCCTATGCCGGATAGGGCCCTTAATTTTTATAAGGCAGTGAGGAGTTTTATGAAGATAGTTTATAGCGGGATTGAGGGGTCATTTGCATCTATTGCTGCGGAAAAGATATTTCCCGGTGAACAGATGGTTACATGCAAGAGCTTTTCGGAAGCATATGAAAAAGTAAAAGACGGTTCTTGTGATGCAGCTGTTCTCCCGATAGAGAACAGTTATGCGGGAGAAGTCGGTCAGGTCACGGACCTTATGTATGAAGGTGATCTTATAGTGAGCGGCGTTTATCCTTTAAGGGTATCTCAGAATCTTCTCGGAATACCGGGAAGTGAGATATCAGACATAAAAAAAGTAATAAGTCATCCGCAGGCTCTTGAACAGTGCATGGATTACATAGATGAGCACGGGATATTGATAGAACAGTCAACAAATACCGCAAGAGCAGCATTGGAGGTTTCCAATCTGTCAGATAAGAGCGTCGGTGCGATAGCAAGTAAGAAGACCGCGAGTCTTTATGGACTTAACGTATTGCAGTCAGACATCAATAAAGATAAGATGAACACTACCAGATTTGCGGTGTTTTCTAAAGATGAGATCGATCAGTGCAATAAGAATCTGCATGATGCATGTATAATGATATTTACCGTTAGACATGAGGCCGGAGCACTAGCAAAAGCCATAGGTATCATAGGAGATCACAGATTCAACATGAGAGTGATAAGAAGCCGCAGGATAAAAGGAGTTCAATGGCAGTACTATTTCTATATCGAACTGGAAGGCAGAATGCGTTCAGTAGAAGGAAGTGGTATTATAGATGAGATGAAAAGATACTGTGAATCTGTAAGACTGGTCGGTTCATACTATGCACAGGAACCGGTTATTGAGGAGGATTGAGACGATCTATGAAGAATACATTTGGTCAGTCACTGACAGTCACATTGTTCGGAGAAAGTCACGGACCATATATCGGGGCGGTATTGGATGGACTTGCTCCCGGTCTTGATATAGATGATGAATTTATAAAACATCAGCTGGATCTTAGAAGGCCTGCAGGTAAGATATCAACAAAGAGAGTGGAGCAGGATGAGTATATAATAGCCAGCGGTGCATTTAACGGAAAGACTACGGGTACGCCTTTAAGCATACTTATCCCCAACAGTGTTCAAAAGAGTGCTGATTATGAGAATGCTCCCAGAATAGCGCGTCCCGGACATGCCGATTATACTGCGAATGAGAAATATCATGGTTTTGAGGATTTCAGAGGAGGCGGACATTTCAGCGGCAGGATCACTGCTGCAGTTGTGGCTGCAGGAGCGGTGGTAATACCCGCACTGAACAAAAAAGGAATCATGATCGGTACTCACATAAAAAGCTGTGGCGGAATATCCGACAGGGATTTTGAAGATTATTCCAAAGATATAGAATGCCTTTCCAAAACGAATTTTCCGGTACTTGATGAAAAGAAAGCTGCTGATATAAGAGAGATGATGGAAGAGACAGCAGCTAAAGGAGACAGTGTAGGCGGAGTGCTTGAGACTGTTATAACCGGAATGCCCACGGGAGTCGGGGAACCATGGTTTGATACGGTTGAAGGCATACTGTCACATGCATTGTACAGTATTCCCGCGATCAAAGGAGTTCAGTTTGGTGACGCATTTGACATGGTTGATAGAAAAGGCAGTGAATACAACGATGCATTCCGCATGGAAGGTGATAAAGTCATAACACTGACCAATCATAACGGAGGGATCAACGGAGGCATAACAAACGGAATGCCGATCCTGATAAGATGTGCGGTTAAACCCACTCCTTCCATATACAAGAAACAGGAATCGATAGAACTGAATTCAAGAAAAGACGCCGATCTTCAGATCGTTGGAAGGCATGATCCTGCCATAATACACAGAGCACGCATCGTGGTTGACAGCATGAGTGCACTTGCGTTATATGATATGCTGGCAGTTCGCTATGGAACGGACTGGTTTTTGAAAGGATAAGAAATGAAGATAAGAGTTATCAACGGAGCAAATATAAATATGCTCGGTATCAGAGAACCGGAAATATACGGCAGCACAACATACAGTGATCTTGTTGAAATGATAAAGGCACATGCAAAAAAAACCGGTATAGAGATCGAAGTGATGCAGAGTAACCATGAAGGAGATCTCGTGGATATGATACAGGATTGCTACGGAAAGATAGACGGGATAGTCATAAATCCCGGTGCCTATACTCATACAAGTATTGCTATACTTGATGCGGTGAAAGCCGTGTCGGTTCCGACTGTTGAGGTTCATATCTCTGATCCGGACACACGTGATGAATTCAGAAAGATAAGCTTCATCAGAGCTGCATGCGTAAAGACGATAAAGGGACACGGACTTAACGGATATCTTGAAGCAATCGATTTTCTAAAGTCCCAGGCAGATGCCTGACAGAAAGAGAGATATTAAGATGATCGTTACCATCAAACCATCAAAAGCATCAGGTAAGATACAGGCACCTCCGTCTAAGAGCATGGCTCACAGGATGCTTATCTGTGCCGCCCTGGCAAAAGGGATAAGCAGGATCGAAAATGTGGCATATTCCGAGGATATACTGGCAACTTTGGATTGTATAGAAGCAATGGGAGCCCAGGTTAAAAAAGAAGATGACACAGTTACCGTAACCGGTATAGGAGATCAGAAGATATCTTCACCTGTGGAGTTTAAGTGTCGCGAGAGCGGCAGTACGCTGAGATTTTTTATCGGTATTGCAATGGCTGTTTCTAATGAATCCTCATTTTACGGAAGCGAAAAACTACTTTCCAGACCGTTATCGGTGTATGAGGATATATGTGACAGGCAGGGGATAGAATTCTTAACCGGAGATCATATACATATAAAAGGGATGTTGAAACCCGGAGACTTTGAGGTTGCCGGCAATATCAGTAGCCAGTTTATAAGCGGCCTCTTATTTGCACTGCCGCTTCTTGAAAAGGACAGTCATATAATATTTACAACAGCGATAGAAAGTGCATCATATATACAGCTTACACTTGAAGCTCTGTCTTTATTCGGTGTTAAGGCCTCATGGCTTGATGAGAAGACTCTGTTTGTAGAGGGAGGACAGACTTACAAAAGCAGAGAAGTCATAGTTGAAGGTGACTATTCAAATGCGGCGTTCCTTGATGTTTTCAATACGATCGGAGGAAATGTTGCTGTAAACGGACTTAAAGAAGACAGCGGTCAGGGAGATAAGGTCTATAAAAAGTTCTATGAAAGACTTGTTGCAGGTCACTGCAAGATAGATATATCTGATTGTCCGGATCTTGGTCCCGTACTCATGGTTGTTGCGGCTGCCAATCACGGAGCAACATTTACGGGAACGGCAAGACTTAAGATAAAGGAAAGTGACAGGGGACACGTCATGTGTGACCTTTTGTCTGACTTTGGAACAGATACCGTATACGAGGACGATAAAATAGAGGTAAAAGAGGGTGTTCTAAAAAAACCCGATAAAGCAGTCGACGGTCATAACGATCACAGGATAGTTATGGCAGCAGCATCTCTTTTATCGATCACAGGCGGATGCTTAAGCGGTTATGAAGCCGTAAGAAAGAGTTTTCCCGATTATTTTGATGTTATAAAACAGCTTGGTATAGATATTGAATACAATGCTTAAGGAGAAGATCTATGGAATGGATCAATAAGAAAAACATACTTATTGTCGGACTCGGACTCATGGGCGGAAGTTATGCAATGGCTCTTAAGAGACTGGGATACAGGGTATTTGCTATAGATATAGACGGCGAATCCATAAAGTATGCAATTGATAATAATCTTATAGATGACGGGAGTATAAAAGCCGATCCTAATCTTATAAGTAATGCGGATGCCGTGATATTTGCACTGTATCCGAAGACATTCACAACGTGGATAGAAGAGAACCAGAAGTTTCTTAAGCCGGGAATATTCATTACGGATGTGACCGGCGTTAAAGAATGCATAGTATATAAAATCCAGGATATCTTAAGAAAAGATGTTGAATTCATAGCATCGCATCCGATGGCGGGAAGAGAAGTATCGGGTGTGCAAAACAGCAGCGATATGATATTCAGGGATGCCAATTACATTGTGGTCCCCACAGACAAAAACACTCCTGAAGCCATAGAATGGTGCATGATGTTAGGAAGGATACTTGGATTCAGAAAAATATCGGTGCTTTCACCTGCTGAGCATGATAAGATGATCGCATATGTATCGCAGCTTACTCACTGCATAGCGATATCACTCATGACGGGAACCGATCTGGAACATGTGGAGAACTTCACGGGAGATTCTTTTCGTGATCTTACCAGGATCGCCAGGATAAACGAAAATATGTGGAGTGAGCTGTTTTTGATGAACAAGGACACATTGATAGACCAGATGGACCGGTTTATTGACGAGCTCACACAGATAAAAAAACTCATAGCAGATGAGGATACCGAAGGGTTAAAGGAAAAGATGCGTCTTTCAACAAAGAGAAGGATGCGATTTGACAGATAGATTATGTTTGAGGAGAATCATTATGAATATGGAATTTGAAAAAAAGCTGGCATTACCCATAGAAGTCAAGGAGTCATATGCACTTTCATGGGAAATGGAGCAGAATATAGGTGCAAAAAGAAGACAGATCGAGGATATATTTGAGGGAAAGAGCGATAAGATTTTGCTCATTATAGGCCCCTGTTCTGCAGACAATGAGGAAAGTGTAATTGACTATATTTCAAGACTCTGCCCCCTTCAGGAAAAGGTGCAGGATAAGATTCTAATAGTCCCTAGAATATATACCAACAAGCCGAGAACAAACGGCGGCGGATACAAGGGAATGCTTCATCAGCCCGATCCAACCGGAAAATCCGATCTGTTCAAGGGGCTTATCGCAACCAGACATATGCATATGAGGGCTGTCAGCGAGACAGGATTTGCCTGTGCGGATGAGATGCTCTATCCCGAAAACTATCAGTATCTTGATGATCTTTTAGCATATGTCGCAGTCGGAGCCAGATCTGTTGAAGATCAGCAGCACAGACTTACAGCAAGCGGTATAGATGTTCCTGTGGGTATGAAGAATCCTACCAGCGGAGATTATTCCGTAATGATGAATGCGATATTCGCAGCACAATCAGGACATACATTCATATACAGAGGATGGGAGGTTCATTCAAAGGGAAATCCGCATACACATGCCATTTTAAGAGGTTATACCAATAAGCACGGTCAGTCACAGCCCAATTATCATTATGAGGATCTGGAGAGATTGTGTGATACATATGAAGGAATGGATCTTGTTAATCCCGCTGTTATCATTGATACAAACCATGCAAATTCAAACAAGAATCCTTTTGAACAGCCCAGGATAATAAATGAGGTATTAAACTCTGCAAGACATGACAAGAGGGTAAAGGCCATTGTAAAGGGATTTATGGTAGAGAGTTATATTGAGGACGGATGTCAGAAGGTTGGCGGAGGAGTATACGGCCAGTCGATCACAGATCCATGTCTGGGATGGGAAAAGACTGAAAAGCTTATCCTTGATATCGCTGACTATATATAAAATATTTATAAATCTTTGATCGTTATGCGTTCATACAGGTTGATGATAGTGTCAAAAAATATTATAATAACCTGGTATTTTGGATATAGATATAAAAAGAGGTAACAAGCAGTGTTAGATAGGATGTTCAATTACGAAAACCCCGTATGGCAGTTTATGGGCAGGATCGCAGATATTATGATCCTTAATGCGATGGCGCTCATATTTTCCATTCCGATAATAACTATCGGGGCATCTTGGACTGCATTGTATTACTGTACGGTTAAGATCGTAAGAGGCGAGGATACCTATGTATGGAAGGAATTCTGGGTATCATTCAAGAGTAATTTCAAACAGGCCACGATCATATGGCTCATACTCATACCTTTCCTTGTCATACTGTCGATAGATGTGCTAATGTGGTTTAATGACCCGACTCTTTTGCCGAAAGCTTTAAAGGTCACAACGATCATTGTCATATGTATAGTACTTGCGGTTACGATATATGTATTTCCGATATTGTCACATTTTGAGAACACTACAAGAAACACGTTAAAAAATGCGTTTCTTGTTGCGATGATAAATATACCTTATACCATATACTTTATCATCATATTGCTGATACCTATCGTTATCGTGTATATTGATATCAGATTTATGATGTTTGATATGCTGGCAGGTATTTCAGCACCTGCATTGCTCGCATCTTTTGGCTGGAGTAAAATATTCAAAAAGCTTGAGCCAAAACCGGATCCAGAAGAGGAAGCAGAAGTTTCGGATGAGGATTCCATCGTTAAGGAAGCAGAAAAAGAGATGATGCTGACAGGTGCAGCGCAGACTACCGATAAAGACAATTAATAATATTATTGGGGAGTATTATCAATTGAATTCGCAGATCGCTAAAAACAGGGACCTAAAAAAGACATGGATGGGTATGCCGTCAAGGAGTACCATACTTGTTATTTTGGTGCTTGTTTTTTTAGTTGTTGTGATAGAGGTCACATTATCAAGGTTTTCCATAGCATCCTTAAGTGAAGCGAAAAAAGAGACACAGGAGATCATAAGCGGGGATACGGAGAAAAAAGCAAGCGAACTGTCACTGGTTATGAATGATATGAAAAATGCGGGTACGGTTGCGGCTAGTTTTCTTTCACAGAAGGATGATGATATCTTTGACAGATACTATCTTGATATTGTGGCTGATAATAATTTCAATACCTATGCGGTGGCACTGGTCAACACCGAAGGAAAAGGTATATGTTCACTTAATGAAGATGATATAGATATCTCCGGAAGTGATTATTTCTCTGCATCGACGAAGACTTATTTCTCGTTTACCAATGATGATCTTCTTGATTCGAAAACAGCTCTTACCTGTGTGATCCCTATCTTTAAGGACGATGAGCCTTTTGCGTATCTTATTCAGTATATCGATATAAAGATTCTGGAAAACTATATCCCCATTGAAGGAGGCAACAGGGACAATTCCGTACTTATCATAAATTCACAGGGAGACAGAGTATACTCGACGGGTCGTCCGTGGATAATCGTTGGAAGCAATCTGTATGATACGCTTTCAGAGCTTACGATCGAAGATATGCAGATCGATAAGATCAGAGCCAATGTGGAGAACAGACAGAAGCAGAAATTTGTAGCATCCAATGGGAAAAACAACTGTCTTTTAGTTACAGTACCTGCCGGAGAAACGGACTGGACTTTAGTTGATATGGTAGATATAGACAGCTACGTAAACGGAATGATTTTAAGTAAGAGCAGCGGTGATACCGCTCTTGCGAAAAGACTTGCATTCTTTACGATCCTGGCAGTCGGTATATTTGCCGCTATCTTTATACGATACAGGTATAACGATGCAAAGACCAGCAAGGATCTCGAGAATAAGGCAGATTCCGATCTTCTTACCGGTCTTAACAATAAGATCACAACAGAAAGAAAGATCGATGAATGCTTAACAAATGAAAATGATACTCATCATATGATGCTTCTGTTTGATATTGATAACTTTAAAAAGATTAATGACACAATGGGACATGCATTCGGAGACCTTGTTTTAAAGACGCTCGGCGAACAGCTGAGTCAGGAGTTCAGAAAGACCGATATACTCGGAAGACTCGGAGGAGACGAATTCGTTATACTTTTAAGGGATATAAAAACAGAAGATGTTATAAAAATGGAGGCCGACAAGATACTTAATTTCTTTAAGAGTTTTAAAGTCGGTGACTATGTTAAGTATTCGGCTACAGCAAGCATTGGAGTAGCCATGTATCCTGATGACGGAAAGAACTTTGAGGAATTGTACAAAGCAGCCGACAATGCTTTATACGAAGCCAAGAAACAGGGAAAGAACAGGCTGATCTATTATAATAAGGACATGGCTGACAATATTGAAAAACGCGATAAAGAAGCCAAGGATCATCCGGGTTTAAGATAATAAAAAATACTAGTGGCAATCTGTATAAATATTTATGAGAATATTTGGCAGGTTGCCTATTTTTTTGTATTTTATATTTTTGTATACTGTAAAAAGGTAAATGAACAAAATCTATTCAGGAGGACATTTATAATGGCAAGTTTATCTTTAACAAATATCTGCAAGAGATATCCTAACGGTTTCGAAGCTGTTAAAGACTTCAACCTTGAGATAGCAGATAAAGAATTTATCATTTTCGTAGGACCTTCAGGATGTGGTAAGTCTACTACACTTCGTATGATCGCCGGCTTGGAAGATATTTCTTCAGGTGAGTTGAAGATCGGTGACAGAGTGGTTAACGACGTAGAGCCTAAGGACAGAGATATCGCGATGGTATTCCAGAACTACGCTCTGTATCCACACATGACTGTTTATGATAACATGGCATTTGG
>JAEERY010000073.1 GCA_016286035.1 Lachnospiraceae bacterium
ATACGCTGGTATCTGATACTGCTCTGAATGAGAGCATGGGAAGTAAGGGTAAGGAGTATGTGGATAAGTACTATACCTGGGATACTATTATTGGGAATTTGAGTGGACTTATTGAGGTTGTAAGAAAACAATAAACATCGAAATCGGAAAAAGAATACATATTGCAAGAGAACGAAGACATATGACGCAGGAAGTCCTTGCAGAAAAGCTTGACATGTCGACTCAATATATTTCTGATGTGGAAAGAGGAGCAACAGGTATTTCCGTTGGTACGCTTATAAGTTTATGCGAAGAACTCAATGCTTCAAGTGACTATATATTATTTGGCAATATCACGAGTGATGTTATGGAGGAAACGTTTGTTAGAGTAAGCAGACTAACAAAAGCCGAGCAGGAATTGATCAACAGACGTATAAATATAACTCTGGAAGCGCTGGATTTCCATAAAGGGGATAACGATAACAAATATTGATTAAATAACTAATGAATCCTTAATTCATAAAAGGCAACCCTAAAGCAACCAAAAAGCAACCGTATCGGTTGCTTTTTGGTTGCTTTATCTGTATATTTGAATTAAAGGAGAGCATCTGCAATGAGCGAAATCGAAAAAAGGATATATGATCTTAGAAGAGAATTAGAGACTTTGCCTAAAGGGAATATCACATATAAAAATATCAGAGGTGCAAAGAGAATGTACCTTGATGGGAAGTATGTGAAGGCAATTGATGAGGTTGATGCTTTAGCTCGAGTTGATAGAAGAGATAAGATCGAGATTGAGCTGAGAGAGCTTTTGGCAGGTCAATTTTCATCAGGAAGTAATACTACGCCAACAGCCGAATATCGTACAAATGTTATTTTTGGTGAGAAACTCAATCCTTATGTCAAGGGAGTTAAGAATTATAAGTATAGAGAATGCTTTGGAAGACTGGAAACTTTTTTGAATTCCGGAGTTATGGGAAAGGTATGCTTGTTATATGGCCTTAGAAGAACCGGTAAGACAATCATGCTTTTTCAGGCCATAGCTACCCGTAACTTTGGGGAGTCAGTTTATATAAAGATTATGTCATCTAATGATATGTCTATGCTTAATCATGATCTTAGGCTTTTATCTGAGAGAGGTATAAAGTATGTGTTTATCGATGAAGTTACTCTTATGAATGACTTTATTGATTCTGCATCATTGCTGTCAGATGTATATGCTATGAGTGGCATGAAGATAGTTCTTGCCGGTACGGATTCCTTAGGACTTGTTTTTTCGGGTGACGAAGAATTATATGACAGAACCGTTACTATACATACAACATTTATTCCTTTTAGAGAATATTCATCGCTTCTGGGTATTCATGATATTGACGAGTATATCAGATATGGAGGCACTTTCCGCGTAGGTGAAACCAACTTTGATGATCCGGAATTAGAAGATGAGGGGATATCCTTTCGTGATGATGAGTCTACAAGGCGTTATATTGATACGGCTATTGCAAGGAACATTCAGCATAGTCTTGCTTGCTATAAGGGCGGTGCACATTTCAGGCATCTTATTGAGTTATACGAAGCTGATGAGTTTACCAATGCTGTAAATAGAATTATTGAGGATATGAACCATAGATTCTTGATTTCTGTCCTTGTTCGTGAGTTTAAATCACATGATTTGGGCTCTGCCACTCAGATTGATAGAAAGCGTGCAGCAGCTGAAGGCCGAATCAGTATAATGGATCAGGCTGATAATCAGGGTGTGCTTGCCCGATTTATGAAAATTTTAAACATAAGGAATAAAGAAGACTTAAAGGTGGAGATAACCGCTGACCATATTTCAGAGATTAAAGAATACCTTGAGTTGTTGGATTTGATAATTGATTGCCCTGTAGAAACTATTGGCAGCACCCCTTCTGAAAATATTCTCTTTTCCCAACCAGGCATGAGATACTGTCAGGCACAGGCGCTAGTATATTCCATTATGAAAGATGAAGCCTTCGATTCGTTTTCAATTGTTGAAAAGGATCAGTTCTGCAATATCATTTTGGAAGAAGTAAAAGGACGAATGCTTGAAGAGATAGTGCTTCTTGAAACTAAGAAGATTCTTCCCAGAGAGAAGAGAGCATTTAAGCTGATTTTTGCAGTTGGTGAGTTCGATATGGTGATAGCTGATGACAAGGAGCTTACATGTGAAATATTTGAGGTAAAGCACACGGAGAACATATTTGAGGGTCAATACAAAAACCTGATTGATGAAGAAAAATGCCGCATGACAGAGCACAAGTACGGTACAATAACTAAAAAGACAGTGTTATATCGTGGGGAGGATACTGTTGTTGATGGCATACACTATGTTAATGTGACCGAATATCTTGAGAAATTGATATAGGAAATAAACAATAGCCGAGATTGGGATGCTAATCTTGGCTATAATTATGCTAACTATTGAGGTTAGAGTTAACGAATATGTGCTTGTAAATCTTCAATGATGACATATTGACGAAATCCTATCATTGGATTATGCTAATGATAGATAATTTTAAATAAGCTATCATTTATGAGGAGGTACAATTTGACTACAACAATTATCTTTCCATGAGGCGAAATTTCCATTGAAATATATGTTTAAATAGAAGTGCGTTGTTGTTTAAAGGAGGGTGATGACATGGCAATGGAGCGAAAGGTAGATTTTTGTACAGTATGTCGAAAAGAAACGAGGTATACGCTGCAAAAGAAGATTATTGAAAAGGAGATAAAAGAAAAACATTACAATTTTGAGATAACTATTGCTGTATGTGATGAATGTGGTAAAGAGATGGATATTCCTGGACTCATGGATTTAAATACAAAGGAAATAGATGAGCAATATA
>JAEERY010000074.1 GCA_016286035.1 Lachnospiraceae bacterium
ACTCTGCTTCATCTTTTTCCTTTCCCATAATCCCCTAATCGTAAAAGAACTGTGTTTTTTGTAGTGTACAGACTTACGGCTCAATCGGGTTGCTCGTTTATTTCTTTATGTCTAAAATATCATACAGATATAGTTTTTTATCTTCGGAATGTCTTACAATTAACGATGCATGAAACACATTATATCTTTCTATCTCTCCAGTTTCATTGTATACAGGCAATGCAAATCGTGAATCATATCGATACCAACCATACTTTGCATTTCTCGAATGCTTTTCTTCATTATTTTCTCGAAAATGTTTACCAACAGCTATTTCTATAAGTTCAGGTATTCCCTGTGCAGCATTTGCTTTCGCCTTAGCATTTGCACCTTTAATACTATGAGTATATTTTGAACCAGAATATTCATTCGGCAAATCTGATCCTATATAAATAACATCTCCTGTTGCTGCAATCGTATAGAATTCCCCCACGTACTCTTTTAAATACTCTCTAACCTCTTTCCAATCTATGGAACGCTTTCCCTTAAACCTTATATCATTAATAATGACGATGTTATTCCCGTCAACATCCTGTATAACCGATACACTCCTCTTACCTTTTACCTCCCCTTTTGAAGAGAAACCCTTCTCAATTTTGATCTGATACGCCAACAGCCTCGGAATATATTCCGGCGGCGTTCTTCTTCCTGCCTCCCAGTCTTCCAATGTACGAACAGGGATACCCGTATGCTCTGAAAACTCTTTACGTGACATCCCTGTGCTTTCTCGTAATTCTTTTATTGTTTTTGCTGTATCCATATCATCACCTCGCATTGCGTGCTTGCAGCCATAATATACCACAGTTTTACGCCGTTCGCAATGCGTGGTTTCTGTATTAGTTTTCCTCGTCTTTGATTCTGTAATATTCTTCCACATCGATACCTATCTGCACAAAATCCTTCGCATTTCTGACCCGTTCGATCAATACGATGGTCTCGACATGTACAGTGTTAGGAAACATATCACAGGGACAAATCCTTATCAATTCATATCCGCCTTCGCATAGCATTTTCAGATCTCTTGCAAGAGTAGCACTGTCACAACTCACATATACTATGCGCCTGGGATTCATCTTTAACATAGTATTTATACAGAGTTCATCACATCCCTTTCTTGGAGGATCGACCACTATCACATCGGGATGGGTCATTGCATAAGCTTTCTTATCATCCTGCTTATCAGCGTTCTCATTCCAGAGTCTGTCAATAACCTCTTCTGCTTTCCCGACAAAGAACTCTGCATTCGTTATATCATTGAGTTCAGCATTGTTTTCAGCATCCTCTATAGCCTGTGGAATGATCTCGACTCCGTATACCTGTTTAGCCTTTTTAGCCAAAAACAGCGAGATGGTACCTATGCCGCAATACAGATCCCATACGGTCTCCTCACCGTTCAGATCCGCATAAGAAAGGGCTTTTTCATATAATTTTTTTGTCTGTACGGGATTTACCTGATAAAAGGATAAAGGGGATATCTTAAACTTAAGATCGCCGATACTGTCAGTGATGGTATCAGATCCATATATAGTATGATAATTATCACCCATTATCACGTTTGTAGCATCTTTGTTAATACTGTAAGAGATACTCTTTATTCCATCAAATGAACAAAGCATTTCAATGAGTTTATCATAATGCGGAAGTTTATCGGCATTTATAACAATGCAGACCATGATCTCTTTGCTTGTGAATCCTTTTCTGATAAGCACATGTCTGACCATACCTCTGTTTGATGTCTCATCGTAAGCCGATATATCATATCGTTTCATCCAGTTAAGAATGGTATCTAGTATATCCTTGTTCTCCATGCTTCCGTTAAGGCAATCAGATACAGGTATTATCGCGTGTGTTCTTCCCGCATAAAAACCTGCGATAAGCTCACCATCTTTGTCATATCCAACAGGAAACTGTGCCTTGTTACGATATCTGAAGGGTTCATCATCCATTCCGATGACAGGTTCCATGATCTTTTCGATCATTTCTCTGTCAAATCCTCCGAGTCTTGTCAGATTGTTGAATACCTTTCTTTGCTTGAACTTAAGCTGGCTCTCATAAGCCATTTCCTGTATCTGACATCCGCCGCATCTTTTAGCCAGCAGGCAGGGTGCTTCTATACGATAAGGAGAACTTTTCAAGATTTCCTTAACTTTCCCGTACCCGTAATTCTTCTTTACTTTTGTCACGATAAAACTGACTATGTCACCTATAAGTGCGTCCTTAATAAAAAAGGTGTAGCCATCGATCTTACCTACACCTTCTCCTTCATTGGTTATATCAGTTATCTCAACTTCCAAGAGTTGATTTTTCGTATACATCAATATACCACCTGATTCCTTCCGTTAGCCTTACCCTGATACAGTCTCTCATCAGCTTCTTTTATTGCTGTCTCTCCATCCTTTTCAAAATCATATTCTGAAAGACCGAATGTCATTGTAATCTTTATATCATGTCCGCACGTATTGATCTCCATGCGCTGGATCGCTCTTCTTAATTCTTCAAGTTTGATAAACGCCTGATCACCGTTATGATCCATATATATGATCAGGAATTCCTCTCCTCCCCATCTGGCCACAAATGCATCAGAGCACATACGTGTCATAAGCGCTGCTACTTCTTTTAAGACTACATCGCCTACATCATGTCCGTATGTATCATTGACCTTTTTAAAGAAATCAATGTCTCCCATAGCCACACTGATAGGGTTGCCGTTTTGTTCTTTGATCATCTCATCAAGATATTCAACGGCTCTTCGCCTGTTATAAAGTCCCGTAAGCCTGTCCGTATTGGCCTCTTTTTTAAGTCTGTCATTATATTTCATTAGTTTCTCTTCAGCTTCTTTTTCATCTTTGCTGAAGACATATGAGATATAGATTATCGCTAAAAATACAGCGGAGATATTAGCTATCTGCATGAGTTTATCCACTAACAGACTGTGCGCCACTATGGATTCAACTTTACCAAACAGCATAATGATGATGATCCTGATAACAAGAACAAATCCCGATGTTATGAACTTATATACGGGTTTGCCATATGAACCGAAGAAACATACAAGTAAGACGATTATAAAGTAGTTCTGAAGACCGGCACTCCATCCGAATACCGGAATAAAATTAATTATCCATAAATATAAGAACAGCATGAATAAAACCGATGCTGTTCTTGTTTTACAAAAATATGTAGACACAAAAAGAAGAATATTTGCCGAAACAAATATAAGTATCTTTAATCCGCTTGCCATCCATGCTTCGACGCCCGCCAAAGCAAGGTCCAATGCAAAGGCAATAAGCACTGTGATGTACATGACTCTCAGTGCTATAATTACCTTCTTTGTTTCATTTTCCGCCTTAACATCTTTATAAATAAGGCTGAGAATTCCCATAAGTTTATTTCTTGCGGGCCACCACTATAGATTGAACAACTAGGAAAATGCACAGCATGGCCGCAACGGTAATACCTGTCCACCAGGCCTGATCAAGACCGGCAGATGCGACTATGTTCTTAATAGTACTCAGAGAAAGTACTCCAAACAGTGTTCCGATGATATTGCCGACTCCTCCTGTTAACATTGTACCACCAATTATGGAAGATGCAATAGCGTTCATCTCTGCTCCGGCACCGTTTGTAGCCGCTCCTGAGCCTACATGGAGGAAGTATACAAATCCTCCGATACCTGCAAGTATTCCGCAGAAAAGCTGAGATAAAAATCTTGTTCTCTTAACGTTGATACCAAGCATGAGTGCTGACTGTCTGTTACCTCCTACAGCGTAGAAAGATCTGCCGAGCTTTGTCCAGCGAAGCATCATGAACATAAGTATAACGATAAGGATGGCGATTATAACACCTATCTCAACATATGCATTTACGTAGACACCTTTTTTATTGTAACTTCCCATGCCGGGAACATTTACTCTGGTATTCTTAAGTGCAACAAACTTCTCATTTGCAACATTGAAGGGATCCGAATTGATGATCGTTGTCATACCTTTTGCAAAGAACATACCTGCCAGTGTTACTATGAAAGGCTGGATGTCAAGGTAAGCAACAAGATATCCCTGTACAAGTCCGAATGCAAGTCCGATACCGAGTGCAAGAAGCATAGCTCCTGCGACCGAACCGTTATGATAGTCCAGATAGACTGCACAGCTCATTGTTACAAGTGCTGTAACACCACCGACAGAGATATCGATACCGCCGGTTATCATAACAAGCGATAAACCGCATGAAAGTATTATGAGTGCAGCATTCTCATTAAGGATGTTGAAGAATGCCTGAGGCTTAAGAAATCCTTTTCCGAGGAAGATCATTGCCCCGATATACATCAGTATGAATACTACTATTGTGATGGTCAGAAGCAGATTGCTATCTGTCATACCGGATATTTTGGCAAGGAGTCCGCTTTTTTCTTTGGTCTTGTTTTCCATGATCAAGCCACCTCCTTTGCAATCTTTTCTGTACTTCTTATCTGCTTCCATTTAGCGCTTATATATTCTCTCACTACAGGAGCGGAGAATACAACGAGCAGTATTACAACTATAGCCTTATAAGCAGGAAGTGCAGTTGATTTTACATTGAATTTATACAAAGTAGTAGTCAAGAACTGAATAACATAAGCTCCGATTATCGATGCGGTCATGTTAAATTTACCACCGCTTAGAGAGTTTCCTCCAAGGGCTACCGCAAGGATGGCATCCATCTCTATATCTTTTGCGACAACCGAATAGTTGATGGTCGAAAGTCTGCTGACTTTGATGAGTCCTGCCACCGCAACACATACACCGAGCAGAACAAATGTCAAAAACTTGATGAATGTCGGATTAAGTCCGTTCAATCTTGATGACTTTGCATTTATACCTACCGCCTGAACATACAGGCCTAAGTTTGTGAACTTTAAGAGCAGGGCAGTTACGATCATAACTGCAACCGCGATAAAGAACGGTGTCGGGATTGGGATTCCGGGTATGAAGTTACCATAGTATCCGAATGAAGGCTCGCTTACTATGGGAAGTTCATTGTTGTTGATCCATGCTGCAATCGAACGTCCTGCCGTAAAGAGTATGAGGGTTGCAACCATCGGCTGGATCTTGAACCACGCTACCAGCATACCGTTAAATGCACCTGCAAGCATACCTGCAAGTACTGCTATCAAAAATGCGCATATGATTGGCATCTGAAGTTCATCGGGTCTGGAGTTTCTTCCGCATAACATTCTTAGGATAACGCTACCTGTTATTGCTATACCGGCACCAACGGAGATATCCTGTCCTCCTGAAGCTGCTGTTACAAGAGTCATGCCTATCGCAAGAATGGCAAGCTCTGAGCCATAATCAAGTATGGTGATCAGATATCCTGACAGGACAGGATTGCCTGCCGCATTCTGACCCATGGTTATCTTAAAAAATGATGGATCCATGATAAGATTGAATAATGCCAACAGGATCAATGCCGCAAGCGGAATAAATATCTGATTTCTGAAGATATTACTTATCTGAAATTTATTTTTCTGCATCATTTTCACCTCCGGCGATCGTATTCATGATCATAGTCTGATTCAGTTCATCTCCGGTAAGCTCACCGACAACTTTACGATCACGCATTACCACAAGTCTTGAACAGGTACGAAGCATCTCGTCAGTCTCCGATGAAATAAAGGTTATGCTCATGCCTTCAGAAGCAAGCTTCAAAACAAGTTTCTGAATATCAACCTTTGTACCTACATCAATACCTCTTGTGGGCTCATCCAGAATCAGGTATTCCGGATGTGTCAAAAGCCAGCGCGCGATGATACATTTCTGCTGGTTACCGCCTGACAGAGACTTGATCGGCGTATCTGCCGACGCTGTCTTTATGCTTAAGAGTTTTATATACTCGTCAGCAAATTTATAAGCTTCCGCTTTTGTGAAAGGTTTGAAGAATCCTTTCATCACCTGAAGCGCAAGTATGATATTGTCCTTAACGGAAAGATCTCCTATTATTCCGTCAATCTTTCTGTCTTCGGGAAGATAAGCAATGCCGTTTTTCATGGCATCAATAGGTTTGTTGATCTTGATCTCGGTTCCGTTCTTTCTTACCGTTCCGCTTATAACCTTATCCGCTCCAAAGATGGCTCTTACACACTCGGAACGACCGGATCCGAGCAGTCCTGTAAATCCGTTGACCTCACCTTTCTTGATATAGAAATCAAAAGGCTTTATTCCCTGATCGGATGCCAGACCGCTTGTCTCAAACAGTACTTCTGTGTCATCCTTCTTTTCGTCTTTTGTATCTTTATCCTTTATGTCGGAAAGATCATCAAGTTCTTTTCCGAGCATCTTTGATACCAGTTCTACTCTGGGCAGATCAGCTATGGCATATTCGCCAACAAGCTTACCGTCTCTTAAAACCGTTATCTTATCGCACACTTCATAAACCTGATCCAGGAAATGAGTGACGAAGATTATGCCTACTCCACGTTGTTTAAGATCTCTCATGAGCTTGAACAGTTTTTCAACTTCCTGCTCATCAAGAGAAGATGTGGGCTCATCAAGTATCAGAACCTTACATTCCATATCCACGGCTCTTGCTATAGCTACCATCTGCTGTACGGCAATGGAACAGCTTGCAAGCTGCTGAGTGGCTTTAGCAGGAATGTCAAGAGACTGAAGGATCTTCTCTGCTCCTTCATTCATCTTCTTCCAGTTCTGTATAAGCTCTTCATTTCTACCGATGTACATATTCTCGGCAACAGACAGATTGGGACACAGGGTGATCTCCTGATACACCGTACTGATTCCCATTCTCTGAGCATCCTGAGGAGACTTGATATGTACTTCGTTTCCGTCAAGTATTATTTCTCCTTCATCCTTCGTGTATACTCCTGTGAGTACCTTTATAAGCGTTGATTTTCCCGCACCGTTCTCTCCCATGAGAGCATGAACCTCGCCTTCGTTTAACGAGAAGTCAACTCCCTGCAGAGCAAGAACACCGGGAAAGCTTTTGTGAATATTTTTCAGTTCTAGTATCTTTTTCACCTGATACCCTCACTTCCTGTTTCTTACAAAATGCTTTTTCTACTTAACAGACGCGACGCAACGGGTTGATCGCTGCGCCGCGCCTCTGGTATTAAGGGTTTGAATTTTTAGATTCCGTAGTTGTTTACATCATCCTGTGTGATTGTTGAAGCATCGAAGCCCTTCTCATCCATGATGATTGTCTTCTCAGGTATAGACTCACCAGCTTCAAGCTTCTTGATGATCTCGTCGATGTATGATGACTGGAAAGGATTGCACTGTCCATCGTAGTTCCAGTTCTGAGCAAGGAGCTCTTCAAGTGCCCACTTGTTGCAGTCAAAGCCCATAACGATGACATCTTTGCCAACACCGTGAGAGATGTTTGCCTTGTCAAGAGCTGCTACAGCACCCTTAGCCATATCGTCGTTCTCTGCATAGATTACGTTGAAAGGTGTGCCTGCATCGATAACTGACTGAACGATCTGCTGTGC
>JAEERY010000075.1 GCA_016286035.1 Lachnospiraceae bacterium
AATTAGATCTGTATTATAGGCGTTGACAGTTATGTGTTATCTTGGTTACTTTTTTGGTTACCGTCCAAAAGTAACCACCCAGAAACCGCATAAAATGGGACTTTTTCAAAAACTTTTAACTTCGAGTCCCGTCTCGCGCTCGATAGAAACTCTGTAAAGTAGAGACTTTACAGGGTTTTTTCTTTGTGTTCACCTCGCATTTTTTCTACATTTCAGGCTATATCTGATTCATTACTCTGTAAGATACATCCCTGTTCCAATCTCTGAGCTCTTGTATTACTGTCTACGATATCCCTGATATGATCCTAGGTCTGTTGTGCGCTGGAATGTCCAAGTTGGGCCTGTATGGTCTTTACATCAACTCCATGAAGATTCTGTATGCATGCATATGTCCTTTTACAATTGTGTGGAGATCTTTCCTGCACACTATCGGTCATGTTCCCATTTGGGTTTGAGTTCATTAATAATTATGTTAGAATTTGGTTAGTCGATTATATTTGTTTAATGAAATATAAAAATGTGGCTTTTCAGAGAAAAAAGTATTATTGAATGCAGTCATATCAAAAGATTGACAAAGGAGGAACTCATTGTGTTTATGGACAGGCAAAATGCTCCGATTCCAGAGTATACAACATACCCTAGGAAGCTGGAAAAATATAGGTGGTTTAAGCCGTTGCTTACGGCGTTGATGACATTTGTGCTCTTCCTTGTGCTATCCACACTTATATATGTGGTTTGCTATTTTCTTCAGCGCTCGGATATGGGATTCATAGATTATCTGGAATCTCTGAACAAGCAAACTTATGAATCTTTCAACAATTATTCCGCAACCGGAGTATTAAGAAGCATGGGCATGGTCGCAATATTACTTCCGTCTTTGGAACTTGGATTACTGGTAACTAAAGAACGTTCAATCAAAACGGTATCATCGTCGCGTGGTGGGTGGAATCATAAACTGTTTTTCATTTGTCTGGGAATAGGATTCATCGTCTCAGTTATTCCGCAGTTCATCTATATCGTAGCAACACAGGGTTTTCATATAGAGATGAGATTTGAGCTTCTCGGTTTTCTTCTGACGCTTATTTTGTGGCCGTTTCAGTGTATCGCCGAAGAGTATATCTGCAGAGGATTTTTGATGCAGACAGTATCCTCATGGACAAGAGTTCCTGCTATAGGTGTCATTATCTCAGCGGCTGTGTTCACGGCAATGCATCCTTATAACGGACTTGGCAGAGTTGCTATTGCATTGATGGGGTTAGTGCTTTCGTTTCTGGCATGGTACAGCTTTGGACTTGAGGTCGGAAGCGGAATTCATGTAGCAAATAATTTTGCGGCTTTTTTCTTTGCCGGCATCGGCATTGACCGTATTCAGACAGATGTAACCGTTGGGAGTATTCTTATTACCACACTGCCTGCGATTATATATACGGTACTGATGGTATTGCTGAATCGGAAGTATCACTGGTTTGATAAAAGCAGATAACAAGATTATTAATGAAGATATTTTTGCGATGGTAAAGCATTATTCAATAGAGCAGCATGAATTTTCTCCCGATTATTGTCATACATCTGATATGTAATGATATTTTTTCTTATATTTGTTATACTAGTTTTGAGAATTATGCCTATAAATAACAAAGGCTACTCTATCAATGAAATAAAAGATATTATCCACCATATAGTTCATGAATAGGGGTTGATGCTATCGATCAGTTCGGGGAAGAGCCCCGGGAAAGGGAGGGAAATGAAGAAGATAATTTGTTTAACGCTTATGTTGATTGGGCTCACGGCTGCATGCATCCTTGCGGGATGCGCGTCATCGGGTCCCAAACTTGAGAATGTAGTGCTTGAAAATGACAACAAGTATACCTGTACTTTTGAAGATGTGAAGCACGACTTTGTCATCAGTCTTCCACAGGAGAGTAAGAACGCACCGCTCATCGTGATGCTTCACGGATCTGGTGATTCAGCCGAAAATTTTCGCCGCACCAGCTGTTTTGATGATGATGCGCTTCCGAAGGGATACGCTGTCTGCTATGTTAGCGGAACTTCCAACGGGAAGGCCGGAAGAAACTATAGGAGCTGGAACTACGGAAGGCTCGAGCCTGATTATAACGATGTTGGATTCATTAAAGCTCTCGTAAACTATCTTGTTGATGAGTACTCGCTCGATAAAAAACATGTATTCTGCGCCGGTTTCTCAAACGGAGGATTCATGAATTTCAGACTCGCACTTGAAGCTCAGGATACGTTCCTTGCTTGCGCAAGTGTCGGCGGTGATCTTTGTAAGACGCTCTGGGACAAGCGTCCCGAAAAGAACGACGTTGGAATGCTTGTGGTCTACGGAGAGATTGACGAAGTCATTCCGAAGAATTTAGATGGTAGCGCAAAGACAGCTCTTGATCCCGCTATTGAGGACGTCATTGATTACATGGCTTCTTCAAACGGACTCGAGAAGCAGTCCGAGGGCGAGATAGAAAACGGTTCGATCATCAGCAAGTACGGAGCGGACTCGGATAAAGACATTGTGTGGGGCGTCGTTGTGAAAGATGCGAAGCATGCATGGTATACTGAGGAGATTGACGGCTTCAATGTGAATGAGCTCGTTTTAGAATTCTTCGAGAACTGGAGATGATCTTATAATTCAGATATTGGACTTTTAAGAATCAGGGTTTGATGTAACAAGGATATTTTAGCGAAAGGCCCCAAATTATAACGGAGTTCTGCTGACATGATAATACCGGACTCTTATAGCTTACTATAGGGTGCCTGGTTATTGGCGCTAGACAGGGAACGTTGATATATTTGGAATATGCAATTGTACATGTGACTCGGCGATTATATCTTTTGATATAACGTCGAGTCTTTTTTGTTCACCTGCTTTCATCTCGCTTTTTTCTACATTTCAGGGTATATCCGATTCATTTCTCTGCAAGATACACGCCTATGTATCTATCACAAAAACGATTAACATTATCGCTATGATTTCTTTATTCTCCCATTTTGGTTTGAGTTCATTAATAATTGTGTTAGAATTGGTTATCTGATTATACTTCGGTTTATCTTTTTAAGACTTACAGGAGATCAAAAATTTGGTTAAGCATGTAGGAACCCAAGCAATTAAGACAGAACGATTGATCCTTCGCTGTTTTGAGTATTCAGATATTGATTCCATGCTCAAAAACTGGATTGCTGATGAACAGACACAGTGGGATTATGGCGAGCCTTGCTATACAACTGAGGAGGCTGTCAGAGAATTGTTTGACACGAAGTATATTGCTTCATATTCCAGGAATGATTATTATCGATGGGCAGTCATAGAAAAAGAGTCAGGAGAATGTATCGGACAAATTGCTTTTTTTTCTATGGATACAAGCAATAGACATGGTGAGATCGAGTATGTTATCGGGCCGGCATTTCAAGGTAAAGGATATGCTACCGAGATGACAAAAGCAGTAATTGCATTTGGGTTTGAAAAGATCAACCTGCATAGGATTGAAATTGATTGCCGGACGGAAAACGAAGCATCACGAAGAGTTATTGAGAAGTGCGGGCTGACTTATGAAGGTGTATTTCGCGATTTTTTCTGGCGTAAAGATCATTATGAAGGAAGAAGAGTATTTTCAATTTTAAAGCAGGACTGGAGCGAATGATTTCGGGATGACTTAGAAAGACAAAATGAAGTTTGCAGGGAGAATTTATGTGCGGAATATGTGACAGAATTAAAGAAACCAAAGCTGGTAATAATCCATTTCTTGTAAAAGAACTTGAAACTGGATATGTGGTAATTGGAGATTTTCAGTATTTTAAGGGATATACATTATTCCTATATAAAGATCATGTTGTTGAGCTGTTTGATCTGGATGAGAAAAAAAGAGCAAAGCACTTATATGAAATGACACTGGTTGCTGAAGCAGTGAAAAATGCTTTTGGAGCTGAAAAAATGAATTATGAATGTCTAGGAAATGGAGAAAGCGGTGCTCATATTCACTGGCATTTATTTCCAAGAAGAAAAGGCGATATGGAGAATTACGGCAACAATGGCAGAGGACCTGTTTGGTGGTATCCGAGGGAAGAAATGTATTCGGATAATAACAGACCTGGCAACGAAGAACTTGAGAATATGAAAACAAAGCTTCTTAGGGAATTAGATAAACTATTGATGTGAGCAAATTCGGGTTTGTAGGGATGAATAGATAATAATCTATATTTTAGAAAAACTTACTATCGTTTCATCTGTTTGAGAATGGGACATTTCTTGAAGGATTAATTGCAAGAGTAATGCGAATGGAGAGAAAAGTAGATGGGAATTTTTAGTGTTTTTAAGAAGGATAAAGCGAATGAAAATAATGAAGTTAATGGGAATTTCTTGGAAAACTATTTTAATTCAAGGTTTAAGATAAATACGGATAATGTTAATTATTCAAGTAATGATATTTCCAGAATAGAAAAGAATTGTGAAATTCTGGAAAAAATGGGAATACCTTGCTATAAAGAATTGAAACTCGTACCGGTTGATTCTATTGTAGAAATAGAGGAAAAACAGGAATTGGTATTACGTTTAATTTTTGATTTTTTTGTAGGAAGAAAAGCCTTCAATAGATTAAACAGTAGGGGAGATGTAGATGATGCAGACGTTATGATGCTGGCATTGAAATATGTTCCGGAATTTAATCAATTAGCGAGTTATCTGTCTGCAATTTCAAAAGGAGAAATCGGGGAAGAGCAATTAAACGAGTTGGCATTTTTAGGTGAACAGGCTAGAGTGTTGGCATGGGTGTTGGGTTTAGCCGAGAAACCTGTGGAAACGGAATTGACTTTAGGAAGTGATTTAGTAAGTATATTTGAGAAATATGATGGTATCAGGGCTCTTATTGAAGGAAGCGATATCATATCAAAAGACGAAATCATGGAATATGCTGATTATATATCAAGATTAGATTTCTATTGTATGGAACTTACGATATCAAAAAAAAATACAAAGCAATTAAAGGATTTGAAACTGGATTGCATTCGTGAGCACAAATCTGCGATTGACATGGTAACGTCTTTTAGTATCGATAAGTATTTGATTTCAAAATAGTTTCTATGTAGAACAAAAAAATCGGAATACAATGCAGAATTGATAACCGATTATATCGGATTATAAAGTAAGTGTACAACAGGCCGGAATAAATTTATTCCGGTCTGTTTTATTGCATTTCTGATACATTTTGTTCATGAGATCTCAGCATTGAATCCTGGTTACTTTTTACTCCTTTTCGATTTTATGTTATTACTATATTTTCGAGTATGATATAATCGGGAATAGATGATTCAGAAAGAACAAGGAAGCGAATAAAATGGAAGAAAACAACAGAGACAAAATAATAATACGTACGAGCATAATAGGAATACTAGCTAACGTGTTCCTCGCAGGATTTAAGGCTGTTATCGGTCTTACTGCCCATTCGATAGCAATAGTCATGGATGCGGTCAACAACCTGTCTGATGCGGCGAGTTCCGTTATAACCATAGTGGGGACAAAACTTGCGGGAAGAGAGGCTGACAGAAAGCATCCGTTCGGTTACGGCAGGATAGAATATCTCAGCGCCATGGTCATATCACTGATAATACTTTATGCAGGTGTTACGGCTTTTATCAAATCGGTTGATAAGATAATTCACCCCGACGTCCCTGATTATTCGGCTGTATCGCTCGTTATAGTGGCAGTTGCAGTAGTTGTTAAGATAGTACTTGGAAGGTATGTGAAGAGTACGGGAGAAAAGGTAAACTCGGATTCGCTTATCAATTCGGGAGCCGATGCCATGTTGGATTCCGTTATATCTTCTTCAACACTTGTTGCAGCAGCAATCTACCTTATATTCGGAGTTTCACTAGAAGCATGGCTTGGTGCAGTGATCGCTGTAGTGATCATAAAGTCCGGAATAGATATGCTAAAAGAGACAGTATCAAAGATACTGGGTGAGCGTGTGGATGCGCATCTGGTACTGGATATCAAAAAGACGATTACCTCTTTTCCTCAGGTAAGCGGTGCATATGATCTTATAATGCATAATTACGGACCGGATTCATATAACGGTTCAGTACATATAGAGGTGCCGGATACGCTCTCGGCGGATGAACTTGACAGGCTGATAAGAAAGATCGAGGTCAAGGTATATAAAGAGCATGGTGTGATACTTACAGCTGTCGGTGTGTATTCGTATAATACAAAGGATCCCGATGCAATCTCGATAAGAGAGAATGTACGAAAGATAGTGACAGAAAATAAGTATGTCCTGCAGATGCACGGTTTCTATGTTGATAAAGAAGAAAAGAACATGCGATGCGATATTGTTGTAAGCTTTGATGCCGGAGACAGAAGCAGCGTATATCGCGAGGCAGTAAAAAGAGTAAAGGAAGAATATCCGGATTATACAGTCATGATAGCGATGGATATGGATTTTTCGGAGATCGAATAAAACTGTATCAAGTTATGATCAGTTTGAAAGGGAAGCCAAGATGAAAACAAAGATCACGGTTATAGTGGATAATAAATCCAATAACGGGATAGAAGGTGAATGGGGACTGTGTCTTCTGGTGGAGTATGGTGATAAGAAGATACTTGTTGATGCCGGTGCTTCAAAGCTTTTTCTTGATAATCTTAAAAAGCTCAACTTCGATGTTAAGGACATTGATCTTGGAATACTCAGTCATGCGCATTATGATCATGCCAACGGTATACCTTATTTTTTTGAGAACAACACAAAGGCATCATTTTATTTCAGAGAAGGTACCGCACCAAACTGCTATTCAAAGAAAAAGATCTTTAAGAAGTATATAGGCATTCCCAGAAGGGTTATGAGTGAATATTCGGACAGGATAAAAGTTGTAAGCGGGGATGAAAAACTGCTTGATGGTGTATTTCTTATCCCGCATAAGACTGAGGGACTTGAAAACATCGGAAAGAGAGAGCGGATGTTTGTTAAGACGCCTCAAGGATGGAAGCCTGACAGTTTCGAACATGAACAGAGCCTGGTACTTGATACCGACAAAGGCCTTGTGATCATCAATTCATGTTCGCACGGCGGTGCCGCCAACATAATAAACGAGATACAGAACACATTCCCCGATAGGAAGGTATACGGTATAATAGGCGGTTTTCATCTGTTCAATAAAACCGATGATGAGGTAAAAGAGTTCGCAAAAAAGGTCAAGGAAACCGGTATAGAGTATATCTGCACCGGACACTGCACCAAGGATCATGCTTTTGAATTACTTAAGGAAGAACTTGGAGAAAAGGTTATGCAGATGAGAGTCGGTCTTTCAATGGAGTTTTAGGAGTATTGTCATTCATTTGAGAGGTATGCCATGTCACTTAAGATAGTAAGAAATGACATCACAAAGATGGAAACTGAAGCGATCGTCAATACAGCCTCAAGTACACCTGAGGTCGGAAGCGGTTGCGACAGTGCCGTTTACAATGCGGCAGGATATGAAAAACTTCATAAGGTACGACAAAAGATCGGGAATGTGGCCGAAGGGGATGTATTTATCACGCCGGGATTTGATCTTAAGTGCAGGTATATCATCCATGCTGTCAGTCCTCTTTATATAGACGGTAACAGCGGAGAGGTAGAAAAGCTAAAAAGCTGTTATAAAAAGAGCCTGATCCTTGCAAAAGAGCACAACATAAGATCGATAGCTTTTCCGCTTATAGCTACGGGAAGTTTTGCTTTTCCCAGAGCCTACGGTCTTCGTATAGCAATGGATGAGATAAACTCTTTTCTTCTTGATGAGGATATGGAAGTCTATCTGGTGGTGTTTGATCCTGAGTCAACAAAGCTTGCTGAAAAACTCCATCCGATGATAGAGGCTTTCATCGATCATGAATACGTAACGGAAAAGAGAAAAGAAGAATATAAGAGCATAAGCTTTGATTCGATGATAGCGCAGACTCCCAGGTGTGAGTCGATAAGGCCTGATGATTCGTATTTTGCTGGTTTGGGAGCTGTTGCACCGAAGAGTTCGCTTCTTTCTGCCATAGGAAATATCAGACCTTCAAAGAAACGGGGAGCGAAAGCTACGGAAAGCGCAGCATTTGCCAATGCGATGATGGAAGCCCCAAAAGCTAAAGAGGCTGATGAGTGTACCGCAGACGAAGACTTTGATGATCTTTTCATAGATGAAGATAAATTAAATGACAGAGTAAAACATCTTAAAGATCCCTTCGGAGTATATCTTTTGTATCTTTCCGAAAGAAAAGGCATATCGCTGACCGTACTTGAGAGCACGGCATGGGTTTCCAAACATGTTGTTCATAACGTGAAGAAGAACCCTGAGATATATAAGCCTGACAAGAGAACGGCATTTAAATTCTGTGTGGGATTAAAACTTAGTCTGGATGATACTAAGGATCTTCTTGCCAGAGCCGGATATGCCGTTTCAGAGAGCATACTTGAAGACAGGATATGGGAGTTCTACATAGAAAACGAACATTTCGATATATTTGATATCAGCGATTCACTTGAGAAATACGGGCTTAATCCCATTGTTGATTTTTGATCCTTTGCGAGGTTGTTTGGCAAACAACCTCGTATTTTATTGCATGTTGTATATTGATGTCAGAAACAGACAAACACGATCTTTTAAAGGAGGATACAACATGAAAAAAGGATTAACGGAATTGGTTTTCATACTTGACAGAAGCGGTTCAATGGGCGGACTTGAGTCGGATACCATAGGCGGTTTCAACTCAATGATAAAGAAGCAGAAAAAGGAAGACGGAGAAGCTGTCATCTCTACAGTACTCTTTGATGATAACTGTGAGGTATTACATGATCGTATAAGTGTCGATAAGATAAAGTCAATGACAGACAAGCAGTATTATGTAAGAGGCTGCACGGCACTTTTAGATGCCATAGGCGGAGCGATTCACCATATCGGGAAGCTCCATAAGAACATGCCTGAAGATGAGGTGCCTGAAAAGACTATGTTTGTGATAACAACAGACGGAATGGAGAATGCGAGTCATAAGTATACGTATGAAAAAGTTAAGAAGATGATCGAAAAGAAAAAGGAGAAGAACGGATGGGAGTTTATCTTCCTTGGTGCCAACATTGATGCAGTAAAGGAAGCTGGCAGATTCGGGATAGATGCGAGCAGAGCAGTCAATTACAAATGTGACAGTGTGGGTACTGCAAAGAATTTCAGTGCGATAAGTGCAACTGTCAGTCTTTTGAGAAAGACCGATAAGAAGATGATGGGCTCTGCGGCCTATGAAGATGCGATGTGCAATTGCATGGAAGAGGTCAGAGATTATTATGAGGAGAATCAGGCGTGATTCTCCTCACTAAAAACGTTACCAGTCCGAATCCCAGTCGGTTGAAGATGAATCGGATGTATCCGAGTAATTATAGTTGTCATGATAAGAATCCGACGAAGAAGAATTCTTAATATATGTATTATACAGATTACTCTCCTTGAATGAATACTCGGATTTGTAATCTTTGGAAGCGGTATCAAGCCTGTAGGCTTTGTCATCTTTTTTTATGACTTTGGGAACACTGTCAGTTTTTACTTTGACATAATCGTTTTTGCTTTCTTCATACAGGAAGTAATCACCCTTATAAGCGCAGATGATCATGTTTTGATAGTTATAATAGCGCGGAGTATAGTTGCGCATATTATATTTGACAAGACCGAAAGACAGAATGAGAAACAGACCGACGCCCATAAGGATTTTTGCCTTCAGACTCATCTTTTTGAGCGCCGACAGCTTTGAATCCAGAATTGCGGCTCCGTATATAAGAGTTATAAGAATAGGTACCGCGGGAAATGCAGTCTTGGTCATCATTGAGCAGGGCACAGCTACAGCCATGATAAGGAAATACTGCAGATAGAACATAATGCTCATATCGCCCTTGCGGTTGTACTTCTTATCGACCAGCTCATCTTTCAGCTTAAGATACAGTTCGTTAACGGCATAAGCCTCATCGGGTCCCTGATATCTTATCGCGCGGGATCCGTCTCTTTTGTTCTTATATACCGTAAATACACCGCTGTTTTCAAATATACCGAAGGCTTTGGGCTTTTTGTAATCGATACCGATAAAAAAGCGTGTCGATTCATAAGGACCGAAGCCCTGTGTTTCATACCAGTCTTTCAGTTCCTTTATGGTTTGCGGTGTATAGCTTACATTTGTCGTGTAATACTTGTTTGCATGACCGCAAAGAGGGCATTCCTTATCAAGGAAGTTAAGATAAGTGCCGCAGTTTTCGCATATCAGATCCATATATATCCCCCGTGTAAATAGTTTCACCTACATATCCATTATAACAGTTTTTGCTATAAAAAACGTCCAATTAGATTAAGAATCTTATATATGATATAATTAACAGGCATTTGTGCTGATCTGAATGGTGGAAAGATGACTGATATGACCAAAAAGAACATCATATTAACGGGCATGCCTACATCGGGCAAGAGTACGATAGGTGTCATCGTTGCTAAGATTCTTGGAATGGATTTTATTGATACCGATATCCTCATACAGCAAAGAGAAGGAAAAAAGCTGAGTGAGATAATAGAAGAGAATGGTACAGATAAGTTTTTAAAGTGTGAGGAAGAAGCACTGCTTGGCCTTGACGTATCTAACTGTGTGATAGCGACGGGAGGAAGTGCCGTTTACAGTGATAGAGCCATGAAGCAACTAAAAAATGATGCGCTTGTTGCATATCTTAAGGTTGATAAGAAGGAGCTTAACAGACGCCTTAAGGATGTGAAGGGACGCGGTGTGGTCCTTCGTGACGGCGAAAGCATAGATGATATGTATGAAACAAGAGTGAAACTCTATGAAAGATATGCAGACCTAACTATATCTGAGGAAGGTCTTACACTTGAAGATACAGTTGAAAAACTGATCTCTGAATTAGGAGAAAGATTATAGTGATCCCGGAATATATAACAGGCCCTGTGATCGGTGCGGCCATAGGAAGCTTTACGAATTTTATAGCGGTAAAGATGCTGTTTTACCCAAGAAAAGAGATACTGCTCTTTGGACATCTGCTTCCGTTTACACCTGGAGCTATCCCAAAAGGCAAATCACGTGTTGCCAAGGCTGTGGGAAATGCGGTCGCATCCTCGCTTTTGACAAAAGATGATATAGAAGCCATGGTGCTCTCAAAAGAGATAGAAGATGAAGTGGCGGATGTTGTGCTTAAGCATCTTACGACAGAACTTAAAGAGGAGATATGTGTTCTTTCGGGCGCGGGATCTGAAGAATACTGCGAAAAGAAAGATGCTCTTTGCAATCTGCTCAGCCGAAAGATTGTCGAATCGATAGACGTTGTCAAACTGATGGAGGATTACGGAGCCGAATATTTAAAAAACAGGATACACTCCAATAAGATAGGAAGACTTGTAAGCGGTGAATGGATAGATTCGATCGCTGCTTCAACGGCTCGTGACATTCAGGATATCCTTAAGCAGGAGGGAGCTGATTATGTCAGACCGATAGTCGGTGAAAGATTGAGCGAGATCGACAGTAAGTCAGCCGAAGACATAATGCTTTACATGGGTATGAAGGAAGGACATCTGCGTGAAGCGGTCATAGAGGCTTTCAGAAAGATGGCTTCATCAAATATAGAAAAACTTCTAGATCATATCGATATAGCGACGGTCATATCCGACAAGATAAACGCCATGGATGAAAAGGAACTGGAACGTCTGATAATAACAGTCATGAAAAAAGAACTTCGTACCATAGTCGGTCTCGGAGGACTGATAGGTTTTGTGCTTGGACTGTTAAACTGTCTTATCTGACGGATGATATAAGGAGTTTATTTAAACAAAAATGGACAACAAGGGAGAGTCTTTACAGTTTTATACAAAGGTTTTTGTCCTCTCGATACCGATTGCATTACAGAGCCTGATAACAATAGGCGTAAACATGCTCGATACGATGATGGTGGCAAGCCTGGGTGATAATGCTTTATCTGCAACATCGCTTGCAAACTCGTTTATCAGTGTCTTTCAGATACTGTGCATGGGGCTTGGAATGGGGGCTTCCGTACTGGTATCAAGATACTGGGGTATGAAAAACTCCATGGAAACGGAAAACATAGAAAGTGATGCCTCAAGAGCACTTAAGCAGACAGTATGTTTAATGCTGAGATTAAACATAACACTGGCGGCTCTCTTTGCTCTGGCTACCTTTTTGATCCCCGATCTTATCATGAGGACATACACGACTGATACAAACATAGCATCTCTTGGAAGCATATATTTCAGATATTCCATCCCGACCTATTTCTTTGTCGGCATATCACTGGTCGTTACGATAGTATTAAGGAGCGTCGGACAGGTCTTCTATCCGTTGATAGTTTCTGTCGGGGCGTTCTTTGTTAATCTTTCGATGAATTATATCCTAATCTTCGGTAAGTTGGGAGCACCCAAAATGGGAGTTGCCGGTGCTGCACTGGGAACTCTTATGGCCAGGATATTTGAGTTTAGCCTGATAATGTTCTATCTGCTTGTCATAGACAAGAGGATAGGCTTCAGACTAAAGGATATTTTAATGCAGACCGGCTCACTCATAAAAGAGTATATCCGTATAAGCATACCTGTCCTTGTAAGTGACGGAATACTGGCAGTGGGAACCAATTCAGTGGCAATGGTAATCGGTCATCTCGGAGGTACATTTGTTGCGGCAAATGCTATCACGAGTGTCACGCAGCAGCTCAGTACCGTTGTCATATCGGGCGTGAGCCAGGCAGGTGCTATAGTGACGGGTATCACTCTTGGACTGGGAGACAGGGAAAAGACCATGAGACAGGGATACAGGTTCTTTAAGCTCGGTATTGTTCTTGGACTCATATCGGCCGCTTTCATTTTCTTCTGCAGTGATCTTATAATAGGATTTTACGGGAACGTAAGTAAGGAGACGGCTCTGACTGCCAAGCAGCTTATGAATGCCATAAGCCTTATAATAGTATTCCAGGGTACCAACAGTATCATGACAAAGGGAGTGCTTCGCGGAGGCGGAGATACGACCATGCTCATGCTCACCGACAATATCTTTCTCTGGGTACTTGCCATTCCGCTTGGGATATTTGCTGGATTTTATCTAAAGCTTTCACCGTTTATGATCTATGTATGTCTCAAATCGGACCAGATAGTAAAGACTCTGTGGGCATTTTTGAGACTTAGGAGCAAGAAGTGGATCAAAAAGATATCCACAGGTGGAGCTAAAGAATAAACTGTCGATCGCGATAGAAAAGAACACCTATTATGTAGTATACTTAAGGGTGGAGGGTATTTTGTATGAAAAACCTGCGGGTTAAGATGACATTATTGATAGTTTTTGTCGTTCTTGTCAGCTCGGCTCTTATCCTGGTGATCAGTTACTTGAGAGCAAAGGAGAGTATGTCCGGACAGCTTGAACTTACATACAGCATAGAGGCGGACAAGTATGCCCAGGAACTCACTGCATGGATCAACACAAATGCGGCCGTCATTGATTCTCTTGCTGCGGACGTCGTTGTAAGCGGAATATCAAAAGAAGGATATGATGCATTTCATGGTTATCTTAACAAAAGCTATAACCTTTTAAATAAATATGGTTATATCTATGACATATATTTCACTTATCCCAACAATACGATGGCGTGTGCTTCCGATTTTATCGCAGACGGTTCTATAGATTATGTTCATGACAGGCAGTGGTATACGGTTGCGGCAAGCACAGGAGAGGTATTCTATTCAACCCCGTATATGGATTCCGATACGGGCCTGCCCATAATAACCATATCAAAGGCTGTATATGACGGTGATACACTTTTAGGTGTTCTGGCTGAAGACATATTCGTAAATACGCTTGTGGACATAATAAATGATGCGGATGTTGATGAGAACGGATATGCTTTTTTGGTCGATCAGAACATGGGGATGATAGTCCATCCCAATGAAGAATATTCATTTGACAATTCTCCCAAAGGGGTTATGGATGTTCCGGGAGCTCCTTACGCTGACGTGATAGCAAATATAGTTTCCGGATCAAAGGATACAGTTTATCTTATCGATTATGACGGCATAGAGCGAGGCATAGTTGTTTCAAAGATGGATAATACCGGATGGTATGTCGGTATAGCTACGAGTAAAGCTGAACTCATGAAGGGTGTTAACGGCTTAGTACGCGGATTTCTGATAGCTGCCGTCATTGCGGTCGTTCTTGGCGGAGCGATAGCTGTCATACTTGCTCATGTTTTGGATAAGCTCAGTGCCCAGCAGCGTGAATATGAGGAACAGGTCTTAATGCTTGAAAAGCAGGCTGCCGATGAAGCCAGCAAGGCTAAAAGCCGTTTTCTTGCGGATATGTCTCATGAGATAAGGACTCCGATAAATGCGATACTTGGCATGAACGAGATGGTCTTAAGGGAGACTGACAACAGGGATATAAGAGGGTATTCGAAGAATATAAAGCAGTCGGGTCATAACCTGCTCCAGCTTGTTAACAGCATACTCGATTTTTCAAAGATAGAAGACGGAAAGATGGAGATACTGCCTGTAAGATACAGCCTGGGTTCTCAGCTTTCGTATTTCATAAACAGTATCTCGGAAAGGGCTTATGCAAAGTCTCTAAAGTTTAACATGGACATAGATACCGGCCTTCCGAGCGAACTTTACGGAGACGATACCAGAATAAACGAGATCGTAATGAACCTTCTGACGAATGCCGTAAAGTATACCGAAAAAGGTTCCGTGACATTTTCGATGAAAGAAAAGGAGCGCAGATCAGAAAACGAAAAAGAGATCCTGATCCATTATGAAGTCAGCGATACGGGTATCGGCTTAAAGGATGAGGATAAGGAAAAACTCTTCGGATCTCCCGAAAGCCTTGATATTACGGGAAACCGTATGATAGAGGGAACAGGTCTGGGTCTTGCCGTAACGGTTAGTCTTCTTAAACTTATGGGAAGCGAACTTAAGGTAGAGAGTGAATACGCTAAAGGATCAACATTTGCTTTTGATCTTTGGCAGAAGATAGAGAATGACAGGCCGATAGGCGATTATAAAAAGGCGATCGAAAAGGATGAGGATGTCGTCACATATAAAGAGGCATTCCACGCACCTGCTGCCCGTATCCTTGTGGTTGACGATACGAACATGAACCTGATCGTTACAGAGAGCCTTCTTAAAAAGACAGGTATCAAGCTGGATACAGCTCTAAGCGGAGCAGAATCGGTACAGCTTGCAGATAAGAATAAGTACGATATCATCTTTATGGATCAGCGAATGCCCGGTATGGACGGAACCGAGGCAATGTTAAAGATACGTGCTCTGGATAGTAAAATGAATGAAACAACTCCTATCATATGCCTTACAGCTGATGTTGTAAGAGGAGCCAGAGACAGGTATCTTTCAAGGGGATTTGATGATTATCTGACAAAACCCGTTGACGGACGTGCTTTGGAGAAGATGATAATAGCTTATCTTCCCGAAGAAAAGGTACAGATACAAAAGACCGTCAAAAACGGGGACGATAATTCGGAGGAGGATAAGCCGGCGTTCATCATTGATCTGTCCTCTGCGGGGATAGATACAAAAAAAGGAATGGCATACTGCGATAACAATGATGAGGTGTACAAGTCACTTCTGGTTGAGTATGGAGAGGATGAAAAGAAAAAAGCAGCAGCTCTTCAGAACTGTTTTGAAAACAGAGACTGGGTTAACTATGGCATATATATCCATTCCCTTAAGAGTTCATCAAAGATGATAGGAGCAACCGCAATGTCCGATATCGCAGCAGAGCTTGAGGCAGCAGCCGATGAGTGCGATGAGACAACACTGGAATACGGACACTACAGGGCAATGGAGATGTACAGGAAGCTGGTCACTGTTATAAGAGACAATATCGATTTTAAGGAGTCCTATGTACAGGTGGAAGACGGAATACTCGAATTCCTTCCTGAGATTTCAACAAACAGTGAAGAAGAAACGGACAATGATGATTAGTATACTGATTTAAGATCCGGGGGAACCTGCATGTTTATAAATAAACTGAACCAATTGTATAAACCGGAAAGGATTCTGTACTATCTGGATGCAACTTCTGATGAGATAGCGCAGTATTATAAGGGTGATACACCTAAGGTGATAGGAAAATACGAGAATGCTTTCGGAACTTATGATTATCCGGGGGTGTTCTTTGTGGATTCTCTCGGCAGGGAAGTGCTGGGTATAGAATACAGACCGTCAGATAGCAGGATCGATTATCCTGATGATCTTAAATCCGTAGTCTTAAAGGGTGCTTTCTTTTATTCTGTCGAGATAGATGAAGAGATACGTATATCAAGAGAGTTTCTTCATGAACTTTTTGACGGAATATCAAAGGATGATGATGCCCACAGGGTATACAGCGATCTTACGATATGCGAAGATCCCGGTGTGACGGGGGTCTTTCTGGAAAACGGCAAGATCAGGATACTGTATGAAGGAAAGATCGTAGATGACAGAGCGGCGTGTATCATAGAGGATAAGGATGAAGACTTTGAAAAGGCTTATCTTTACAGAACAGCTTTTTATGACCCGATAACATCTCATTACAACTGGAATCACCTGGTCGCATATCTTGAGATGCCTATAGACAAAGGTATAAATGACTATGCGTTTGTACACTTTGATATCAAGGAATTCAGGGTGATTAATGAGGTGTACGGCCATATAGCGGCCAATAAGGTGCTCTGCAATGTTGTAAAAGCCATTAACGAAGCGGATTTCGTTTATGCGAGTGCGCGCTGTCATAATGACAATTTTGCCATGATGATAAAGGATATGCCGCAGGATGAGATAATAAGCACTCTTGAGGCTTTCTTTGAGAAACTTTCCCATCTTGAAGAAGATCCCAATTACAGGATATTCTACAGGTGCGGTGTCGTTCCGATGCAGAGAGCCATGCTTTCGGGAAACCGTGTGGCTGATGCCGGCAAGATGGCACAGGCGCTCGGGACAAGTCACAACAATACTGAGATCATCATTTACACAGATAAGATGCATGATGACATATCATGGGGCAATTATATCAAAGCCTATGTAGAGACTGCTATTGAAAATGATGAGTTTACGGTATTCCTTCAGCCGAAATTTGATATAAAGAAAAATACGATCAAGGGGTCTGAGGCTCTTATCAGATGGAATTACAAGAACAAGGAGTTCATGCCGCCTTCAAGGTTCATACCTTTCTTTGAAAAGGACGGTTCGATCGGAAAGATAGATGATGTTGTGTTAAGGAAGGTATGTGAATCATTGGCCCGATGGAAGAGCGAGGGAAGACCACTGTATCCTGTTTCGGTAAACCTTTCAAGAAACAGGATGTATGATAATCAGCTGATATCACATCTGGCACAGATAATAGATTCATACGGTGTGGATCATGAACTGATAGAATTTGAACTTACCGAAAGTGCGACCTATGATAACATGGAGCATATGCTTCATGTGCTTGAAGAATTAAGAAGCAAGGGCTTTAAGATATCCATGGACGATTTCGGAACCGGTTATTCATCATTGTCACTTCTGACAATGATGCCAATAGATACTTTAAAGATCGACAAGAGCTTTGTGGATACGCTTGATGAGGATAAGATATCCGAGGAAAACCTGATCGTGTTGAGACATATCATAACCCTTGCGAGAGAACTCGGGTTTGTATGTCTTGCAGAAGGTGCCGAAAACAAGGGCCAGGTAGACAGACTGGGAGAGATGGGATGCGAGATAATACAGGGATATTATTACAGCAGACCGATTCCGATCAGTGAATTTGAAAGTAAATATCTATAGTAAAGGTTTAATATGCGACAGTACAATATTACGGGAATGAGCTGTGCGGCCTGTCAGGCCCGCGTTGAGAAGGCAGTGAACTCGCTTGAAGGCATAGAGTCATGCTCAGTGAGTCTTTTGACCAACTCAATGGGAGTTGAAGGCAGTGCTGATGACAAAGACATAATAGAGGCCGTGGAAAAAGCAGGCTACGGCGCAAGCATAAAGGAAAGTGAGGGACTAAACGAGGGGGACATTTCTGCCCTTGTGAGAAGACTTGTCACTTCCCTTATTTTTTTGTTAATCCTAATGTATTTTTCAATGGGACATATGATGTTGGGATTTCCAATACCTGCTTTTCTGGAAGGAAAGCATATCTACCATGCTTTTATTCAGATGATACTCAGCCTGATAGTGATGATCATCAACAGAAAATTCTTTATAAGCGGGTCAAAAAGCCTTTTGGCAAAGGCACCGAACATGGACAGCCTTGTGGCTTTGGGGAGCGGCGTTTCCTTTGTCTACAGCCTAGGCGTTACAGTATTAATGATCATTGCAAAGAACAATGGCAATGAGGCGGCTGTTGGATCATACATGCATGATCTTTATTATGAATCCGCAGCCATGATCCTTACTTTAATAACAGTAGGAAAGATGCTTGAAGCCAGATCCAAGGGAAAGACTACCGATGCGATAAAAAGACTTCTTGATCTGTCACCGAAGACCGCCCATCTTATAAGGGATGGAAAAGAGATCACTGTCCCTGTTGAGGAAGTTAAGATCGATGATCTTTTTGCGATAAGACCCGGTGAGAGCATTCCGGTCGACGGTATAGTTAATGAGGGAGTATCGGCGATAGACGAATCGGCTCTTACAGGCGAGAGCATTCCGGTTGATAAAGCTTTAGGTGACAGAGTATTTGCAGGGACAATAAACAGTTCGGGATATCTTGTATGCAGGGCAGACAGGGTGGGAAGAGATACCACGCTTTCTCAGATAATCCGTCTTGTCAGTGATGCCGCTGCCACCAAGGCACCTATTGCGAGGATAGCCGACAGAGTGTCAGGCATATTTGTACCGATCGTACTTGTGATAGCTGTGATCACTTTTATCGTATGGATGATCCTTAAGGGGGAACCCGGTTTCGCTGTCGCAAGAGCTATATCCGTTCTTGTCATAAGCTGTCCGTGCGCTTTAGGACTTGCAACACCAGTGGCAATAATGGTCGGAAGCGGAGTCGGTGCAAAGAACGGTATACTGTTTAAGACAGCAGTTTCGATCGAGGAGACGGGAAAGGCTGATATTGTCGTACTCGATAAGACGGGAACGATAACAAACGGAAAACCTGTTGTGACCGACTGTGTAGCGATCAAGGCGGATTCTGATAACAAGCTTTTAAAACTTGCAGGCATACTTGAAAAGAAAAGCGAGCATCCTCTTTCCAAGGCGGTTACTCAAAAATGCGAGGAACTTAATATTGATATTTCAGATGAGAACAGTGACTTTGAAGTATTCCCGGGGAAAGGCTTAAAGTGCAGTTATAAGGGGATGACGCTTATCGGCGGAAACTCTGATTATATATTGAATAACTGCGAGGATAAGACATCGACTGATGAAGTCAACGAGACCGTTACGAGGCTTTCGGATGAAGGAAAGACTCCTCTTATCTTTGCAACATATGATAAGATACTTGGTATCATAGCGGTTGCTGATACTCTAAGACAAGACAGCGTAGAAGCAATAAAACAGCTCAAAAAAATGGGACTGTATGTTGTTATGCTGACTGGAGATAATGCAAGGACAGCAAAAGCTACGGGAGCCGAGGCAGGTGTCGATAGGGTGATCGCAGGTGTATATCCCGACGGAAAATCAGGTGTGATAGAAGAACTTAAGAAGTTTGGAAAAGTCATAATGGTAGGAGACGGGATAAATGATGCGCCTGCTCTTGCCGGTGCGGATACGGGAATGGCTATCGGTGCAGGAACCGATGTTGCTATAGATTCGGCTGAAGTGGTGCTTATGAACAGTTCGGTTAAGGATGTGGCAGCAGCCGTAAGGCTTTCAAGAGCAACATTAAAAAACATATACGAGAATCTGTTCTGGGCTTTCATCTACAACATGATAGGCATCCCTCTGGCAGCAGGTGTATTTTATAATGCCGGACTTAAACTCAGTCCTATGATAGGAGCGGCAGCGATGAGTCTGTCAAGCTTCTGTGTTGTCAGCAATGCGCTGAGACTAAACATGTGTCGCATACATGATGCAACGCGTGACAGAACAAAGAAAAAAACACTGGAAAGTATTCCTGAGTTTGATATTTCACAGTTTAATAAAGAGATCAAAAAGGAGAGTAAAGTTATGGTTAAGACAATGAATATCGAAGGTATGATGTGTGCTCATTGCGAGGCCAGCGTCAAGAAGGCACTCGAGAGCATAGACGGTGTCAGTGAAGCGATCGTAAGCCATGAAAAAAACAATGCTGTCGTTACACTGAGCAAAGAAGTTTCCAATGATGTATTAAAAGATGCCGTGGAAGCAAAAGACTACAAGGTTTTGTCTGTAGAATAAGACAATGACCAAAAGGAGAAACAGTGAAACTATTTTTTATCAGACACGGAGATCCCGATTACGAACATGACACAATCACACAAAAGGGCATTGAAGAAGCAAAGCAGCTGGCTTCTTATATAGACAGGCTTAAGATTGATGATGCATATCAGTCGCCTCTTGGAAGAGCCGTCGATACGGCGGCGTATTCGCTTGAAGCACTGGGGATGAAAGCAGTTACAAAGGACTGGTTAAGGGAATTTCCGGCACAGTTTGATCCGAACATATCAGAAGAGACCGCTAAAGCATATGCCACTGCGCTAAAGACAAATCCCGATACAGGGCTTTACAAGACAAGGATCATGTGGGATGTTTTACCGTCATATTATGGAGTACACCCTGAACTGTTCGACAGGTATGCCTGGAGGGATTCGGATCTTGTAAAGTGTTCCGATATGGTCGAGAAGTATGACTATGTCAGGGAAGCTTTCTACGGGCTTTTAAACGAATACGGATACGAAAGAGACGGGGATGTGTTCAAGGTCAGAGAAAACAATGACAAAAGAGTCGCATTCTTCTGTCATTTCGGTATCACGGCCGTTATACTGTCCACCTTATGGAATGTATCCCCGTTTGTACCGCTGCAGTTTCTTGCCACGGCTCCGACATCGGTGACCGAGCTTGCAACGGAAGAGAGGCAAAAGGGGATAGCCACTTTCAGGACACTGAGGATTGGAGATACAACGCATATCTCGATCGCTGGTTCAGAGCCTTCTTTCTCTGCGAGATTCTGCGAGAGATTCGAAAACACCGATGAGAGACATTAAATACAAATAATTGTAAAAAAAACATAAATCGTGCTATAATCCATTTTGGAAAAATAATTTTTTATATTATAAAGGAGATACAAGATGAACCTTTCACCACTTCAGAAAGCGAGATACGAGTACTCACCTAAGCTTCCGGGAATGCTTAGAAACGGTATCTCAGAAATCTGTGTTAAGGACGGAGCTCCCACAGAGAGCGTAGCAGATCAGGATAAGATCAAGGCACTTTTCCCTAACACATACGGAAAGAACGAGATCACATTCGCAAAAGGAAACAACACATCAGCAGCTAAAAAGCAGGTTGTAGGTGTTATCCTTTCAGGCGGACAGGCTCCCGGCGGACACAACGTTGTATGCGGTCTTTACGATGCACTTAAGGCAACAGATAAGAACAACGTGCTCCTTGGATTCAAGGGCGGTCCCGACGGACTTTTAAAGAATGATTACATTGAGTTTGACGATGAGTTTATCGATGCTTACAGAAACACCGGCGGATTTGATATCATCGGTTCAGGAAGAACAAAACTCGAGACGCAGGAACAGTTTGGAATAGTTGCTGAGAACGCTAAGAAGAACGGTCTTACAGCTATCGTTATCATCGGTGGTGATGATTCCAACACAAACGCAGCTACTCTTGCTGAGTACATGGCTGCAAATAACACAGGCGTTCAGGTTATCGGTTGTCCCAAGACCATTGACGGTGACCTTAAGAACGAGGATATCGAGGCTTCATTCGGTTTCGATACAGCTACAAAGACATATTCTGAGCTTATAGGTAACATCGAAAGAGATGCAAACTCAGCTAAGAAGTACTGGCACTTCATCAAAGTTATGGGTAGAAGCGCTTCTCACGTTGCACTTGAGTGTGCACTTGAGACACAGCCTAATATCTGCCTTATCGGTGAGGAAGTTGCTGCAAAGAAGATGTCTCTTGCTCAGATCACAAATTATATCGCTGATGCAGTTGAGAAGCGTGGAAACAACGGCGAGAATTTCGGTGTTGCAATAATCCCTGAAGGTATCGTTGAGTTCGTTCCCGAGTTCTCTGCACTTATCGCTGAGATCAATGAACTCCTTGCAGGTCAGAAGACTGAAGAGTTCAATGCACTTCCCGATTGGAATGCAAAGTATGATTTCATAAAGAAGGGTCTTACAGACGCTTCATTCGCAGTATTCGATATTCTTCCCCAGGGAATCCAGCAGCAGCTTTTCCTTGAGAGAGATCCTCACGGAAACGTTCAGGTTTCTCTTATCGAGTCTGAGAAGCTCTTCTCTGAGATGGTTAAGAATGAGCTTGCAAAGAGAAAAGCAGCAGGAACATACAAGGGTAAGTTCGGAGCACAGCATCACTTCTTCGGTTACGAAGGAAGATGTGCATTCCCTTCTAACTTTGATGCAGATTACTGCTATTCACTCGGATACAATGCATTCATGCTCATTCAGTACGGTTACACAGGATATCTTTCAAAGGTTTCAAATCTTTCAAAGCCTGCTGAAGAGTGGGTTGCAGGCGGTATGCCTATAACAAAGATGATGAACATCGAGAGAAGAAACGGTCAGGACAAGCCTGTTATCCGTAAGGCTCTTGTTGAACTTGACGGCGCACCGTTTAAGTACTTTGAAGCACACAGAGAAGAGTGGGCAGTTAAGACTGCATTCACATATCCCGGTGCTATCCAGTACTACGGACCTTCTGAAGTATGTGATCTTACAACAAGAACACTTGCTCTTGAGAAGGGTGCAAACTAATACTTTTTGAATTCTTTAAAGAGGCGATAAATCCTATGGGTTTATTGCCTCTGTTTTTTTATGGTGGTATTATATATTAAGATGTATTAGCACAAGGAGTCTTATATGAATGAAAAGATAGCACTTCTCATAGATGCGGAAAATACCAGCGTTAAATACCTGGATGTGGTACTAAAGGAGCTTAAGCAGTACGGTGATATATCATTCCAGAGAATGTATGGTGATTTTTCCAATCCCAAGATGTCAGACTGGGCCAAGAGAGGGCTTGATTATGCCATAGTCCCGATCCACCAGGCCATATACAAGACGGGAAAGAATGCGGCTGATATCATGCTTGTCATAGATGCCATGGATATCCTTTATCAGAACAATGTGGACGGATTCTGTATAGTAACTTCCGACAGCGATTTTACAAGGCTTGCCAACAGGCTTCGCGAGGGAGGAAAGAGAGTCATCGGCATGGGAAAGAGTGATGCCTCAAAGACATTCATTTCCGCGTGCAACGAGTATAAATTTTTAGACAAGATCACCGATGACGATTCAGATTCATATGACGGACCTGAAAAGAAGGACAGTGCCGTAACTCCGCTCAGTGAAATAAAGATGGCTATCAACTATATCGTTCAGCAGGCCGAGAGCAGGGGCGAGGAAGCATATCTTGGATCGACCAAGAGCCAGCTTCAGAGAGAATTTGCTGATTTTGATGAGAGAAACTATGGTTATTCGCTTTTCAGGAAGTTTATAGAGGATGAGACCAAATTTGAAGTAAAGCAGAAGGGATCTTCGGCTTATATAGTAAGAAAACAGCAGGAAAAGAAGCAGGATATAACACAAAAACTTGAGAAGTACATACTTGATAAAGCGGCAGGAAGACCTGAACTCGGAGATCTTGGAAGAGATATACATATCAAATTCCCGAATTTCAAATATAAGGAGCTTGGATATTCAAAGCTGAGTAAATATATTGAGAGTCTTCCGCAGGTAAAGATAGTCACACAGGATGACGGAAGCAAGAATTTTGTCATGCTTAAAGAAACGAAGGAAAAGAAGGAATAGACTAAAGAAATGAAGCTTAATGATCTAAAGAACAAAAAATGGTATAACGGAATGCTCATAGCATGCTGTGCGGTCATTCTGTATGTGGTACTTTCAAACCTTACAAGCGTACTTGGTGTGATAAGAACGTTTCTCGGGTATTTCACACCGCTGTTTTTAGGATGTGTACTGGCATATCTTATGAACCCTCTTGCAAGATTCTTTGATAAGAAGGTGTTCAAAAAGATGAAAAAAGAGAAGCTTAGGTGGTCCGTATCAACAGTACTGGCAGTCATAACGGTCCTTTTGATGATAGGATTCATACTTGGTACTTTGATCCCCCAGCTGGTTGACAGTGTCAAGGCATTTTCCGGAAATCTTGACGGATACCTTATTGCGTTAAAGGAACTGACAATCAAATGGCAGATAACAAAATATGTCGATATAGATAAGATAATGGCTTCTTCCGAAAATATATGGAAGACCGTAATGGATTACGCATCGGACAACATAGAAAATATTGTTGATGCAAGTGCAGGTGTAGGCAAATCACTTGTCAACTGGCTTTTGGGACTGATACTTTCAATCTATCTGCTAATGGCAAAGGATTCCGTTAAATCAGGAGTAGCAAGACTGTTAAAGGCTGTTTTGCCTCAAAAGAGCTATACTTCATTCAGAACGTTCCTTGTAAGATGTGATGATATACTGTCACACTATATCATATACAGTCTCATCGAATGCATACTTATAGGTGTCATAAATGCGATATTTATGAGTATCATGGGTATGCAGTATGTGGGAATGATCTCTGTTGTCATAGCAGCGACGAACCTGATCCCGACATTCGGACCCATCATAGGAGGAGTGATCGGAGCTTTTATCCTTGTTCTGGTAAATCCATGGCATTCACTTGCCTTTATCATATTCGCTCTTGTGCTTCAGACAATAGACGGTTATGTGATAAAGCCAAAACTCTTTGGCAATTCACTCGGAGTATCGGGGCTGTTGATCTTAATAACGATAATAGTCGGCGGAAACATGTTCAGTGTGGTAGGTATCCTTCTTGCGATACCGTTTGCAGCTATTATAGATTTTGTTTATAAGGATTATCTGCTCGTTGCTCTCGAAAAGAAGAAGACGAATGCTTGAGTGCGGACTGTCTGGTATGATATACTTAAGTTACAGAAGGAGGTATACGCCATGAGATGTAAAAGAACACCTATTGAAGCTGATGTTTTCGAGTATAAGGTTGGCAGCAATCTCGAAGATGGTTGGGAGCCTTTTTCGGATGTGGTGACCAAGATGTGGATAGTGACAGACAGACTCATAAAGATCACCAAGGAAAACGGAACTGTAGTCTGCCCGTACATTAATCACAGGAGAGGCCGTACTTTCATAGAAGAAGGAGATTATGTCATTATCGATGATGACGGCACAAAGCATGTATGCGGAGCCGACAAGATCTTCTTAAGATATGAGAACATAGAAAAGTAGGAGACTATGATGGACGAATCCAAGATCGATGAGATAATGAACATGATCGATTCAAAGATGGAAAGCGGTGTCGGAAGACTTTCCGTTAAGTTTGAAGAAGACCAGCAGGAGGGTACAGTTAAGGAGCATTATCATCACGGCAGATGTGATGTGGGAAGCCCCTGGGCTAAAGGAACAGTATCAAACTGCGATCTGTGACCGGTAATTAAAGATTACCTTTTATTTGATTGTGTTTAAATATGATATAAAAACAGCCACAAACAACGTTTGCGGCTGTTTTTATATGGGTTCTTATTCCGAAAGCTGTCTGAAATACAGATCGTGAGCTTTCTGATACTCTTCATTGTATTTTTTATCATCACCCTGATGGAGTGAAGATATATAAGAGTGAGCAAGTTTGGCACGCTCGGGATGTACACGGATTATGGTCGCTATTCCGACATTTGAACATGTGTCGCTGATCCTTGATGAGTTCGTTAAAATATCCAAAAACATGATGCCGGCTCTTACGCTGCACTGACCCTCACGAAGTCTCTTTAAATGATTATCATGAAGGGTGTTTGCAAGATCATCCATAACCTCTTCCAAAGGTTCGATATGTGAAGCTGCATCCATATCACGCTTGTCAAATGCACGCTTTGCATAGTCCATTATCGAACTTAACAGAAGCCTGATAAGGGAGAGCTCTTTTAAAGCCATGCTTGATAACTGTATATCCTCATCATGCATTTCTTTGGCGGTCTCTGCAATATGAACCGCATAGTCACCCAGATGCTCAAACTCTGATACTAACTTATGATACTGTGTGAGTATATGTATGAAGTGATCTTCGGTGATATGAGGAGACATCTGTACGAGATAGTTGTCTACCTTATCGGTGAGCATATCAATGTTTTCTTCTTCCTCCATGATCTCTTTGAAGATATTTTCATTGAAATCCGTTATGAGTTCAAACGCCTTATCGATGCTTTCATATGATGATGTCTGCATAGTGCTTAAAACATCATAGCAGCTGTTTAATGCGATAGCAGGCATTGAGAAGAATACCGGGTTGAGTGCCGTAATCTTATCTGCATATTTGTTGGTCTCTTTGGAATCATCTTTTACGATCTTAAGAGCCAGCTTTTTGAATATCTTAACAACTGGGAGCAGTACCAGAGCACATCCCAGATTGAATACAGTGTTGGCGTTTGCGATGCCGCCGGAACTTAAAGGTCTTGTCCAGAGACCATCCAGCAGCCCCATATGGTGTACAATAGTGACTACTGCTATAACAAGGACTGACTTACTTAAGTTGTAAAGTATATTTATGAGCCCGACTCGTTTGGACTCGGGATTGGCACCTATGGAGCATACGATAGCGGTGGTAACACAGTCACCTAAATATATACCTACGAGTACTATATAGATCGTTTTAAACGGGATTCCCCATGCCATGGAGAAAGCCTGGAGTATACCGATGGAAGCTGAAGAACTCTGGAGGATAAATGCTACACCTGCACCGGATATGTAGCCAAGCAGAGGATTATCTCCCATGCTGGTGAAGACTTTTTCGATAAAACCACCACTCGCGAAATCATTGACCGATGCGGTCATGTTTAAGAGCCCTGAGAAAAGTATTCCGAAACCGACTGCGATACCGCCGATCCTGTCTGATTTTGAGAACTTGCAGAACATAATCAGAGCCACACCTATGATCAAAGCAAGCGGAGCTAAAGTTGACGGTTGGAAAAATCTTAAGATAGAGCCTGATTCGGCTTCGACATCAAGAAGTCTGATTATCTGACCTGTTACAGTTGTACCGACGTTGGCACCAATGATTATACCAAGAGACTGGTCAAGTGTTATGATACCTGCGGCAACAAGACCGGAAGTGATTACTATGGTTGCAGTGGAGGACTGGATGATAGCGGTCACCGCTATGCCTAAAAGAAAAGCTTTGAAATAACTGTCTGTGACTTTACTCATTACCACTTTCAGAGTACCGGAGGAGCCTTCTTTAAGGTTACTTCCCATAAGCCGCATTCCGTAAAGGAACATGGCCAGACCTCCGAGAAGTGATATCACGCTGAATATGTATTGCATATTTATGTCCTCTCTATAAACAAAAACCAAAAAAAATTATAGCAGAGTAATGAGGTTTGTACAAGAAATATTAGCACTGCCCCTTACATTGGCCCGTAACTGGATTGAGTCGCATATACAAGGAACACGAGTGCTATCAGACACCATATGACAAATATCGGCAGAAGGAATCTGAGCCATTTGCCGTACGGAACTTTGCATATGGCAAGAGCTGCAAGTATCTCACCACCTGTGGGTGCAAGTACGTTTGTGAAAGCATCACCCAACTGGTAGGCAAGAACCGCAGTCTGTCTGGTTATCCCTGCCGCATCCGCTATAGGGATCATAAGAGGCATGGTGGTGACAGCCTGAGCGCTTCCCGAGGGGACAACCACATTGAAGATACTGTGTATAAGGAACATCACGCATGCTAAAAGAACTGTCGGTATCCTGTCCATACCCTCAGCAAGATAGTGAATGAAGATATCCAGTATGTTTGCATCGCTCAAAAGCACTACTATAGAATTGGCGAGTCCGATCATAAGAGAAGGCAAAAGCATGTCATGACAGCCTTTTTCGAACGCACGGCATATCTCACTTGGCTTTAATCCGCCCAGAAATCCACCGAGGATACCCGTTAAAAGGAAGATGGCGGCCAGTTCGTCCACATAGTACCCTAAAATTATGATACCCCATACCGATATGGCTATACCTGCTCCGAACATGATAAGGACAAGAGTCTGTCTTGATGTTAAGGGTGATACCTTATCAAGATTCAGTTTCTTTTCCTTATTATATTTTTCATCGTATTCATAGGCTCCGCTAAGCTTGGGAGTTTTCTTTATGATCCTTGAATACCACAGGACATATATGATGGAAGCTGTTTCAAGGACGATAAACAGTACTATCCTTAAGTTCATCCCTGAAAATCTTTCCAGTCCTGCGATCTCCTGAACCGTACCTACCGTAAAAGAGTTGGTGATGCTTCCGCCGTAGCCTGCAGCTGCAGCCAAAAAGATTATACCAACGGCTGTGAGCGAATCATAACCTGTTGTTATGCATATGGCCAAAATAAGAGGAACAAAGATCAAAAACTCTTCAAAGTTTCCGCAAAAAGCCGAACCGCAGCCAAAAAAGATCATAAGTATCGGTATTATCAGAAATTCCTTGCCCTTAAGTTTTTTAAGCATGTTTGCGATACCGACATTAATTGCGGATGTAGCATTTAAGATTGAGAACATACCACCTATTATGAAAAGAAAGAAGATGATGGAAGCTCCCTGCTGCAGTCCCTGTGTCACCGATAAGAGCAACTGCCAGAGCGTTACGGGAGTTCTTTCAACATATATAAAAGAGTCCGGATCTATAAGCTCAGTCCCATCAGCTGTTGTGAGCCTCTCATAGTTGCCGGCCGGTACTATGTATGAGATCACAAAACAGACAAGCAAAAGAAAGAACATCATAACAAAGGGATGGATGTTTTTATGTTCATGTTTGTTATCGGGGTTATTACTCACCGGACTGATGAATGCTTTGAGTTTACCCATTGTTTATTACCTCTCTACAGACCGAGGCTCTTCTGGAAGGCCTCACTGTCATCCTTTTTATCATCCTTGTTGCCGTTTTCATCTTTATCGCGTCCTGCATGCTCGGCGTGAGTTGCAAACACTGCTGCATCTACTTTTGTTCTGTCAAGCTCGCCGTCTTCATACAACTCAAACAATGCGTCACATACTTCCTCATCAAGCTGTGTTCCGCGGATCCTCTTTATCTCATTCATTACGACCTCTATATCAAGTATCTTTCTGTAAGGCCTTGTTGAGTACATCGCATCAAAACAGTCAGCAACGGCGATTATCTTTGCGACTTCTGGAATATCTTTGCCTTCAAGACCGTTTGGATATCCTTTGCCGTCTATTCTCTCATGATGACAGCCTGCTCCGGCAGAGAAGTCTTTTAAGATGCTCACTTCCTCAAGCATCTCGGCACCGTTTTTAGCATGAGTCTTCATGATCTCGTATTCTTCATCATCGAGTCTTTCTGTCTTGTTTAATATCTTATCGGGTATAGACAGCTTACCTATATCATGAAGGAGTGCTATGTTATAGAACTCATTTATCTGATCCTTGTCATATCCTCTCTTTTCGGCAAGCTTCTGCGACAAAAGTTTTGTATAATAACCGACTCTGAAAGAGTGACCTCTGTTCTGGGTATCTCTTAAGTCTATGCATTTGGCAAATGCATGCATGATCTGGCCTATGAATTTGCGGTCGGCATCCTGTTTCCTTAACAGTTCTGCATTGAGCTTTTTGAAATGGTTCCAGATGGCATATGCGACGATGGAAACTATGATAAGAGTCAGAAGAACCCAGAACCACTTGCTCTCATATACACTCGTTTCCTTTATGAGTGTTATCGTGGCTGACTTGTCGATCTCACCTGTTTCATCATTTATAACATTCAGATGGAAGGTATAAGTGCCTCCGTCAAGGTTTGTGTATGTTACAATGCCCAGTTCCTGCTTGGTAGTAGTAAAGGGCTGCTTTTCAAAGCCTTCAAGGAAGTAGCTGACCCTAGGATTGTTAAGTCCGTAGGTGATCGCATAAATGTCTATGTCAACACGTTTGCATCCTGCCGGAATGCGGATAGTCGATGTATCTTTAAGATACTGTGTACGTCCGTCGATCTCAACAGAAGGTATGGAAAGAAGCACAGTGTCATTGTTTCCGGTTTCCTGATTGATGTTTACGGCGCATACACCGGTCGTTCCCGATATATAGAGTTTTCCCATATCATCGAGGAAACTTCTTGAGTTACTGGTCGTTATATATGGAAGACCGCTTTTGGTATTGTAAAAACTGTACTGGATATTTTTATCTGCGATCAGCTCGTCAACTTTGGTTATATATATACCGTTAGAAGACAGGATCCATGCTCCACCATGAGTATCTAAGAAGATATCAAAGTTATTTGAGTAAGGGAAAGTCGTTATGGGGATGATCTCACCGTCTTTTATATATTCAATGGAGTTAGAGGTGATAAGCCAGAACAGCTGATTCTTTTCATCCCATTTAATCTGCATGATAACACCGCTTGTCAGGCCGTCAGACAGCCCAAGGTGTGTTATCTCTCCTTTATCATAGATATATATCCCGTCGCCGTCGGTACCAAGATACAGCTTCCCGTCAGGACCTTCTTCTATGGTAAGAATCTCGGGATTGCTCAGTCCGTTATTGGGCCCAAGATGAGTCTTAACAATACCGTTTTCTATTATGTACATTCCCTTACCGCCGGTTGCGACCGCAAGAGAGCCGTCCATACATTCTTTTATGTCTCTTATCCTGTCGGAATCAAGACCGTTTGACTCATTGTAAGTGATCGCCTTTCCTGCGGGAGTGTAGCATATAAGGCTGTTGTTACTGTAGGTGCAGATCCATACATTACCGTTAGTATCAGGCTTTATGCTTCTGATCCTCACGCCGTCCAAAAGCGTGGTAAGATCGTTGTATTCACGTGTATATGTATCGGTGTCTATAAGAACAAGACCGCTGTCTGTACCAAGCCAGAGAGTATCTTTTAAAACACAGGTTGAGTTTACTACGATGGTATCGAGCCCTGCCAGTTTGCTTATATCAGTGAATCTGTCCGGTACAAGCTTCATCACACCCTGTCTTGATGAAGAAAACCACAGGTTGTTCTCATGATCCGTGATCATTCTCGTTACCGAATTGTCCATGGGAATATCGGAAAGGAAGGTACATTCATTTGAACTGTCGACATATCCTATACCGTTTGTGGAGCAGACCCAGAAAAGATCATCGACTTTATGGATGCAGTTTATATCCTTTAAAGGAGACACTGAAAAGAGTCTCTCGATCCTGAGTCCCTTGCTTACATCAACTATCAGGTAATCCGAGTCGATGGTACCCATGTGAATATACTTGGGATCGTCGGGATCGGGATAAATACAGTGTATGGGATTTAAGCCGAGCTGTTCGGGGTTGTAGAAGGAGGCAATCCTGTGATTTTTCATCTCAAAGAGTGCTCCGTCCTTGGTAAGGCCGAAGATCCTGTCATCTGTGGTACGTACGAGAGAAGTGATGTATGTTGCGTTTATCTGAGGATCGTTTATCATATGGAATTTAAGTTCGGGATCAATGTAGCAGAGTCCCTCGGTTGTTCCAATGAGTATGTTTCTGTCGCTGTCCTCCACCATTGTACGTATGGAATATGAGGTCATTCCCTCTATATGGCCGTAAGAAAACAGAGTGCCGTGATCATAGTATGCAACACCGTTTTCATTGGTACCTATCCAGATCCTGTCTTTGGAATCTACATAGAGACTGTATACACTTGTGACGCCCGTTGTTGAATCAAAGCGATGGAAGTTAGTGCCATCGTATCTTACCAGTCCCGAGTATGAACCGATCCATATGAAACCGTCGGAACTCTGTACTATATCATTGGCATCCGATGTAGGAAGTCCATTGTTGGAGTCATAAAGAATAGATGTGTAATCAGAACCTGTTCCAAACAGATCCCTTCTGGTTACTGAGTCGGCATAAGAGCCGAAAGGCAAAAGGATTAAAACAAAAATAGCAAAAATAGTTGTACACAAAAAAGACCGTGTAAAACGATATACCCATTCCTTCATATTTTATTCCACCTATCGATAAAAAGACGTGCAAATCTGTCGTAACAATTTTACTATTGTTCGGGGAATTATTCAATATATTCGAGAAAATGTATATGGAAAACAAAATAGTGCAACAAATAAAGGAAATAGGGCATATTGTCAGAAATATTACTTGAGCGGACTAAAGTATTATGCTATACTTACATTATAAATATGAAGGAAAGGAGCCGTGATATGGAATATTATGAGATTGTGGACAGAGTAAGGGATGGCTTGGAAAACGCCGATGCACGAGAAGTGTTCGAACATGTTGCGGTTCAGGTCAATATCACCGGAGAAGGTGAGGGTAAGTTTTACGTTGAGATAGCGGCCAGACAGGTATGTGTCGAACCCTATGAGTATTTTGACAGGGACGGTCTTCTGATAGGAGATGCCGAGACCCTTATAGCTATAGCGGACGGCAGTATGAACATTTTGGAAGCGATGAAGAACGGAAAACTCCGTGTTGAAGGAAACTGGGAAAAGTTAAAGCTTCTGTACAAGGTAAGGATCAAGCCACCGCTTAAGAAGTAAATTGAAGGAAAGCACAAAAAAAGAACGTCACAGACGTTCTTTTTTGTCGCTCATCTTTAAAGTGCAGCCTTTATGGCATTTAAAAACTCATCGTAGGTCTCAAGTGCAGGATACTGAGGATATTCCTTCTTGATCGCATCAGTCGTACGGAAGAGGAAGCCTGCCTTGCTGGCCTGTATCATTCCAAGATCGTTGAAACTGTCACCTGCAGCTATCGTATCAAAGCCGCATGACTGAAGAGCTTTAACCGTTGTAAGCTTTGACTGCGGACAGCGCATCTTGAATCCTGTGATCTCACCGCTTTCTGCAACCTCGAGTGTGTTGCAGAAAAGTGAGGGCCATCCGAGCTTCTTCATAAGAGGCTTTGCGAACTGATCGAATGTATCACTTAATATAACTACCTGAGTAAGTTCCCTTAACTGATCAAGGAATTCCTTTGCACCCTCCAAGGGCTCTATCGTAGCGATGGTATCCTGAATCTCTTTTAATCCGAGTCCGTGCTCTTTTAGGATCTCGATCCTGAATCTCATCAGCTTATCATAATCGGGTTCATCACGTGTGGTCCTTCTGAGTTCCGGGATATTCGTTGCCTCGGAAAAAGCGATCCATATCTCGGGGACAAGCACGCCTTCAAGATCCAAACATACTACATTCATCGTTATAACCTCGTTCTTTCTTAAAACATGTATGGTTTATTTTAATATTATGGGATTAAAAAAGCAATGATTTATGATAAAATGTCCTTTAGGCTTAATTATTGAAAGATACGGCCGCACGGGGAAGATGATGAACATCATAAGCGATGTATTTAAACTCAATGTAAAAAGAACACAGCATACGAATGATGAAAACATAAACATGCGTATACTTGCTGCACTTGGGATCATATTTGTGGTCGCGGGTCATCTTGATCTGCAGATCTTTAATGTATTCGGCCTTTTTCCGTATTATTCGTTTCATGTTTATATATTCCTGTTTATCTCGGGATACTTTTTGAAGGAAAGGGATGAGAAAGATATCACAGGGTATATCACAAGGAAGATCAGGAATCTTCTTGTTCCGTATTTTGCATGGAACTTCTTTTACGGTCTCATGTCCACAGCACTTAATACCCAGGGTATCACCATCGGAGGGACAGTATCTCCCTATAATCTTTTTATCGCACCTTTTCTTGGCGGTCATCAGTTCATGCTGAATTTCCCTTCCTGGTTCATACCGGCACTGTTCGTTACGGAAATTATCAATATATTTGTAAGAAAGATCGCTTTTGGTATTCTTCGCGGATTGAAGAAAGAATATGTGGAGATACTTCTGTTTGCAGGATACACAATACTCGGGATAATGACAGTATGGCTTGCGATAGGAGGACATGTCTGGGGGCATTACAAGGATATAGGAAGGATATTCATAATGTTCTTCGGCATCCAGTTCGGAAGGATATACAAGCTGTTTGTTGAAGGCAGACTGAAAGATAGTGCATTGTTCAATGTTTTGTCACTGGCAGTTATTTTGGTAATCCAGTTTTTGCTTACCAGATTTTGCGGCGGACTTGCCTTCAGCACAGTATGGGTAACGGGATTTGCAAACGGGCCTATAATCCCATTCATAACGGTTATGACAGGAATACTTTTCTGGCTTTTTGTATCACGTCTTCTTTCACTTGTCGGAGAAGCTTTTCCTTTAAACAGGATACTTGCCTATTTAGGAAGAAATACATTCAATGTGATGATGCATCATATATTTGTGCTTTTTATCATCAACAGCATTTATTTCATGCTTTCTAAAAAAACAGATATGATCAGAGGATTTGATACGATCATGTATTCAACAGATGCTGTTTACGTTTATTGCTATGCGGGACAGTTCTTATCAAGACTGGCAGACCTTATCCTTATGGTGCTTATCCCGTGTATGCCGTTTTACTTTCTTTTTCATAGAAACAAAGAAGGATCGAAAGGATAAAAACTTCATATATTCTTTTGTGAATATATGTTATTATATAATTTGGAGCTTTAATCAGCCCTGCTGTATCACAGGGTAACAGGTCAAGGAGGAAGATATGTCTCTGCAGGCAACATTAAAAAGGAATATAATTGAAGATCACATTGAAGATGAACTTGTTTCCATTGCCGACAAGGTATTCGGAAAGAAGCTTGAAGAGTGTTCTGACAAGGAAGTCTATTACTGTACTTTATATCTGACAAAGTCCCTTACGGAGTCTACGACCGAGATATCCGGTCCTAAGAAAGTCTACTATATCTCCATGGAGTTTCTTATCGGAAGACTCCTTGCGAATAATCTGATAAACTTAGGAGTTTATGACAAAGTAAAAACAGTTCTTGCAAAATACGGCAAGGATATAAACTTAATAGAAGAGTGCGAACCTGAACCGTCTCTTGGCAACGGCGGTCTTGGAAGACTTGCTGCATGCTTTTTGGATTCGCTTGCAACATTAAACCTTCCCGGTGACGGAATAGGTCTTAATTATCACTACGGTCTGTTCAAGCAGGTGTTCAAGGACAGGGCTCAGTCAGCTACACCGAATCCGTGGATAGAACATCCCTCATGGCTTAACAAGACCGACATAAAGTTTGATGTTGTTTTCGGTGATCATAAGGTTACGTCAAGACTCTATGACATAGATGTTATAGGTTATGACAGCGGTGTGAACAAGCTTCATCTTTTTGATGTTGAGAGTGTTGATGAATCGATCGTTAAGAAGGGTATCGATTTTGACAAAAAGGATATAGAAAAGAACCTTACATTGTTCTTGTATCCAGATGATTCTGATGAAGCAGGAAATCTGCTCCGTATATATCAGGAATACTTCATGGTAAGCAATGCAGCACAGCTGATCCTATGGGAGATGCGTGAGAATCATGTGGATCTTAGAAAGCTTGACGAGCACTGCGCCATCCAGATAAACGATACGCATCCTTCAATGGTCATCCCCGAATTGATAAGGATACTTGTTGAGGAGAAGGCATTCTCGATGGATGAGGCAATAGATGTTGTCAGCAAGACATGCGCCTACACCAACCATACGATACTTGCGGAAGCACTTGAAAAATGGCCTCTCAAGTATCTAGAGAAGGTTGTTCCGCAGCTTGTTCCTATAATCAAGGAACTTGACAAGAAGGCCAAGAAGAAATTCAAGGATCCCAAGGTTGCCATCATAGATAAGGATAAGAGAGTACATATGGCACACATGGATATCCATTACGGATATTCGATAAACGGTGTTGCGGCAATTCATACGGATATATTAAAAGACACAGAGCTTAATCATTTTTATAAGATATATCCCGAGAAGTTCAACAACAAGACCAACGGCATCACGTTTAGAAGATGGCTAATGAGCTGCAACAGGGAACTTGATGCACTGATCTGTGAGACCATCGGAAAAGAATACAAGAAGGATGCAGCAAAGCTTGAGAAGCTGCTCGAATATGCGGATGACAAGGAATTTGCTTCAAAGATAAGAGGCATCAAGGACGAAAAGAAGAAAGCGCTTGCTGCTTATATCAAAGAGCATGAGGGTGTTGATATCGATCCGACTTCCATCTTTGATATACAGATAAAGAGAATGCATGAGTACAAACGTCAGCAGATGAATGCGCTCTATATCATTCACAGATATCTTGAGATAAAGAATGGCAAAAAACCTTCAGCAAAGGTTACATTCATTTTCGGAGCAAAGGCTGCTCCCGCTTACATCATCGCACAGGATGTCATTCATCTGATCCTGTGTCTGCAGGAGATCATAAATAAGGATCCCGATGTTTCTCCTTACATGAAGGTTGTCATGGTGGAGAATTACAATGTAAGTTATGCAGAAAGACTCATACCTGCATGTGATATATCCGAGCAGATCTCACTTGCCAGCAAGGAAGCGAGTGGTACGGGTAACATGAAGTTCATGTTAAACGGTGCCGTTACACTCGGAACCGATGACGGCGCGAATGTGGAGATACATGAACTTGTCGGAGATGAGAACATATATATCTTCGGAGAAAAATCTGACGTTGTCATCGAGCATTACGCAAAGGCCGATTATGTTTCGAAGGATTACTACAAGAAGAGCAAGACCATCAAACAGGCGGTTGATTTCATCGTAAGCAAGCAGGTAATTAAGACAGGAAACAAGGAAAAACTTGAGAGACTCTATAATGAGCTTTTGAATAAGGACTGGTTCATGACGCTCCTTGATCTTGAGGATTACATCAAAGTCAAGGATAAGATGCTTGACGATTATGCAGACAGAGACAGATGGAACAGGATGATGCTTGTGAACATTGCTAAAGCAGGCTTCTTCTCATCTGACAGAACGATCAAGCAGTACAATGATGACATCTGGCATCTGACCAGTACGGAGTAAATTTAAATATGCGAAAAAGCGGAATACTATTAGCTATATCCAGCCTGCCCGGAAGATACGGCATAGGCACTTTCAGTAAAAATGCGTATGCGTTTGTTGATTTCCTTGACAGGGCCGGACAATCCCTGTGGCAGATACTGCCCTTGGGTCCGACAGGCTTTGGAGATTCACCTTATCAGTCATTCTCGACCTTTGCAGGCAACCCTTATTACATTGACCTTAATGAGTTCATCGATAAGGGCTGGCTAAGCGAAAAAGACTGTGAGGCTTACGATTACGGTGCACCTGACAGCGTGGACTATGAGCTTTTATATAAAGCAAAGTTTGCGCTTCTAAAAAAAGCATACAAAAAAAGTGACATATCGAAAGACAAGGAGTTTATAGCATTCAAAAAAGAAAATGCTTTCTGGCTGGATGACTATGCGCTCTATATGTCTGTCAAGGATGATCATCTCGGAGCCGGATGGACGAGCTGGGATGATGATCTTAAGTTGCGTAAAAAATCAGCACTGGATAAATACAGAAAGAAACTGGCCGATGAGATAGAGTGCTACTGTTTCCAGCAGTTCTTTTTCTACAGACAGTGGAAAGCACTCAAAGCCTATGCCAATGAAAAAGGCATACAGATAGTGGGTGACATACCAATCTATGTGGCTATGGACAGTTCTGACACATGGTCTCATCCAGAACTCTTTGATCTTGATGAGAACTGTGATCCTGTCAATGTGGCAGGATGTCCGCCGGATGCTTTTACCGCTCTGGGACAGCTCTGGGGCAATCCTTTGTATAAATGGGATTATCACAAGCAGACAGGATATGAATGGTGGATGATGAGGATGGAGCACTGTTTTAAACTCTATGATATCGTTCGTATCGATCATTTCAGAGGATTTGACGAGTTCTATGCGATACCTTTCGGAAGCGAGAATGCCATCGTTGGCGAATGGCTTCCTGGTCCGGGGCTTGATCTGTTCAAATGCATGAAAGAAAAGCTTGGAAAGAAGCAGGTCATAGCGGAAGATCTCGGATTTTTGACGGATTCTGTCATAAAGATGGTCAAGAGGTCAGGTTTTCCCGGAATGAAAGTATTGCAGTTTGCTTTTGATTCAAGGGAAGAGAGCGATTATCTTCCTCATAACTATGAGCGAAACTGCGTAGTTTATACCGGAACACACGATAACGATACAACCAGACACTGGTTCGACACACTGGCAAAGTCTGACAGATCGTTTGCCAAAAGATATCTTGATATAAAGACATCGAAGGATGCCGTTAACAAGATGCTTCGTGCAGGACTTGGAAGTGTTGCCGATACATGCATAGTTCCTATGCAGGATTATCTGGGACTTGGCGGCGAAGCCAGGATGAATTTTCCGTCTACACTGGGAAACAACTGGAAATGGAGACTTGAAAAGAACTTGATTAACGAGTCTGTGGCCGATGAGATATATAAGTTATGCAAACTGTACGGAAGGGCAAAGAGGAGATTATGAAACAGGTTGAGAAAAAGATAAAAAGAAGAATGGCGCTGCTTGCGCTGGGAATAGCTGCAGTGGGATTGTTACTGCTTTTGATATTCTTTTCGGATTATATCCCGGTAGGAGAAGAGCAGAACCTTGATGAGATCACGGCAGATCAGATACAGGAAGGAAGAGCAAGGATAACCGTTTACTATGTTTATGATTATTACTGCTATTTCACCGACGGAACATCAGACAAGGAAGTTCAGAGAGATTACTTCGTCAGCATGGGACCTGAAGGCACCGAGTATGTGGGCGTTGAATTAAGGGGCAAGAAAAACGACAGAGCATACAATCTGATGAATGATATCATCGCTGCCGAAAACGCAGGAGAGGAGCTTGATTACAGCAAGCTTGATTACTTCACCGTAAAGGGTAAGATTCAGAGACTTACGGGTGATGATCTTGCTTATTACAATTCATATATGGAAGAATGTGCTGCGGCATATGATATGTCGGTCGATGAAGTTAAACAGTACTTTGCTCCTTATGTTTTGGTAGGTGCAAAAGCCGGATAGAGAACCGAAGAGACAGATTATGCTGGTATAATCGTTGCAGCAATATTCCTTATCGCAGGAATAGCGCTTTTGTTCTACGCACTGTTCGGAGATCACCTAAAGGATGTTACGGCTTATGCTAACGAGGTAGGAAGCAAAGATCTTGCATTCAGCCGTATTGAAAGATTCAGAGAATCAACACCTGAAAGATACGGTGTAAGAGCAAACGATGAATTCTTCATTTATGAGAGTGCGATGAGTTTCGATTTCGCACGTGCAAAGGATGTACTGTGGATATATCCCTACATAGTAAAGAATAAATCCGCATTCATCACGGTCAGCAAGCAGTATTACATAAAGATAAGACTTAAGAACGGTAAGACTGTTCAGGTTCCTGCAAAGAAGGACACTACAGATGAGATGATGAACTATTTCGCATCTGTCTTCCCGGATGCAGTCTTCGGTTACAGCAACGAGCTTGAGAACATCTTTAACAAGGATCGTAGCCGCATGATCGCAGAAGTTGAAAGAAGAAGAGAAGAGAGACTTCGCGGATCGGCTTTTGAAGAGAGTTCATATAATAACGAAGCAAGTCAAGACGAAACAAACGGCTATGAAGTAAAAGAAGAGGAAGTATCGGCTTCTGATATAGTTGAAGAGAAAGTAAATGATATCGCACCTGACAATGGCGATACATATACGGGTTCAGAGTTTAACTGATTGAAAGGATAGATTTTATGACAAAGGTAGCACTGCTTTTTGCACAGGGGACCGAGGAGTGTGAGGCACTCAATGTTGTTGATATATTAAGAAGAGCCAAAATGGATCTTAGTATCATATCCATAAGCGGTGACATAACAGTCACAGGCTCTCATAATATAACGATAGTCGCTGATGAGATAATAGAGGAACATGATTTTTCTTCAGATGATGTACTTGTTATCCCGGGTGGAGCTCCGGGAACCGACAACATGGAAGCGAACTCTTTTGTACAGGCGGCTGTAAAGCAGATGTACGATGCAGGAAAATACGTCTGTGCAATATGTGCCGCACCGAAGATCCTGGGACACGGCGGATACTTGGTAGGGAAAAAAGCCTGCATATATCCCGGTATGGACGGTGAGCTTACGGGAGCTGATGTTAATCATAACGAAGTAAATCGTGATGCAAACGTGATAACAAGCAGGGGACTCGGCACGGCAATACCTTTTGCACTTGAGATCATTGCGGCCATTCAGGGTCGTGAATATGCCGACGAAATGGCTAAAAAAATCGTTTTCAGGGCATAAATACTGTGTAGATTTTAGAAAAGTATTATGCTATAATATATGCCGTCTGTAATCAGAAATATTAGGAAGGAAACAATAAAAATGAGCGTACAGGTTGAAAAATTGGAAAAAGGAATGGCTAAGCTTACCATCGAGGTACCTTACGAGGAGCTTGATAAAGCCATTGAGAAAGTATATCAGAAACAGAAGAAGCAGATATCCATACCCGGATTCAGAAAAGGTAAGGTTCCGCGTGCAATGGTAGAGAAGATGTACGGTAAGGGAGTATTCCTTGAGGAAGCTGCCAACCAGGTCATCCCCGAAGCATATGAGAAGGCTTACGATGAGTGCGGTGAGGAGATTACATCAACACCCAAGATCGAGGCAGTTCAGTTAGAGCCCGGAAAGCCTTTCATCTTCACTGCTGAGGTTGCATTAAAGCCTGAAGTTAAGCTTGGAAAGTATAAGGGTGTAAAGATCGACAAGGTTGACACAGAAGTTACCGAGGACGAGATCAATGCAGCTATCGAGAAGGAGCGCGAGAACAATGCAAGAAGCATCAGCGTTACCGACAGAGCTGTTCAGGATAAAGATGATACAGTTATAGATTTCGACGGATATGTTGACGGTGTTGCATTCACAGGCGGAAAGGGTGAGAATTATCCTCTTACAATCGGTTCCGGTGCATTCATACCCGGATTCGAGGAGCAGCTCATCGGAAAGAACATCGGTGAGGAATGCGAAGTCAATGTTACATTCCCCGAAGATTATCATGCAGAAGACCTTGCAGGCAAGGCTGCTGTATTCAAGTGTGTAGTTAAGGAGATCAAGCAGAAGGAGCTTCCCGAGCTTGATGATGAGTTCGCTTCAGAAGTATCTGAGTTTGACACACTTGCTGAGTATAAGGAAGACTTAAAGAAGAATCTTTCAGAGAAGAAGGCTAAGCAGGCTGCCGATGCAAAGGAAGAGGCAGTTGTTGAAGCTATCATAAATGACGCGAAGATGGAGATCCCGGATGCAATGCTCGAGACACAGCAGAGACAGATGGTAGAAGAGTTCGCACAGAACATCCAGCAGCAGGGACTTTCATTTGATCAGTATCTCCAGTTCACAGGTATGTCTACAGACAAGTTCATGGATCAGGTTAAGCCCCAGGCTCTTAAGCGTATCCAGTCAAGACTTGTACTCGAGGCTATAGTAGAAGCTGAGAAGATCGAAGCAACAGAGGAAGATTTTGATGCAGAGATCAAAGAGATGGCTGACATGTACAAAATGGAAGCAGACAAAGTAAAAGACATGATGGGTGAGGAAGGCAAGAAGCAGATCATGAAGGATATCGCCGTTAAGAAGGCTGCCAAGCTGACTGTTGAAAGCGCTGTAGAGAAATAACACTTATCCCGTAAGCATTTGATTTAGTTTAAAGAGGCACAATATGAGTTTAATACCTTATGTCATAGAGCAGACCTCAAGAGGCGAGCGCTCTTATGATATTTATTCAAGATTATTAAAGGACAGGATCATCTTTCTTGGAGAAGAGGTAAATGAGACGACCGCTTCCATAGTAGTTGCTCAGCTGCTTTTCCTTGAAGCAGAAGATCCAGAGAAGGATATAAGTTTATATATCAACAGCCCCGGCGGAAGTGTAACCGCAGGTATGGCGATATATGATACCATGCAGTACATCAAGTGTGATGTTTCTACCATATGTATAGGTATGGCAGCAAGCATGGGCGCATTTCTTCTTGCGGGCGGTGCTAAGGGCAAGCGTTATGCGCTTCCCAATGCGGAGATAATGATCCATCAGCCGCTTGGAGGAGCTCAGGGACAGGCTACCGAGATACAGATAGCTGCAGAGCATATCCTTCAGACGAAGAAAAAGTTAAATACCATCCTTGCTGAGAATACGGGCAAGGACTATGAGACCATTGCAGCTGATACTGAACGTGATAACTGGAAGACAGCTGAAGAGGCTAAGGAATACGGTCTTATAGACTCAGTTATAACAAAGCGCAGTGAAGAATGAGGTAACTGATGGCTAATAAGAGTATGACAGGACATGTCAGGTGTTCTTTTTGCGGAAAAAAACAGGACCAGGTCCGTAAGCTCATAGCAGGACCTGAAGGTGTTTATATCTGTGATGAATGTATAGATATCTGTGCCGATATGATCGATGAGGAATTCGGAGACGATTTTTCAGATCAGCTTTCAAGAGATATGGATATCAATCTCTTAAAGCCGGTTGAGATCAAGAAATTTCTCGATGAATATGTGGTTGGACAGGAACTTGCCAAAAAGGTATTGTCCGTAGCTGTATACAATCATTACAAGAGAGTTACGGCAAAACAGGAAGATGATGGAGTTGAACTCCAGAAATCAAATATCATCATGATGGGACCGACCGGATCAGGTAAGACATATCTGGCCCAGACGCTTGCGAAGATAATCAATGTTCCGTTTGCTATAGCTGATGCCACAACACTTACCGAGGCAGGTTATGTCGGAGAAGATGTTGAAAATATCCTTTTAAAGCTCATACAGGCAGCGGATTATGATGTAAAGAGAGCAGAACTTGGCATCATCTATATAGATGAGATAGACAAGATCACAAAAAAGAGCGAGAATGTATCGATCACACGAGATGTTTCCGGAGAAGGCGTTCAGCAGGCGCTTCTTAAGATAGTAGAAGGAACGAATGCGAGTGTTCCTCCGCAGGGTGGAAGAAAACATCCGCATCAGGATCTTATACAGATAGACACATCGAATATTCTGTTTATATGTGGCGGCGCATTTGACGGACTTGAAAAGATCATAGAAGAGAGACTGAACCGTAAATCGATAGGCTTCAATGCCGAGATCGCACAGAAGTCCGGAGATGAGATCGGAAAACTTTTAGCACAGGTCAGCACACAGGATCTTGTGAAGTTCGGTCTGATACCGGAGTTCGTAGGTCGAGTTCCGATCAGGGTTGCGCTCGAAGGACTTGATAAGCAGTCTTTGGTAGAGATACTGACCCAGCCTAAGAATGCGCTGGTAAAGCAGTATCAGAAGCTGTTTAAATATGACGGTGTCAGGTTATCGTTTGACGATGAAGCCGTGGATGCCATAGCGGATGAAGCATACACGCAAAAGACCGGAGCAAGAGGTCTGAGGACCATTATGGAAAAAGCCATGATGGACGTGATGTTTACGATCCCTTCGGATGATTCGGTACAGGAATGTATCATAACAAAAGACGTTATAGAAGGAAAAGCACAACCTACCATAGTGCGTTAGATTTAAGCCCCTATATGGGGCTTAAATATTTGTATGAATAACTATTGACATATATAAAACTAAAGAGTATATTAAGTGTACTAATTGGATTAGTACACCGCGGAGAAATTTATGGTCATAAGAAGCGTAAATCTTGAAACAGTATGCGGAATAACGAGCAAACTTCCGGAAAACAGACTTCCCGAAGTTGCATTTGCCGGTAAGAGTAATGTGGGCAAGTCATCACTGATCAATGCACTGATGAACAGAAAAAGCTATGCAAGGATCAGTTCACAGCCCGGAAAGACGCAGACTATCAATTTTTATAACATTAGTGATGAGATCTACTTTGTCGATCTGCCCGGATACGGTTATGCCAACGCCAATGTTAAGGTAAAGGCACAGTGGGGAAAGATGATAGAGAGATACCTTCACACATCGAAGGCATTAAAGAGGGTCTTTCTTCTTATAGACATAAGACATGCTCCGGGAGCAAATGACTGCGAGATGTACGAGTGGGTCGTTAAAAGCGGCTTTGAGCCTGTGATAATCGCGACCAAGCTTGATAAGATAAAGAGAAGCCAGACAGACAAGCAGATAAAACTCATCAGAGAAACGCTTGGATGCTCAAAAGATACGGTTATCATTCCTTTCTCTGCGGAAACAAAGCAGGGCAGGGATGATATATATGCCATTCTGGATTCCATTATACAGAACGGGGAGATTTAAGTGGCACTGACCATGGAAAAGAAACATACTTCGGTTATGACAAAAAAGTTGAAGAGAAAGACGGCATTGTTTCTTGCTCCCAGCGTAGGTGGGGTGGCAACTTTTTTTGTTGTACCTTTTCTTGTTGTGATCTACTATTCCATGGTGGATAATCCTATAAGTAAAAACTGGGTCTTTCTTGATAACTTCAAGGGGATCGTGGAGAATAAAGCCTTTAAACTTGCGGTGACCAACACGGTTAAATTTTCTGCCATAAGCGTACCGCTGATAGTTATACTGTCACTGATGGTCGCTTTTGCTCTGGATAAGAATGTTCTTGCAAAATCGCAGATAAGATCAAGCATCCTGAGTCCCATGATGGTACCGATAGCATCGGTAATACTGATCTGGCAGGTCATGTTTGATTATAACGGAGTGGTAAATGAGATACTTACCCATTTTGATATAAGCAAGATAGACTGGATGAAATCCAATCATGCACAGATCGTGATAATCATCCTGTTCATATGGAAGAATCTTGGCTATAACATGATACTGTTCATGGCAGCAATATCAAATATACCCAAGGATCTGATAGAGGTCGCAAGACTCGAGAGTGCTTCCGACTGGGCGATCTTTAAGACGATAAAGATCAGGTATCTGTCATCTACGATCCTGTTTGTGACAATAATGTCACTTATAAATTCATTCAAGGTATTCAGGGAGATATACCTAATGACGGGAGATTATCCTTATGAATCCCTGTATATGATGCAGCATTACATGAACAACATGTTTGCCGCACTCGATTACCAGAAGCTTTCAGCGGCCGCTATACTGATGTCACTTGTCATGATAGTTCTTGTAGGCCTGCTGTTTGTGATAGAGAACTTTGTCGGAAAGGATCTGGAGGATTAGCCCATGAAGTACGACAGAGTTACACAAAAAAAGAAAAAAAACAGAATAAAACCGATAACATCGATCGTGCTTATTGCGGTTGCCGTCATGTTTGTGATACCGATCATCTTTACCATATGTAATTCATTCATGGCAGAGAGTGAGATAGCTGCAAACTACGGAAGGGTATTTGACAGCGTCACGGGAAAGGGCAGTTCAAAGTTCATATCCGAGACCGTGCATCTTAAGTTCATACCGGATATGGTGAGCTTTAAGCAGTACTTTACAGTTTTGTTCAACAGCCCGGATTATCTTTTGAAGTTCTGGAATTCGGTGATACTCGTTGTACCTATCGTGATATTCCAGCTTGTTGTCGCAATGCTGGCATCATACGGATTTGCACGTTACAGAGGAAGACTTCGTGAGATCATATTCTTTGCATATATAATACTGATGCTCATGCCGTACCAGGTTACGCTGGTGCCGAACTTCTTTGTAAGTGAATGGCTTGGCATCATTAATACTAACTGGGCCATATGGCTCCCCGGAATATTTTCGCCGTTTGCGGTGTTTTTGCTGACAAAGTGCATGAGAAGGATACCTGCGGGTATCATTGATGCAGCAAAGATAGACGGTGCGGGTGAATGGAAGATATTTACAAAGATATGCTATCCTTTGTGCAAGAGTGCGGTTGCGAGTGTATGCATACTTTTGTTCATAGATTACTGGAACATGGTCGAACAGCCGCTCATACTTTTAAATGACAGTGATATGCATCCGCTTTCGGTATTTTTATCAAAGATAAATCAGGGTGAGATCGGTATAGCATTCGCGGTAGCGACCATCTATATGATACCTACTCTGCTCGTATTCCAATACGGTGAGGAATACCTTGTCGAAGGAATAACATACCAGGGCGGAATGAAAGGCTAAAGCTTTATAATGAATAACGAGTCAAAAGAAAACAATACCATTAAACTGAAAAAAGATGTGGTCAAAAATATAGCGATAGTATTCTTGAGTATCATGCTCATACTGACCTTCTTTTCAAACAGTATCATGAATAAATCGCTCCCCGAGGTTGCGACCAAGTATATACAGAGCGAGACGATAACCGAGAAGATAAGAGGAACCGGAGTAGTTGAGGCTGACGATCCTTATAGCGTCATGGTTAAGGACAGCCGAGTGATACACAGTGTTGCCGTAAAAGAAGGGGATACGGTATCGAAGGATCAGGTTCTGTTTTACCTTGAAGAAGGAGACAGCGAGGAGCTTGATAAGGCGCAGAAAGACCTTGAGGATCTTATCTATAAATATACAGCAGGTGCTCTTACGGGCGAGATGAGTGCAGAGGCATATGTACAGGCCACTACAGGGCGAGTATCATCAATGGCTGTATATGAGGCTCAGATTGAAGCTGCAAGAGCAAGAGTCAAAGCAGCTCAGGAAAATGTTGACAGCATTGCAAGACAGCAGACCATAGCAGGTTCTTCATCTCTGTCGGATTCGGATATAAACGATGCTAAACTTGAACTGGAAAAGGCTCAGAACGAGCTTGCTTCAGCAAAGGCAAAGTATGATGAGCTAAAGGCTGTTGTGGATGCCGGTGATGGTGGAGCTGCAGCACTTAAGAGTGAACTTGAGTCAGCGAAGCTGGAAAGGGATAATGCCAAGGCAAAATATGAAAGATGTCAGGACAGTATTGTAAATAATATAAATCCGACAACGCTTTCAACATTTAAAGCCAAAGATACAGATGATAAATATGCTTCAATTTCCAGCATCGAGGATGTAAAGAAACTGCTATTCAGTGGTGAAGATCCCAGTGTATCGGAAGACAAGGCTATTAAGAATACCGAAGCATTAAACGATTGGATATATGCAGTTTCAGCCACACCGGATGTGGAAATAAAAGATATAATTGACAGCTATAAATCCTACATGGATGCAAAATCAGCCTGCAGTACAAAAGAAGCTGCTGTAAAAACAGCTGAAGCAAAGGGATCAGATTACAACAGTGCAATAAGCAAGCTTTCTTCGGCGGAATCAGATTACAACAGTGCAAAGAATAAGGTTGATGAGCTCAATACCAAGATATCAAAGCTTACCAATGAACAGTCAGAGAATAAGGAAGGCAATCAGCAGCTTATCAATGATCTGGCTGTCAGAAAAGCTGATGCGGATCTGGAGCTTAGCAAAGCAAAGGAAGCTCAGACTCAGCTGCTTTTGGATATAAGCAAGACACTCGATCTTGCTAATCAGAATTCCATCATAAGGGAACAGCGTGAAAAGGTTGAAAAGTTAAAACAGGATGCCAGCGGTGCTCAGATCACGTCTCCGGTTGACGGTATAGTGCTTTCTGTTGCAAAGAAGGCAGGTGAAACAACATCTGCAAGTGACCCTGTAGCAACGATACAGGTTGCAGGCAAGCCGATGTATATGAAGGTTACAGTAACGGCCGAACAGGCAAAGAAGGTTCAGGTGGGTGATACTGCGGATCTTCAAAACTCCTGGTACTATGGCGGAAACATAATGATCAAACTTGCAAAGATAATAAACGATCCTAACAATCCGGCAAAGAGCAAGCAGCTTGTGTTCAGCGTTGAGGGTGAGGTAACGAACGGCGAGTCTTTAAGCATTTCAGTGGGACAAAGAGCAAGAGAATATGACAGAGTTGTTCCGAACAGTGCGATAAGGGAAGACAATAAAGGCAAGTTCATTTATACGATAGAAGAGAAGAGAACTCCTTTTGGAAACAGATACAAAGCCAAAAGGATAGATGTCGAGGTCATAACAAGCGATGATAACAACACGGCTATAAATGCCGATGTGGATTCATGGGCGTATGTCATTACAACCTCGGATAAACCCATCAGTCAGGGTCAGCAGGTAAGACTGAGTGATTGATAATGAAAAAGAAGATAATCATATGCTTATCGCTGCTGTTGGCAGCAGTATTGAGCATATATGTCAGTATAAAAAAGAATACGCTTTACGATCAGCTTGCTGCTGACAGATGGACCGATGAAGGTGATATGGCTCAGATATCCCTGTTTTATCCGGTAAGGATGACCGAACAGCTCGATTCGATGCATTTCACGGATCTGTCACACAGGATTCAGAATGCTCTGGATGATTCGGCTTATTCCGAAGCGGCAGGAAAAAAAGATAAGACGGGATTAAGCTTTCCTTACTCGGTAAGTGTAACAGGAGAAGCGCGTCTTGCGTCCGATTCGGCTGAGGTTGATGTGAAAACATACGGTGTTGAAGGTGATTTCTTTACATTTCATCCTTTAAACCTTCTTTCGGGATCATATCTGTCCCCGGATGATATTATGGAAGACGGAGTGATTCTTGATGAAGACGCCGCATGGAAACTGTTCGGTTCTTATGATATAGCAGGTCAAACAGTTGTGATCACGGGTGTACCTCATATAGTAAAGGGAGTAGTCAGGAAAGAGGAAGGCACTGTTGCCTTGGAAGCTGGTCTTGACGGTCCCATGTGCTACATGAGTCTTGACAGCCTAACCAAGTACGGTAGGATATACGGATCATATACCTATGAGATGATACTGCCGAATCCGGTTGAAGGTTTTGCAAAGAAAACGGTTTCGGAAGTTCTCGGAAAAGACCTTGAGGAACTGATTATTTGTGAGAACAGCAAGCGATTCACTGTCGGAGCGCTTGTTGATATAATCAGGAACAGAAAACTTCGTTCAATGTCAACAAAAGGAGTTGTCTTTCCGTTTTACGAGAATATAGCAAGGTCGTGGGAGGATACCTTTTCTGTTATCTGTCTTGCGGTTATCATCATACTTGGAGTGAACCTTGCGATATTTGCTTTTTATTTATTCAGACTGTTACGATCGCAGGCTTTTAAGAATTTTAAGAAGCGATTGAAACACAATATAAAGATTCTTATCAGTGAAATGATAAAGAGGAGGGAGTATAAAAAACAATATGAAAAAAATTAGAAAAATCATTACAATGATCCTTGTTCTTACTATTGCCGTATCACTAGCGGCATGCGGAAAGAAAGATGGAGACAAGGATTCATCAAAATCCTCAAAGAAAGGTGACAAGGGGGATACAGGAGAATCGGTTGAAGAGATCATAGCTGATATCAACAACTATGTGTATAAGAATGAGCCTTTCAATATTTCGAGTGACGAATATGTGGGAAGAGCAAAGCTCTATAACGACACTGTTTATATCATGAGCGTAACCTATGATTATCCGGAGGGTGCGGAAGGCTCAGATGACGGAGAAGTCATACCATATGAAGAAGAAACATACAGTAATGTCGTACCGGACGATGGATCAACGGAATCGGGTGAAGTGAATGTTGAAGCTGCTGATGTGGAAGCTAATTCAACAATGACATTCAAGCTTTTGAAATATGATCTTAACGGGAACAAGGTAGGAGAGCTTAAAAAGGAATTCTCGGGTGAGACCAACGTACCTGATTTCTCTGTCGACAAAGAAGGCAACGTATATATCATCACAGAAGTATACAGTTACCATGAGGATACCGGTAATTATGCCGGTGAGTATACACTCATATGTATGGCTGATGACGGAAATGAAAACTGGAAAACTGAGATCAAAGTAGACACAGCAGGAGATTACTTCTATCCCAATGCATTGAACATGAAGGATGATCTGATCATTGTTTCGTCAAATGCAGGTATCTATACTTTCGATAAACAGGGCAACAATAAGAACCATATCGGTGATCAGATGGGAGACAATGACTGGAACTCATCATTCCTGTTAAAAGACGGAAGAATGGCTGTTATCTCTTACACAGGTGATAAGCCTGTTATGTCTGCCTATAACCTGGAGACCGGACAGAACGATGAGACATTTGATCTTCCTTTCAGTATCTGGAATTACGCTGTAAATCCCGGAACTGTACATGATCTTTTGCTTTCTAACTCAACCGGACTTTTCTATTACAACTTCGGTGATAAAGAAGTGACAAAGATGATCGATTATATCGCATCAGACCTTTGCACATACTCTATCTACAATATTTGTGAGATAGATGACAAGACATTTTACGGAAGCTATTATGATGATCTTGATGAGTCTGAGAATGCCACAAAGTTTGCAAAGTTCAATAAGATCGAGCCTAAAGATGTCGGAAACAAGACAGTCCTTTCCGTGGGCGGAATGTATATCGGAACCGATATAAGAAAGAATATCATACTCTTTAACAGAAGTTCGGATAAATACAGGATTATCACAAAAGACTATTCCGTATATGATACAGGTGATGATTATAACGGTATCATAAACATTATGAACAACGATATCATCGCAGGTACAATGCCCGATATCATGTTGCTCAATACAAGTCTTGATATAAACAATTATTTTGTTAAGGGTGCATTTGAACCCCTTGACGGATATATAGACAATGATGCTCAGTTCAACCGTTCCGACTATATGGAGAACGTGCTTGATACATTGAGCTTTGACGGAAAACTTTACTGTATAACACCTTCGTTCTATGTAAATACGATGATAGGTAAGAAATCCGTTGTGGGAGATAAGAACCTTTCGCTGGATGAGCTTGAGAACATAGCAAAGGACTGCGGTCCCGATACGGAAGTATTTCTTCAGATGTCTAAGGAACAGTTCATCAGAAATATCATGTATTACAATCCCGGTGAATTTATAAACTATGAGACCGGAGAGGTTAAGTTCGATTCACCTGAGTTCATAAAGATACTTGAATTTACCGATAATCTTAAGGATGAGATAGACTACGGAGATTATGATGAAAACTGGAGTGATTATGAGACTGCTTTCATGGAGAACAGAGCGCTTGTAACTGTTTTATCGCTTTATGATTTCAGAGACAGCCTGTCATATTACAGATATGCACAGTTTGGTGAGGAACTTGGCTTCATAGGATTCCCTACATCTGAGGGAAGCGGAAACACTATCGGATTTGAGAATGCATTTGCTATAAGTGCTTCATCAAAGAATAAGGATGCCGCATGGGAATTTTTGAGAGATTATCTTTCAGATGATTTCCAGAACAAGATCGTATGGGGATATCCTTTAAAGAAATCTGCTCTCGAAAAGATGGCAAAAGAGGCAATGGAACCCCGCACCTACATCAATGATAAGGGTGAAGAAGAAGTGTATAAGGACAGCTTCTGGATCAATGATAAAGAGATAGTGGCAGAGCCTCTGACACAGGCAGAGATCGATAACTATATTAATGTTATAAAGAGTGCAGACAAGCTTGTTAATTATAACGAAAGCGTATCGGATATAATCGTTGAGGAAGCACAGAGCTACTTCAGCGGACAGAAGGATGCAGCTAATGTAGCAAAGATAATCCAGAGCCGTGTACAGATCTACGTAAACGAAAACCGCTAGGAAAAAGTGATACAGAACTCAAATAAATAAAGACAACAAAAAAGATTTTAAGACCGTGCGATTAAGCGGGTTTTAAAATCTTTTTGTATGTATTAAGATCGATTCAGTTTATTTCCGATGAAACGGCATCTGACATTATAAGGTCGAGCATTATGGCAGCGATCTCAGGATCGAACTGCTTGCCGGCACAAACATCAAGTTCGTTCATGATGGCTTCCTTGCTGAGCGCATCACGGTAGCATCTGTATGAACTCATTGCATCATAGGAATCTGCCACGCAAATGATACGGGCTATCAGCGGAATGTCATCGCCTTTAAGCCCCTGAGGATAACCGTTTCCGTCATATCTTTCATGGTGATACAGCGCACCTGAAACGATATCCTGGATAGCGCTGAAGTCCTTTAGCATCTCAGCACCCTGAGTGGTGTGGGTCTCGATGACTTTACGTTCCTCAGGAGTGAGCTTCGCGGGTTTGTTTAAGATCGCATCCGGGATGCTCATTTTACCGACATCATGCAAAAGAGCGGTGTAGTATATATTATCAAGTTCTTCCTCGGTTAAATCCATATGTGAAGCTATCATTCGCGAATACTGGGCAACTCTTGAAGAGTGACCGTTTGTGTATGGATCCTTAGCATCGATGAAGTTTGTGAAAGTCTTTATCGACTGAACGATTATCTGGCGGTCTATCTCTCTTCTGCGCTTGTAGTAGATGGACATGATGCGTACTGAAAGGCTTGAACATACTGCTATAAGCCAAACAAGCGATAGTACACACAGTATCCAGAACAGAGCAAAATGCGTATATCTGTATATCGGAGTTCCTTTTATAGTGAATTCATTTATATCGGTCGTAACTCCCGAGAACAGGATGAAACCGAATGTTATGCACTCGCCCGGTTCGATATCATAGTTGTATTCGAGTCCGGTAACTTTTACTGTACCGTCAGGATCGATGACATAATCACCGCTCCATGAATCGTTTATCTCTGAATTGGGTGGGAGATTAAATGTCACTTCCCAATCTACTATGGGGAAAGGAGTGTTGTTCTGGACAGTTGCGTCATACTGATTTGCTCTTACACCAAAGCTTTCAAGCCATCCCTTTGATATGACCATCTCAGCGCCCAGATCTCCGCTTGAGATACTGTCCGATTCACTCTGATGATATATTATGGGGTGGGCATTTTTCACCTGATGCCTTAAGTATATGAAGCCAAAAATAATCAATATAAGAATTATCCCATAAATTATGGGCAGTTTTTTGGTAATACTTTTTAGCATATTTCCATCCCTTCAATCTAAAACACCTTAATTTTACCTTAATTATCTTAAAAATTCAATAAACTATAGACAAAACAGGTAACCTGTAATAGGGATTTAGTATATCTGTAAAATTGATTTTTAGGCCATAACATGATATAGTAGTTAAAGATATTGCTCACACACAATATGCAGTGTATATTGCATTTTTATCCGGAGGATATATGAGAGAAGAGTGTTACTACAACGACTATGATAGAAAAGAGAATCTTCACTTTGATTCCAAGGTGGTACACGGAGCGTTAGGCTGCGATCCGATGACAGGTTCGTTAAGCTTTCCGATCTTCCAGACAGCCACATATAAACACAGAGCCTTTGATGTATCTACGGGATATCTCTATTCGAGATTGCAGAATCCTACAAGACAGGAACTTGAAAGGACAATGGCGATCTTGGAGGAAGGATATGAGGCATTTGCGTTCACTTCGGGACAGGCAGCTCACATGGCACTGTTCGGAATGCTTAAAGCAGGCGATCATATCATACTCTCTGATGATCTTTACGGAGGTACCTATCGTATAGCCGAGGATATATTCAGGGAACTCGGATGTGACTTCCAGTATGTTGATATGTCGGATATCGAGAATCTTGAAGCGGCAATGAGAGAGAATACCAGAATGGTATTTTTGGAAACACCCACCAATCCGATGATGAGGGTTTCCGATATAAGAAAGGTTTCTGAGGTGGCACATAAATGGAATGCGGTATTTGTGGTTGACAATACATTCCTTACACCTTATTTCCAGAAACCGCTCACTCTCGGAGCAGACATAGTAACTCATTCAGGAACAAAGTATATCTGCGGACACAATGATGTAATAGCGGGAATACTTGTAATAAAAGACGATACATATTCTGATCATTTCCATATGCAGTTAAAGAGCAGAGGCAACGGACTCGGTCCCATGGATTCATGGCTTCTCATAAGAGGCTTAAAAACTCTTTCACTTCGTATGGAGAAGCATAATTCCAATGCCAAGATCGTAGCTGAATGGCTCAGAAAGCATCCCAAGGTAAAGAAAGTTTACTATGCGGGATTTGAAGATCATAAAGGTTATGAGATCAGTCTTTCGCAGACAACAGGCTTTGGTGGAATGATCTCGTTTGAACTTGATTCCTTGGAGACAGCAAAGAAACTCTTAACGGATGTTAAGATGATACTTTTTGCGGAGTCACTCGGAGGAACGGAGACACTCGTAACATACCCGCTCACTCAGACTCATGAATCGATACCGGCAGATATCAGGGAACAGCTTGGTATAAACGAGAGATTCATAAGGATCTCGATAGGTATAGAGGACCCCAGAGACATAATAGCTGATCTGGAACAGGCTCTGGGTTAACTGATATTCATAGAACAGAAATGTATGCAATGCTTCGTTTGTTCGGGGCATTGCATTTCGTGTGTATAGACATACTACTTTAAGGGGACGGATATGGTAATACCTTTTACAAAGATGCAGGCATACGGCAATGATTACGTATATATAGATGCCACAAAAGTAAAAGTTGATGACTGGAAAGATCTTGCAATAAAAGTATCAAACAGAAACTTCGGCGTTGGCAGTGACGGTATGATACTTATATGTGATTCAAAGGTCTGTGATTTTAGAATGAGGGTCTTTGATCCCGATGGGACAGAGTGCGAGATGTGCGGCAATGCTCTGCGCAGTGTTTCGAAGTTTGTCTATTATTACAAAATGACCGACAAGAAGAAACTTACGATAGAGACCATAGGCGGACATCAGCATGTTGAGCTTGATGTACAGAACGGAGAAGTGGTAAATATCCATGCGGATATAGGTCTTCCGGTATTTGATGCAAAAAAAGTACCTGTAAACGTTCCTGGAGATAAATCCGATGAGCTCTTTGATGTACCTGTTACCATAGAAGACAGAGTTTTTAATATGTCATCATTATCATGGGGGAATCCGCATACCGTCATGTTCATAGATGATGTCGACACACTTGATATAAAAAAATACGGACCTGCCATAGAGAACCATCCGATGTTTCCCGTAAGGACCAATGTCACATTTGCTCAGAAGTTAGATGAGAATACGATAAAGATAAGAGAATGGGAAAGAGGGACAGGAGAGACTATCGGCTGCGGAACAGGCTGCTGCACTGCTGTGGTCTTCGGAAACAGACTCGGTATCACGGGCAGGCATGTGGATGTACATCAGATAGGCGGCATTTTACATGTAGACTGGGATGAAGAGGATCATGTACACATGGTTGGACCGTCGACGGTCGTATATGAAGGAGAATACTATTATGAAGCTTAATGAGCTGTTAGCCGGGATCGAATACGATCTGTTGCAGGGAGATCTTGATACGGAGATATCCGTTATCGAATATGATTCGAGAAAAGTAAAAGAGAATTCACTCTTTGTATGTATGAGCGGATTTGCATCTGACGGACATGGATATATAACAAGAGCACATGATCTTGGAGCAAAGGCGGTCATAGTTGAAAAAGATCTTGAAGGATGTCATCAGGCACTTGTAAAGAAAGCACTCGAAGACGGATTTGGAGATGAATATGTTCCGTATACAATGACTGTCGTAAGAGTTTCCGACAGCAGAAAAGCGCTTGCACAGATAAGTGCTGCATGGTTTGGCTACCCGGCTAAAAAACTTATCATGATAGGCCTTACCGGTACAAAGGGCAAGACTACAACTACGCACATGATAAAAAGCATACTTGAAGCTGCGGGACACAAGGTCGGAATGATAGGAACAATGGGATCTATGATCGGAGAGATGAAGATACCGACAAAGAATACCACGCCCGAGTCATACGAACTGCACAGTCTCTTTGCAAGAATGGTTGATGCAGGTTGCAAATACTGTGTCATGGAAGTCTCAAGCCAGGCATTCAAGCTTAATCGTACATATGGCATAACTTTCGATTACGGAGCTTTTTTGAATATCTCGCCTGATCACATAGGCCCGGGTGAACATGAAAACTTTGAGGAATACTTTGAGTATAAAAAGCAGATATTCACTCAGAGCAGGACAGCCGTTATAAACATAGATGATGAGCACGGAGAAAAACTTGCAAAAGAAGGAGTTGCATCAGATAAGCTCCTTACCGTATCAACCAGAAAAGAGGCTTCACTCTACTGCGATAAGCTTGAAGATATCTGGGAGCCGGATATCTTAGGCTCCAGGATGCATGTTAAGGGCCTTATGGAGGATGCGTTTGTCATTCCCATGCCGGGACGGTTCAATGCCGAAAATGCTCTTGTGGCAACGGTGATCTGTAAATCATGCGGCGTATCAAACATCTATATAGAAAAAGGATTAAGATCGACTACCGTAAAGGGAAGAACCCAGGTTGTTCGCGAGGCTTCTCATATAGCAACATTTATAATAGACTATGCGCACAACGCGCTGAGTATGGAAAGTCTGTTAAGCATGCTTAAAGGATATAATCCCGAAAAGCTCATATGTCTGTTCGGAGGCGGAGGAAACAAACCCAAACAGAGAAGATATGATATGGGGGCAGCAGCCGGTAAGTATGCAGACCTTACCATCCTGACGGAAGATAATCCAAGATATGAGGAGATCGAGAATATCAACAACGATATCATAGTCGGTCTTGAAGCCTTTGGCGGTAAATACGAGATCATACTTGATAGAAAAGAAGCGATAGAGCATCTGATAGATACGGCAAAGCCGGGATATATCGTTGCCCTTATCGGAAAAGGTCATGAGACATATCAGGATGTAAAGGGAGTAAAGACATATTTTTGCGAAGAGGAGATCATTAAGGAATATGTGAAGAATAAGTCTTGATATGAGATAGCGATTAGTTTATTATAATCAAGGTGGTTTTAGGACATTTTTTTAAGAAACAGAGGTATTGATAATGACAACAGCAGAAAAAGCTTTAATGCTTCATGAACAGTGGAATGGTAAGTTGGACACAACGGCAAAGAGCCAGGTTAAGACAAGAGAGGATCTGGCACTTGCATACACTCCCGGTGTAGCGGAACCCTGTAAGGTGATCGCCGAGGATAAGGAAGCAGCATATAAATATACATGGAAGGCAAATACCATAGCAGTCGTTTCCGACGGAAGCGCGGTACTGGGCCTCGGAAATATCGGTCCTGAAGCAGCAATGCCCGTTATGGAAGGCAAGGCTGTACTGTTTAAAGAGTTTGGTGGTGTGAATGCTGTTCCGATCTGTCTGGACACACAGGATACAGAGGAGATCATAAAGACGGTTACTTACCTTGCTCCCACATTCGGTGGTATCAACCTTGAAGATATATCAGCACCCAGATGTTTTGAGATAGAAGAAAGGCTTAAAGCAACTCTTGACATACCGGTATTCCATGATGACCAGCACGGAACAGCGATCGTTGTACTTGCAGGTATCATCAATGCGCTTAAGGTTATCGGATACAAGAAGAAAGAGGACTGCAAGATAGTTGTTAACGGAGCAGGAGCGGCAGGTGTAGCTATAACAAAGCTTCTCTTAAGCTATGGATTCAAGACAGCGATACTCTGTGACAGAACCGGTGCGATAAGCTCAGAGAGAACAGACCTTAACTCATCTAAGAAGCAGATGCTTGAGATCACAAATCCGAACGATGAGAAGGGCAAGCTTGCAGATGTTATAAAGGGAGCGGATATCTTTATCGGTGTTTCAGCACCCGGAACCGTAACTCAGGATATGGTAAGAAGCATGAACAAGGATGCTATCATCTTTGCAATGTCAAACCCTGTTCCAGAGATCATGCCTGATGAAGCAAAGGCAGCAGGTGCACGTGTTGTAGGTACCGGAAGAAGTGACTTCCCCAATCAGGTAAATAACGTCGTTGCATTCCCCGGAATCTTTAAGGGAGCTTTAGAAGGAAGAGCAAGACAGATCACTGAAGAAATGAAGCTTGCAGCTGCACTTGCAATAGCAGATCTTGTTCCCGCAGACAAGCTCAGTGAGGAAAATGTAATGCCTGAAGCTTTTGATCCGCAGGTTGCTATAAAGGTTGCAGAAGCTGTTAAAGCATGCATTAAATAAGAGAAACGAAAGATAAGGCTGTGTCATCAAAGATGACATGGCCTTATTTTATGGTATTAAAGATATAACTTCTTTCTGGTTTGACTTGTCTGTGATAGTATTATCTAAGGAATGCAAAAAGATTTGAGGATTGGATAATTGCTGATTTCAAGATTTGAATACAACACTGAAAAAGAGAATAAAAAGAAAACAGGCCTGTTTGGTATCTTTCAAAAGAAAGTTGATAATGATGCACCAGGTAAAAGAAATCTTATAGAAACAAGCAAAGAAGAAATAGAAAAGTTTCAGGGATCGATCGGTTCAAAACTGCGGGAGCAGTATTATAAGTTTCTTTTAAAATACAACGGCGGAGAAACACCCGATACAAATTGGCCGGAAAATGCCGCAGCGATATTAAAGGTTTTTACGGATTGAATGTTGGAGGCAACTGGGACCTGAAAAACCAGCTTAATTATGAAAGGAACGAGGATCTGCTAAAAAAGGATCTGCTGACCATCGCTATGAATTCGTTTGGAGACTGGTTTTGTATTGAGCTGAAGGATGGAAGCATCTGGTTTGCTTATCATGATAAGAACAAAAATGTTAAGATCGCGGATTCTTTCATGGAATTTCTTGATAATAGTAAAAGTAAACCGATCGGTCATATCAGAAGCATAGAAGAAAGAAAGCAATGCCTCTGGGATAACTTTCATAAAGAGCCGTCGGAGATAACACTTAAGGGATGGCAGGCAGAGATAGATAAATACTCAAATCTGTTTCAGGAAGAAGTAAGACTATGAAGAGTATATCCGTAAATGCATGAGCATATCACAGCATTTACAATTACTGAAGAAATAAAAATGACTATCAGTGAATATTTTGAGACACTAAAAACAAAAGATATCATCTGCTGGGGCAGCGGAAAGCATTTTCGAAACCTAACATATCCTTTTTTGTGTAAAAGCGGTCTGATCGATAACTTGATCGGATTTGTTGATTTTCCGGGATTGACGGACACTGTTATAGGTAAACGGCCTTATGACAGGATAAGTAAGTATAAGCTTGGGAAGATGAACAGCAAAAACACGCTGATCCTTATTGCTGTTACCGGTTACGAGGAAATTCTTTCCCAGATAAACTCGGATGCCGGATTGGCTAAGATTGAAGCCGTTCCGTCAATCTATCTGGAATCCTTGTATGAAGACGTGCTGCTTTTAGATGTTGATAAGCCTCCGGTTGATTATCGAAAGCATGATAAACAGGTGATCCCAAAGATCATACATGGGATATGGTTTTCCAAAGAGCCTATGCCCGAACTATACCAAAAATGCCTGGAATCCTGGAGAAAGCATTCACCCGATTATGAGATAAAGATATGGGATCTTGATATGTATAAACCGGATCACTGCCTGTTTTTTGAGCAGGCAATAGAGCATAAGAACTGGTCTTTTGCATCAGACTATACCAGGGCTGATCTGCTTTACAGATATGGTGGTGTTTACATGGATCTGGATGTAGAGATGCTTCGTTCCATAGATGATCTGCTGTATAATGATGCCTATATGAGCTTTGAATCTCTTGACAGAATAGAATGCGGTTCCGGAATGGGAGCAAAGCCGGCTCATCCGATAATGAAAGAAATCTGTGAAAGTTATAAGAACAGGCCGTATTTAAGAGAGGATGGAATCTGGGACAATTCCACCTGCCCGGTGCGTTACACCAAGGTCATTGAAAAGCATGGGCTAAAGAAGAACGGAGGTTTTCAGTTTGTAGATGACATTACGATATATCCGTTCGAAGTACTGACCGGGAAAAGCTTTGATACAGGGATTATATATAATACAGACTTAAGCTATACACTTCACCATCACAACGGGAGCTGGATCCCCGATAAGGCTCATAACGCGATCTGTGAGAGATATACGAGGATTCAGACCTTTATGGGATCAAAAGGTATAATGTTTTAAAAGAAAGAAAAGATCTAATGTCGGTATATATGATAATCAGGTCTTTTTTTTCTTAACATACATGATATAATACATTTACTTGTTTAAAACAGGAATAAGAATGAATCGACAGTATTGTTTTGTCGGTTATCTTCATGTCAAATATAGATTTTATGGGAGAGTATTCAATGTCAATTAAAGATAAGAAAAAGAACCGCGATGGAAATATGTTTTATATTTTCGCGGCTGTTTCGATAAGCTTTGTGCTCGCGATCATAGTTTCGATCTGGTCATTGGCTTCGCTTGCAAGAGAGAATACCAAAGAACTAGACACTATGCTTACATATCGCATATATGATTCCATTTCAAGCAGCTTAAATGAGCCTATAGTCGTTGCAAAAACAATGGCTTGTGATGATTTTCTCTCCGAGTTTCTCAAGAATGAGGATTCTATGAGCGAAACGGAGGCCGTTACTGTGATGCAGGGGTATCTTGACAGTGTTAAGAACGGCCTTGAATATGATTCTGCTTTTCTGGTTTCGGAAAACAGCAGACGTTATTACACATATGAAGGTTTAAACAAGATAGTTGATCCTATAAATGATGATCATGATATCTGGTACTCGATATTTGTTGAAAAGAATAAGCCCTATGATCTTGACGTAGACAGTGACGAGATGAACAAAAACCAATGGACTGTCTTCGTGAATGCCAGAATTGAGGATGAGAGCGGAAAACTTTTGGGTGTATGCGGTGTCGGAGTTAAGATGACCAACCTGCAGGAACTCTTTCTTCAGGCTGAAAATGAATATGATGTCAAGATCAACCTTGTTGATAAGAATGGTCTTGTACAGGTTGACACGGATGATATCAACATAGAGAATGCATGGCTTGATACAGAGGTTTTAAGTCGGGAAGAAACCGATGAATACAGATACCAGACTACTAGCAATAATGAATTTGCCGTATCAAAATATGTTGAATACTTAGGATGGTATCTGGTCGTAAGAAGTGCTCCTACATCGATAAGCCATGATTTTTTAATGATCATTATCGGTAATATCGCTCTATTCTTATTCGTTATGATGGTACTGATAGCCACGATCTCTGTTATTTTGAAAAAAACCAGAAAAGAACGTGACGAAAGAGAGAAGCTTCTCATTGTATCCGAGCGTGCCATAGCGGCAAGCGAGGCTAAATCATCATTCCTGTCTAATATGTCTCATGAGATAAGAACTCCGATCAATGCGGTTCTTGGCATGAATGAGATGATACTGCGCGAATCACACAGTACAAACATTCTAGAGTATGCGACCAGTATTCAAAGTGCAGGAAGGAATTTGCTGCATCTGATAAACGATATACTGGATTTTTCCAAGATCGAAGAAGGAAAGATGGAGATCGTTCCTGTCAAATATAATACAGTATCTTTGATAAACAACCTTGTGGCGACTGTTTCGGAACGTGCAAGATCCAAAAAGCTGGATCTGATACTGGATATTGATAAGGATCTTCCATCAGAGATGTTTGGAGACGATTTAAGGATCTCACAGGTTATAATCAATATCCTTACAAATGCTGTTAAATATACGGAACAGGGATACGTTAAGTTTACCATGCGCAAAGAAAAATGCGAGGATGATCATGTCGAACTGTATGTATCGGTGGAAGATACAGGTATAGGGATCAAAAAAGAAGATCTGCCCAAGCTTTTTGAGTCATTTGAGAGGCTTGATGTTGAAAAGAACCGCAGCATAGAAGGAACCGGACTTGGCATGTCCATTGTTGTCAACCTTCTTCGCATGATGAACAGTAAGATCGAGGTTAAGAGCGAATACGGGAAAGGGTCTACATTCTATTTCACAATAAGTCAGCAGGTTATTAATGAGACACCTATAGGTGATTATACCGGAAAGACCGAATTGATCCAAAGTAAAGAAGAGATCACTTTTAGTGCTAAAAAAGCGAAGATACTTGTGGTTGATGATAATGAGATGAACCTTAAGGTAGCCAAAAACCTGCTTGGCCTGTTTGGAATCACCCCTTCTCTTTGCGATTCCGGGTTTGAAGCCATCGAATGCTTACGAAAAGAAAGGTTCGATATGATCCTTTTAGATCATATGATGCCTAAGATGGACGGTATAGAAACTTTTAAACGAATAAAAGAGGAAAATCTTGTTGATCCTGATATAGCTGTGATCGCTTTGACTGCCAATGCAATAAACGGAGCCCGCGAACAGTATCTTGAAGCAGGATTTAATGACTATCTGTCGAAACCGATCGAAATCGAACAGCTTGAAGAGCAGATAAAGAAGTGGCTGCCCGAAAGTCTTTTAAACAATCAGGATGATGATGAGATAATCGAGTTCGCGCCTGAAAGCTCTGAGGAGGACGCGGGTGAAGAAGTCTCGGATGATTTCGTAAAGAAACTGGAAGAATTGGATATTGATACACAGGCAGGTCTTCATTACTGTGTAGGTGATAAGAGTTTTTACTTTGAAACGCTATCCGATTATGTCGGGTCCTATGATGAAAGGATAGGTGAACTCAATAAGTTCTTTGAAGAAAAAGCCTGGCATGATTTTGAGATAAAAATACATGCCCTTAAAAGCGCATCCAAGACAATAGGAGCAACTAAGCTGTATGAGAAAGCTTTAAAGCTTGAAACAGCTGCATCCAAGTCGGAAGCCGATTATATCACAAATAATTATCCCGGTTTTGCAAAGGAATACGATCAGTTGATAAATCAGCTAAAACAGATAATAAAAGAGTAAGAAAAAGTAAAAGAAGAAGCTTATTCGGCTTCTTCTTTTAGTTTCTTCATATGTTCTCTTATCTTTACCTCATATCCGTTTCCGGAGGGCTTATAGAATTCCCTGCCCGACAGTTCATAGGGAAGATACTGCTGTTTTACATAGTTGTTCTTGTAATCGTGAGCGTATTTGTAACCTGCTCCGTGACCGAGCTTTGCAGCCCCCTTGTAGTGGGCATCCTGAAGATGGGGCGGAACCGGAAGGTTGCCGGTCTCCCTTACGGTATTCTGTGCGGCTTCTATAGCACATACGGCAGCATTGCTCTTTGGTGCTGTCGCTACATATGTGACTGCCTGTGAGAGTATGATATTTGATTCGGGCCAGCCAACCCTTTCAACGGCCTGGGCTGCGGCTACGGCAACCTGCAGAGCCTGCGGATCCGCATTTCCGACATCTTCACTCGCACATATCATTATCCTTCGAGCTATGAATTTCACATCCTCGCCGCTTTCTATCATCTTTGCAAGATAGTAGAGAGCTGCATCCGGATCAGATCCCCTCATACTCTTAATAAATGCAGAGATCGTATCATAGTGATTATCACCGGTCTTGTCAAAACGCATGACTCTTCTCTGGATACAATCTTCTATTATCTCTTTTGTTATATGTATCTTTGAATCCTCGGATTTTTCAGTGGTAAGTATCGCAAGCTCTATCGCATTAAGGGCGTGCCTTGCGTCACCGTCAACTATCTGTGCGAGTCCTTCCAGTGCTTCATCCGTTATATCGGCGTTATATGCACCCATTCCTTTTTCACTGTCATTTACAGCACGCAAAATAAGTGTCTTTAAGTCATCGACGGAAAGAGGCTTGAGCTCAAATATATGGGAACGGGATATAAGAGCGCCGTTAACTTCAAAGTAAGGATTCTCTGTTGTGGCTCCTATTAAGATTATGGTCCCATCCTCGACGAAAGGAAGCAGATAATCCTGCTGGGCCTTATTGAAACGATGTATCTCATCGATAAAAAGTATCGTCTTTTTGCCATACATGCCCTGCATATCCTTGGCTTTGGAAACCACATCCTCCATATCCTTTTTGCCGGAGGTCGTAGCATTTATCTGCATGAATTCGCTGCTTGTTGTAGCGGCGATAACCTTTGCAAGGGTGGTCTTACCCGTACCGGGAGGACCGTAAAATATCACGGAACTGAGTTTATCGGCTTTTATGGCACGATAAAGCAGTTTGTCTTTTCCTATGATATGCTCCTGACCGACTACCTCGTCAAGGGTCGTAGGACGCAGTCTGGCTGCGAGAGGAGATTCTTTTTCTTTAGTTGTTTCTCTCATGTATTCAAAGATGTCCATGCAGATATTCTATCATAAATTGCTATATTTAGGGGACAGAATTTGATATAATTATTTAGTGTGGGCTTATGACAGCAGTGCTTGATCAAACATGAGTTTCATCTGCTGTTTTTACAATGTATTGGAGGAAATGATATGGATTTTTTACCGGCAAAAAAACTTGGTTTTGGTATGATGAGGATGCCTGTTACGGATCCGTCTGATCAGTCAAGCGTTGACATCGATCAGGTGTGCAAGATGGTAGATACCTTTATCGATAATGGCTTCACCTATTTTGATACCGCATGGATGTATAACGGATTTGCCAGTGAGGATACGGTAAAGAAGGTTTTGACCTCCAGATATGACAGGGATAAGTTTACACTTGCGACCAAGCTTCACGGAGGTTTTATCCAGAAAGAGGAAGACAGGGATAAGATCTTTGAAAAACAGCTTGAGAAGACAGGCGCCGGATATTTTGATTATTATCTGATCCACGGTATAGATGAGGAACTTCTTTCAAAGTATGAAAAGCTTGATTGTTTTAACTGGCTGCTTGACAAAAAAGAAAAGGGTCTGGTAAAGCATGCAGGTTTTTCTTTCCATGATTCTCCTGAGGTTTTAGATAAGATACTTACAGACCATCCTGAAATGGAATTTGTTCAGCTTCAGATAAATTATTTAGACTGGTCCAGTGAATGGGTACAGGCAAGAGGCTGTTATGAAGTTGCAAGAAAGCATGATAAACCCGTTATAATAATGGAACCGGTAAAAGGCGGTACCCTTGCGGATGTTCCTGAGGAAGGTGCGGATATATTAAAAAAAGCAGATCCAAAGATGTCTGTTCCCAGCTGGGCGATAAGGTTTGCAGCAAGCTTGGATGGCGTCATGATGGTCCTTTCCGGAATGAGTAACATGGAGCAGATGACGGACAACATTTCGTACATGAAGGAGTTTATCCCGCTTACCGAAGAAGAAAAGAAACTGTGCTTTAAGGTGGCTGATGTTATAAATGCTCAGATAGCCATACCCTGCACAGGCTGTTCTTACTGTACGGGAGGCTGTCCGATGCAGATAGCCATACCTCAGTATTTTTCTCTCTATAATGAGGATATGAGGGAAGACCTAGAGAAGAAGGGATGGACCATGAACTTTTCCAAATATAATGCCATTGGTTCAAAGTTTGGAAGAGCAGGCGAATGCATAGGATGCGGTCAGTGTGAAGGTGTATGTCCTCAGCATCTTCCCATAGTGGATGATCTGAGACTTGTTGCTGCGCATTTCGAGGGATAGGTAATGAAGAACGATTATAAGATAATACTTGCTTCGGGTTCACCAAGAAGAAAGGAACTCCTTACACAGATTGGCTTTGAATTTGAAGTATGGCCCTCACAGTGTGAAGAAATGATATCACAGACCGAACCGTCAAAGGTATGTACGGAGCTTTCAAGGCTAAAGGCACTTGATGTTGCATCGGGTATAAGGACCTACAACGAGAATCATCCGGGACTTGCTCAGGACAGGGATCTTATAGTGATCGGCTCTGACACTATCGTTGCTTTGGATGATGAGATACTAGGAAAACCCAAGGATGATGATGATGCCGTAAGGATGTTAAAGAAACTCTCCGGAAGAGAGCATAGTGTATATACAGGAGTGACTTTTGTGTTCATGTCTTCGGACGGACGTGTCGGAGAACACAGCTTTTACGAGAAGACAGATGTCTATGTCTGTGATATAGACGATGATGAGATCACGGAGTATGTCGACAGCGGCGAACCTCTGGATAAGGCCGGAGCATACGGAATACAGGGAAGCTTTGGCAAGTATATAAAGAAGATAGACGGAGACTATTACAATGTAGTGGGACTTCCCGTATCAAGACTGTATCATGAACTGAAGAGTATACTTGAATAAGTTTTGTGGTTTACATAAATTGATAAAACATGGATGTGACAGGGGTAGGATATGGAATTTGAAGTGATAAAAAACGGCATCCCGGCTGAGATAATAGTGGAAGATTCATCTTTCGACGGTGTGTTCAAGATCGCAAGTGTTTTAGGAGACGATCTCGAGAGTATATGTGATAAAAGACCATATATTGGCTCGGGACTCTTTGAGTGCTTATCTGAAAGGGTGATCATATGCGCAACCCTGGGAAGAAGCGGAATACTTGATAAACTCATTGATTCAAATGTTGACATTAATGTCATAAAAGACAAGAGAGAAGCCTTTTTGATGACAGCTGTCGACATATCGCTCATAGATGCTGACCGAAGTGGTCAAGCACTTATCATAGCAGGTTCCGACAAGAGGGGGACAATATACGGGATACTTGCACTGTCTTCATTTTGCGGAGTGACTTCACTTGTTTATTTCGGTGACAGCGAACCTGTCAAGAATACCGATATTATGTTAACTGACGATGTGATCCTGAAAGACAGATCTATTCTGACAAGAGGTGACAATATATTTGTTTCAAAGGAACCGTCGATCATTTACAGAGGATTTTTCATAAACGATGAATGGCCCGCATTCGGCAAATGGTGTAATGAACATTTCGGAGGATTTACGGCTGCGTGTTATGAAAAGCTGTTTATTTTCCTTCTTCGAATGAGAGGAAACTTTCTGTGGCCGGCGATGTGGTCTTCGGTTTTCTCGGAGGACGGACCGGGGATCGAGAGTGCAAAGCTGGCAGACTGTCTTGGTATCATTATGGGAACATCTCATCATGAACCTTTATGCCGTGCAGGTGAGGAGTGGCAGCATATATATAAGGAGTACGGCGACAGCAATGCATGGAACTTTATCTCAAACAAGGATGCGATAACCAAATTCTGGAAGGACGGTCTTATGAGAAACCGTCGATTCGAGAATCTGATCACCATAGGAATGAGAGGAGAGGCTGATTCAAAACTCCTTTCCGAGGATGCAACAATGGCTGACAATATCAAGGTAGTCAAGGATGCCATACTCACACAGCATAAGCTGATAAAAGAATGCATAAATGAGGACATAGCAAAGGTCCCCAGAGTACTTGCGATATATAAAGAGGTAGAAGATTATTATTACGGTGACGAGACCTGCGAAGGACTTAAGGACTGGGATGAGCTTAAGGATGTCATCTTTTTGCTGAGCGATGACAACTGGGCAAATACCAGAGGCCTGCCAAAAGAGGATGAGAGAAGACATCCCGGCGGATTCGGTATGTATTATCATTTTGATTATCATGGCGGTCCGATTAGTTATGAATGGCAGAATACCAGCAGGCTGACCAAGACCTGGGAGCAGATGACCCAGGCATATGAATACGGTGTAAGAAAACAGTGGATAGTAAATGTCGGTGATCTTAAAGGAAATGAGTATCCCCTGACATATTTCATGGACCTTGCCTATGACTATGAGACATGGAGCAGGGAGGATATGATCGACACATATATGGATGAATGGATCGATAAGCATTTCCATTCAATGATAGAAGGGGAAAACAAGCAAAAGCTTCTTCAGCTGATAGAGGGTGTCACGAAGTGGAATGCACTGCGAAAGCCGGAAGGACTTAACAGCGCTGTCTATGATCCGGTAAACTTTTCTGAAGCTGACAGAGTATTAAATGAAGCAAAAGAGCTTAGTGCACTTGCGGATGAACTGAGAGAAAATCTTCCAGAGAACTGCATACAGGCTTATGAGAGCATTTTCTATTATCAGTTCAGGGCAAGTCTTAACATTCTTATGATGCAGCTTGAAGCAGGAATTAATGCTTATCTTGCTCAAAACAGGATACTTATGGCCAATACCTATGCGGAGTCGGTAAAAAGAAAAGCCGAGCTGATGGGTACTTATATATCTGAATACAACGAGATGCTTTCCGGTAAATGGAGGCATATGTTAGAGTCGGGACATACGGGACTCAGAACATGGGATGACTATGACTGGGGGTATCCGGTCTCTGTATATGTCAATCCGATTCACAAGGGGAAGATAGCTGTATATTTTGAAGGTGAAAAGGTACAGAGTCTTGGTGCTCACTGGCAGTTTGGAAGAGTGATTACAAACAGGAGCATGCTTCTTCCCGACAAAGACAGCGTACGCATTGTCATAGATTCAAGAGGCGATGTTGATTTTGATTATGAGGCAGTATGTGACAATCCGCAGATAACGCTTAAGAATGATACCGGAAGAGTCGTGATATCACAATCACCTCGTGCGGTCATAGAGGTGGACTGCGATAAGTCTGCCCTGAATGAGAAGATACAGGCACAGATCATTCTTAAGGTTGGTTTTGACGATAAGGAGACCACAGAGGTGACTTTACGTGTGCTGGCATCTCCCATACCGGACCTTTCGAAAGTATCCGGTGCATTTATCGAGCATGAGGGGATCATCAGTATGCATGCCGAGCATTTTTGCGGTCGCGTACCCGTAAAGGAGAATGAGGGTTATAAAGTTATAAAATACCTTGGAAGAGAAGGAAACGCTGTCAAATGCTATCCTGTCACGAAGGATTACCGTAATACAAAAGATACACCAAAACTCACATATGATGTGATAGCTTCTACTTCGGGGGTGTATAATATAGAAGTTGACATGCTTGCCAGAAATCCGGTCATACCCGGTGATGATATGATACTTTACGTATCTTCAAATGATGGAGAGAAGATAGAGCTTAACGGAGTTAATAAGGATTTTTATGCCGGTCATACATGTCCGCAGTGGTGCGAGGGCGTTCTTGACAATGTAAGACGCTTAACCTCCAAAGTGGAGCTTAAAGCCGGTTTGAATACGATAAATGTATTCGCGGGAAGTCCCAACGTTTCTTTTGACAAGATAATACTATGGAGAGAAGGCATTGTCCTTCCTCACAGTTATTTGGGACCTAAGGAGAGTTTCAGAGCTTGATTTTTTGAAGGGGAGAAGATCTTATGAATGAGATCATACTCGAGATATCAGCGTTTTGCGTTGCGCTGTTTTGTATCGTCGATTGTTTTAAAAACAGAAAGGAACTGTATCTGCCCATACCGAAAGGGTTTGCGAATAAGATCGGAGATCAGCATTTCACATACCTTGCGCTTCTCATATCGCTGATGGTGTCGGCATTCTGCTCATCTGTAGAGATAGCTATGGAAGAGTATATGATACAAAGCAAGGTCATACTGTATATCCTAAACGAGATATACTATCTGTTCCATACATCGCTGCCGCTGTTTTTTGCACTGTATATCGTAAATATGACAGATGCGGGAAGCGGCAGGAAAAAGAAGTTCTTTTATTACGTATCGGCCCCCTCTCTGGCAGGTCTTTTGCTTGTTGTCTTAAATCCGATCACAAAAATGATCTTCTATATCAATGAGAATTACACTTATCAAAGAGGTGATTACCTGTGGGTATTGTATGCCATCGGAGTATGCTATATCGTCATGGGCATCATCTTTTTTGCTATATTCAAGAACAAACTCTCAAAGATGGACCGTTCGGCATCGATCATACTTATAATGATAGCGGTGCTGGGTATCTGTATTCAGGCATTCTTTTCTATTACCGTTGAACTGTTTTTCGAATCCGTATGCTTCCTCGGATTCAAGGTCTTGCTTGAGGACAGCAGGATAAGGGAAAGAAGCGGCAAGGCCAGCAGGATAAGCAAGAGCTTCATAGTCGTAATAGCTCTGATCTTTTTGACTGTCATTGCCATGAACATAAGCCTTATTTATCATGCGGGAACAGATCAGACAGAGCAGATAGGTAAGATACAGGTAGACAGTATTAAGGGTGATCTTCAGGAGACAATCTCGGATGCCGAAGGAAATCTGTTAAGGATATCCATGGGAATGGAACAGCTGATGAGTGAAAAAGCAAGTCTTTCCGTGCTTGAAGAATATGTCAGCCAACAGCAGCAGTACTACTATGATCTTAGTAACGGAAACTGTTTCAATGTCTATGCGGCTTCTAGCGGCTGGTCCATCATACCTGCATTTGATATGCCCGAGGAATATCATGCGACGGAGAGAGTATGGTATCTGGGAGCCAAACAGAATGCGGGAAAGATATATATATCGGAACCGTATGTGGATGCGGCTACAGGCGATCTGTGTTTTACTCTGTCATATCTGCTCTCGGACGGTGATTCTGTTCTTTCGATGGACTATACGCTTTCCAAAGTCCAGGATTCGATACAAAAGATGGGAGGGGATGACAATCAGCTTGCCATAATCGTTACCGAACAGGGAACGATAGTAGGTTGCAGTGATACCGAGCTTCAGGGTCAGATCCTGTCAGAAGTGCTCCCCGAGTATATGGATGTTTTTGAAAGAGTAAAGGCTTCAAATGAACACAGGAGCTTTACAACAAAAATAGACGGAAGCAATAAGATAATCTTTTCTTCTGAGACGGGTAACGGATGGCAGCTGATCCTTGGCGTTGATTCGGACTCATTCTATTCAGCGATCTACAATCAGATGATCATGCTGGGTGCCATAGATCTTTTAATGGTCGCTGTTATCGTGGTCTTCTACATGATGAGTCTTAACAACCAGGAAAGAGTTGAGAGCACCCTTGTTGCGACCGAAGGATTTATATCGGGTCTTGCTGAAGATCTAAAAAAGCCTGTCGATAAGATAGCAAAGCTTACCGAGGATTCATTTAAGGATGATGCCGATACTCTGGGACTTTTGCGAGAGATAAGGGAATCCGTTAAAAGGCTTCAGGAGAAGATGGAAAACCTGGTCTCTTATTCGGGTATCCTTAAGGGAAATATGTATGACGGAAACTCAAAGAAGCTTAACAGAGTCAAAAAGGCTTCGGTTTCCAGCAGATATATCAGAAACGGTATCATCGGAATACTTATGATAGCTCTTTTGATAGGCCTTGCGCTCTGTCTGGGTACATCAACAAGATGGGGACAGACACGTATAAGCAAAGAGGCTGATAAGTATACGAGTGAGCTTACACAGTGGATGCAGCAGCAACAGAGCATCTTAAGGATGTTCACGGATGTCATAGCGGCAGATCCTTCTGTTTTGGATGATTACGATGAGGCGGTCAGCTGGCTGAATGATATCGCACAGAACTACAGCGAGATGAGCTTCTGCTACATGGCCAATCCATATAAGGAGCATGCCGTTATAATGAATAACGGATGGGTCCCGGATCCGGATTATAAAGTAGAGGAAAGACAGTGGTACATCGATACGGAAAGATCCGGAGACGGATACAGTATCTCAGTTCCATATTTTGATGCGCAGACCGGGCTTTACTGCATAACATTTTCGAGAATAGTATATTCAAAGGACGGAGATTTCCTCGGAATATTCGCTATAGACTGTTACCTGGACAAGCTGGTCGATATCCTTGATGACAGTTACAGTTCTGAAGGATATGCATTCCTCGTGGATCAGGACGGTACAATAATAAACCACCCTGACAAAAAGTATGAGATCACGAGTGAATCGAGTGTGAATATAGAAGATACCGAATATGCTGATGTATATCACAAGGGTGATGTCTTTGGCATGAAGGATTATGACGGCAGACTTGTATCGTGCTATACGGAAAAGAGCAGCATGTCCGGCTTTACCGTTGTTGTAGTACAGAGCTGGTGGAGCATATACGGGACAGTGCTGTTCATGACACTGATTTTCCTGTTGATGATAGGCGTTTCGATAGTATCTGTCGCAGTGCTCATAAACAGATTTATCAACTGGCAGGAAGAGACCAATGAAAAACTCGTTGAGGCTGCTGAAACCGCAGTCAATGCAGGAAATGCCAAGTCAAGATTCCTTGCACAGATGTCACACGAGATCAGAACTCCCATCAATGCCGTACTCGGTATGAACGAGATGATCTTAAGGGAATCAAATGATGAATCCATAAGGGATTATGCGGTTAATATCCAGACCGCAGGAAAGAATCTGCTCGGTCTTATAAATACCATTCTGGATTTCTCAAAGATCGAAGAAGGAAAGATGGAGATCATACCCGTAAGATATGATACTTCTACAATGATAGGAAATATCGTCAATTCGATATCTTCGAGAGCAAAAGAAAAAGGCCTTACATTCGAGGCACATATAGACAGCGATATACCTTCGGTTCTCTACGGCGATGACATGAGAGTATCTCAGGTGGCGATAAATCTTCTGACAAATGCCGTCAAGTATACAAGAAGCGGAAGAGTCGATCTGTATATAACAGGTAAGATGAAAGATGAAGAGACCTTAAGTCTGGGAGTAAGAGTAAAGGATACGGGAATAGGAATAAAAGAAGAAGATCTCGGAAAGCTCTTTGAATCGTTTACCAGACTGGATGAAAAGAAAAACAGAAACATCGAAGGAACCGGTCTTGGAATGTCCATAGTCATAAGACTGCTGGATATGATGGGATCGGGGTTGAATGTAAACAGTAAGTACGGAGAAGGCTCGGAGTTTTCATTTGAAGTCGATCAGCCTGTAGTTGATAAGACACCGATCGGTGATTATGAACAAAGGATGAGAGAAGAAGCAGAAAAGAGAGAAGAAGACAGGTATGTCTATGCACCCAAGGCCAGACTTCTTATCGTTGATGACAACGATATGAACCTGAAGGTCATTAAGAATCTTCTTAAGCAGAACGGAATAGTTCCGGATCTTGCCGAGTCGGGAGCCGAGACTATCGAAAAACTCAAAGATAATATTTATGACATCGTATTGCTCGATCATATGATGCCAGGAATGGACGGTGTTGAGACATTAAAGAAAGCCAAAGAAGAAAATCTGATCCATGAAGGCGAGACTGTGATCGCACTTACGGCAAACGCTGTTGTAGGTGCAAGAGAAAGATATCTTGACATAGGATTTGATGATTATCTGTCAAAGCCTGTTGAGATAGCGGCTCTTGAAGATGCACTGGCTAAATATCTGCCTTCGGAGATAGTGGAATACAGATCAAGATCTGAAGAGAATAAAGATAACAAAGAGGTAAAAGAAGTTAAAGAAACTGAAAGTCAGGCTGATGATGAGATCCTCGAATTCTTCCCTGATGAAGAAACAGATGAAAGTGTTTCCGAAAACAGGAATATGAAGGATGTATGCAAAATCCTTGAAGAAAACGGTATCAATACGACCGAAGGAAAAGGCTTTTGCGGAAAGGATGATGATTTCTACAGAGAGATCTTACAGGATTACACGAACACGTCAGAAACAAGGATTGATGAGCTTAACAGTGCGTATGAAGCAGGCGATATAAAGATGTACGAGGTTAAATCACATTCTTTAAAGAGCATGGCAAAAACTGTAGGAGATACAAAAGTCTTTGAGATGGCAAAAGCACTTGAAGAAGCTGCCAAGGCAAGTGATATCGATAAGATAAAAGCAGATCATCAAAGTCTGATAGATGAATACACACGTAAAGCGGGTATAGTTAAAAACGCTTTATAAACTGTTTATAGTTTTTTATTTCTTTCTTAATTGATGTATCCGCTCATAGTGATATATTTGAGTCATAGAGGATAAGGTATGCGTGATCTGTCGGGTCACGCATACTTACTGTGATATAGGGAGGTGGCGTTATGAATATCAACAGGTTCACACAACAGTCTATGCAGGCGATCGCGGAATGTGAGAGCCTGGCAGTTAAATACGGTAATCAGGAGATAGAGCAGGAGCATCTGCTTTATGCGCTGCTCACGCTTGAAAACAGTCTGATCAAGAGCCTTATCGAGAAGATGGAGATCAATGTCGAGCATTTCATGGACAGGGCTGAGAAATCCGTCGACAAGAGAGTTAAGGTTCAGGGTGGAAATTCATATGTAGGTGCTGATCTTAATAAGGCACTGACAATGGCAGAAGATGAGATGAAGGCCATGGGAGATGAGTATGTTGCAGTAGAACATCTCTTCCTTGCCATGATCAAATACCCGAATAAAGAGATAAAAGCCATATTTACCGAGTATGGTATCACAAGAGAAAGGTTTCTCACCGCTCTTCAGAGCGTAAGAGGAAATCAGCGAGTTGTAAGTGACAATCCCGAAGCTACTTATGACGTACTTGAGAAATATGGCATAGAGCTAGTATCAAAGGCTAAGGACGGAAAGCTCGATCCCGTCATCGGAAGAGATGAGGAGATCAGAAACAGTATCCGTATCCTTTCAAGAAAGACAAAGAACAATCCGGTACTTATAGGTGAGCCCGGTGTCGGCAAGACTGCGGTTGTTGAAGGTCTTGCTCAGCGTATAGCCAACGAGGATGTACCCGAAGGCTTAAAAGACAAGAAGATATTCTCTCTTGATATGGGAGCTTTGGTGGCAGGAGCAAAGTACAGGGGAGAATTTGAAGAGAGATTAAAGGCCGTCCTTGATGAAGTGAAGAAGAGTGACGGTGAGATAATTCTGTTTATCGATGAGTTACATACGATCGTCGGTGCAGGGAAGACCGACGGTGCCATGGATGCCGGAAACATGTTAAAACCCATGCTCGCAAGAGGCGAACTTCACTGTATAGGTGCTACGACTCTTGATGAATATCGTATGTATATAGAAAAAGACGCTGCACTCGCTAGACGTTTTCAGCCTGTTATGGTCGATCAGCCTACGGTTGAAGAGACGATATCGATACTAAGAGGACTTAAAGAGAAATATCAGGTATTCCACAGTGTGGAGATTAGGGATAATGCTCTTGTTGCGGCAGCTGTGTTATCTGACAGATACATCTCAGACAGATTCCTTCCAGATAAAGCTATAGACCTTGTGGATGAGGCATGTGCTCTCGTTAAGACAGAGATGGATTCAAGACCTACCGAGATAGATGAGCTTGAGCGTAAAGTGAGCATGATGGAGATCGAAGCGATGGCTCTCAAGAAGGAGGATGACAAGGCAAGTAAGGACAGGCTTGTGAATCTGGAAGCCGAGCTGGCAGATTATAAAGAACAGCTAGATGCGCTTAATGCACGCTGGGAGAATGAAAAGAACAGTGTCGACAAGGAAAACGAATTAAGAGAAGAGATAGATGCCATAAGGACACAGCTTGAGATAGCAAAGAGAGAAGGAAATCTTGAGAAAGCTGCCGAGCTGCAGTACGGAAAACTGCCCGATCTTGAAAAGCAGCTGGAACAGGCTAAGAAGGACAACGAGAATAAGGAACTCACTCTGGTTCATAAAGCTGTCGAGGAAGATGAGATATCAAGGATAGTATCACGCTGGACAGGCATACCCGTATCAAAGCTCAATGAATCCGAAAAGAATAAGACACTGCATCTTGATGAGGAACTTCATAAGAGAGTAATAGGTCAGGATGAAGGCGTTACAAAGGTAACAGAAGCCATCATAAGAAGCAAAGCCGGAATAAAGGATCCCGGAAAACCGATTGGATCATTCCTGTTTATGGGACCTACCGGTGTAGGTAAGACAGAACTTGCCAAATCGCTTGCCGAGTGTCTGTTTGATGATGAGAACAATATGATAAGACTCGATATGAGCGAATATATGGAGAAGTTCTCGGTAAGCAGACTTATAGGAGCACCTCCCGGATATGTAGGATATGAAGAGGGAGGCCAGCTGACAGAAGCCGTAAGGCGTAAACCCTACTCTGTTGTACTGTTTGATGAGGTTGAAAAAGCTCATCCCGATGTGTTCAATACGCTGCTGCAGGTTCTTGATGACGGAAGGATAACAGATTCTCAGGGAAGACTCATAGATTTCAAGAATACGATACTCATCATGACTTCCAACATCGGAGCTCAGTATCTGCTCGAAGGAATAGATGATGACGGAAATATTACCGATGAGGCAGCAGAAGCGGTAAATGAGGAGTTAAGAGCAAGCTTCAGACCCGAATTTTTAAACAGACTTGATGAGATAATAATGTTCAAGCCTTTGACAAAGGACAATATAAGCAATATCGTAAGTCTTATAATCGAGGATCTCAACAAGAGACTCTCAGACAGAGAACTTAAGATCAAGCTTACTGATGAAGCCACATCGTTTATCGTTGATCAGGCTTATGATCCGGTATACGGTGCTAGACCGCTTAAGAGATATATACAGAAGCATGTAGAGACTCTTATCGGCAAGGCAATACTTGAAGGCAGGGCAAAAGACGGAGAAACTGTCACGATAGACGTCAGGGATGGCAGTCTGGTGATAGCATAATAACAAATTTTGACATACCACCCGTTCGGATTTGAGAACGGGTGGTATTTTAAATTTAATAATGTGTTTATTGCAAAAGATGCCGTTCATTTGTATAATGATTAGGAGTGATTTTAATATATACATTCAGGTAGTTATGAGTGAGGACAATATGCCTGCAGGCAGGCGTAAGAGAGTAAATTTTATAAAAGGATGTCTTGTCACTTTATTTCTGGTCATGATCATAACTCCGATCATTATAAGTGCAGTTTCATTAAGCTACGTTAAAAAGCTTAACAGGAGCGTTGACGAGTTAAACGACCGGATATCAAAGCTTGAGCTTACATATATGTTGAAGAGTGAGGCTGATGAAGGCTTAAGTCAGCTTAATCAGGAGAAAGCAAACAGGGATCTTGAGACTAAAGAGCTTCTGGCAGAACCGGAAGAACCTCTCATTCAGGAGATCGATGAAGCACTTCCGGGGAAAAAAGTCTATCTTACCTTCGATGACGGACCAAGTCCGAATACGGAGAAGATCCTGGATATCCTGGATGAATATGATGTAAAAGCAACTTTTTTTGTGACGGGTTATCAGGCTGAGAAGCACCCGGAGTGGTATAAGGAGATCGTTGACAGAGGACATACGATCGGCATGCATTCCTACAGTCATGTATACAGTGACATATACAGCTCCACAGATGCTTTTTTTGCGGATATCGACAAACTTCATGATTATATTCTGGAAAACACCGGGGTTGATTCGCATTATTTAAGATTCCCTGGAGGATCCAGCAACAGAGTAAGCCGCGTATCCATGAGTGAGCTTTGTACAATGGTCACAGACAGGGAGTGGATATATTATGACTGGAACATATCCAGCCAGGATGCCACATCACCGTCACCCGGAAAAGACAGGATAAAAGCGAATGTTTTGGCAGGTATCGGAGAGCATGACAGCAGCATAATACTAATGCATGATGCTACCGAGAAAAATGCCACGGTTCAGGCATTGCCGGAAATAATACAGGGCATACAGGCCATGGAAGATACGGTAATACTGCCGATAGATGATAAGACAGAAAAGATCAGGCATCTTTCGCCAGTCTTTGAAGAAGATGATATAAATGATACGGAGGATTAACCTATGGGCTTTTTTCAGGATTTGAAAGAGGACTTGTCACTGGCGGTCAGTGAACTTGCCGGTGAGGAAAAGGTGAAAAATACAGGAGATGAATTGGATGTCTTTGCGGCAGCCGAAGAGTCTATGGGTATAGAGCACAATGAAGATGCACAGGATGAGGTTCCGGAGATAGAGGAGGCACTCGGATCTTTTCTCGATCAGGTTGCGGCAAATGCCGAGGAATCTGAGAGCAGATATGAGGAAGAACCGAATAAGAGGATCCCTTCAAGCGAGGAACTCAGTTTCGCAGCCAAGGCAGCTATCGCCAAGGCAAGCGTGGTTTCGGCTCCCAAAGAGGAAGAGGAAGAGAAGCCTTCATATGAGCCGGAGACACCTGTATCAACATATGCAAGTTATGAAAGACCGGTATATACAGCACCCAAGACCGAATCTTATTCGAGCAAAAAGGAAGAGGTTAGCCCTACCGATGAACTTGCTGTTGTTACCGCAAACATGACTGTTAACGGTGATCTTTCATCTACAGGCTCTCTTGATGTGATGGGATGCATCAACGGTAATGTGAAGGTATACGGGGAACTTAATATAACAGGCGCTATTAACGGAAATGCGGAAGCAGGAAACATTGTGGCAGCCAATTGTACGGTGACCGGAGATCTGGTGAGCTCAGGAGCCATAAAGATTGGTTCGAAAGCTGTTGTCAGAGGTAATATATTTGCTACCAGCGCTGTAATATCGGGAGCTATAAAGGGTGATATAGATGTACATGGCCCGGTTATCCTTGATTCGACGGCGATCGTTATGGGAAATATCAAATCAAAAGCTGTACAGATCAATAACGGTGCTGCAGTAGAGGGAATGTGTTCACAGTGCTACGCAGATGTAAGCCCGTCAGCATTTTTCAGAGATTAGGAAAGGTAACGGAACAATATGAAGCGTATCATGCTCAAACTCAGCGGAGAAGCACTTGCGGGAGAAAAGAAGCAGGGCTTTGATGAGGAAACAGTAAGAAAGGTAGCACTTCAGGTAAAACAGCTCGTCGATGACGGTATAGAGGTCGGTATAGTCATTGGGGGAGGCAATTTCTGGAGAGGCAGAAGCAGCGAGAACATAGACAGAACTAAGGCTGACCAGATAGGAATGCTCGCAACGGTAATGAACTGCATCTATGTATCTGAGATATTCAGAAGCGTAGGTATGATGACAAATATACTCACACCTTTTGAGATAGGCTCATTTACAAAGCTCTTCAGCAAAGACAGAGCCAACAAGTACTTTTCAAAAGGAATGGTGGTATTCTTTGCGGGAGGAACGGGACATCCGTATTTCTCAACGGATACAGGTGTTGTACTCAGAGCCATAGAGGTCGAGGCAGAAGTTATCCTTCTTGCAAAAGCAATAGACGGTGTATATGATTCCGATCCGAGAGTAAATCCCGATGCAAAGAAGTATGACGTGGTCAGCATAGATGAAGTTATAGAAAAGAACCTTCAGGTTGTTGACATGACGGCATCGATAATGGCAAGGGACAATAAAAAGGAGATGTGGGTGTTCGATCTTAATGAGGAGAACAGCATCGTAAATACTATAAAAGGAAAATTCAGCGGTACAAAAGTAACGGTATAAATAAAGGTAAAAGACTACAAGGGAGGTTTTTATGGACGCAAGAATCGAGACATACAATGATAAGATGCAGAAGGCATATGATTATCTGTTATCTGATTATCAGACAATAAGGGCAGGAAGAGCAAACCCTCACGTGCTTGACAAGATCAAAATAAACTATTACGGAACACCTACACCTATTCAGCAGGTTGGAAATATATCTGTTCCCGAGGCACGTATGATACAGATAGCACCCTGGGAGAAATCACTTATCAAGGAGATAGAGAAGGCGATACTTGCATCAGATATAGGCATCACACCTTCAAATGACGGAGCGGTCATCAGACTGGTATTCCCGGAGCTTACAGAAGACAGACGTAAGGAGCTGGCAAAAGAGATAAAGAAAAAAGGTGAGGATGCAAAGGTTGCTGTCAGAAATATCAGAAGAGACGGCAATGAGGCATTGAAGAAGCTCACAAAGGAAGATGTGAGCGAAGATGAAGTAAAAGATCTTGAGGATCAGCTTCAGAAGCAGACGGATAAGTTCATCAAGGATATTGATGCAGCCGTTGAAGAAAAGACCAAGGATATAATGAAAGTTTGATCGATGCAAAAGGGACACCCCGGTGTCCCTTTTTCTTAAGGGAGCAAAAACATGAACATACCTAATCATGTAGCGATAATACTGGACGGTAACGGCAGGTGGGCCAAGGCGAAGGGACTTCCCCGTACGGCAGGACATGTGCAGGGAGCCAAAGTTGTAGAGGATATGTGTGAGATAACCTACAATATGGGTATCAATTATTTCACAGTATATGCATTTTCGACAGAGAACTGGTCGAGACCAGCAGAAGAAGTGGAAGCTCTGATGAAGCTTCTTCGTAACTATATGGTGAACTGTAAGAAGAGAGCAAACAAGAATAATATGAAGGTCCGTGTAATAGGTGACAAGAGCGGATTGGATGAAGATATAAGAGAAAAGATAGAGGATCTGGAAAAGGCAACCGAGTCAAACACCGGACTTCACTTTACCATAGCCATTAACTATGGAGGAAGAGATGAGATAACCAGAGCAGCAAAGAAGCTTGCAAAGCAGGTCGCAAGCGGGGAGCTTGATCCTGAAGATATAACCATTGATAAGCTGGGACTTGCACTCGATACCGGAGATTATCCGGATCCGGATCTTTTGATCAGGACCTGCGGAGAGCAGCGTATTTCGAATTTCCTGTTATGGCAACTGGCATATTCAGAGTTTTATTTCTGCGATAAACCATGGCCGGACTTTGATAAAGAGGAACTTACAAAGGCGATCGAAGCATACAATGCAAGAGACAGAAAATTTGGCGGATTGTCACAAAAATCGTAATTTTTATTAAAACAAGATTTAATTAGAGAGGTTAGATATGCTTAAGACCCGTGTTATGAGTGGGATCGTACTGGTTATAATAGCAGCAGTTACATTATGGCTGGGTGGCCCTGTACTCATACTTACGCTTGCTGCAATATCATTAATTGCATACTTTGAGCTTTCGCGTGCTATAGGACTTCATCAGGCGGATAAAAAGCCAGATGTACTGGAGATGATAGGGGACCTTTCCATTTTGGTTTATTATGTACTGGTATTCCTTGGACAGTCCGAGAGATTCTTTACGGTATGGCTGATACTTACGCTTCTTATGCTTGCCGCAGCTTATGTTTTTACATTCCCAAGATATGCTGCAGGCATGTTTATGGGTGCATTCTTCAGTATAATATATGCACCTGTGATGTTTTCATATATATATATGACAAGATGCCTGGATAACGGTTTCTGGATCGCATGTCTTGTGTTCATGTGTTCATGGATGTGCGATACATGTGCGTATTTTACAGGAATGAAGTTTGGAAAGCATAAGCTGGCACCGATTCTCAGCCCTAAGAAATCAATAGAAGGGGCAATAGGCGGCGTGGTTGGGACTGCGCTGACAGGTGTCGTATATGATCTTATAATGACCTCGCTTAATATACTGACGCTCAAAGATATGTGGATGTGCGTTGTGATCGGTATCGTCGGAAGTATTTTCAGTCAGATCGGCGATCTTTGTGCATCTGGTATAAAGAGACATTATAATATCAAGGATTACGGAACGCTTATACCGGGACACGGAGGCATCATGGACAGATTTGACAGCGTCATAGTGACAGCTCCTCTCATTTATTTTTTGGCAAAACTGTTTATTCAGTGATCGGTTAAAGGATTGATATGAAGAATATATGTATACTTGGGTCTACAGGATCTATCGGTACCCAGACACTTGATATAGTAAGAGAATACAGTGATGATCTTAAAGTAATATCCTTGTCGGCTTCCGGCAGTGTAGACAAAATGGAAGCACAGATAAGGGAATTCTCACCCAAAGCGGTATGTATGTTTAAAGAGGATGCCGCCAACGAGTTAAGACGGCGTGTTGCTGATACAAACACAAAAGTATTGAGCGGAATGGACGGGCTTATCGAGCTGTGTGAAGATGATGAAGTTGATGTGGTGGTCACCGCTGTTGTAGGTATGATAGGTATCAGACCAACCATAGCTGCGATAAAGGCAGGCAAGGATATAGCTCTTGCGAATAAAGAGACTTTAGTCTGCGCCGGACATATCATAATGCCTCTTGCAAAAGAGATGGGAGTTAAGATCCTTCCGGTAGACAGTGAACACAGTGCGATCTTTCAGTCCATGCAGGGATTTCCTAAAAAAAGCGTTGAGAAGATATTGCTTACGGCTTCCGGAGGTCCTTTCAGAGGAAGGAAACGGGAAGAACTGGTTAACATAACATGGAGAGAGGCATTAAAGCATCCCAACTGGACCATGGGACGCAAGATCACGATAGATTCATCGACCCTTGTAAACAAGGGTCTTGAAGTTATAGAAGCCAAATGGCTTTTTGGCGTTGAGCCTGACAGGATTCAGGTCGTACTCCAGCCACAGAGCATCATACATTCGGCCGTGCAGTATGTAGACGGCGGTATCATAGCTCAGCTGGGAACGCCTGATATGAAGCTTCCTATTCAGTATGCATTGTTCTATCCTGACAGGAGGCCCATGAAGGAAGAGAGGGTTGATCTGTTCAAACTTGGACAGATCATATTTGAAAAGCCCGATATGGATACCTTCCTGGGACTTAAACTTGCATACAGAGCGATCGCTGAAGGAGGAAGCATGCCAACCGTGCTCAATGCGGCAAACGAGAAAGCGGTTGCGCTGTTCTTGGATGATAAGATCCATTTCCTTGATATATATGATATCATCGAGGAGTCCATGAACAGGCATGATAAGATAGAAGCTCCCACTGTAGAGCAGATATTGGAAGCTGAAGCGGACTGCTATGAATTCATAACATCAAAATGGAGCAGTTAAGATGTCGGTAACAACTATAATATGGTTTATATTTGTATTTTGCATAATAGTTGTATCCCATGAGTTCGGACATATGATCATAGCCAAGCTAAACGGGATACAGGTCGACGAGTTCTCGGTCGGCATGGGACCGAAGATATTCGGATTCCACAAAAACGGAACCTATTATGTACTAAGATGGCTGCCTCTCGGCGGTGCCTGCATATTCGGAGGCATGGGAGAGGAGGACCTGCTTGAATCGGTTAAAAAAGGTGATGGCAGCAAGGAAGATGATGAAGATATCGATCTTTCGCAACAGATCACTGTTGACGATGCAGATGATATCGGTTCGGTAAAAAAAGCCCTTAAGTTTAAAGAAGCGCCTGTATGGGCGCGAATATCAACAGTCGTGGCAGGCCCGCTGTTCAACTTTATTCTGGCTTATATCATCGCACTTGTAATAGTATGGTTCTACGGTTCGGACAAGCCGGTCATTCAGGAATTGATGGAAGGGTATCCTGCAGCGGAAGCGGGACTTGAAGTCGGAGATGAGATCGTAAAGATAAATGGATCGCATGTATATGTGGGTCGTGAGATATATGTTGATGTGTTTGTCAATAAAGACGGCGAACCCATGGAAGTCACATATAAGAGAGACGGACAGATATATACGACTGTGATAGTTCCTAAGTTCTATGAGGAAGAAAACAGATATCTCATGGGACTGACCAGTTACATGGAATATATAGATTGCAGGAATTCTTCGTTATTCAAATATTCGTTATATGAAGTCAGATACGGACTTGTAGCCACCGTAAAGAGTCTGGGAATGCTCCTTAGCGGAAAAGGCAGTAAGGATGACATAGCAGGTCCCATAGGAATGGCAAAGATCATAGGAGACGTTGAGGAGGTTTCAAAGCCATACGGATTTCTCACCACTCTTATGAACATGTTCAATATAGCGATGCTGTTAAGCATTAATCTGGGAGTCATGAACATGCTCCCAATCCCCGCACTTGACGGAGGAAGACTGATATTCTTACTCATAGAAGCAATAAGAGGAAAGCCTGTTCCGGCTGATAAAGAAGGGATTGTTCAGCTTGCAGGAGTGATTCTACTGTTTGCTCTTATGATATTTGTAATGTTCAACGATATAATGAGATTCTTTAACTGATCTTTCGGACAGATCGGCATAAACATAAAGAGTGGTTTCAGCTATCGGCTGATGCCACTTTTTTTTCATTCAAAAAAGATCATTTCTGTACTGATATTCTACCCCAAAAGGTATAAGCATGAAACCAAACAGGATATGATACATGACATGCGCTTAAAAAAGAAGGGAAAGATAGAAAGAAGTGCTTAAAGAAGGATATGAAGCAGTTAACAGCCTTGAAAAAGCCAGCTGAAAAGATGAAAATGAACCGGCAGTGTATCAAGTATCAGACAGGAAGCAGAAGAGCGGTATAATTGTATTAGGCAAGAAAAATCTGCAACAGAAAAGGAAAATATACATCTGAAAGGAATGGATGCAAACAGGATCATAAAATAGAATATCATACGCAATTTCAATGATTAGCGACATAAACATCAAATCGTGATTTGATTATTTAATAAATAACCACTGTCCTGATCGGTCACAAAAAGAAAAAAATCAGGAAAAATTTGCGCTCAAAAAACATGGAAAGGCGTGAGAGCAAAAAGATTTTTCGAGCACTCATTGACTGATGTGGTCGACAATTTTTGACTATTTTCGACCTTGGGCGTCAAAAAACAATTGTGTCATATAAACAATAAAAAACCTCAACGGTGCCAGTATATATAAATAGTGACATAAATGTCATAAATGGGAGGTTTTGAGAAAATGTTGAGCCGCAGATTTATACTGATAAGAATACTCAAAAATACAAACCTGTTGCGTCAATCATAAATCCGATACAGTCAACAAATGTGTAACGGGCGTTTCCGTATTTTATCCAATTGCATTGGATGGGGGATAGGCTTTATTATGTTCTATGTAAGTTTATATTATTAAGAGAAAGGAATAATATCGGAGGTTTTCGATATAGTACGTTTTTATGTACAGAGAAAATACTAAGATCATTCATATAGGTGACAGGGTCATTGGAGGAGGAAATCCGATACTCATCCAATCGATGACCAATGTTGCTACAGAAGACACGGACAGGTGTGTTGAACAGATATTAAGACTTGAAGATGCCGGATGCGAGATAATCAGATGTACGGTTCCGACACTCGAAGCGGCAGAGAGTCTTTCAAGGATCAAACAAAGGATTCACATCCCTCTCGTGGCTGATATACATTTTGATCACAAGATGGCAATCGCTGCCATCGAAAACGGAGCCGACAAAATAAGGATCAATCCCGGAAACATAGGCGGGAAAGAAAAGCTTGAAGAAGTGGTCAAAGCAGCAAAAGAGCATAATATCCCGATAAGAGTCGGTGTTAACAGCGGATCTTTGGAAAAGGATCTGGTGGAAAAGTATGGCGGTGTCACTGCTAAAGGCATAGTGGAAAGTGCACTCGACAAGGTACATATGATAGAAGACTGCGGATATGACAATATCGTTATAAGCATCAAATCATCAGATGTGCTCATGTGTGTTGAGGCGCATAAACTTATAGCACCAAAGACTGTATATCCTCTTCATGTGGGTATAACGGAGTCGGGTACCGTTACGAGCGGAAATATCAAGTCTGCCATAGGGCTTGGACTCATACTGAATGAAGGTATCGGTGATACCATCAGAGTTTCACTCACGGGTGATCCTGTAGAAGAGATAAAATCCGCAAAGCTTATCTTAAGAACACTGGGATTGAGAAAAGGCGGAATAGAAGTTGTCAGCTGTCCAACCTGCGGAAGGACAAAGATTGATATGATCTCTCTTGCAAACAAAGTTGAGACCATGGTGGCAGGAATACCGCTTGATATCAAGGTTGCTGTTATGGGATGCGCGGTAAACGGTCCCGGAGAGGCAAAAGAAGCTGATATAGGAATCGCAGGCGGAAACGGTGAGGGCCTTCTGATAAAAAAAGGCCAGATAATAAAGAAAGTGCCGGAAGATAAGCTGCTCGATGTGCTTAAAGAGGAACTGCTCAACTGGGATAATAACAAAACAGGCGCTTAACCTGATGATTTAAGCAAATAGGAAGATAAGTTGGTAATGACATGGAAATAAAGCTGTTTTTTGAAGTTTTTAATACTCTGGTCACTGATGAGGAATTGAAGATCCTGTTTCAGGAGGTGAATGTTAAAAAAGTCAGTGTCAACAGGAATAAAACCCTGTTAAGGATATTTATACTTTCGGATCATATCATAGAGAAGAAGTATATCCTTAAGATGGAGAGACTTATCGAGAAACAGCTGATGAAAGGCAAGCATGTTGAAGTAAAGATAATCGAGGAGTTTGTCCTTAACGATTCATATAATACACGTACTCTGATGGATACATACAACGACAGCATACTGCTTGAACTGAAGGAGTATTATCCCATTCTTTATCCGCTCTACAAGAAGGCGAAGATCGAGTTCGAGGATGAGGAAAGTATAAAGATCATCCTTGCAGATACCACCATATGCAGGGATTCGGTTGCCGAGCTTTCGGACATTTTAGAGCGTATCTTTGACGAACGTTGCGGCATATTTGTTAAATTCAGATTTGATTTTGAGAAAGTAGATAACAGTAAAAAAGCCAAGGAAAGCGATATAATGATCGACCGTGAGGTTGCCATGATCGCTTACAGGGCAGGCTATGTCACAGAGACTACGGATTCGATAAATGCGGCTGTGAATGACATAGATGAGAATGCATCATTAAGCGATGACGATGCTGCCTTTGCTATGTATGAAGAGTCTGCAGCCGACAACATTCCGGAAGAGCCCGTTTATGTTGCAACCCCTGAACCCGAACCTGCATCTGATAAGAAAGCATCCTGGGATTCAGCGAAGGACTATAAAAAGCCTCTTACCAGATCGGACAATCCGGATGTGCTATACGGTAAGGAATTTGAGGGTGAGCATATCAATCTCAATGAGGTCCTGGGAGACAATGACGAGATCATAGTCCGCGGACAGGTCATGAGTGTCGATGAGAGACCAGTAAGAAATGACAAGACCATATATATGTTTGATATAACGGATTTCACAGATTCGATCTCCGTCAAGATATTCATAAGGAACGATCAGGTTGAAGATATGAGAAGCGCCGTCAAGAAGGGCTCTTTCATAAAGATAAAAGGTGTGGCTGCCCTGGATACATACACGAGAGAGGTAAATCTTGGCTATGTATCAGGTATCATGTCGATCAAGGACTTCAGGACAAAGAGAGAAGATTTCAGCGTAAGGAAGAGAGTTGAGCTTCACTGCCATACAAAGATGTCGGATATGGACGGTGTTTCGGAAGTGTCTGATATCGTAAAGACAGCATATTCATGGGGACATCCCGCGATAGCCATAACGGATCACGGCGTTGTTCAGGCATTCCCGGCTGCGAATCATACATGGGAGGATCTCTGGAAGAAGGAGAAATCAAAGAGAGAGGAAGCCGGAGAAGAGAAACCTGATTGCAACGATTTCTTTAAAGTAATATATGGAGTAGAGGCATACATCGTAGATGACCTTGCAAAGGTGGTCACAAACTCAAAAGGACAGGAGATAAGCAGTTCTTTTGTTGTGTTTGATATTGAGACTACGGGATTTTCTCCGGTGAGAAACAACATAACGGAGATAGGTGCCGTAAAAATAAAGGACGGACAGATAATCGACAGATTCTCGACATTTGTCAACCCTAAGGAACCGATCCCCTACAGGATAGTCAAGCTTACCAATATCACTGATGACATGGTTAAGGATGCTCCGCCGATAGAGGAAGTACTGCCGAAGTTTGCTCAGTTTGTAAACGGCTCGATACTTGTTGCTCACAATGCGAGATTCGATACCTCGTTCATATTTGAATTCGCTTCACGCCTGGGACTTGTGTTTGATGATACATTTGTTGATACACTCGAACTTGCAAGAGACCTTTTGCCTCATCTGCCAAAATACAAGCTCGATGTGGTATGTAACGACCTGGGTGTCAGTTTGGAAGGTCATCACAGAGCCGTTAATGATGCGGAAGCGACTGCCGAATGCTTCATAAAGCTGATGGATATGGCAATATCCAAGGGCGCACATAAACTTGATGATCTTAACAGTCTTGAGAGCGATGACGAGGATGAGGAGAGCGCTCTTGTAAGAAGAGTAAAAAAATTAAGAAGCCATCATGCGATCATCCTTGCAAAGAACAATACCGGACGTGTAAATCTCTATACTCTGGTATCAAAGTCTCATCTTAAGTTTGTTCACAGGGGAAAACCCATAATCCCCAAGAGCTACATAAACGAGTACAGAGAAGGACTGATACTGGGAAGCGCCTGTGAGGCAGGTGAGCTTTATCAGGCCATCCTTGATGACAGACCGGAAGCAGAGATAGCTGATATCGTCAGCTTTTACGATTATCTGGAGATACAGCCTCTTGGCAATGACATGTTCATGATAGCTTCGGAAAAGATAGAAGCTGTTAATTCGGTCGAGGATCTTCAGAACATAAACAAACGTATCGTTGAGCTGGGAGAGAGGTTCAACAAGCCTGTTGTCGCCACCTGCGATGTCCACTTTTTAAATCCCGAGGATGAGATTTACAGAAGGATCATCATGGCGGGACAGGGCTTTGAGGATGCCGATGACCAGGCACCGCTGTATTTAAGGACAACGGAAGAGATGCTTTCCGAGTTTGCATATCTTGGAAGCGATAAGGCTGAGGAAGTCGTTATCACAAATACGGTTAAGATAGCGGATATGTGTGAGACGATAAGTCCTGTAAGGCCGGATAAATGTCCGCCTGTGATAGAAAACAGCGATAAGACTCTAAGAGAGATATGTTATAACAAGGCGCATGAGATGTATGGCGATCCGCTGCCAAAGATCGTTGAGGACAGGCTTGAGAGAGAACTTACATCGATCATAAGCAACGGATATTCGGTCATGTATATCATTGCGCAGAAACTGGTGTGGAAGTCCAATGATGACGGATATCTGGTGGGTTCAAGAGGCTCTGTCGGTTCATCGTTCGTAGCCACGATGTCGGGAATAACCGAGGTAAATCCATTAAGCCCGCATTACTATTGCAAACACTGTCACTATACGGAGTTTGATACGCCGGAGGTTAAGGATTATGCCGGTAAAGCCGGAGTGGATATGCCTGATAAAGACTGTCCCGTATGCGGGCAGAAGCTCATAAAAGACGGATTTGACATTCCGTTTGAGACTTTCCTGGGATTCAAGGGAGACAAAGAGCCTGATATAGATTTGAACTTTTCGGGAGAATATCAGTCAAACGCTCACAAATATACGGAGGTCATCTTCGGAAAGGGACAGACCTTCAAGGCCGGGACTATTGCAGCTCTGGCTGACAAGACTGCGTACGGCTTCATAAAGAAATATTATGAGGAGAAATCAATAAGCAAGCGTCAGGCAGAGATAAACAGGATAGTACAGGGGTGCATGGGTATTAGACGAAGCACGGGACAGCATCCGGGAGGAATCGTTGTTCTTCCTAAGGGTGAGGATATCTGTTCGTTCACACCGGTACAGCATCCCGCAAATGATATGACTAGTGATATCATCACGACGCATTTTGATTATCACTCAATAGATCACAACCTGTTAAAACTTGACATACTCGGACACGATGATCCGACCATGATACGTATGCTTCAGGATCTTATTGGCATGGATCCCAGAACTATCCCGCTTGATGATCCGAAAGTAATGAGTCTGTTCCAGTCGACAGAAGCATTGGGTATCACTCCGGAAGATATGGGAGGAACACCTCTTGGCTGTCTGGGCATACCTGAGTTTGGTACCCAGTTTGCCATGCAGATGTTGATCGATGCGGGACCGAAAGCATTCTCGGATCTTGTAAGAATATCCGGTCTTTCGCACGGAACGAACGTATGGCAGGGAAATGCTGAGGTGCTGATCAAGGAAGGTACCGCAACGATATCGACGGCTATCTGTACGAGAGATGATATCATGACCTATCTTATAGAGATGGGTGTTGAGAGCTCGCATGCTTTCAAGATAATGGAAAACGTCAGAAAAGGAAAAGTCGCAAAGAAGAAATGTCCAGAGTGGGAAGGCTGGAAGGAAGAGATGAGGGAGCATAATGTTCCCGACTGGTACATCTGGTCATGCGAGAGGATAGAGTACATGTTCCCGAAGGCTCATGCGGCTGCTTATGTAATGATGGCGTGGAGGATAGCGTACTGCAAGATATATTATCCGCTTGAATACTACACGGCATATTTCACTATAAGAGCCAAGGGCTTTGACTATGAGATGATGTGCTTTGGCAAGGAAAAGGTGGATAAGCAGTTAGAGAGCTTAAAGAGAGCAAAGGAAGAAGGAAAAGGAAAGCAGACTGCGACAGAAAAGGATATGGAGACAGCCTTAAAGAGCGTACAGGAGATGTATGCACGCGGTTATGACTTTGCACCGATCGATCTTAAACTCGTAAAACCTACACATTTCCAGGTCATAGACGGAAAGATAATGCCATCACTCACAAGTATAGCCGGTCTTGGTGAATCCGTGGCAGTTGGTATAGTGGAAGCGGCCAAAGGAGAACCTTTCCTGTCAAAGGAGGATTTCAGGAACAGGAGCAAGGCTTCATCCACCATCACAGACAAGCTTGGTGAGCTTGGCATACTCGGTGATATACCCGAGACTGATCAGATATCACTTTTTGATTATATTTTGAAATAAATAAGGAGAATCATTATGAAAGAGTTTTTGACTGCTCTGGCATCAAAAGAACCCACTCCGGGAGGAGGCGGTGCAAGCGCACTGGTTGCGGCTGTTAGCTGCTCACTGTGCAGCATGGTGTCGAATCTTACGACAGGTAAAAAGAAATATGCACAGTATCAGGAAAAGATAGACGAATACCTGGTACTGCTTGAAGAAAAGAACAGGATCCTGCAGGCAGACATAGAAAAGGATGCAAAGGCATTTGCACCTCTTGCTGCCGCATATTCTCTGGACAAGAACACTCCGGGATATGATGATATCATGGAGAAGGCCCTGTTTGATGCGGCAACGGCACCAAAGGAGATATTGGAAGATATCTATTCATTAGTTCCCGTTATCGAAGATCTGGCTGTTATGGGTTCAAGACTTGCCATAAGCGATGTTGCTGTTGCGGCAGCCTGTCTTGATGCGGCACTCAAAGGTTGTGTGCTCAATGTGTATATCAACACGAAATCAATGAAAAACCGAGATAAAGCAGATGAGATGAACACATATGTGACAAAGCTGGTTTCCGATGGTGCACGCAGACTGTCAGCAGTTTATGAGACCATAGATGCGGGATTGCGTTCTTAACACACGGTTTTGGGCATGAAAGTACTATATTTTTATCGATAGCAAAAAAGTGCTGTGATTTGTGCCCGTTCAACAAAAATTTGAAGATAAAAAAGTGTTTACAAGCGCGGATTTTCTGATATAATGCACTTGTTAAACGATTTAGTAATGGAAGGTTTCACATGGAAGAATTAAGAGGCATGCCCGTTGTTAAGCATATAGCCGAGGATGTTACGCATCGTATGGAGGCATTGGCAGATAAAGGTGTTGTCCCTACTCTTGCAGTGATCCGTGTCGGAGAAAGAAAAGACGATCTTTCATATGAGAGAGGTCTTTTAAAGAGATTCGATGCTGTAGCGGCCAAAGTGGTCAGTATCGTTCTTGAAGCCGATGTAACCGAAGAAAAACTGATCGAAACATTAAAAAAGTGCAATGAAGATAACAGCATCAACGGAATACTTCTTTTTAGACCGCTTCCAAAGCATCTTGATGAGAAGAAGATTGTTGAGATGGTAGATCCCATAAAAGATGTGGATTGCATGTGTCTTACAAATATAGCACATACATTTACACAGTCAGGTCTGGGACATGAACCCTGCACACCACAGGCTGTTATCGAGATGATGGATTTTTACGATATAGACCTTACAGGAAAGAAGGTCGTAGTCGTTGGAAGAAGCATGGTAGTCGGAAAACCCATGGCAATGATGCTTCTTAAGAAGAATGCGACTGTCACCGTATGCCATACAAAAACCAAGGATCTTAAGGCCGAATGCAAAGAGGCAGACATACTGGTTGCCTGTGCCGGAGTGGCCGAGATGATAGATGAAACCTACGTAAAAGAAGGCGCTGTTGTTTTCGACGTAGGAATAAATGTGGTTGACGGCAAGCTGTGCGGTGATGTAAAATATAAGTCGGTAACGGGCACGGCAGATAAAGCCACACCGGTTCCAGGTGGTGTCGGAACAGTCACCACATCAGTTCTGCTCAAGCATACAGTATGGGCTGCAGAGCAGATGAACAACTAATCCTACAGATCTGTTACATAGTATGTTGTAGGATAATAATATCAATATGATATAAGTTACCGGTTCCAAAAGAATCGGGATTTATATACTCCCCCTTTTACAAGACCATTTGCGCCCCCCGTAAATGGTCTTTCCCTTTGTGGAAAAAGTTTGTATACAGCAGGAAAGCCTTGCATATGAGGCATTCCTGTTTTTTTGCTTTTTCTGTATACAATTGGGGCAAAATATAATAAAATTATAAATAGGAATGTGAAGGTGACCGTGTGGTCATAACAGGTGGAATATGGAGAGATACGAGTTCAACAAGGAAAGTCGTGAATTGTTGGAGAGTTCTGTCATACCATTCGCGATATATCAGTTCATTGACAAGCGCGTTGTAGCGCTTATTATTTCTAACGGCTTTTGCAAGCTTTTTCATTTCAAAGACAAATCCCAAGCATACAAGGCCATGGATAACAACATGTACTGTACTACCTATCCTTCGGATATAGCACGTATATCGGAGGCTGCCTATCGTTTTGCGAGCGTAGGCGGTAAATATGATATTGTCTACAGGACAAAGAGGGCCGATGGCGGCGACTACATCATGGTACATGCTATCGGAGAACATTTTACTACCGATACAGGTGTAAAACTCGCCCAGGTGTGGTATACGGATGAATGCGCATATTACAGTGATGATGCCAATACCGATGAGCTTAAGAGAGTTCTTAAAGATTCGATTAAAAGAGGCCGCAGTATGAAGACCGGTATGTATGATCATCTTACGGGGCTTCCGACGATGACATGCTTCTTTGAGATGGCTGAAGCTGGCTGCAAGAGGATATTAAAGGATGGTGGAATCCCCGCTATACTTTTCTTTGACTTAAGCGGAATGAAGAGCTTTAACCGCAGGCACGGTTTTGTGGAAGGTGACAATCAGCTGATCGCTTTTGCACGTTTGCTGGAACGGCATTTCACTAACGGAAACTGCAGCCGCTTTGTACAGGATCATTTTGTTGTCTATACGGAAAAGGATTCTGTGGAAGAAAAGATACAGGCTATCTTTGATGAATGGAAGGAGTGCTGCCATATGCAGGCACTTCCTGTAAGAGTCGGTGTGTTCATAAAGGATTCAAATGATGTTGATATAATAACCGCCAGTGATAATGCCAAGGTTGCAAGTGACATGATCAGGAATACATTTGTGTCATGTGTCAGGTATTACAACCAGGAACTGCAGGAGGATATGGAAAAGCGGGATTATATTATCTCGAACATAGACAGAGCCATATCCGAAAAGTGGATAAAGGTTTATTATCAGCCGATAGTCAGAGCGGTAAACGGAAAAGTATGTGATGAGGAGGCTTTGGCCAGATGGATAGATCCCGTTAAGGGATTCATGTCTCCGGCGGATTTCATCGGTGTTTTAGAAGAGGCACACCTTATATATAAGCTGGATCTGTATGTGGTGGATCAGATAATAGAGAAGCTTTCCGTTATAAAGGAGGCAGGTCTTTTTGCTGTGCCGCAGTCGGTAAATCTTTCAAGAAGTGATTTTGAAGAGTGTGACATTGTTGATGAGATATTAAAGCGTGTGGACAAGGCGGGTATCGATCATTCTCTGCTTACCATAGAAATAACAGAGAGTATGGTCGCTGCAGACTTTGAATATATGAGAAGTCAGGTCAACAGATTCAGAGAACTTGGTTTCCAGGTATGGATGGATGACTTCGGAAGTGGTTATTCATCACTTGATGTTTTGCAGGATCTTGACCTTGATCTTATTAAATTTGACATGAGATTCCTTCAGCAGATGGAAGACGGAGTTAACAGTAAAGTTATCCTTACAGAGCTTATGAGGATGGCGACCGCACTTGGCCTTGAGACTGTCTGTGAAGGTGTTGAAACGAAAGAACATGTTGAATTCTTGAGTGAGATAGGATGTTGTAAACTCCAGGGATATTATTATACCAAACCGCTCCCTCTTGAGCAGATCCTGGAAAGATATGAGCAGGGACGACAGATAGGCTTTGAAAATCCTGATGAGACATCGTATTACGATACGCTCGGAAGTATAAATCTTTATGATCTTGACTGGGTTGTTGGAAGTGATTCGATAAAGGCTGACAATTTCTTTGATTCCATACCTATGGTAATAATGGAACTCACTGATGATGCAGTCCGTATTGTCAGAAGCAATAGTACATATAAGGAGTTTTCTGACAGATCATTTGAGAGAAACGTTGGAAAAGAATTTGAGAAGTTCAATACGATCCCTGAACATCACCAGAAGAATTTCTTATCATACATGATACAGTGTGCAAATAACGGAGGCCGTGTCAGTGTTGATGAGAGATTACCCAACAGCAATACGACTATCCATACTTTTATGAAAAGGGTGGCCGTAAATCCGGTTAGAGGAACAAAATCTGTTGCCGTGGCTGTGCTGGCGGTAACTGACGATACTGAAGGAATAACCTATGCGAGCATCGCAAATTCACTTGCGGGAGATTATTTCTCTTTGTACTACGTCAATGTCAAAACTGATGAATATATCAGGTATTCGCCTGATAGGACAAACGGTATGGCCGATGAGAAACAAAGAGGTAAGAACTTCTTTAAAGAGGGCTGCAAAGAATCACTTAAGTTACTGTATAAGTCTGACAGAGCTGTTTTTGTGGAGAGCTTCACGAAGGATAAGATCCTAAAAGAGCTGGCTGAACAGGGAAGATTTGCGATGACATATCGTATTATCAAGAACGGCAAACCGGAGTATGTAAGTATGAAAGCGATGCCAATGAGCGATGATACGGATCATATAATCGTTGGTCTGAGTAATGTCGATTCCCAGATGAAACAAAGAGAGACTCTGGAGAGGTTAAAGCGTGAACAGATCGTAAGTACGAGACTGGGAGCACTTGTGGCCAATTATATTTGCATATACACAGTAAATCTTGAGGATGAAACATATTTTGAGTTTGGATTAAACAGTGGCGGCCATAATCTAGGATTTAGAAAGGAAGGAGCTGGCTTCTTTAATAGATGTCTGGAAGAAGGTAAGCGCATAATCCATAAGGATGATTATGATGCTTTTGTGAAGGCCTTTAACAAGAATAAGATCCTGAGAACTATTAAGAAAGATGGTGTTTATACCATAACATACCGTATCAGTATGTATGGAAAGACTTTTCTTGCAACTTTGAGAGCAGCCATAGTAAATGAATCAGATGGTGATAAACTCATTGTAGGTCTTTACAAGGAAGATAAGATAGAAGAGGAGAACGAAGATCTGTAAGACACTTTTATTGTGTTCGAAGTATATGATATGTGTATGAAAAAAGTCCGCGGTTAATGACCGTGGGCTTTTGCATGTTAAGGGGTAAATATATTATACTGATAAACAGTGATTAACAATTATAGCGAGGAATATAAAATGTATTATTTGATCGATACGATTTTACGCAAATGTACAGCAAAAGAATGTCACAGCGGTGAATATCAGTATGTGGCTGTTTTGACTCCTGAGGAGTGGACAAAAGAGAGTGATGCTTTTGAGATGGGTATCGATATGGAACCCGATGCTATCAATATCTACACCACGAAAGCAGAGGTCAACTATGATTCCGTAACGGGAGCTTTTTCAATCCCGGACAGGAACAATATGTCGGGTGATTATCATGAATTTGCGTTTGCTCTTGATGAGAAGGGGATTGTATTTATAGATCCCGGCAACATAGTCGTAAGCATAATCAATAAGATAATCGAAACGAAAAAATGGCGAATGCCGAGTCTGGAAAGATTCATATACGATTTCCTTGAGCAGATAGTTCATGATGATTCAAGGCTTCTTGAAAATTATGAGAAGAAACTGGACATGATCGACAGTGATATCGACAGAGGAAAGGAAGCGGATCTGGACGGATTAAATGATATAAGAAGTGATCTTAGGGATTTCAGAACTCATTACAGCCAGCTTATAGAACTTGCTCAGGAATTTGAAGAGAATGAGAACAGCTTTTTTAAATCAGACAATCTTCGTTTCTTCAGACTCTTTTCAAACAGGGTATCCAGATTGCACGAGATGGTCAATTCGCTGCTTGATTATACTGTTCAGATCAGGGATACATATCAGTCAAAGCTTGATGTGAAGCAGAACCGTATAATGACTGTTCTGACCATTGTAACAACAGTGTTTATGCCTCTGACGCTCATAGTCGGATGGTATGGTATGAATTTTAAATATATGCCGGAACTGGAGTCTAAATGGGGATATCCTGTTGTGATAGTCGTATGCATAGCGATAGTGATATCCAGCCTGCTTTTCTTTAAACGCAAAAAGTGGTTATAGGTCTGATCAGAATATCAAAACTTGATATGTCAAAGGTCAATTTTTAAGAAGAAACCTGTCTTTAACAGCGGTATGATTATCATGCTGTGAAATGAAGAGAACTAAGTAATAAAGAACAGGAGGAAATATATGATGAATGAAACACTGAAGGTCTTACAGACACGCAGGAGCTGCAGGAATTTTGCACCGGACATGATAAGTGATGATCAGTTAAAGGCAATAGTCACAGCCGGAAGTTTTGCTGCAACAGGTATGGGCAAGCAGAGCCCGATAATAATCGCAGTGACGGATAAAGAACTCAGAGATCAGATATCTGAAGAGAACAGGAAGATAGGCGGATGGAATGAGGGATTCGATCCTTTTTACGGAGCTCCGGTCATATTGATCGTTCTTGCAAATAAGGATATTCCCACACATGTTTATGACGGTTCTCTTGTCATGGGAAATCTCATGAATGCTGCAGAAAGCCTGGGAGTTGCAAGTATATGGATTCACAGAGCAAAAGAAGAGTTTGAATCCGATTTTGGAAAGAGCCTGTTAAAGAAGCTTGGAATAGAAGGTGATTACGAGGGCATAGGGCACTGCGCCTTGGGATATGCCGCAACAAAGCCAAACGATGCCGCGCCGAGAAAAGAAAACTACATTTATTATATCTAGAAGCCATACCTTTTACTTACAATTTATATATGAGCAAAATAAAACCCGTATTTCATTTGAAATACGGGTTTGTTTAGCAGCTGATAGGGGAATCGAACCCCTGATTCCGCCGTGAGAGGGCGGCGTCTTAACCTCTTGACCAATCAGCCATAATCGTGTTCTTGTGTAACACGCTTGTTTATTATATAGGCTGGAAAAAGAAAAAGCAAGGGTTTTTTATATTTTTTTCTGTGAGGAAATTATAAAACTATAATAAATATTCTATTAAATCATACTCAAACGCGTTTCTTTGTGATAATATATACACAGTTTATTATCGACTTAGTAAAAGGGGAGAAGTAAGTCAGGGAGTTTTATGGGTACTCAGAATAATAATCAGAATAACATAGATATAGGTTCAAGGATCCAGGAATCTGTACTGGATGCCTTAAGGACCGGTGATTTCAGCAAATTAAATGTTGAGATAACCGATTCTGTAAGAGATGTTCTAAACGGTGTCGGAGACACTATCAATTCTGCGGTGAGTGAAGCAAAGTCGGGGGTGATACCGAATTCACCGATCAATAATTCAAGTCAGGCAAGAGGTTTCACGACAAATACCTATCCTTATCGTGATACCGCTCAGATGGATATTGCCAGACACATTCAGCAGAGACAGGAGCTCATAAAGAAACCCAAACCGAGGGTGCGTTTTCAGGCAAAGGGTCTTGCAACAGGTATAATCCAGCTTTGCTTTTTCTGGCTTCCCTTTATTTTCGGACTCGGTTCTTTTTTGAATGCATACTGGTTTTTGGGAATCATATTTTCAATATGCGGTATTGCCATGCTTATAAGGGGAACGATGAAGATAGCTCTTTATGAACAGGCAAAGAAGTTTAAAGAGATGTGTTCGGATAACCTGTATGCAAGTATTGAAACACTCGCTCTTTCGATGGGTCTGTCAAAATCAAAAACTGTAAAGATCGCAAAAAAGATCCTTAAAGCAGGATTCTTCCCCGAAGGATTCATGGATGAGGAAGAGACCACATTCATGGTATCAAAGAAGATATATGAGCAGTATTTAAGAACCCAGGAGCACAGAAAGATCTTAGAGGAAGAAGAGGCCAAGGTTAAAGAGAGCGGTAATCTGACCAATAACGAAAAGACTGAGCTTGATGTTATGATCACAAAGGGACTTCAGTATACCAACAGGCTTCATGAACTTAATGATGAGATACCGGGAGAAGTTATAAGCCTTAAGCTTTCAAGACTTGAGGAGCTTCTCGTAGAGATATTCACAAGAGTAAAAGAACATCCCGATCAGATGAAAAACTGCAGCAAGCTTATGGAATACTATCTTCCTACCATGATAAAACTCGTGGAAGCTTATGCGGAGTATGATAAAGTCAGTCAGCCGGGCGAGGATATACTTGCCGCCAAGTCTGAGATCGAAAAGACACTGGATATAATCAATCAGGCCTTTGTTGAACTTCTGAACAAGCTCTTCCAGAGCTCAGTATGGGATGTGACGGCAGAAGCAAAGGTGCTTACGACCATGCTTCATCAGGAAGGACTTACGGACGGTACCATCCCTGTCACACATGAGGATAAGCTTTCTCAGATGGGACAGTTCTTTGAAGAAGAGGAAGAGGAGGTTTTTACTCCTGCTCAAGAACAGGTTGAAGTTCCGGTGGTAAAAGAAGTATAATAGTAGGAGCGGATTGTAAAAGGAATCACGGATAATAATATCCATTATCTTATAAGAAGGAGTATAGTAATGAACGATAGTATGGAATTGATCGCTGAGAGCACGAAGGTTGAACTGTCTGAAGACGAACAGCAGACCGTAAACTCTTATGTGGAAGGAATTGACCTTCATGATTCACAGATGGTGCTTCAGTACGGTGCGGGAGCGCAGAAGAAGATCGCGGATTTTTCCGAGAATGCACTTAAATCTGTCAGAACAAAGGATCTTGGAGAGATCGGAAACCTTTTGGGCAATGTTGTGACGGAACTCAAGAGCTTTGATGTTACCGAAGAGAAGGGGATTTTCGGATTCTTTAAGAAGGAAGCAAACAAGGTCACATCGATCAAGGCAAAGTATGACAAGGCAGAGACCAATGTCAACAACATAGTAAAAGTAATGGAGAATCATCAGGTTACATTGCTCAAGGATATAGCAATGCTCGATCAGATGTATGATTCAAACCTTAAGTACTTTAAAGAGCTTACCTTATACATAATCGCAGGTAAGGAGAAATTAAACGAGGCAAGAAATGTCGAGCTTCCCAAGATGCTTGCAAAGGCTGAGGAAACAGGACTTCCCGAGGATGCACAGGCTGCTCAGGATTATGCGGCACTGGTAGACAGATTCGAGAAGAAGATATATGATCTTGAGCTTACGAGAAACATCGCAATGCAGATGGGACCTCAGATCAGACTCATCCAGAACAATGATACCGTGATGAGCGAGAAGATCCAGTCAACGATCGTAAATACCATCCCTCTTTGGAAGAGTCAGATGGTTATCGCTATCGGACTTGAGCATTCACAGGATGCGGCAAAGGCTCAGCAGCAGGTTACGGATGCAACTAACGAGCTTCTTAAGAAAAACGCCGAGGCATTAAAGATAGCTTCGATCGCAACCGCAAAGGAAAGCGAGAGGGGTATCGTAGATATCGAGACACTTACTCAGACCAACCAGACTCTTATCGATACGCTTGATGAAGTGATGAAGATACAGGATGAGGGAAGAGTAAAGAGGGCCGAAGCGGAACAGGAACTTGCAAGGATAGAAGATCAGATGAGAAACAAGATCATCGAGGTGTCGAAAGTAAGAAATTAAATAAGCTTTTTGAAAGGGTGGATAAAATGCCACCCTTTTTGATGCTTTATTAGGTGTGTGTTATGTGGGTACTAAACAGTATATTGCTGGGTGTCGGCCTTGCCATGGATGCGTTTTCCGTGTCCATAGTAAACGGGCTTAACGAAGCTGATATGAAGAGATCACGGATGTGCATGATCGCGTCGACTTACGGCGCTTATCAGACGGCCATGCCTTTGATCGGGTGGGTATGTGTCAACTGGTTTATGCATCTTTTTGAGAGTTTTCAGAAGTTTATCCCCTGGATAGCGTTTATCCTTCTTTTGTTTATAGGAGGGAAGATGCTTTTCGAAGCTTTTAATGGCAAAAAAGAGAATGGAAAAGATGTAAAGCTTTCATCAAAGGATCTGCATGTTCAGGGTATAGCAACCTCTATAGATGCACTCTCTGTAGGCTTTGTCATGGCTTCGTGCAGCATGACGGAAGCTGTATTGTCGGTTATTATAATAGGTGCTGTAACCTTTATCATATGTTTGTTCGGACTTAAATTCGGAAAGGCGCTCGGGGAAAAACTGGAAAAGAGAGCTGCAATACTCGGGGGAGTCATACTGATCCTGATAGGCATAAAGATCATGTTTTTCGGATAAAAGGTTGATTTATTTGGTTTTTGGTGCTATTATTCTTATGTTACTATAATGTTTACTAGTTAGAGTGGGTCGCGGATCCACTCTTTTTTATGCAGATTGCGTACGATCGGGAAGGATGTGACTGATGGCAAAAAAGGAATACGAAGAGCGTACCGAGAAGCTGCTCGAGCCGATAGCAAAAGCAAACGGTGTTTCGATCTATGATGTCGAGTATGTCAAGGAAGGCGAGGATTATTATCTTAGAGCCTATATAGACAAAGAAGGAGCAGTAACGATCGATGACTGCGAAGCGGTGAGCAGGGCTTTATCCGATGCGCTGGACAAAGAGGATTATATATCCGATGCTTACATACTTGAAGTCAGCAGCCCGGGGCTGGGCAGGACGCTTAAAAAAGAAAGACACTTTTTAAACAGCATCGGTCAGGAGGTCGAGATCAAGACCTACAAGCCTATAGACGGCACAAAGGAATTCGTCGGTGTGTTAAAAGACTTTGAAGACAAGAAAGCTATTGTAAGTATGGATAAAGGCGATATGGAGTTTTCCATGGATATGATCGCGAGTGCAAGGCTTACAGTCGATTTTTAAATGTGAATTGTATATAAAGAAAGAGAGGATAATGTAAAAAACGATGAATAAGGAACTTATTGAAGCACTGGATGCGCTTGAGAAGGAAAAAGAGATAAGCAAGGAAACCTTGTTTGAGGCTATTGAGAATTCGCTTCTTACAGCTTGCAAGAATCATTTCGGAAAAGCAGACAACGTAAAGGTCGAGATAGACAGAGAGACAGGAGATTTCCTCTGCTATGCCGAGAAGATGGTAGTCGCAACAGAGGATGAGATAGAAGATCCCATGCTTCAGATCACTATAGATGAAGCCACAAAGATCACAAAGAATGCTGCAGTTGGAGAGAGCGTCAATGTAGAGATCAAGTCAAAGGAATTCGGACGTATTGCTACACAGAATGCAAAGAATGTTATCCTCCAGAAGATACGTGAAGAGGAAAGAGATGTCATATACAACCAGTACTATGACAAGGAGAAGGACGTTGCCACAGGTATTGTTCAGAGATACATAGGCAAGAATATCTCTATAAACTTAGGTAAAGCAGATGCACTGCTCAATGAGTCAGAACAGGTTAAGAGCGAGCATTTCAGACCTACAGAGAGAATCAAGGTTTATATAGTAGAAGTTAAGAAGACCAACAAGGGTCCCCGCATCCTTGTAAGCCGTACACATCCTGAACTTGTTAAGAAGCTCTTTGAATCTGAGGTTACAGAGATCAAGGATGGAACGGTAGAGATCAAGTCTATCGCACGTGAGGCCGGCAGCAGATCAAAGATCGCTGTATGGAGCAACAATCCAAACGTTGATCCCGTCGGTGCATGTGTCGGTATAAACGGTGCAAGAGTTAACAGCATAGTCGATGAGCTTAAAGGTGAGAAGATCGATATCGTATGCTGGGATGAAAACCCCGGTATACTTATTCAGAATGCCCTTTCTCCGGCTAAGATCGTGGCAGTTTTCGCAGATCCTGATGAGAAGACAGCCAAGGTTGTAGTTCCCGATTATCAGTTGTCGCTTGCCATCGGTAAGGAAGGTCAGAACGCACGTCTTGCAGCAAGACTGACAGGATACAAGATCGATATCAAGTCAGAAACGCAGGCTAAGGATGCTCCCGGATTCCGTTACGAGGATTATCTTGATGATGATTATGATGATGAAGAGTACGAGGATTATGAGGAGTACGAGGAGAATGAGGAGTTCGAGGAGAGCGTAGAGGGTGAAGACGAATAATAAGATCCTTTCGCTTCTGGGACTGGCCACCAGATCGAGAAATGTCGTAAGCGGTGAATTTATGACTGAAAAGAGTGTAAAGAGCGGTACGGCAAAACTTGTTATCGTGGCAGGGGACGCCTCAGACAATACGAAGAAGGAATTCAGAGATATGTGCACATTCTATAAGGTACCGTGTTATTTCTATGGAACGAAGGAAGAGCTTGGAAAGAGCATGGGAAAAGAGATAAGGGCATCACTTAGTATCACTGATGACGGATTCGCAGGATCGATCATAAAACTGTTGCAGGAGGTAGTATAGATACATGGCTAAGATGAAGATATCAGAATTAGCAGCTGAGATAAATGTAGATAAAAACGACATAGTGGCATTTTTACAGAGCACGGGATTTGAGTGTAAGAGTGCCACAAAGAGTATAGAAGAAGAACAGATAGAAGCAGTAAAGAAAAACTTTGCAGCTGCTTCAAAGCCCACAGAGAAAAAGGCTGAGAAAGCAAAAGAAGAAGCTTCTGTTAAGGAGACTAAGCCTGAGAAGGCAGAAGTAAAACCTGAAAAGGCTTCTGACAAGCCCAAGGAAAGACCTGAAAATGCAGCTGCGGGACAGTTAAAGAAAAAGAAAAAGAGCACTGTTATCATCGTAGGCGCAGGAACGGGTGCAGGTGGAAGACCCAGCAGACCCGGTCAGGCACAGAGCGCACGTCCGACAGCTCCCGCAATGCCTTCAAAGCAGGTGGTACTGGGACCCAACCAGATGATAAACAAGGCAACCGGCAAGATCATGGAAAAGCTTCCTCCCAAAAAAGCAGAGGAACCGGTAGCCCAGGTACAGGAGCCTGTTAAAGAAGAGGCAAATGTTTCACGCAGTCAGGAATCAAAGAGTTCTTCCAACTTTACGGGCAGAACATTTGAGGGACAGTCAAGAGACCGTCAGCAAAGAGGAGAGCGCAATGAAGCGAGAGGACAACAGGCCGATGGCAGGAATAACAGAAACGCTGATAACGGAAGCAGAGGTGGTGCTCCGGTTTCTAAAGGCAGGGATTTTGCTCAAGGCTCTAATCAGCGTGGTAACAGGAACGCTTCAAACGATCAGCGCCCTTCGTCGAGAGATGGAAGGCCGGCAGATAGATTCAGAGATAACAAGCCGGGTGCATTCATGGACGGACCAAGCTCGTCAGGCAAGCCGTCGGATAACAGACGAAACAACCAGATGGGCAAGGACAAGAGATCCAAGAAGGATGCCATCTACGAAGAAGAGGAAATAAAGAATAAGAATAAGGCAGGCCGCTTCATCAAGCCTGAGAAGAAGGAAGAAGTTGTAGAGGAGATCAAGGTCATAACTCTTCCCGAAGTGATAACCATAAAAGAACTTGCAGAAAAGATGAAGATGCAGCCTTCTGTTATCGTAAAGAAGCTCTTTTTGCAGGGACAGATGGTTACGGTCAATCAGGAGATCTCATACGAAGAGGCTGAGAATATCGCTATCGATTACGATATAATGTGCGAGCAGGAAGTGAAGGTAGACGTTATCGAGGAACTCCTAAAGGAGGAAGAAGATGATGAGGCTACTCTTGTTGAACGTGCTCCCGTTATCTGTGTAATGGGTCATGTAGACCATGGTAAGACCTCGCTTCTGGATGCTATCCGTAAGACGAATGTCACTGATAAGGAAGCAGGCGGTATCACACAGCACATCGGTGCCTATATGGTAGAGGCCGGCGGTCGTAAGATCACATTCCTTGATACACCCGGACATGAGGCGTTTACCGCAATGCGTATGCGTGGTGCCAATGCTACCGATATCGCTATCCTTGTTGTTGCGGCCGATGATGGTGTCATGCCTCAGACGGTTGAAGCGATCAACCATGCAAAGGCAGCAGGAATAGAGATAATCGTTGCGGTAAATAAGATAGATAAGCCCAATGCAGACCTTAACAGGGTTAAGCAGGAACTTACCGAGTATGAGCTCATTCCCGAGGAATGGGGAGGAAGCACGGTATTCGCACCTGTCAGTGCAAAGACCGGTGAGGGTATCAAAGAGTTGCTCGATATGGTATTGCTTACGGCAGATATCCTTGAACTCAAGGCTAATCCTGCAAGAAAGGCAAGAGGTCTTGTTATAGAAGCAGAGCTTGATAAGGGAAGAGGTCCAGTTGCTACGATCCTTATGCAGAAGGGTACGTTAAAGGTGGGAGATTTCGTTTCTGCAGGTGCATGCTACGGTAAAGTAAGAGCAATGCTTGATGACAAGGGAAGACGTGTTAAAGAGGCAGGCCCTTCTACTCCTGTTGAGATCCTTGGCCTTAACGATGTTCCCGAGGCAGGCGAGGTATTCCTTGCTCATGACAATGATAAGACGGCAAGAAGCTTTGCAGATACATACAAGGCTCAGAATAAGGCTAAGAAGCTTGAAGAGACCAAATCTAAGATGAGTCTGGATGATGTCTTCAATCAGATCCAGGAAGGCAATCTTAAGGAGCTTAACCTTATCGTTAAGGCTGACGTTCAGGGTTCTGTTGAGGCAGTTAAGCAGTCACTTGTCAAACTGTCGAATGAGGAAGTAGTTGTTAAGTGCATTCACGGTGGTGTAGGTGCTGTAAATGAATCCGATGTAAGCCTGGCTGCTGCAAGTAATGCGATAATCATAGGCTTCAATGTCCGCGTGGATGCCAATGCAAAAGAGACGGCAGAGAGAGAAGGCGTGGATGTAAGACTTTACAAAGTCATTTATCAGGCTATAGATGATGTAGAGGCAGCTATGAAGGGCATGCTCGATCCCGTATTTGAGGAGAAGATCATCGGTCATGCTGAGGTTCGTCAGATATTCAAGGCTTCGGCTGTCGGAAACATAGCCGGTTCTTATGTGCTTGACGGTATGTTCCAGAGAGGATGTAAGATACGTATCTCAAGAGAAGGAGAGCAGATTTACGAAGGAAATCTTGCCTCACTCAAGAGATTCAAGGATGATGTCAAGGAGGTTAAGGCAGGCTACGAATGCGGTCTTGTATTTGACGGATTTGATGCCATGCAGGAGCTTGATATAGTTGAAGCTTATATCATGGTAGAGGTACCCAGATAACATGAGAAAGAACAGTATAAAGAACACCAGGATCAATGGAGAAGTCCAGAAGATACTGGCTGAGATAATAAGAAGTGAAATAAAGGATCCGAGGATCCCGGAGTTCACTTCCATAGTGAGTGTCGAAGTTGCTCCCGATCTTAAGAACTGCAAGGCTTTTGTATCGGTTCTGGGAGATGATGAGGCAGCAGCAAATGCGCTGGAAGGATTAAAGAGTGCAGCCGGCTTTATCAGGAACAGACTGGCAAAGGAATTAAACTTAAGGAATACGCCCGAGTTGCATTTTCATCTTGATCAGTCCATTGCTTACGGTGTTGATATGTCACGAAAGATTGACGAAGTGATAAGACACGATGAAGAAAAGAGCAGACAATGATAGATATTTTAAAAGAGATAGGGTCTGCAGAGAGTATCGCAATAGGCGGTCATATAAGACCCGACGGTGATTGCATAGGTTCGTGTATGGCAATGTATCTTTATCTTAAGAAGATGCTGCCGGACAGAAAAGTATACGTATACCTTGAAGAGTTTTCACCGGTTTTCAACTGTATAGCTGGTGTTGATCAGATCAAAAGGCCCGACGGATGTAAGCACGTGCATGACGTGTTCATATGTATCGATTGCAACGCCGAGAGGCTCGGAGATTCACTGCCTGCGTTCGAAGGTGCCAAAAAGCGTATAAACATCGATCATCATGTAACAAATCCCGGAGACGGTGATATCAATTACATCGTACCAGGGGCAAGCAGTGCGAGTGAACTTGTGTATGACTGTCTTGATGAAACAATAATCGATGTGGATATAGCTAAGGCCATATATATGGGTATAGTCCATGATACGGGAGTGTTCCAGTACTCAAACGTATCACCGAAGACTATGAGGATAGCAGCTCATCTTATTGAATTTGGATTTGATTTTCCTAAACTCATAGAAGAGACATTCTATCAAAAGACCTATGTGCAGAACCAGGTTATGGGCAGAACGATACTTGAAAGTGTTCTGTTTCTGGACAAAAGATGCATCGTGGGACATCTGGATGCAAAGACTATGAAGTTTTACGGTGTCACATCCAAGGATATGGACGGTATCGTAAATCAGTTAAGATACACAAAGGGTGTGGATTGCGCCGTGTTCATGTATGAGGTCGAACCCATGAGGTATAAAGTCAGCTTAAGATCGAACGGAGTGATAGACTGTTCGGTGATTGCCACGTATTTCGGAGGCGGAGGACATGTCAGAGCAGCGGGCTTTAACCTTGAAGGCACGTTTCATGATGTGATCAATAATCTGTCCGTACAGATTGAGAAGCAGTATAAGGAACAATGATAAACGGAATAATAAATGTTTACAAGGAGGAGGGTTACACCTCCTTCGATGTTGTTGCGAAACTTCGCGGTATAACAAAGATAAGAAAGATAGGGCATACGGGGACGCTTGATCCCGATGCCACCGGTGTTCTGCCTGTGTGCATAGGAAGCGCAACGAAGCTGTGCGATATGCTCACGGATAAGACAAAAGAGTATGAGGCAGTTTTAAGACTTGGGGTTGTAACCGATACACAGGATGCCTCAGGTAATGTTCTTGAAAGACATGAGGTTAACATAACTAAAGAAGAGCTCGAGCAGGCAATCCTATCATTTATCGGAAGATCAAAGCAGATACCTCCTATGTATTCCGCGCTTAAGGTTGATGGCAGAAAACTTTGTGACATGGCAAGAGCCGGTATCGAGGTTGAGAGAAAACCAAGGGACATAGAGATAACGGATATAAAGATCCTTGATATGACAGAGGATACTGCCAGGATAAGGGTTGCATGTTCAAAAGGCACTTATATTAGGACTCTTTGTAATGACATAGGGGCAAAGCTTAAATGCGGCGGGATAATGGAAAGCCTTGTGAGGACCAGATCGGGGGCATTTAAGATAGAAGATGCCGTTAAACTTGAACAGATAGAGAAGCTCGCCAAAGAAGACAGGATCTTTGAGATCCTGATACCTGTTGACAGCATGTTTAATTACTGTCCTGAAAAAAGCGTATCGGGAGAAGACGAAAAAAGAGTTAAGAACGGAAACCTTCTTGCAATCCCGTTTGAAGGAGACAGGATAAGGATATACCTTGAGGACGGCTGCTTTGCTGCCGTATATGATTTTTCCGAGAAAAACAATTGCTATACCCCTTACAAAATGTTTCTTAACCAATAAAACGGCTTGACGATAAAGGCAAAATAAGTCAAAATTAAATAGGGTATGGCTAAATATGATTTTACTAGAAAGAGGATAAGATGAACTCTGGTATTTTACTGGAATTGGCGGGAGGTCTCGGCCTTTTCCTTTTTGGCATGTCACTGATGAGTGAGAGCATAGAGAAAGCTGCTGGTGCCAAGCTCAGAGGAATACTCGCTATGTTCACAAAGAACAAGCTTATGGGTACTCTGGTCGGTTTTATATTTACCGGCATCATACAGTCATCCAGTGCCTGCACTGTTATGGTGGTCAGCTTTGTTAATGCGGGACTTATGGAACTGACTCAGGCAGCGGGAGTTATATTTGGCGCCAATATCGGTACAACCGTAACTTCACAGTTGGTATCGTTTAATCTTTCAAAGGTTGCGCCTTTGTTTGTGCTTGCGGGCGTGCTCGTCGTAATGTTCTGCAAGAACGAGACTGTAAAAAAACTCGGTGATATCGTCCTGGGATTCGGAATACTGTTCATGGGACTGTCTCTTATGAGCGGATCCATGGCCGGACTTAAGGAATCGCAGGATGTGGTCGATGCACTGGCAGGGCTTAACAATCCCTTCCTAGCCGTGCTTTTGGGAACGGTAGTGACCAGTGTTATACAGAGTTCTTCGGTTACTGTCAGCATCATACTGCTGATGGCAAATCAGGGACTTTTGGATCTTAAGATATGCCTGTTTGTTATCCTGGGATGTAACATAGGAGCCTGCAGCTCGGCTATGATCGCATCATTATCAGGTAAAAAGAACGCAAAGAGAGCGGCTCTCATACATCTTCTGTTCAATATCGTGGGAACAGTCATATTCTTTGTACTGTTTCTGTTTGTGGGAGATTCGTTTGTGGATATGGTATCGCGCATATCGGCAGACAACGGACGATTTGTCGCTAATGCGCATACTATCATAAAGATAGTCCAGGTAGTAATGCTCCTCCCGTTCTCGAACCTTTTGGTAAAGCTAACCTATCTTTTTGTTCCCGGTGAGGATGTAAAGGTAGGATACAGAGAGAGCTACACCCTTAAATATATCGGAAATAAAGTTGTGTTCAACCCGGCCACCGCGGTTGTTGAAGTTATAAACGAGCTTGAGCGTATGGCAGATCTTGCCGGAGAGAACCTAAACAGAGCCATGAATGCTCTGATAACCCTCGATCAGGAGGATATAGACGAAGTATACGAGGTTGAAAAGAACATCAACTTCCTAAACAAGGCAATAACAGGCTATATGGTTAAGATAAACCAGACGACACTTCCCATCGAAGACCTTAAGAGTATCGGTGCGCTTTTCCATGTGGCAAATGATATAGAAAGAGTCGGTGACCATGCCGAGAACATCGCGGATGCGGCGGTTACCAGAAAAGAGCAGGATATTGTGTTCAGCAAACAGGCCCAGCGTGAGATGGGACAGATGCTGGATCTGGTAAATGACTGTTACAGATATTCTGTTGAAATGTTTGCTCACGGAAAAGATGAGCATATGCAGGATATCATCGACCTGGAAGACAAGATAGATAATCTGGAGAGAGAGTTCCAGCAGACTCATGTTGAGAGACTCAAGAACAACGAATGTACGCCTGATGCGGGTATGATCTATTCGGATATTCTGTCAGGACTTGAGAGAATAGCTGACCATGCGGTCAACATAGCATTCTCGATATCGGAAAGTGAAAATGAAGTTTAGATTTAATTTTTTGCCAAAAACTGCATTATTGTGCTCAGTTGTTCTAATGGCTTTCCCCATGGGAGTTAAGGCTGAAAACAAGATGGCGGATGCCGTATCACCTGCGGGTGTGGGAAGTCTGCTTGATACAGTCATGACCGAAGAGGAATACCTTGCGGCTGCCGAGGACACTTCCCTTACTTTCGGATACAACAATCTGGGTGTATCCGATGTTGAGAACCATCTTAATGTAAGAGAAGCTCCCAGTACCGATGCAAAGCTTGTCGGTAAGATGACTAACAACTGCGGCTGTGAGATAATGGAGAGCGAAGGCGAATGGTACCATGTCGTATCCGGCGAGGTTGAAGGATGGGTACATTCTGATTATCTTCTTACGGGAGCAAAGGCGATCCTTCGTGCCAATGAAGTTGTGACAAAGATGGCAAGAGCCACCGAAGGAGGTCTCAGAGTAAGAAGTGAGGCCAATACGGACTGCGAGATAATCACCACCATGGGAGAGGGCGAGAGGCTTGAAGTTATAGAAGAACTTGACGGATGGATCAAAGTATCTCTTGATGATGAGGAAGCATATATATCCGCAGATTATGCGATAGTTGAAGAGGAACTTGACACCGCGATAACGATGACTGAGCTTTTGTACGGCGAGGGCGTATCGGATGTCAGAGTTGAGATATGTCAGTATGCAAAAGAATTTTTGGGTAACAGATATGTATGGGGAGGAAGCAGTCTGACCAAGGGTACGGATTGTTCCGGATTCACCATGAGTGTTTATAAGAAGTATGGTATATCATTGCCGCATTCATCCGTTGCGCAGTCTAAGATGGGTACAAAGGTATCGCTTTCCGAGGCAAAAGCGGGCGATCTGGTATTCTATGCAAAGGGCGGAACCGTAAACCATGTAGGTATCTATATCGGAAACGGTCAGGTCATCCATGCTTCTAATCCCAAGCAGGGTATAAAGATATCACCGGTGGGTTACAGAACTATCCACAGCATCAGACAGTATATCTATGATTGACAAAGCGTTGAACAGAAGATTTATACAGGGGATGTATTCCGTTTTTACGGCTGTTTTTGTCCTATTTATCATTGTGATAGGTATGAGGGGCAAGAGCCAGACTGTGGAGAACACCTGTTATAGGATCAATCTGGAGGGCTCTTACAGTTTGGATGGTGGGAGCACTTTTAATGAACTGAACAACAATGCGCCCATTGCGATCACGGGTGAAAAAAGCATGATCATAAGGGGCCATTTTGACAGGTATATCGACGGCAAGAGACCGATATACATGTTTGTGCAGGGGCTCAAGGTAAAGGTCTTCATCAATAACAAGCTCATCTTAAACCATAATGACGGAACAGGCGGTTCATGGACATATTTTACGGTCGATAGCATAGCCGCTAACGATGATGTATACATTGAGCTTTCAATGGATGACACATACCTGTACAATGTACAGTTCGGAAAATTTGTAAACAGGATATTTGAGGCTGACAGATATGGACTGATCATGCATCTGTTCGCTCAGTATTTCATACATATCATTGTATGCCTGGTAATCCTTATACTGGGAGCCGGCATTCTTATATACTTTGAATGTTTCAAAGGTATAAAGGATTACAATTCCGAGGGTCTTATCTCCTGCGGAATGATGATGATTACCGGATCGCTTACATGTTTTGCTGATAATAACTACATCACGCTGCTTGTCAGAAATCTGTATTATCTGAGATTCAGCGACCTGATCATGCAGTCGCTGCTCGTCATGTTCATAGCGGCTTATCTTAAAAGATATGTTTCGTCAAGAGAGTCGAAGAAGAGATGTTATCTTATCGTGTTTACGATGGTTACTTTTTTCACCATTTATATGATAAGATATATACTGACTGATAGCATTCAGGATTTCGACTGGCTTTTCATCTGCTTTGTGGTTGCGGTCATCGCTCTGCTGTGCATTGAATTAAGAGACGTATACATCGAAGGACTTAACATGCCGGGACAGAACAGGCTTGCGTTTGATTCCATGGTGCTTCTTGTTTTGGCGATAATAATAGAGATGTTCTACTACATCATGACAGGTACTTTTATTGTCAGAGTCTTGGAGATCTGCATGCTGGTATTTTCAATCATGCAGTACTACCTGCTGGTATCCACGAATGTCGATAACTACCATCAGGCGCAGAGAGCCAGAGAACTTGAGAACGAGCTTACGCAGAACAAGGTAAAGCTGATGCTCGGCCAGATACAGCCGCACTTCCTTTATAATGCCATCGGTACGATAAGAGCGCTTTGTGTAAGGGAACCGAAAGAGGCAAGGAACGCGCTAGACTACTTTGCAAAATATTTAAGAGCAAATATGGATTCGATCACCGAAGAGGGGTGCATCCCCTTTACCAAGGAACTTGATCACGTAAAGAGCTATCTGTATATCGAAAAACTCAGATTCGGAGATCTGCTCACGATCGAATATGATATAAGAACAACCGGATTCGAGTGTCCGCCGCTTACACTTCAGACCATGGTCGAGAATGCGGTAAAACACGGACTGCTGCCTAAAAAAGAGGGCGGAAAACTGAAGATAACGACATTGGAGACTGCTGATTATTTTGAGCTGAAGGTAGAGGATGACGGTGTCGGATTTGACAGTGCCAAGCCTTTGGAGGAAGGCAGAAGTCATATCGGTGTAGAAAACACAAGACAGCGTGTAATGGCACTTTGTAACGGAACACTAAATATCGGAAGCCGGTTGGGTGAAGGTACGACGATAACGATAACCATTCCGAAAAAGAAAAAACAGAGGGGATAGTATGAGAGTAATATCGGTTGATGACGAACGGATCATAATGGAAGATCTCGTAGACATGATGGAGAAGATGAGCGAGATCGATGAAGTTCATGGATTCACGGATTATGAAGAGGCGCTGGAGTTTGTAAAGAACGAAGAGGTTGATGTTGCATTCCTTGATATTCATATGAGAGGTATGGACGGTGTCGAGCTTGCAAAGCGCATGAAGGTCATAAGACCCGGGATCAACATCGTATTTCTGACGGCATATGCGGATTATTCACTGGATGCGATGAAGATCCATGCATCCGGATATATAATGAAACCTGCCTCTGAGGATGATATCAGAAAAGAGCTCGAAGATTTGAGACATCCGGTGGAGTCTGAGACACACAAGAGATTAAAAGCCCAGTGCTTTGGCAATTTCGAAATATATATCGACAACATGCCGTGTACATTCAGATATATTAAGACTAAGGAACTCATTGCCTATCTTATAGACAGAAGAGGCGCTTATGTAACAAACGGCGAGATCCTCGGAACCCTGTGGGAAGATAAGGAAGTTACGGCTTCTTTGGAAAACTACTTAAGAAACCTTGTCGGTGATCTTAGAGCCGTGTTTAAAGAAGCGGATCTTGAGAGCGTCATCCTTAAGAAGAAGGGCATGATAGCGATCGTACCCGAAGCATTCGACTGTGACTATTACAGATGGATAGACGGCGATGTGAGTGCGATAAATGCTTTTTCGGGAGAGTATATGAGTCAGTACAGCTGGTCAGAATATACACTTGCGGGAATAGAGAACAGGATGAGCGAGGATTACTAAAAACCCCTTTACATAGAAGAAACTGTGTGATAAAATATGTTCGTTGTGTGCGTGTACTCAGATTACGGATACTCCAACCGAATCTTGGTATAACGTGAATAGGATTTACAGATATAAAGGAGAAAAGAAATGATTTCAAAAGAGAAGAAGACTGCTATCATCAATGAGTATGGTAGAAAGCCCGGTGACACAGGTTCTCCGGAAGTTCAGATCGCTGTTCTTTCAGCACGTATCGCAGAGCTTACAGAGCACCTTAAGAGCAATCCCAAGGATCATCATTCAAGACGTGGTATGTACAAGATGATCGGTCAGAGACGTGGCCTGCTCAATTATCTTCAGAAGACAGATCTTGAAGGATATAGAGCCCTCATAGAGAAGCTTGGTATCAGAAAATAAGTTGACTTGAGAAGGCGGCTGTATCAACCGCCTTCTTTTGTTATAAATTGACAATTAAAACAGGTAGAAGATTATCCCCCGAGACCACTGATGAGTCCATGAATGAGACTGTTCGTGGCATCAGCAGTAGTTTCGGTGTCTTCTACCTACTAAGCCCAAAAAGGCAGAAAAGGAGAAGAATATGTATAAGACATTCACTATGGAACTTGCAGGTCGTACACTCAGCGTTGACATAGGCAGAGTCGGTGCACAGGCTAACGGTTGTGCATTCATGCACTATGGCGATACAACTGTTCTTTCGACCGCAACAGCCAGTGAGAAGCCCAGAGACGGTATCGATTTCTTCCCTCTCTCAGTAGAGTACGAAGAGAAGATGTATGCTGTGGGAAAGATCCCTGGAGGCTTCAACAAGCGAGAAGGTAAGGCAAGCGAGAATGCTATCCTTACAAGCCGTGTTATCGATCGTCCCATGAGACCTTTGTTCCCTAAGGATTATCGTAACGATGTAACACTAAACAACATGGTAATGAGTGTGGATCCCGAGTGCAGACCCGAGCTTGTAGCAATGCTCGGTGCAGCTATCGCAACATCAATCTCGGATATACCTTTTGACGGTCCTTGCGCAACAACACAGGTTGGCATGGTTGACGGTGAGTTCATAATCAACCCCAATCAGGAGCAGTGGAAGAGCGGAGATCTTAATCTTACAGTTGCTTCAACAAGCGAGAAGGTTATCATGATCGAGGCAGGTGCAAATGAGATACCAGAAGCAAAGATGATCGAGGCTATCTACATGGCACATGCTGTAAACCAGGAGATCATCGCATTCATCAACAAGATGGTTGAGGAAGTAGGTAAGACAAAGCACGAGTACACAAGCTGTGCAATACCTGAAGAACTTTTTGCAGCTATGAAGGAGATCGTTACTCCCGAGCAGATGGAAGAGGCAGTATTCACAGATGTTAAGCAGGTAAGAGAAGAGAATATCCGCCAGATCAAGGAAAAGCTCACAGAGGCATTTGCCGAGAACGAAGAGTGGCTTGCCCTCCTTGATGAGGCTGTATATCAGTACCAGAAGAAGACTGTAAGAAAGATGATCTTAAAGGATCACAAGCGTCCCGACGGTCGTGAGATCACACAGATCCGTCCTCTTGCAGCTGAGGTTGATCTTATTCCAAGAGTACACGGTTCTGCAATGTTCACTCGTGGACAGACACAGATCTGTAATGTTACGACGCTTGCTCCTCTTTCAGAGATGCAAAAGATCGACGGTCTTGATTCAAACGAGACCGCAAAGAGATATATGCACCAATACAACTTCCCTGCATATTCTGTAGGTGAGACAAAGGTAAGCCGTGGTCCCGGACGTCGTGAGATCGGTCACGGAGCATTGGCTGAGCGTGCACTTATCGCAGTACTTCCCAGCGAGGAAGAGTTCCCTTATGCTATAAGGACCGTATCTGAGACATTCGAGTCAAACGGTTCTACATCAATGGCTTCAACATGTGCATCATGCATGTCACTCATGGCTGCAGGTGTTCCGATAAAGAAGATGGTAGCAGGTATCAGTTGCGGTCTTGTAACAGGCGAGACAGATGACGATTTCGTACTTCTTACAGATATCCAGGGTCTTGAGGACTTCTTCGGAGACATGGACTTCAAGGTTACAGGTACAACAGAAGGTATCACAGCGATCCAGATGGATATCAAGATCCACGGTCTTACAAGACCTATAGTTGAAGGCGCTATCGCAAGATGCCGTGAAGCAAGACTTTACATCATGGATAACTGCATGAAGCCTGCTATATCAGCTCCCAGACCGACAGTTAACGAGTATGCTCCCAAGATCATATCTCTCCAGATCGATCCTGAGAAGATCGGTGAGGTCGTTGGACAGAGAGGTAAGACGATCAATGAGATCATCGCTCGTACAGATGTTAAGATCGATATCACAGATGACGGTAAGGTATCTGTATGCGGTACAGACAAGGCTATGATGGACAAGGCTGTTGACATGATCAAGACTATCACAACAGACTTCGAAGCAGGTCAGGTATTCAAGGGTGTTGTAGTTAGCATAAAGGAGTTTGGCGCATTCGTTGAGTTTGCTCCCGGCAAGGAAGGTATGGTACACATCTCTAAGATATCTAAAGAGCGTATCAACCGCGTAGAAGATGTACTTACACTTGGCGACAAGGTTACAGTAGTATGCCTCGGCAAGGACAAGATGGGAAGAATGAGCTTCTCAATGAAGGATGTCGCACAGGCATAAATCAAATTACGATTTAAATTTATACAAGGTTGGGTCGCTTGACCTGACCTTGTTTTATGTACGGAGTATAAAATATCATCCGTATATCTAAAGTATCACGAAAGGTTTATATATGAGCAATATTGCTGAAGAAATAAATAAAAGGCGTACTTTTGCCATTATATCGCATCCCGATGCTGGTAAGACCACTCTTACGGAGAAGTTTCTTCTTTACGGAGGAGCGATCAATCTTGCTGGTTCCGTAAAGGGAAAGGCTACTGCAAGACATGCCGTAAGTGACTGGATGGAGATCGAAAAAGAAAGAGGTATCTCGGTAACCAGTTCCGTACTGCAGTTTAATTACTGTGGTTATTGTATCAATATCCTTGATACTCCCGGACACCAGGATTTTTCTGAGGATACATATCGTACGCTTATGGCAGCGGACAGTGCAGTCATGGTGATCGACGGTGCAAAGGGTGTTGAGCCCCAGACAAGAAAGCTTTTCAAAGTCTGTGGCATGAGAGGCATACCGATATTTACATTTATAAATAAGATGGACAGAGATGCCAATGACACATTTGAGTTATTGGATGAGATAGAAAAAGAACTTGGAATAGCGACCTGCCCCGTAAACTGGCCTATAGGCTGCGGTAAATCCTTCAAGGGCGTTTATGACAGACATAAGCAGACGGTTGTTACTTATTCTGATACAGAAAAGGGTACAAAGGAAGGCGAGACAACGGTCATTCCGATAGACGATGAAGATGCGGTCACTCAGGCTGTGGGAGAAGAGAGAAAGCAGATACTCTTTGATGAGATCGAGCTGCTTGACGGGGCCAGTGCAGAATATGATCTTGATGCGATAAGAAGCGGAAAACTAACACCCGTTTTCTTTGGCTCCGCACTTACAAATTTCGGCGTGGAGATATTTTTACAGTATTTCCTCCAGATGACAACGACTCCTCTTGCCAGAATATCAAAGGGGGAATCTATAGATCCCGTGGCAAATGATTTTTCTGCATTTGTATTTAAGATACAGGCAAACATGAACAAGGCTCACCGTGACAGGATCGCTTTTATGAGGATATGTTCGGGCAGATATGATGCCGATATGGATGTTAAGCATGTTCAGTCAGGAAAGGTAATGAGACTTTCGCGTCCCCAGCAGATCATGGCTGATGAGAGGAAGATCCTTGATGAAGCTTACGGGGGGGATATAATCGGTGTCTTCGATCCTGGAATCTTTTCTATCGGAGATACTTTATGCATGCCCAAAGCTGACATCATGTATGAAGGCATACCTACTTTTGCTCCCGAGCATTTCGCAAGAGTAAGACAGATAGATACCATGAAGAGAAAGCAGTTTGTAAAGGGTATCACTCAGATAGCACAGGAAGGTGCCATCCAGATATTCCAGGAATACAACACCGGTATGGAAGAGATCATAGTCGGAGTTGTAGGTGTACTTCAGTTTGAAGTATTAAAGTACAGACTTGAGAATGAATATAATGTAGAGATAAAGCTTGAACCGCTTCCTTATGAGCATATCAGATGGATAGTTTCTGCTGAGACTGATCTTGATAAGATAGTCGGAACGAGTGACATGAAAAAGATCAAGGATCTTAAGGACAGACCTTTGCTTCTGTTCATAAATGAATGGAGCGTGGGTATGACTCTTGACAGAAACAAGGGACTTGAGCTTTCGGAGTTTGGTACGGCGTAAACCGTAAAAGAAGGTATATGAAGGAGTAATCGTGAAAAAAGCACTGATCTTTCTTGCATTTTCAATATTGGTGTTCGGTCTTGTGATATCCTATGATATCACTCAGTGTGACGGTCAGGTCATAGTCAAGCACTTTATACATTCTGACTATGAGCCGCTTCTTGAGGGAGGCTATGAGTATGTTGCTCCTACTCTGGAGACAAAAAAGACCGATGATTCTTCGGATTTCTTCGGAGACAGCACGATCCATATGAATGAGACCGAGATAAGTGCCGATCAACTTACAGATGATGGGTATGAGAAAGAGGCAGCTGTGGTGGATCACACCGCTGAGGATGCCTCACGCGGTTACGAGTTTTATTTTGCCATGCTTCCCGATAAGGATAAGGAAGTCTACAGGGCTATGTATAATGCGCTTTCCCAGATAGAGAGCGGAAATGCCATCCCGACAGTAGATGAGGATACGATGAACAGGGTGGCAAATTATATAAGGCTTGATCATCCTGAGTTCTTTTATGCTTCAGATCTGGGATATACTCACTATACTATGGGAGGACAGGTCGTTAAGACAGTCCTTGCGGTTAAATACAACGATTCAAAGGCCAGCATCCGCCATGACCTTGATTATATTGAAATGATCGCAGATCAGATACTGGCTTCGATCCCCGCAGGTGCCGATGATTACACTAAAGCAAAGATGATCTACGAGTGGATCATATTGAATACGGATTACAGAACAGAAGCGGCTGACAATCAGAACATGAACTCAGTCTTTTTTGCTCATGAATCTGTCTGTGCCGGATATTCAAGGGCTTTTCAGTACCTGATGAACAGAGCCGGTATCGACACCACAATGGTAGAGGGTAATTCGCTTATAACAGGCGAGAGTCATGCATGGAACTTATGTAAACTAAATGACGGTTATTACTATGTGGACTGCACATGGGGTGACGCTTCATATATGAAGAACGGTTTCAGCGGAGAGAGAGTAGCAAGTCTTAATTACGATTATCTGCTGGTGACTACCGATGAGATAAAGAGAACTCATAAGATATCTCTTGAGGATAAGCTTCCGGCCTGCAACAGCACCGATAACAATTACTATGTCCGTGAAGGATTGTATTTCATGTCGTATGATCCTGCAAGGATAAAGGAGATGTTTGATGCTGCATATGCAGAAGGCAGGGATACCGTTTCCTTTAAGTGTGCAAATCTTGAAGTATATGATTCGATAAGACATGAACTTATAACAAAAAACGGTATATTTGATCTGCTCGGATCCGATGCCGCATCTATTTCTTATGTCGAAGACGAGGAGCAGAGAACACTCTGTTTCTGGCTTTGATCACACAATGAATCCCCTTTATAAATAGGAAGAAACTTATTTGACCGAAGAATGATAAAAATATTGTTGACAAAATATATTTGATACAATATAATGGGATAAAAGATAAAACATAAGGAGGTAACGATATGAGCAACTTTTATGATCAGAGTGTAACAGCAGTTAACGGAGATGTGATCTCCATGAGGGATTACGAAGGAAAGGTCGTGCTTGTTGTCAATACGGCAACGGGATGCGGATTTACACCTCATTATAAAGATATAGAAGATATGTATGAGAAGTTTCATGAGAAAGGATTTGAGGTTGTGGATGTTCCCTGTAATCAGTTCGCAGGCCAGACCCCGGGAACCGATGATGAGATCCATGAGTTTTGTACTCTCAAATACAACACTCAGTTTCCTCAGATGAAGAAATCTGATGTAAACGGCGAGAATGCATTACCGCTCTTTAAGTATCTTAAAGAGCAAAAAGGCTTTGAAGGATTCGGAAAAGGTCCCAAGGCTCTTGCGATGAGTGCGCTGCTTTCGAAAGTGGATAAGGATTACAAGAACAATCCGGATATTAAATGGAACTTCACAAAGTTTGTGATCGACAGAAAAGGAAATGTGGTTGCAAGATTTGAGCCGACTGCTAAAATGGAAGAAGTGGCAGAGTGTGTAGAAACTCTTTTGTAGGGAGAAGATATGGCTCAAAGTTATGATCAGCTTAAGTTAAAGAATCAGATGTGTTTTCCGCTGTATGCATGTGCGCGCAAGATCGTCAATGCGTACACACCTTTTTTAAAGCCGATAGGTATTACATACACCCAGTATATTGTATTTATGGTGCTGTGGGAAAAAGAAGAAGTGACTGTCGGCGAACTCGGAGCGGCCCTGCATCTGGATGCGGGAACTCTTACTCCGCTTTTAAAAAAGCTGGAGAAAGAAGATTACATCACAAGGAATCGTTCAAAAGAAGACGAGCGTATCACATGCATACATCTGACTGATAAAGGCGATAAGCTTAAGGAAAAATGTGCACAGATACCGTTTAAGGTTGCATCAACACTTGGTGTGCTTGATGAGAAGGATCTTAAGGAACTGTATCGTCTGCTTTATCTGATACTTGATGCGGGTGAGAGTGTCTGACTTTCGTTGAAAAGGGATATCGACTGTGATATCATAGAATCTGAAGTTGAAATGATCAATATCAGGGAGGGATCAGATGGGAGATATACAGGAATCTGGCGAGATGTATCTTGAGACCATACTTGTTTTATCGATGGAAAAACCGTTGGTCAGATCGATAGATGTGGCGGAATACATGGGATTCAGCAAACCCAGTGTGAGCAGAGCGGTAGGTATTCTTAAGGCGCATGATTATATAACCGTTGAGGATACGGGAAATCTCAAGCTCACCAAGACAGGTAAGGATATAGCAAAGAAGATATACGAAAGACATACGGTACTGACTGAACTGCTCGTAAAGCTCGGTGTGGATGAAAAAACCGCTTCCGAGGATGCCTGCCGTATAGAGCATGTTATAAGCAATAAGAGTTTTAAAGCCGTAAAGAAGCATACGGCAACATTATAAGATTACATACGGGTCTGACACAAAAGTGTTGGACCCGTTTTTACTTAAATGTTTTGCTTTGACCCAAAATATGATATAATATCACCCGAAGAGAGGACTTTTATCATGGATAAAGAAAGTAAGAAAAATTATGGAGTTACTCAGCAGCAGGGCATAGGTACGGTACAGATAGCCGACGATGTTATAGCAGTTATCGTAGGCATAGCAGCTACCGAAGTTGAAGGCATCGCTGCTTTAGGTGACAATATCACAAACGAACTGATGAGCAAGGTTGGAATAAAGAATATCAACAAGGGCGTCAAGGTAGCGATCAATGACAGTCACGTTGATGTTGAAGTCAGCCTTACCGTAGGTTACGGATACAATATTCCCGCAACCTGTGCCAAGGTGCAGGAAAAGATAAAGAACACCGTTGAGAACATGACCGGTCTTAAGGTCAAAGGTGTAAATGTTCGTATAACCGGTGTGGATATGCAGAAGGATTGACCGGTATCAATGAGCAGAAGAGAACTAAGAGAACAGATATTTAAGTTATTGTTTCGTATTGAATTCAACTCCGAGGAGGAGATGAAGACACAGTGTGAGCTGTTCTTCGATGATCCGGAACGTGAATTTAATGAAGAAGATACGAAGTATATACAGGAAAAGTACGACAGCATATATTCGAAGCTTAATGAGATAGACGGTCTTATAGATTCGAAAGCAAAGGGCTGGAGTTCTGACAGGATGGGTAAGGTTGAACTTACGATCATTCGACTGGCGGTTTACGAGATCATGTTTGATGATGATGTGCCGTCAAAGGTTGCTATCAATGAGGCAGTCGAGCTGGCCAAAAAGTTCGGACAGGACAAGTCTTCGGGATTCATAAATGCCGTGCTTGCTAAATTTGTGGAAGAATAACCGATAAGTACAGACAGGTGATCACCTTGCAGAAAGCATATACAGTCGCGCAGATCAATTCATATATAAAAAATATGTTTTCGCAGGATTACCTGTTAAACAGTGTATCGGTGAAGGGTGAGGTAAGTAACTGCACATATCATTCATCCGGACATATATATTTTACGCTGAAGGATAAGCTGAGCGTGCTTGCCTGCGTTATGTTTGCGGGCAACAGGACGAAGGGCTTATCTTTTCCTTTAAAAGAAGGAATGCAGATAATCGTTTCAGGCAACATAGATACTTATGAGCGCGACGGAAAGTATCAGCTGTATGCAAAAAAGATCACGCTTGATGGTATCGGCGAATTATATGAGAGATTTGAGCTGTTAAAGAAGGAACTTGAAGAGAGAGGAATGTTCTCTCCCGAATATAAACAGCCTGTTCCAAAGTTTGTAAAGAGACTTGGAGTGGTCACTGCTCCGACCGGAGCTGCGATAAGAGATATAATAAGTATCTCAAAGACCAGGAATCCATATATAGAGATAATCCTTTACCCGGCTCTTGTTCAGGGGGCGGATGCGGCACCGAGCATAGTGAAGGGCATAAAGATGCTTGAGATGATAGGTGTTGACGCCATGATAGTCGGAAGAGGGGGAGGTTCACTTGAGGATCTGTGGGCATTCAATGAGGAGATAGTCGCTCAGGCGATATTTGACTGCTCTGTTCCGATCATTTCCGCAGTCGGTCATGAAACGGATACGACAATAGCGGATTTTGTGGCTGATGTAAGAGCAGAGACTCCGTCTGCCGCAGCTCAGATCGCAGTATGTGAGATATCTAGGATCACGGATGCGATAGAAGAGTATAAAGATGAACTCTTTAATAATATGAGCAGGACCATTGAAAGAAGCAGAAACAGAGTCGAACTTTATAAGAGCAATATAGCAAGATTAAGTCCGCAGACGCAGATACAGGATAAGCGTTTCAGACTTATGAAGCAGGAAGAAGCACTCAGACAGTATATGAAGAATATTCTGGCTGACAGAAGATATGAACTTGGATTAAAAGCCGGAAGGCTTAACGGTGTATCGCCGCTTGAGAAACTAAAGCAGGGATATTCATATGCAGTTGATGCCGAAGGTAAAAACATCAAGTATACCGACAGTGTCAAAAAGGGAGATGAACTTAAACTGTATGTGACCGACGGATACATTGAGGGAACGGTAACCGGAACAAAGAAGGAAGGTTAGTGTATGGCTAAAGAAGACAACATGACACTTGAACAGATGCTTGATTCCCTGGATAAATGCGTGAACACGATGGAGAGCGGAGAACTCACACTTGAGGAGTCTTTTAATGCATTCAGGGAAGGAATGGAACTTGTAAAACGATGCAATGACAGCATCGACAGGGTTGAAAAGGAAGTGGTCAAGCTCATGGATGACGGCAGCATAGAACCACTTGACAAGGAGTGATGGTATGACATTTAACGAAGAACTCGATATAAAAGTACAGTATATTGAAAGTGTTATCGATAAATATGTGCCTGAAGAGGAAGGATTTGCCAAAACTGTTATAGAAGCCATGAATTACAGCCTCAAATCCGGAGGGAAGAGATTAAGACCGCTTCTCATGTTTGAGGCGTACAGACTCTTTGGCGGTGAAGATGATATCGTGGAGCCTTTTATGGCGGCTATAGAGATGATCCATACTTATTCTCTTGTGCATGATGATCTTCCGTGCATGGACAATGATGAATACAGAAGAGGAAGAAAGACTACGCATGCGGTATTCGGGGAGACCATGGCAGTACTGGCAGGAGACGGATTGTTAAACTATGCGTTTGAGACGGCATGCAGGGCATTTGATAAACTCAACGTTTTGCAGTCTGCGGATTATTCAGCGATGACCATAGGCCGTGCTATAGGTATCCTTGCCGGAAAGAGTGGAATATACGGAATGATCGGAGGACAGTGTGCCGATATAGAGGCAGAAAAACTATCTCCGGAACAGGTTGATGAGAAGCGCATTCTCTACATACATGAACATAAGACTGCAGCGCTCATACAGAATGCACTGATGATAGGTGCTGTTTTAGCCGGTGCAAACGAGATAAACCTGGCAAAGATAGAGAGAGTCGGATACAATGTAGGGCTTGCTTTCCAGATCCAGGATGACATACTTGATGTAACGGGTACATTCGAACAGCTTGGAAAAGATATAGGTTCCGATGAAAAGAACGGAAAAACAACCTATGTTTCAATAAACGGATTAAACAAGTCAAAAGCCGATGTCGAAGCTTTGAGCGAAGAGGCGGTAAATATCCTTAAGGATATGGGGGACGGTAATGAATTCCTTGAGGAACTCATAATATATTTGGTGAACAGGACAAAATAAATGTTACTTGATGATATAAAACAGCCCAATGACATAAAGAACGTAGATCCGCGTGACTATGATGCTCTTGCTGAGGAGATCAGACAGTTCCTCATAGAAAAGATCTCTGTTAACGGCGGTCACCTCGGTTCAAATCTTGGAGCTGTAGAACTTACAATGGCACTTCATCTTTCTCTTGATCTGCCAAAAGACAAGATAATATGGGATGTGGGACATCAGTCATATACTCACAAGCTGCTTACCGGAAGGCGGGACGGCTTTGAGTCTTTGCGCAAATTCGGAGGAATGAGCGGATTCCCCAAACGTAAAGAAAGCGACTGCGACTGCTTTGATACAGGTCACAGTTCAACATCAATCTCAGCAGGGCTTGGTCTTGTTAAAGCAAGAGAGTTAAAGGGAGAAGATGAGTTCATAGTATCTGTGATAGGAGACGGATCCCTTACCGGAGGTATGGCTTATGAGGCATTAAACAATGCTTCAAGGATGAATACCAATTTTATCATTATATTAAATGATAACAACATGTCGATCTCCGAGAATGTGGGCGGTGTCAGCAAGTACTTAAACAACATCCGTACAAGAGAGAACTATCAGAACTTAAAGGACAGCATATACTATCCGCTCCTTGAAAAGAAATACGGACAGCCAATCATTGATTTTGTAAGAAAAACAAAGAACTCGATCAAGCAGCTCGTGGTACCCGGAATGTTCTTTGAGGATATGGGCATCAAGTATCTGGGACCCGTTGACGGTCATGACATGAATGCACTCCTTACTGTAATGAAAGAGGCGAAGAGATGTGAGACTGCTGTATTGGTTCATGTCATAACAGAAAAGGGCAGAGGTTTTGAACCGGCACTCAGACATCCGGCAAGATTCCACGGTGCGGAACCCTTTGATATAGAAACGGGACTTCCCAAGAATAAAAAGGACAAGGCAAATTATACAGATGTCTTTTCTACGATAATGGTAAAGCTTGGTGCGAGAAACGAAAAAGTTGTTGCGATCACAGCAGCCATGCCCGACGGAACAGGATTAAAACGTTTCCACAATGTTTATCCCGACAGATTTTTTGATGTGGGTATCGCGGAACAGCATGCTGTGACATTTGCTGCCGGTCTGGCAGCGGGAGGAATGATCCCCATTGTTGCCGTTTACTCGTCATTTTTGCAGAGGGCTTACGATCAGGTGCTGCATGATGTATGCATTCAGAACCTTCCCGTTGTATTTGCGATAGACAGGGCGGGACTTGTCGGAAGTGACGGAGAGACTCATCAGGGAATCTTTGATCTGTCATATCTTTCAAGTATCCCGAACATGCATGTGATGGCACCCAAGAACAAGTGGGAGCTTTCGGATATGATGAAGTTTGCTGTTAACAGCGGTGTTCCGATAGCTGTCAGATATCCCAGAGGCGAAGCATATGATGAGCTTAAGGATCACAGAGAACCCATAGAAATGGGAAAGAGCGAGATGCTCTTTGAAAGCGATAAGGCAAAAGTTGCTCTCTTTGCCATAGGAAGCATGGTCAAGACCGCAGTTTCAATAAGAGAGAAATACCTTGAAAGATGTATTGATATTACGGTTGTAAATGCGAGATTTGCAAAACCCATAGACACTCAGATGATAGATAAGCTGGCATCAAAGTATAAGCTTATCGTTACCATGGAAGAAAATGTGGCATGCGGAGGACTCGGCGACAAGGTCATAGAGTATGTATGTGCAAATGACATTGAAACAAAAGTGCTCCAGATCGCATTACCCGATGAATATGTCGAACACGGTAACGTATGCGTGCTCCATAAGGAAGTTGGCATTGATGCCGATTCGATAATCGAAAAGATAGACAGGGCATTATCATAGGATTATGAAAGAAAGATTAGATGTTCTCCTTGTGAACAAAGGATTAGCTGCTTCAAGGGAGAAGGCAAAGACCATAATCATGGCCGGAGACGTGTATGTCAACGGTCAGCGTGAAGATAAAGCGGGAAGCACATTCGATGTTGAGAGTTCAACGATCGAGGTAAGAGGAAAGCAGCTTAAATATGTAAGCCGCGGAGGACTTAAACTCGAGAAGGCTCTTTTGACATTTAAACCCGATCTTGACGGAAAGGTGTGCATGGATATAGGTGCATCGACCGGAGGCTTCACGGATTGCATGCTTCAAAACAAGGCAAAAAAGGTCTACTCGATAGATGTGGGACACGGCCAGCTTGACTGGAAGCTTAGAAACGATGAACGTGTCGTATGTATGGAGAAGACCAATTTCAGATATATAAAACCTGAAGACCTGGGAGAAGAGATTGATTTTTCTTCATGTGATGTAAGTTTTATATCTCTTACCAAGATAATCCTTCCTGCAAGAGCTCTTATGAAGGATGCTGGAACAATGGTATTCCTTATCAAACCACAATTTGAAGCAGGCAGGGACAAGGTTGGAAAGAAGGGCGTTGTCAGAGATGAGAGCGTTCATGTTGAAGTCATAGAAAAGATAGTAAGATTTGCTCATATATGCGGTATGGCAGTTTTGGGACTTGATCATTCACCGATCAGGGGACCTGAAGGAAATATTGAATACCTTATATATATGAAGAAAGACGTTTCAAAAAACGATAAAGTAAGCGGTCTGGATGAGAAAACAGCAGAGGATCTGCTTTCAGAGATCGCCGGTAAAGATGAAGATGTGATCACAAAACCGGTACATGACAGTATATGCAAGCTTGTGGCAGGAGCCAACAGCGAGCTTAACTGAGCACCAAAAGGTTTACATAATATGAAAAACTTTCTTATCATAACAAATGACAAAAAAGACCCCGGTTATAAACTGACTCATGAGATAGAGAGTTATATAAAGAGCAGGGGAGCAGAGGTTTCGATAGCAGCCAAATCCATGGATGCCGGAAAAGGAAGTATAATTCCGGAAAACAAGGATATAGACTGCATATTTGTGCTTGGCGGTGACGGTACGATGTTAAGGGCAGCCAGGGATATCATGGACAGAGAGATACCGATGCTCGGTATAAATCTTGGAACACTGGGATTTTTAGCCGATGTCGACAAGGATAAATACAAGGAAGCAGTTGATATACTTCTTGAAGACAAGTATTTCATTCAGGACAGGATGACGATACAGGGAAAGATCACTCATGCAAACAAAAAAGAATCAGATGTACCGGCTGCGTTAAATGAGATAATCGTAACCAAGGCAGGTTCGGTACATGCGATAAATGTGGATATACATGTGAACGGTCAGTATCTGTATTCGATATACGCAGACGGTATAATCGCATCAACACCTACAGGCTCGACTGGCTACAACATGTCTGCGGGAGGACCTATCGTACACCCGCATGCAGCACTTATAGCGATCACTCCCATATGTGCGCATACAATGAATATGCGAACCGTGGTCGTGGGACCGGATGATGTGGTTGAGTTTGTCATAGGACGCGGAAGAGAAGATGACAGTATCAAAGCTGAGATCATCTCGGACGGCGGTATGGGAATACCGGTAACCACAGGCGACAGGATAAAGATAACCAAAGCAGGATTCAATGTAAAACTCGTAAAGATAGAAAAAACAAGTTTCCTGCAGACGCTTAACAGAAAGATGTCAAACTAGGGTCATGAAAAGAGAAAGACAAAGCCGCATTCTTGAGATCATAGAATCGCAGGACATAGAAACACAGGATCAGCTGGCCGACATTTTGAGGTCGGAAGGATACAGCGTGACTCAGGCTACCATTTCCAGAGACATAAATGAGTTGCAGCTTGGAAAGCTCCCGTGCGGTAACGGAAAGAGAAAGATCGCTATCCAGCCGGCAGGAGATATGCATCTTACCAACAAATATATCCGTGTTTTAAGGGACGGATTTTTATCCATGGACAGTGCACAGAATATTTTGGTGGTAAAGACTGTTTCGGGTATGGCCATGGCAGTGGCTGCAAGCCTTGATGCACTTCATATGAAGGAAGTTGTAGGTTCGATCGCCGGTGATGATACGATAATGATGGCCATCAGAACAACGCAGGAAACTGCGCGAGTGATGGATAAGATACGAGAATATCTATAAATGTGCTTATTAATATAAAGAAGAAAAGGAGCACATATGCTGGAAAGCTTACATGTAAAGAATCTTGCGCTCATAAAGGAAAGTGAGGTGTTTTTTTATCCGGGCCTCAATATACTTTCCGGTGAGACCGGAGCAGGAAAATCCATAATTTTGGGATCGATCAGACTGGCTCTGGGGGCAAAAGCGGGAAAAGACTTTATAAGAAATGGTGAGGAATATGCGCTTATCGAGCTCATATTTAAGAGCACCAAGCCTCAGATAACAGAAAAATTAAAAGAATTTGATCTTCCTGTTGAAGAAGACGGGACTGTTTTCATACAGCGTAAGATCATGGATACAAGGAGCAGTGCCAAGATAAACGGAGAGACTGTTTCGGGCAAGGCATTACGACAGATCGCATCACTTCTGATCAATATCCATGGACAGAATGATACGTCAGAGCTTTTAGACAGCAAGAATTATCTTGATATCCTTGATGAATATGCTTTTTTGGAAACTGCAGAGCTTAAGGAGAAAGTTTCCAAGCTCTATGAAACTTATACATCTTTGAAAAAAGAATATGAAGATAATCTAAATCTCGATAAAAACAGGGATAAGGAACTTGCACTTGCCAGGTTCGAGGTTCAGGAGATCGATACTGCGGCATTAAGACCGGGCGAGGACGAAGAGCTGGAAGACGAATACCGTCTTATGAATAACAGTAAAAAGATCGTTGACGGCATACAAAAAAGCTTTTACTCGCTTGATGGTGAAGGTGCAGCATCAGACAGCCTGGATCATGCCTTAAGAGAACTCAGAAATGTAATAAGATATGATGAAAAACTTTCCGATATGGAATCGAATCTTGCTACAGCCTGCGATCTTATAGAAGACTGCAAGAGAAATATGGATGATTACATGGCCGGTCTTGAGTTTTCGGAAAGCGATTTTTTGAGAGTTGAAAACAGACTTGATACCATAAATCATTTAAAGAGCAAGTACGGAAACAGTGTTGAAGATATACTGGCATACAGGGATGATAAGAACTCATTTATAGAAAAGATGAGTGACTTCTCCTCATATATGGAAGATTTACAGGAAAAAGTCTCTAAAGCTAAGAAAGCACTTCTTTCTGCATGCAGGGAACTGTCCGATGTAAGAAAAGGCAAAGCTTGCGTTATGGCTGAGGAACTTATCCGTAACTTAAAGGAACTTAATCTCGAACATGTAAAATGCGAAGTACTGGTCGATCCTGATGAAGCCAATCTTAGCGATAAGGGTTACGACAGTGTCGATTTCATGGTATCATTTAATGTAGGTGAACCGCTTAAGTCACTGGGTATGATAGCAAGCGGCGGTGAATTGTCAAGATTCATGCTGGCGCTTAAGGCGATAACGGCGGATAAAGAGAGCATAGAAACTCTTATATTTGATGAGATAGATGCGGGTATAAGCGGAAAGACAGCCTGGAACGTGGCTGAAAAGATGGATGTCATAGGAAGACAGCATCAGGTTATAGCCATAACACATCTTCCTCAGATAGCAGCTATGGCTGATTCTCATTATCTGATAGAGAAGTCCAGTGATACCGACAGGACTCAGACTGACATCATAAGACTCTCCAATGAGAAGAGCATAGATGAGATTGCCAGACTTATGTCAACCGACACGATAAGCACGGCAGTAAGAGAAAGTGCAAAGGAATTGAAAGCACAGGCTTTAGCAAGCAAAAGACTATAGATAAAACCGGAGGTCAAAAAGTATGAAGAACATTCTATTTGTGGCATCGGAGGGGGTACCATTTATCAAGACAGGCGGTTTGGCGGATGTTGTTGGTTCGCTGCCCAAGTGTATTGATAAGAGATACTTTGATATCAGAGTTATCCTGCCCAAATATACCTGTATGAAACAGGAATTCAAGGATATGCTTACATTCAGGCAGAATTTCTACATGGATTTCCATTGGAAGAATGCCTATGTTGGTATCCTGGAAGCAGAATATGAGGGTATCAAGTTCTATTTCATCGACAATGAAGGTTATTTTGGCGGTATGAGACCCTACTGCGATGATCCTCTCTGGGAGATAGAGAAGTATGCGTTCTTCTGCAAAGCTTCGCTCTCGGCATTGCCGCTTATAGATTTCAAACCGGATATCATACACTGTCATGACTGGCAGACAGGACTTATACCTGTATATCTTAAGGAAAGATTCGCAAATAATGATTTCTTTAAGGGGATCAAGACTGTCATGACCATACATAACTTAAAGTTCCAGGGTAAATGGAGCGTTAAGGAAGTAAAGGAGATCACGGGTCTTTCGGATTATTATTTCTCACCCGACAAGCTTGAGGCATATAAAGATGCCAATCTGTTAAAGGGCGGAATAGTATATGCGGATGCGATTACGACGGTAAGCGATACTTATGCTGAGGAGATTAAGACTGCATTTTACGGAGAAGGTCTTGACGGACTCTTAAACAGCAGGGCAAATGACCTTAGAGGTATCGTAAACGGTATAGATTACAAGGATTTCAATCCCGAGACGGATCCTTATATAGAAAAGAAATACAATGCCAGAGATTTCCGTAAGGAGAAGGTAAAGAACAAGCTTAAACTCCAGGAGGAACTTGGACTTAAGAAGGATGCCAATACCATGATGATCGGTATAGTATCAAGACTTACCGACCAGAAAGGATTTGACCTTATCGCATATGTGATGGATGAGCTGTGTCAGGACAATGTCCAGATAGTTGTTCTGGGAACTGGCGAGGAGCGTTATGAGAACATGTTCCGTCACTTTGACTGGAAATACAGTGACAAGGTATCCGGAAATATCTACTATTCAGAGCCTTTATCTCATAAGATCTATGCAGCTTGTGATGCATTTTTGATGCCTTCACTGTTTGAGCCGTGCGGATTAAGTCAGCTTATGGCGTTAAGATACGGAACTGTTCCGATAGTAAGAGAGACCGGTGGACTTAAGGATACGGTTGAGCCTTATAATGAGTATGAGAGTACAGGAACGGGATTCAGCTTCCTTAACTATAATGCTCATGAAATGTTAGGAACCATCAGATATGCTGAAAAGATCTACTATGACAAGAAGCGTGAATGGAACAAGATAATAGATCGCGGAATGGCTAAGGACTTCAGCTGGTATGCGAGTGCAGCAAAGTATCAGGAGATGTACGACTGGATGATCGGTTGATATAAAAAACAGATATAAATAAAAAGACACTTTTCTATGAAGACGGGAAAGTGTCTTTTTTGTTGCCGTTGATGATCTTTGGTATCGGGACAGTATCCTTATTCTGTTAATGGATGAATGTTTATGATATATTTGTATCAATAGGAAATAGTAGAGATCTTTAATTGTCAGGTGCAGATAAGATGCTTTTTGTTCAGTCATTGGATACATATTATGATAAGAATGAACGATCTTCCGAATATGCGAGGTTAAGAAACGGCGATATGTTCAGGAAGATAGATTGCAATAAGATAAAGGAATGCGAAGTGTTTGTGCAGAGTATAAGTCTCAGGTATGAAGAAGGAAAAGTCTCTCCGGCGCAGCCTTACAATGAAACATATAAGATTTACGGTTTAAATTTATTTACCGAAGGTACAAAGGACAGATATAAGAATTACAACAGTCTGTTAAAGTATATTAGGATCTTTAAGGAAGAAGACAGTTACAGGATCATGTTTTGCGATGAAAATGTTGAGTGGTGCCCGACAAAACGTCGGGGACATAATGAAGCGTTTAATGATCCGGATTCTATCTTTTATCACAGAGACAGTATAAATGAAACAGCATTTATTCTTAATAAGAATCAGTACGGGAGGATAATATACAACAACAGATATGTTGACCCGGATAGTCAGATGTGGTACTACGGATGGCATGTTTACAACATTATCAACTGTGATATATCTGAATGCAAAGAAAAGATGTTTTTTGAAAAGACTCCCGATCATGAATACAGACAGCTTCTTGATCTCATGTGAAATGATATAACTGTGATCCTTATACAAAAGGTAGGAGACAAGTGGTAGAAAAGACTTTAAAAATGTAAGATGATTTTTGATGAAAAGACCACGTTGAGAATGGAATGCAGGAATGGGTGAAGTAACTTACAGCAGAAATAATGATGAAATCGAGTGTGTAAGATATGAAAGATCAAAAAAAACATATCTTCCGCATACTCATCCGAATCATTTGACGATCGGGTATATTGAAGATGGATGTGTATGTATTACCATAGACGGGGAAAGCGGTATCTATTCTAAAGGAGATGAATTCAGGATAATGCCAAATGTCCTTCATGAGATAAAGCCGGTGGATGATACGCCTTATTCCATGATGGTCATGTGTATAAAGACACAGGCAGTTATAGATGATCTTAATCTCAAGGAACTTCAGGATACCATTTTGGAAAAACCTGAGAATATATATCTTATAGAAGAAATGGCCAAAGATTCGCGGGTCAGTCCATATCATATGATCAGGAAATTTAAGGAAGCATTCGGACTTACACCGCATCAGTTTCAGATACAGTGCAAGGTCAGAAAAGCACAAAAGCTGCTTGAATCAAACGAAAGCATCCCCGAGGTAGCTTTAGAAGCAGGTTTCTGCGACCAAAGCCACTTGGACAGATGCTTTCAAAAGATCGTAGGTATGACACCGAGTCAATACCGGAAAGCGATTATAAAAGAAACTTAACAGAGTGCCGGAAAGAATTTGGCAAACATGAATAATCCGTCTTTTCCTGCATGGACCTCATGATGGACTTTTGAAGGCATTATGGAAATAACGCCGGGTTCATAAACAAGCTCACATCCGTTGTTGATGCATATCCCGTCTCCATAGATAACTTCGTGAGTTTCAAGCTGAGTTTCGTGAATGTGATCAAGAATGCTTTTTTGCGGTGCGATCTTAACCAGATGATAGCTGTACTCACCGTTAGTGTCCTTGGCTGTAATGATGTGTTTTAATTCAACACCTTCAAAGACGGGATGTTTTGACCATTCGATCTTATCAAAAGCAATGGTCTTTTCAGGCAGTCTAAGCTGTCCGTTATCAAATGATTCAAAGGTTTCAATGTTCATATCAGTATTCTCCTTTCTTGTTATGATGTGATCATATCAAAGGGAACTTAATCTGAATTGGATAAAATTGCTATAATATTTCATTTTTATGATGATTCGTAAATATGGCTGGAGGTTACAACGTGGATTTACATGATTTTAAGGATGTAGCAGAAAACTATGACCTTTATCTTGATGAGATGTATAAGAGCGAAGATAATCATGCGGGATTTCTGGATTTTTATCTGGATTTCGCCAAAGAGTACGGGAATGAAGGCGTGATAGATATAGCCTGCGGGACGGGAGCTGTCTTATTATATCTTGCCGAGCATGGTATTTATGCAGATGGTACAGATATCTCTGAAGAAATGTGCAGTGTTGCGAATGAAAAGGCAAAAGGCAGAGGATTTGATCTTAATATATTCCCTGCAGATATGACTGAATTCATAAGTGACAGGAAATATTCCTGTGCCGTTATAGCAAGAAGCGGATTCATGCATCTGTTGACATCCGAATCACAACGGGCGGCACTTTTAAACATACGTGAGAATCTGGTTGATGGCGGGATGCTTACATTCAACACATTTGATCCGCATCCTTTATTTCAGGCACAACAGATGAACACTAAGGATACGGATTATTCGTTTAGACTCGAATACGTAAACAGTAGCGGACAAAGAGAAAAGATTTACAATGCAATCACGTATGATCCTTATACTCAGATCATGAGCGGAAACTGGAAATTTGAAACTCTTGATGATAAGGGAAACATTATTGAAGAAAGGATCCGCCCGTTAAAAATGAGACAGACATATCGTCAGGAAATGATGTATCTTTTGGAACTGACAGGATATGAGATAGTTAATGTATATGGGGGATATCATAAGGAGAGCAGTAACGGTTCGGCTAAAAACGTTATATGGTGTGTTCGAAAAAGTGATCGACGTGTTAAAATATGACATTATGAGTGAGCATGTTTATGATATTTCAGCAAGTATGATAATATTCAAGAGGTAGGTATATAAGTAATGAAAAACGATGAAAAGACCAATGTTATGAGGGTTTTGGAACAAAAGAAGATTGACTATAACAGTCATTCTTATGAGCCTGATGCGACTCTTACGGGAGAGCAGATCGCAGAAAAACTGGGAGAAGATACCAATGAGGTATTCAAGACACTTGTGGCACAGGCAAAAAGCGGAGCATATTATGTGTTTGTTGTACCGGTAACAGCCGAACTGGATCTTAAAAAGGCGGCCAAGGCATGCGGAGAAAAGTCTGTTGCGATGATAAAGCAGAAGGAATTGCTTCCGCTTACGGGATATGTTCACGGAGGATGTTCACCGATAGGCATGAAAAAGCAGTTTAAGACATTTATACATGAAACAGCCTCACAGTATGACAGGGTATTTGTCAGTGCAGGCAAAGTAGGATTTCAGATCGAGCTTTCACCGACAGATCTTATCAGTGTGGCAGGTTGTATCAAGGCAGATATTGTTTGAGGAAATAAAGTGGACTTTTTTAATGAATGTTATCTTAACGGAATAGGTGTAGGAGTCGGTGATCCTCAGATGATGACTCTAAAAGCTGTTAATGCCATAAGGAATTCAGATGTCATATGTTTGCCGCGAAAAGATAAAGAACAGTGCATGGCATATAAGATAGCAAGAGAATCTGTTCCTGAGATCGATGAAAAAGAGATATGCTGTTTTGAGTTTGAGATGACAAAAGACAGGGATAAACTCGATAAGATCCATCAGAATATCTATGATACCGTCAGAGGTTTCATTGACGATAAAAAGATTGTTTCATTTCTGACTATAGGAGATCCGACTGTTTATTCCACTTTTTCATATATAGCAAAGAGAGCTAAAACTGACGGATTTGAAGTAAATATCATAAATGGGATAACATCTTTTTGTGCCTGTGCGGCAAGTCTGGGGATCTCTCTATGTGATCTTGACGATGAACTTCATATAATCCCTGATGTAAGTAAGCTGAAAGAAAGCTTAAAACTTCCGGGCACCAAGGTCTTGATGAAGTGTGCAAGACATATTGAATATATAAAAGAGTGTCTTTGGAAATATGAAAAAGAAGGTAAGATAGAAGTCTATGCTGTTTCAGATTGCGGCTCGGAAGATGAAAAGAGGTTTTACGGGACCAAAGATCTTCCGCATGAAGGCAAATATATGATGACTATCATCATTAAAGACAGGACATTATTATAATAGGAAGAAACTCTATAAAGATATGGAAAATATTATCAGACCAAAAGCACATTTTACTCCTCAAAAAGGATGGATGAACGATCCGAACGGACTTGTTTTTTATAAAGGAGAGTATCATATATTCTTTCAGCACGATCCGGATTCTCTTGTCTGGGATCGTATGCACTGGGGACATGCAGTATCAAAGGATCTTATAAACTGGGAACAGCTTCCCATAGCTTTGTATCCAGATGAGCAGGGAGTTATCTATTCGGGGAGTGCTGTGGTTGATAATGAAAATATAACCGGCTGGGGAAAGCAAGACTCCCCGGCACTTTTGGTCTTTTATACATCTCATAATGAACAGACAAAAAGAGAGATGCAGTGTTTGGCATATTCTACGGATGGCGTTCATTTTACAAAGTATGATAAAAATCCGATCATCGAAGGAAAGGATAATACACCGGCAAGAGACCCGTTTGTATTTAAAAATCCTTTTCTTGGGGGATATTCACTGTGTCTTACCGTGGAAAGAGCAGTGGAGTTTTATCATTCGACGGACTTTATAAACTGGAAAAAAACAGGTGAATTTATACTTCCGTCATATGCACTGCATGGCATGATCGAATGTCCGTGTATGATTTTCGATGAGGAAAGCGGCAAGAGTGTACTGATGCTCAGCATGGATATAGCAGAGTCAGAGGCTTTTAAATTCCCCCAAGGAGTTCCTTTTCATAACCGGCTCATGCAGTATTTTGTCGGTTCATTTAACGGTAAAGAATTTACAGCAGATAAGGAACAAAAGGAGGTTCTGCTTGTAGATAACGGACCTGATTTTTATGCGGGGACAGTGTTTTCAAATTTAAAAGAAAACATCCTTATTGCCTGGCTTGGAAGCTTTTCAAAGAATGCCATAGATGTTCCGACCGAAAAAGAAGGCTTTAAAGGGATTCTAAGTTATCCTAGAAAACTCACGCTTAAGATGACACAAAACGGATACAGACTGAGACATGAGTTTTTTCCAAAACCTGATCCCGGATATGGTATTATATATAGGAAGTCAGAAGATGAGGAGATGATCTTTGACGGTTGCGTATCGGAAAAGATCACAATTGACGGATCATATGCGGATACACGAATTACACTATTCTAATACAAACACATATCTGATCGAATCCGAATCCGGAAAACTGCTGTTTGATACGGGATGGGCAGGAACATTTCAGGCATTTTGCAGGGCGATGAAAGACATAGGGATATCTGTTCGGGATATCGATCTGATCCTTATATCTCATTTTCATCCGGACCATATGGGAATAGCTCAGGAGATAGCTAATCTGGGTGCAGTCATACTTGTTTCAGATGTCCAGAAGGAACACATTCATGATGCGGATGGGATCTTTGCCAAGGAAAAAGGAACACATTTTGAACCTGTCATCGATGAAAAGGTAAGATACTTTTCAATAGAAGAGAGTAGAAAGATCCTTAATGAGATTGACTTAAAAGGTCAAATTATTCGTACTCCGGGACACAGTGATGACAGTATTTCACTTATACTGGATGACGGATCTGTTTTTGTGGGAGATCTAAACCCGATCTATGAACTTGAACTCCATAAGGGTACTCAGATAGAAGCAAGCTGGAATAAACTGCTCGAGTTAAAACCAAAGACGATATATTACGGACATGCAAAAACAGCCAGACTTGATGCGAAAGCGGTTGAAGATAATACAAACGAAACCGAAGAGAGCAACAAGTATGCTCTGGTATCGGCTATAATCAGATATATCGATAAAGGATATGATATAGAAAAGATCCAGAAGAAGACCGGATCTGACAGGGAATTTGTCGAGGATGTTATGAGGATGTACCTGACACATACAAATGTGGGGGTACAGGGTATATTAGACAGGATAGAGATAAAGAACAGATGAAAAAAGTATTAAAAGTAGTAGGTATCATATTTGCAATAATTGTTATTCTTACAGTACTGTTTTTGTTTATGCCAAGGATTGAAAAGGTATCAACCGGTTCGGGAGGAGTTGCTCTTAAGGAAGGTGACATGGCACCTGACTTTACTGCTGAACTTGTAAACGGCCTGACCTTTACGCTTTCGGAGCATTCTAATGAGTGTGTACTCATTAATTTCTGGGCAACATGGTGCGGTCCGTGCGTGGGAGAGATGCCGGCTTTTGAAAGACTTAAAAATGATAAAATAGATAACCTTGAGATCATATGCATAAACTGCAGGGAAGATATAAAGACTGTCGACAGTTTTGTTAAAGAGAGTGGTTATACGTTTAACATAGCTTATGATACTAAAGGTGTGATCGGAAATGATTATCCGACAAACGGGATACCCTATACCGTTATAGTTAATAAGGGCAGGATAGAAAAGATCTATGTCGGAGCGATGGATGCGGATTCACAGTACAAAGAATATCTGAGTGCGATCAAAGAATGTCTGGGAGAGTGAAAGTGAATAAAAAGAATACTGCCATAACGGTCATCACTCTGATCCTGGCGATCGTTCTTATTATCGCTGGGATATATGACGGTGGTTATAACGATGTGAAAAACAAAGCCATAAGGATATGTTATGAGTGTATTGGGATCGGGTGAATCTGAAAAAAGAGCACCGCTTAAGAGACGATACATTCAACTTTTGGCAGCTGTATTTTATAACTGCAACATCAAAGGATTCTTAAGCGGCAGCATATATAAGGGAGATATCAAGGGACTCTGCGTACCTGGACTGAACTGCTATTCATGTCCGGGAGCAGTGGGAGCGTGTCCCCTTGGAAGTCTTCAGTCTGGACTTCTTTCTTCAAAATACAAGGTACCATATTATGTACTTGGTACCTTAATTTTGTTTGGCCTGATGTTCGGAAGACTGATCTGCGGATTCTTATGTCCTTTTGGATTGCTTCAGGAACTCTTATATAAGATACCCGGAAAGAAGATAAAGAAGAATAGGATAACAGTTATGTTAACCTATTTGAAGTATGTGATCCTGGTCATATTTGTTATTGTGATACCGCTTGTAAAACTTGTTCCGGGGTTTTGTAAGTACATATGTCCGGCAGGAATTCTGGAAGGAGGCATACCATTGACTTACATGGATCCTCAGATAAGAGGTCTCATCGGAGTTCTTTTTTCATGGAAATTCATTGTCATGGTTGTGATCCTTACGATATGTGTTTTCTGTTTCAGGAGCTTTTGCCGATTCGTATGTCCGCTTGGAGCGATCTATTCATTCTTTAATCCCATTTCATTTTTCGGGATCAGAGTTGATAATGATAAATGCATACACTGTAATGCATGTGTGAAAAACTGTAAGATGGATGTAAAAAGAGTCTGTGACAGAGAGTGTATTCAATGCGGTGAATGCATAAAAGAATGTCCGGTCGATGCCATTTCATACAAGAAGATTAAAAAATGACATATAATATATAGAAGAAACAGGTTAAGCTTTTAGACAAAAAGGAGGTTAAACATGATCAGAAGAAGCGATGAGATCGGTGAGAGAAGAGTAAAAAATGCACGAGGCGGGGACGGTGAAGTCATATTTCACGACTGGCTTTTGGCTGATGATGCCAAGGGACACGGAAGACTTTTCAGTAAACTTGTCATACCCTCAGGTGCTTCTATTGGCTACCATGAGCACTCATCGGAGTTTGAGACTTTCTATATAATATCAGGTGAGGCTACAGTGGATGACAATGGAACAGAGGTTGTCTTAAAGCCCGGTGATATGCATACATGTAAAGACGGTGACGGACATGGCGTCAGAAACAACGGTACAGAAGATCTTGTGCTCATCGCACTCATATTAAACACACTGGGATAGGATAATGATAAAGTTAGATCATCCGCCCATGGGGTGGAACAGTTATGACTATTATGACACTACAGTTAACGAAGAACAGGTAAAAGCCAATGCACTTTATATGGCAGAAAACCTTAAGGAATACGGCTGGGAATATGTCGTCGTTGATATAGAATGGTACTCAAAACAGGCCGGTCAAAACAGGGAAAAGTATCAGTATGTACCTTTTTGTGAGGTCGAGATGGATGAGTATTCCAGACTTTTACCTGATGAAAACAGGTTTCCTTCAGCTCGTGACGGAAGAGGTTTTGCTCCGCTGGCTGAATATGTTCATGGCCTTGGACTTAAGTTTGGAATCCATATAATGAGAGGCATCCCGAGACGTGCCGCATATCTTAAGACTAAGATCAAGGGTACACCATACACGGCAAATGAAGTGGCAAATCCCTATTCGATATGTGCATGGAATCCGGATATGTACGGAGTAGATGTCACTTCAAAAGGAGCTCAGGAGTATTATGATTCACTCCTTGAGCTGTATGCTGAGTGGGGCGTGGATTTCATAAAGTGCGATGATATCTGCAGGATGGATGCTGAGTCAAGCAAAGACGAGATAGTAATGCTTCATAATGCGATAGAAAAGTGCAAAAGAGATATTGTATTAAGCCTCTCACCCGGACCTGCGATCATAAGTGAGCATGGATTCTATAAAGAAAATGCCAACATGTGGCGCATGACCGATGACTTCTGGGACAGCTGGGAATCGTTAAAAGATATGTTTGACCGATGCAGACAATGGCAGTCGTATGTGACGGATGGGGGGTATCCGGACTGCGATATGCTTCCTGTAGGTATGCTGGGAAAAGGTTTCGGAAGTGAGAGAAAGACTAATTTTTCGCTCGATGAGCAAATGACAATGCTCACACTTTGGTGCATATTCAGGTCACCTCTGATGCTTGGATGTGCACTGACAAAGCTTGATGATGAGACAAAAAAGCTGCTCACAAATAAGCATATATACAGGATGGCAGGACAGATCCAAAGATCACATGAATGCTTTGCAAGTGAAGATATCATCATCTGGGAAGCAGGTTCAGAGACTGACAGATACATTGCGATATTTAACATATCCGACTCAGAAAAGGAACTTATGAATTTCGAACCTAATGAGGATTCAATGGAACTTTGGAGCGGACAGAAATATTCAAAGGTCAAAAACAGTAAGATAAGACCTCACGGTGTTATGGTATTCAGGCTATAAATTGAACTGAAAGAGATATTACATTATAATAGGAAGAAACACGATCAAACAAAAGGAGGAGTTTGAAATGAAAAGAGTAGTAAGGACAATTGTGCTGGGGGGCATCTGCACAATTATGTTAACCGGATGCATGACAAAGAAGGTTCCGCAAAACTGGTATGAAGGGTCGCTGGAGTATTACAAGCAAGGATTTGAAAACGGCTGGAAAAATGACGACAGCGTCAATTCGGAGTATTTTACCGATAGCAGATTCGGATATCTTTTGCAGGATCTTGACGGTGATGGGGCAGATGAGCTTCTTATCGGTATAATAGATGATGCTCCGGAGACGAAATTTACGGATATCATTATCTGGCATCGTGATTTTGGACCGATGAAAGTCTTTAGTGTGGGTGACGGATACTATATGTACCTATGTGACGGAAATGTCATAAAAGAGGATATGTGGTATGGATCTGATACAAAGGTACAATATATGGTATATGATTCAAAGGATAATTCCTTCCCGATAGTAGATGGGGGAGGAGCTCCAAAGAAGTTTGAATTGACAGAATTTGTACAAAATTCGGGCAGATAAGATCAATTTCTGTACTCGGAAGGTGTTTTGCCGAATGCTTTTAAGAAGCAGCGGTTAAAATAACTGATGTCATTAAAACCGCATGAGTATGCGATATCACTGATGGAAGAGCTTCTGTCGACCAGAAGTTCACCTGCTATATGTTCAAGACGGTACTTTATGACGTACTGAACCGGAGTGGTATGGAGAATGTCATGATAGAGTCTAAGCAATGTGCTCACACTTATGTTTGAGCTGGCGGCGATTTCCTCTATCGTGATGGGACCTTTAAAGTTTTTCTCAATAAAATACAGTGTTTTCTTTATTCTAAGTTCATCCCTTTGCGTCTTTGACGTGAAGGGATGTTCTGTTTGAGGATCCATGTTTTTCACTATAAGAGAGGCTATCTTACTAAGTGATGAGCGGACGGAGAGAGCAAAATCCGATCTCTCATAAACACCGTCATACCAGGCTCTTTCGGCATAGGAGAGAATATCATTTTGCCATATGATGTCAGAAGAAAGCTTGATAAACGGCAGATTTTCGTGAGTTAAGATAGGAGATATGTAAGTGTTCCACACTATATCATCAGGGGTAGCAATGACTCTCGGATCAAAAACAAGGGCATGCTGAGTCGCACTTTCGGTTATCAGATTGGCTGAGTGGAGTACGCCGCTGTTGGCAAAGTAGCCCTCACCCGATCTTAAAATGAGTTCACATCCTCCGATATAAACACTGACTATCCCGGACAGGATAATTACGATCTCAAGTTCATCATGCCAGTGCCAGGGTACTTTTACCTTGGTCAGATCATCAAAAAAGAAAGAGATCGGGAAGTCGGGGGTGCCGTAAGTTAAGAGTTCCTTACCTGTCTCATCTGTTTTGTCTGTAGAATATGATAGTGCCATAAATTACCTCTAATGACGATATTGTCTTATTATACACACGATTATATGCGATTATGTCCTATCTGTAAATGGCTATAAGATGATATAATCCAATTATAAGAACTATCATTAAGACTTGAATCGGAGAAAAAATATGTTTCAGATGCTTCTTGTTATTATCTATATCGCGTTCATAAGTCTGGGTCTTCCCGACTCGCTTTTGGGATCTGCATGGCCTACCATGTATACACAGATGGGGGTTGCTGTCTCATATGCGGGTGTGATCTCGATGATCATAGCGGTAGGGACTGTCATATCCAGTCTTTTAAGCGACAGACTTACAAGAACATTGGGAACAGGAAAGGTAACAGCTGTAAGTGTAGCAATGACTGCTGTGTCATTGTTTGGCTTTTCTTTCAGTTCTTCCTTTATAAGCCTGTGTTTATGGGCTGTTCCGTATGGTCTGGGTGCAGGAAGTGTGGATGCTTCTCTTAACAATTATGTGGCTCTTCACTATAAGAGCAGGCATATGAGCTGGCTTCACTGTATGTGGGGAGTAGGAGCGGCAACAGGGCCGTATGTTATGGGATTTGCTTTGACAAGAGGCATGGGATGGACAGCCGGATATCGTATGATCGGAATACTTCAGGTAGTACTTACAATGATACTGATATTCAGCCTTCCTATGTGGAAAAAGCCAGTAAATAGCAGTGAAACAGGGCAAACAGGTGCCTCTGACAGACCGCTTACTCTAAGGGATATCGTTTCAATAAAGGGAGCAAAAGAAGTCATGCTATACTTCTTTTGCTACTGCGCGATAGAGCAGACGGCAGGCCTTTGGGCGAGCAGTTATCTTACCTTTGACAGGGGAGTATCAAGTGAAGCGGCAGCAGGATATGCGAGCATGTTCTTTATCGGAATAACCGTAGGAAGGGCGCTTTCAGGCTTTGTGACCATGAAACTCAATGATAAGTCAATGGTACGTCTGGGAGAGGCTATAATAGGACTCGGAATACTTGTCATCATACTGCCGTTTGGCGCTTTTGGGGCTCTTACAGGCCTGGTTATCATAGGATTTGGCTGTGCACCTGTATATCCTTGTATAATACATTCAACACCGTCTTTTTTCGGGGCTGACAGATCGCAGGCGATCATAGGTGTACAGATGGCCAGCGCTTATGTCGGAACCTGTCTTATGCCGCCGCTTTTTGGCGTGATAGCAGATAAGTTTGGCATAGTACTTTTATCAGGCTATCTTTTGGTCATTCTTATCATCATGCTGATCATGTTTGAGATGCTTGTCAGAAAAACATCAGAATGAGATCATAAAAAACGCTATGATCAAAAATCAATTCTCACATCAAAAATCATTTTGGAGTTCAAAGCAAAATTATCTCAAGAGAACTTATCAAGACTTGAAAATACCATTATTGCGAAAATATGTTTGATTTACATAATGTGATAAAATGGGCGCAGTGTTCGTGCACGAAAAATTTTTTTTGCATTTCGTGCACGAATTTCTGCATTTCGTGCACACTTTCACACAGGAAGATTTTTTTATGATAGAATTGGAACGGTGGAAAACTATGTCCATTTTGCGCCCAAAAATTTGTTCGAAAAATGACAAAATGGATCACTAAAAAAATAAAAAACAGAATTTTTTTAAAGGTGATATATAGATCGAAGGTATCTAAAGAGTATGAAGAAGAGAAAAAAGAAGATATGGATCCGCGTGACGGCGATATTTTTGGTTTTGACCATGGCAGTCACTTACTGGGCAGGGACAGTTACAAGCATAAAGATCTCTGCGGCAGAGACCAATGAAGCTATGAAATATCTGGCGGAAAACACGGAATATGTAAATCAAAAGAGATCGGAGAGGACCTGGAACCTGATCGAGACGCTCAAAGGAAAAGACGATTTAAACGACTGTTACCTGACAGCGAGCATCTACATCGGATCCGCTAGGTACGAGGAAGCGCTCACATACATAGATAAGTGCTTGAAAATGTGTCCTCGGGATGAAAGAGAAGATTTCTACGTGGAACTGCTGACCAAGAAAGGCTGTTTACTGACCCTTCTAGGACGCAATGATGAGGCGGCTAAAGTGCTTGAAACGGTCATCGAATGCAAGCCGGATTCGAGCGATGCGTACATGGTTCTTATCCAGATCTACTACACGGCAAACGACATTGAGAATCTGGAAAAAACCCTGGCTGCATACCTCGAGATCGCACCGGAAGATTCAGACATGAGAGCAACTTACTTACAGGCACTCATGAGTGATGGGAAGACCGAAGAAGCCGAGGTTCAATGCGGATTATTGACGGAATACGACAAGGACGGAACTTACAAAAACGATGTGGAGCACACATTGGCGCTGATAGCTTTAGGACGCGAGGATTTCACCGGAGCAATGAAGCATCTCACAAAGATGACGGATTACGAAGAAACATATCCGGATGTGGATTATGACAAGGGCGTTTGCCTTATGTCGGGCGGTGATTACGACAAAGCGGTTGAAGAGTTCACAAGATCAATAAACATTGGCTACATGAAGCAGTACTGTTATTACTCCAGAGCCGTATGTGAATTCTCGTTGGAGGAACCCGATTACGAAGGAACATTCAACGATCTGAAAGCAGCCATCGAATACGACGAAGAAGACAGGAATGAAGAAACGGCACAGATGGCGACCGAGCTGATAAATCAATTATTTGAGATAAAAGAAGAGTAAACTCAAAAAGAATATAAACAGATGGAACTGATTATGAACGATATGAAGATCACAGGATTGAAAACAAATATCAAGGGGAAAGACATGTTGAGTCGAGATTACTTTGAAAAACAATCGTCAGCAGACGAGATGAAATTAACGAAAGGAATACGCACAAGCAAACGCCGTTTCAGGATGGCGATGGGGCTGGGAGCGCTTTTGGTGTCTGTGGCCATACTGCATACGGGATTCATTCCGGCATATGCGGAAGAAGCGGAAGATGTCGCCGAAGAGACGATCACGATCGAACAGCCTGAAGGCAGCGCAAGCGTCGTTGAAGTAATAAAGGACCAGGGCGGTACCGAGACCAACACGTTGACAACATCAACCGATCCGGTAGTTGAGCATGTGAATGACATGCCTTCAATAACCGTTACGGAGACATTTAGTCAGGATCCCCATACCGATCCTGGGCTTACTCCGGATTCCATAAGCGTCACTCTGACGGATGGCGGAGATGCAGTCGCACCGGAATGCATGGCGGACGCATTTGAAAAATCATCAGGCCATACAGATCCGAAGATCACCAAGGTTGAAACGCCTGCTGATACGGAAGCGGGAACACCGGCAACAACGACATGGACTAAGGTGACGGTGACCGAATCAGAGAACGCTATTCAGAAAGCAATCGATGATGCACTTTCAAGGATCACAGACAAGTCGATCAAGAGTATAACGATCACGGTTGCAGACGGAGAATACAACGGTGACCTTACGATTTCTTCCGACAAGGTAGATGCATCAAAACTGAATGACGATTTTACACTTTACATTTTGAGCGAAGGTTCATATGCGGCAGCAGATGAAACCACAAACATAATCGACAAGGAAACGATCAATGCCTCAGCGGGAACGGGAGCAAATGTTAACGGTGCGATCATCATCAGCAACATCAATACGATCCTCGCTGGTTTGTATTTCTCAAAGGGCAGAACGATCGATGTGACCGGAACAGACAAAAATGAGATAACGGTATTCGGAACAAAAGGCAACGATAACATCTCGCTCAATATCAAAGGTGATGTAAGAGCAAAAGTTGATTCGGGAGCCGGAGACGACACGGTAGGATTTGTTCAGGCGTCAGGAAAGATCAATGCCAACATTGAAACCGGAGCCGGTGAAGATTATGTATCAGCATCCAGTGCTTCGACAGTGGATGGCCAAAACGGATCACTTAACATCAACACCGCAGCCGGAGATGATGTTATACAGATCGACACATCACTTGCGAATGCGATCGGATCAGTCAACATAAGCGCAGGAGCTGGAGATGACACACTCGACCTGATAGGTATACTTGCTGATACGAATGACAGAATATCAAAGAATGCAGATCAGATCACTCTTTTCAATGATTCGACAAAGAAGATTTTGATAAAAGGCATACCAAGCATTGAAACCTTCACCGATTCACTTGAGAATAAAAAGACACAAAACATAACAAGTCTTTCTGCATCGGGTATACAGTCGTTCACGAACTACAGATACACAGGCAGCTTCGATGATGTGCTGAATGCAAACTGGACCACCGCGAACCTGTTCCTGACAAAGCTGATCATCGAAGGTGACGGCAAGGATGTAAAGATAGGAAATCTTAACGTACCGAGAGCAAACCTGGTAATAAAAGCCAAGGAACTTACGATCAGCGGAAAGATCACAGCATTGGATATCAAGATCAATGCGATCGACACAGATGATCTTTACAAACTCGATACAACAGAGTTTGAACAAATGACAGGAGTGACTGTCGGAGAAGAAGGAGAACTTTCCGGAAGCTTCATGGATTTCTATTCAAAAGCAGTTGTTACCGTTAAAGACGGAGCAGAGCTTATTGCAAAGATGGGTAGCATTTCTATAGAAGCAACTACAAGACAGACACATGATCTGCTTGACCTGTTCGGACAGACCGGTATAGATGATGATCTCAACTTCCTCAATATTAAAGTTTGCGAGTCAGGCATCAACCTTAAGGGTAAACTTGATGCGAGCAGGAACATCATCCTCAAGGCAGCGGCAACGGTTATGATCGATGTCAGCAACGATATGCTTGCTTCATTATTTATACCGTTGGCATTCGGACTTGCAGTATCTGATGTACATATTGATATAGAGAGCGCTAATCTCAAATCCGGTGGAGACATAGCAGCGGATGCAACTTCCGACATCAATGTCAAGGGCGAGGCAAGTACAGGTAAGCTTCCTGTAGCGATAGCTCTTTCGATCGGAGTAAGCGATACGCATGTTAAGGTAACCGGAGACAGCGTGCTCAATGCGGGCGGCAATGTTGATCTCAATGCCGATTTAAAACTTCAGACCGAAGCTTCTTCAAAGAAGGGTGACATGGAAGGAACATCAGGTGGCTTTATAGCAGTTGAGATAGGTGTTACCGATTCGTATGTTAAAGTAACTGACAATACCAACATCACGGCAGGCAAGGATGTATCACTCAATTCCAACGGAAGCATAACAGGCGTTGCCACAGCTACAAGTGCAGGCGACGGAGAAGCAGCTGATTCTGTTGACGGACAGACCAACAAGATCAAAGGTCTTCTTACATCTGTAAGAGATGCCCTCATGGAAAATGTCGGCGCCAAGATTAGGGCAATGTTAAATGGTACAGTTGAGCAGTTCGGAGGAAAGGCTCATGCCATTAAGGTTGACAACACACAGAACGGAACAGTTACTGCACCTTCATCAGCAAACAATTACGAATTCTTCTCAGAAGATGCTTTTGCTGACGGAGTAACATATTATACATATGATAAATCAAAGAGAATTTACACACCCGTAGTAGCAGGAGCGGCTAAGGATTCCAAGACTGCATATTACACAAAGGCGGAGCCGGTTAAGATCGCGGTTAACGGCAACGAAGGTTATGTGCCTGATACTGTAAAGATCCGTTACCTTGCAAAGGGCGCAGCTCAGTATACGGAGACAACCCTCACGGCAGCAGCTGATGGTTCATACAGCTTTGAGATGCCTGAGTACGATGTAACGATCGTTGCTACATTTAAGAAGGGTACAGCTCAGAACACTAATGCTCTTGACGATCCCGGATTTGATGGTGTAGGTGATCTCTTCAATGAAGCAACATCATCTGCAGTTACGGATGAGAGCGATAAGAGACAGACTGTTGATTCTACAGCAGATGACGCTGTTACTATCAAGATCGATCTTTCGGATGATCCCTCGGCAGAAGCCGGAACATCTGCTTACGGACTTACGGATGATAAAGTCTTTGAAGCTGATAAGACTTACTATACAAAAGATGCTGAAGGAAAATATAAGAGTGCATCAGTAACAGAAGGTGATGATGTAACAGAGAATACTTATTATGAAAGAAACGGCGCGATCCTTACACAGGTAAAGCAGGCTGACTTAGGTAAGGAGATACTGGTTACCGTAAACCCTGTTGAAGGATATGCTCTTAAGGTTGGCAGTCTTACGGCTACATATAAATTCTTATATAAGGAAACATCCGGAGCTTTTGATTCTGCTAAAAAGTATTTCCTCAAGGAAGAAGACGGCAACTTCACAGAATGCAAAGGTTTGACAGCATTTGAGACAGGAAAGACTTATTATGAGAACCTCTCTTCAGGCCAGGCTGTAACTATAAAAGACCAGATCAACAAAAATGATCTCGGTGAATATGTATTGACTGTTCCTTATGGTGTTTATGGTGTCATAACACTCAATGCAGCATTTGCGCCTGTAACAAAGAATGGAGTAGCCAATAGCGAAGCTGATCCGGAAACACCAGCAGTAAACAACGCATCTTCATCACAGGCAGCAGGAGCATTGGCTGTAGCAGTCAATGTAGCTGACAACCATGCTTATATAGATACAAAGGGTATAGTCAAAGCAGGCGGATCTGTAAATGTCAATGCCAACGCAAGCGCAACAAGCAATGCCAAGGCAGACGGAGCAGGCATCGACCCGGCAGCAGGAGCAGCGGAAGATCCCGCTACAACAACACCCGGCCCCGGCCAGAGCATGAATACAGCTGCTCAGACAGTAATTCCTTATACAGTTCATATAGCAGATTCCAATGGTGATGCGCTTGAACTTGTTAAGACAGAATCGGATATAGCTGCAGGGGTTTATGTATTCAAGATCACAAGTTTGCGTTCAACAGCCAACGCAGACGGAAGAGTTACATTTAAGTATACAGACAAGGCTGACAATCAGGTAAAAACCGGCCAGGCAGTTTATGATGCTGAAAAAGGCCGTTATAAGGTAGACCTCGGAGCAGTAGCAATCAAAGACGGAACCAATGTTGATATTTGCCTCAGCCCCGCAGCAGGCGGCGTTGTTATCAAAGGTGAGTACATAGTTCCTTATATCGTTATGATCGACGGAACAAGCAACGGATCCGTAACAAAAGCAAGCGGACAGGCAGGAAGCGCAACATTTGCATTTAAGTTCAATCCCGCAACAGGATATAAGCTTGATGAAACAGTTCCTACAACACAGACACCCGGAGCAACAACAGATCCTGCAGGTACATATATAATTTATACAAAAGCTGGTACGGCTGCACAGGGAACAAACCCTGCAACAGCAGATCAGGTTGTTTATGTTGCACTCAATAAAGATGCAAAAGGAAATTACTTTATCAATCCCAGCACACTGGCAGGAATCAAAGCAGGTAGTGTGGTAAGAATACATGCAAACTTTATTGAGAATACCCATACGATCGTAAACGCTATATTAAAGAACGGTGAAGCTCAGGCTCTGACAGACGCAAACACAACTACGGATGCTGCAAACGGTACCGTTACAACACAGCTTACCAATGTCGGAAGAATCGTTATTACAGGAACAGCTACGCCCAAGACCGGAGATGCTGTCAGTGTTAAAGTAACGTCCGACGCTGCAAGCAACTTTGCAAGTGTAAGCCTTTCTTATAAGAAGAAACTCGCAGCAGGCGCTACAGAGACAGCAGAACCTATAGCGATAACACTTGATGCAGAGGGCAACGGAACATTCAAGATGCCTGATTTTGATATCGAGCTTATAGCAGACTTCATATCAAAATCACATACGATAGTGATAGATGCAGCATCACAGACACTGCTTACAGTATCTCAGACAAACTGTGTTCCGGATGATGTTATAACTGTAGCATTAAGCGATACTGCTGTAACAGGCGGAAAGAAACTTAATGAATTAAATGTTAAATTTAAACATGATGGCATGTTGGATGCCGATGATCTTCCTTCAGCAAACATCACAAAGAATGCAGACGGAACATACAGCATCAAGATCCCGAGAGTACTTTATCACCAGGGTGCTAATGTTAACCTCAAGGATGCAGAATTAACATTTACTATCATAGGATCATTCGCTGATAAGGCTATTGCAGTAGCATGTGACAATGCTGTCAATGGTACATTCAAGACTGATTCAGACAAATATGATAAGGGTGACGTTGTAACGATCAGCCTCACTCCCAGTAGTGGATTTAAAATCAAGAACGGTAGCGTAAAGCTTGCAATCACAAGCGGAACAACTACTACTTATGTTAATGCAACAGGAACAGGAACAGAATACAAGGCAACATTACCTACAACCATAGCTGATGGCGCAACTGTTAAGGTTCAGGCAATGTTTACACCCGGTGTTCAGAAGGGAACAGGAACGGGAGCAGGCGGAAAGAGTAGTTTCTCGATCGGTGCAGGTATTGCCGTAAACGTTCTCAACCTTGATAACCTTGCATATATAGAAAATGCATCTATAACTTCCAATGGAATAAGCGTTAATGCCAATACATCAGCGCTCAATGCAGATACAGTTTCAACTGCAGGCAACTCTGCAGGCGATATAGGCATTGGCGGTGCTATTAGCGTTGCGGTTATTTCAGGCGAGACAAAGGCTTATATAGCAAATACTGTTAAGACGATCAACCTTGGAGATGCAAGCAAAGACGAGAGCGGAGATATTGCCGTTACAGCTCTTACAAATTCGAAGATCAATACAAAGGCAGATGCAGCCGGCAATAAGAGAGGTACAAAGGCGGGCATTGGTGCAGGTATCGGCGTAGCAGTTACGGGTATCGATACACTTGCATATATAGAAGACGGAGTTAATTTCAGTGACAATTCATTGGCAGGTGGCGTAACCATCACTACCGAGACCACTGAGACACAGACATTGGAAAGCACAGCAGGCTCTGCAGGCGGTATATCAGTAACACCTGTAGTGGCTGTTATGGTAGCGGGCGCTGCAACGGAGAGTACACTCGGAAGCGGCAGTCGCATTAATTCGAACGGAGAAATATTACTCAGCGCAACAAGCGCACTTTCAAGACAGGTAGGAGCCAATGCAACAGCAACAGGAGAAAGCGTTGCAGTGGGTGGTGCATTCGGAATCAGCGTTCTCAATGACACGACCAAGTCTAGATTACGCAGAAGCGTTACAGGAAGCAGCGTAAAAGTTGATGCAAAGGGTAAGAACAGCATGAAGAGTACTGTAAGAGCCGGAGCAAACGGTACAACAGGTTCTTCAGGCACAAATGCAGGCGGCAATGCCGGAGCAGCAAACAGTAACGGTGGTTCATCAGGTAACGGCGGTACATCAGGCGGAAGTGATTCGTCTGACACCGACGGGGAGTCGGACAAGCAGGCTGACGGATTCTTGGGCGGTGCAGGAAGAATAGCAGGCAGCGTCAATACGTCAAATACTTCACCCCAGACCATGGGTACAGCAAGAGGCCAGAGAACCAGCTCTTCAACAACAGAAGGAACAATAACTGTAGCAGCAGGCCTTGCACTTAATATTCAGAGTATAGTAACGGGAGCATATGTAGATGATGGTCTCTTGATAGTTGCGACCGGAAAAGACACTGTAAATGATGATGACACAATAACTAGAGACGGAATCGTAGAAGTACAGTCACTGGCACTCAATGACAGTACTGTAATAGCAAACGGCAGCGCAAGCCAGGGTAAAGTAGGCGTTGGTGTTGCAGTAGCAATTAATATAGTGAATTATACAAACGAAGCAATATTCGGTGATTCACTTGCAGCAGGCAATCATTTCCTGGTACATGCAGGCCTCATCGATATACCGGCAGAAGCTGCAGCTGCAGAATCAGTTAATGCAACTCTCGGAACAGATGAGAAATGGTTAACTACTATTATAAAGAAAGCAGTTAAGAGTGTAGTAGATGAGATAGGAGATGCAATAGGTCTTTCAGATCTGCTTGACTCAGCAACAATATCTCAATTTATAGCTGATACTGCAACTCAATTTGTCAATGACCTGCTTAATGGAACAGGTCTTCAGGCACTTATTGCTTCAAACCCTTATGAAACAGCAAAGAAAAACTTTAACGAATATACAAAGTTTATCCTTGATACTCCCGACAGGATCAAGAAGACCCTTATAGAGATATGTGGTTCTGATCCTGCGTTATCAAATGCTGATGCTGAAGCTTTAGCAACAGCATATGGCAATCACTTGCTCGATACATTAAAGACAAGTGCATCAACAGCTTTGATAGAAACACTTACAACGAATCTCACGAGTATTTTGACACCTGTTGTAGGAGAAGCATTAACGACTACAGGTACAAACGGCAATTCTGCAATGGCTGAAAAGGTGAAGAATACATTATTCTCAGGCCCTGATTCATTGCTTTACAAGTTTGCCAATAATCTTATTGGATCTCTTACAGATGATCTTAACAAATTCCTTGCAAGCACGGAATTACTTCCCGCAGGAGTTACATTACCTACAGATATAGCCGGATTTACTACATTGACCGGACAGTCTATAAGTGATGCATTCCTCGGAACACCGGCTAAACCGGCACAGCCCGCAACAGCTACAACACCGGCAACTCCGGCACAGCCCGAGACAAAAGGTATCTTCTATAATATGGCAGATAAGATAGCTAAGGATCTTACAGAAGGCCTTGTAGATATCGATGCATTAAAAACCTTTATCAAGGGCAACATGGGCGATCAGATAATGGCAAACCTCAAGAAAGCGTTATCAAATGCAGGTAAGGCTCTTACCAATGCTGCACTTGATGAGCTGGTAGGTCTGCTTGATACTAAAGAACATGAACCTGAAGTAAACGCTCATAAGTTCACGACTGAAGCTATAGCAGGTGCGAGCGCACAGAAGACAGCTGTAGCAGGTAGTGTTGCGATCGCAGTTATAAACGGTTCTACCGATGCAATCGTAAGTGACACAACTTCAGGATCCGACAAGACTATCACCATAGCTAAGGATATGGTTGTTAAGGCAGTCGGCAATCAGAAGGAAGTAACGACAGCAACCGCAGCAGAGGATTCAAGAGGAAAAGCAAATCCTAATGTCAATGCGGGTGCTAACAATGCAGTTCAGGCTCCTGGAGAGGGAACAACACCTGATACAACGACACAGATAGAGGATGATGTCGTTAACTTCGTATGGGGTAAGAACGGCACAGGTAAGCTTGAGGTTAAAGCAAATCCCAGAACTACAACTGCTAATGATATGGCTTATATCGAATTAAGCGATGCCATGACCGTTAAATTCCTTCCCGAAACAGGATATGAAGTAGAAGGAAAGAAGATAAAGCTTGTCTATACACCTAAGGCGCCTAAGGGTAAAGAAAAAGCACAAGAAATCTTCATAACTTTGACAGCTGATGAAATAAAAGACGGTATCCCTGTTCAATTCTACAAAAAGACATTTGCGGAAGCTGAAGAAGGAAAGAATCAGGAAGAAGATATAATCAGAATAACCATTAACGGAACGCCTTATGAACTTGCAAAAGACAGCAAGGTTGAATTAAGAGTAAACTTCATCCCTACTTACACCGTAAATGCGGTTAATAAGAAAAATGGCGCTAATCTAAACATAGTACCCGCAGATTCAGACATTGTTGCGGAATCTGACGGTACATATACCGATACACTGACGGTAACTTATACAGATCCTTCAAATAACTTAACGTCTAACGCAGGAACAGTTAAGTTGCTCAATCTGCTCAGTGCAGATAATGGTAAAAACCTTCGTGCTGCATATGAAGACAGACTTGTTGTTATAGTTAAGGCAAATGCCGGATTTGAACTTGAGGATCTCAAATACATTTATACTCCTGAAAACGGAACAAAGTGTGAAAAGAACCTCGTAACCAAGGATCCTTCAATTGTAGATCCCAATGGAGGAACAGCTTATCTGTTCTATATGCCTGAGGCATCAGTTCAGATACTTGCCACATTCAAGAAGTTGCCGACAGACCAGCAGCCTGCACAGCAGCAGCCCGATAAGACACAGTCAGGCAAGACTATCGGTGTAGGCGCAGGCTTTGCCATGACATATGGCGATGTAAAAGTAAATGCAGGCATCGGCAAAAACCGTGTCGTTGAAGCAGGCAGCCTCGATGTTGAGGCAATGAGCGATCACAGATCACAGACTGCAGGCGTTGCCGGAACAGATCCTCTTGCAACGGCTTCAAGCCAGCCTAAGGGACAGCAAACCGGAACAAATAAAGACATAGGTCTTGATGCAGCAGTAGCTATCACGGTATCTAACGATAAGGTAATAGCTTACGTTGATAACGGAACCGTAGTTAACATAGGAAGAGAAGAAGATATTCAGCCTTCAGCTGATGAATTCGCTTCTATGTATATACTTGCGCAGCAGACAGGAAAGACACTTACAAAGGCAAGCAGCTTTGCAGCAGGACAGAAGACTGCAGTCGGAGCAAGTGTTACCGTCAATATAGTACATTCCGATGTAATGGCAAAACTCCTCGGCAATGCAACCGTTGAGGGTAAAGCATACATTCGCTCACTTACATATAACAGAGACAACTCTGAAGCTATGGCAACAGCCATGGGTGCGGATGTTGACAAATATCTGAACAAGTTTGCGGATGGAGCAGCTGCAACGGAAGATACTGCAAACAAGCTGACAAGCGGTGATTATTTCGGCGGAAACCAGGGCGGAAACAACCAGGGCGGAAACAACCAGGGCGGAAACCAAGGATCAAGCAACAACAACGCGACAACCGATCGTGTTGATAAGACATTAGATCAAAACAAAGATTCATCCACAACCGGTCAGACTACAAGACAGGATGCGCCCACTTCTACAAAGGTACTGAGAACTCAGAACGCTAAGGGAGAAAGCACAGACCAGGCTGCAGACGGAGCAAATACCGGTGTTGGTGAAGCTAACAAGAACAAGCCGGATACAACTCAGGCAGGATCCAATGATAAGCTTGGAAACGCACAGAGTACAGCGGAACAGAAATTCCAGGTAGCAGCAGCTGTCGGCCTTAATATAACAGGACATAAGGCCAATACGATCATCGAAGGTTCACTTGTAGCCGGAAAGATGGTCATTGAAGCACTTAACCGCGGCAACTTCAAGACTATGGGAACAGGTATTGCCATGAGTCTTGCAAAGGATTCAAATTCGATCGCTGCAGGCGTTTCAGTAAGCGTTGACAAGAACGAAGCCAATGTTAAGATATCAAACAACCTTACAGCTAAAGAACTTGAAGAAGTATACAATAAGGGAATTGACGGAAATATCGAAGTAAGGTCAGATCTTACACAGAATATGGACGGCGAATACAAGGGCCTTCTCGCAGCACAGTCACTCGCAGGTGCGGTAAGCGGAGAAGGAAAGGTATCCATTGCCGGAGCCGTATCGGTTGTAACGGATAACACGAAGTCAAGCGTAACGGTAGCTGACGGAGTTGAATTCAGAGGAAAAGATATTTCCCTTGAGGCCAATGACAAGTCAAAGCTTGCTATAAGAGCAGGTGGTGTAAGTATATCAAAGGGATCAAAGGTAGGCGTCGGTGCAGCATTTGCATTGATCTACGCTAACAGTGAGGTCCTCAATACTATAGGCGATAATGTAAAGGTATATGCCGATACATTCAGCGCTGTAGCCAACAGAAAACGCGTTGACTTCAGCGACTATGAGAACCAGGTCGGAGTAGGCAGATTCATAACCTCTTCACAAGATGGCAAGATAAAAGAGGAAGATAAAGGCTTCATCAATTTAGATAAGAACACACAAACAGATACATATACTGTCGATATCTGTGCAGATACAGGTAAGGTAGTGGGTCTGGTTGATGCGCTTAACGTATTGTCATCTACCAATTATTATATTGAAGCTATAGCCGGTTCGATAATGGGAGGAGGAACATCAGGCCAGCAGAGTCAGGCTTCAGTGGCAGGCTCTATCGCAATGCTGTTCTTCTATAACAAGGTTTATGCAACCATCGGCGATGGATTTGTTGCAGAACTTAAAGGAAAAGATGCAGAACGTATCACAGTTAACGGAATTGATACAGACGTTATTCCGGATGCAATGGTGCTTGAGGCAATCAACGATGTCAATACACGCATTATAGCAGGTTCGCTTTCGGTCGCACCTTCAAAGGCAGGTGTCGGTCTTACGGTAGCATTGCTTGTAAACGGCGATGAGACAAAGAGTTCTCTTGGCCAAAGCGGCAACATCACCATGGATGCAGCAGACTCTAAGAGAGGTAACTACGTACAGGCTGCCATCGAAAAGATGGAGACAATGCTTGTAACCGTTGCGGCAGCTATATCAACAAGTTCAACGTCTAAGATCAATATAGGCGGTGCTATAAATGTTATAGTATCTAACAATAAAGTAGATACATTGATAGGTGAAGGATCAAAGATCACCGTAAAGGACGATGTAAGTGTTGAAGCCAAGATGGACAGTGACATGATACTTGGTTCATTGTCAGCGGCAGGCGGTCTCGGCGGATCAGCTATCGGCGGTACGATCGCGGTAATCGTTGATAACAATATAGCCAACATTAAGATAGGTGATAGAACCGAACTTACAGCTCTTGAAGGCAGGATGGACATAATCGCAGAAAGCAAGGAGAGACTTATCAACATCCTCGCTAGTGCTTCGGCTTCTCTGGCATCATCAGGCGTAACCGTTGCAGGTGCGTTAGGAGTACTTGTAGACAGAGCAGAAGCCAATATCAAGATCGGCGATAATGCCAAACTCAAAGCAGATAAAGATATCAATATAGCTGTCGATACGATAGGACAGCTCATTGAAGTTGCGGTTGCTGTTAGCGCAGGACTTGGAAATGCAGCGATCGGGGCAACAGTTGTTGTTAATGTATTAAACAGAAAAGCAACGATCAACATAGGTAATAATGTAGTTATAGATTCTGCACACGGCAATGTATTGATCAAGGCAGAAGGTGCAGATAAGAACATAATCATTGGATTTGCAGCCGGAGTTTCACAAGGAAATGCATTTGCCGGAACAATTCCTGTACTTGTATCAAATACAGAGATCTCAGCAAAGATCGGAGAAAACAGCAATATTCATGCCGGAGATTCTATCGGTATCCTGTCAGGTCTTGATGCAGGAACATATATAATCGCAGGTGGAGTTGCAGCCGGAGCAGGAAGCGTCGGCGTAGGTGCTACGATAGGTGTAGCAGTTCTTGAAAACATAGTTAATACTGAGGTAGGAAAAGGTTCATCTCTTATAGCAGATGCTATAGGTAACGGACTTGTATTTGCTACGCAGACAAAAGCACTTAACCGTTATGAGAGAAGACACGGCGTCGCAGTCGGAGCTCATATGAAGGACGATACTGTACTCGCGGAAGTATCAGGAGCAGCATCATCAAGCGTTGCAGTAGGCGGTACGGTAGCAGTTCTTGTTGTAGCTAATCATGTAACAGCAAATGTTAGAGAGAATTCAACGATCAGCGCAGGATGCAAGAAGTCTGAAAACAGCGGATCAGGCTCAGATGACCCTGCCCCTGCCGACGAAGCTGATTCGGAGGCCGGATTCTTTGTCGGTGCATCCGATGAAAGTCTTGTGGTAGAGTTTGCCGGAGCATTGGCTGCTTCAGGTTCAGTAGGCGTCGGAGCAACAGTTGTAGTACTTGTATTTGATAAAGAAGTAAAAGCTATAGTTAGCGAGGGAAGCGCTTCCCGCATATATGCAAAAGGCGATGTTGATGTAAACGCAGAGTCAAAGGATAATCTGTGGCTTCTCGCCGTAGCATTCGGTGCAGCAGGTACTGTAGGAATAGCAGGCGGAGCAAATACGCTTCTGTTCCAGAATCAGATCGAGGCAGCTCTCGGAACAGTAAACAGAGCACGTAATGTATCAGTTACAGCAAATACGGAAGAAACACTTGTCAATGTTGCTGTAGGTGTGGCATTCGGCGGAACAGTCGGTGCGGCAGCCGTAGCGGTCATAACATATTTTGAAAGTGAGACATTGGCGCATATCTATGATGGTGCCAAGATAGGATCAGCAAAGAATCACGTTACCGGAAATGTTTTAGTATCAGCAACAACATCTGAATTGGTAACAGGAGATGCAGCAGGTGCAGCAGCTGGACTTGTAGGAGTCGGCGGTTCGGCAGATATAATCATAACCGACTTCGCTACAAAGGCATATACGGGTTCGAACGTAGAAATATATGCTGATGGCGATGTGACGATCAATGCAGAGGATGTATACACCCTGGTAGCAGCGGTTGTAACGGTAGCACTTGGCGGATATGCAGGTGTGGGTGTAACAGCACTTGTAAGCGTAAGCTACAACACGGTAGCAGCACTTATCGGTACAAATAATACTGTAGTAGGTAAGTCTGTAAATGTAATAGCAAATACAAAGAGAAATATAGTTTCGGTTTCATCTACGATAGCAGGCGCTATTGGAGCCGTAGGTGTGACTCTTGCGGTCGTTGTATCAGGAAACAAACTCAGCCAGGATGCACATGATGTCCTGTATAAGAACAAGGATGCTGATGGTAATCCTCATGGTCAGAGTTATCAGGCGCAGTCAGATGCAGCATTCAAGTATAATGGTGTTGACAACAGAAAGCCCAAGATGAATCTTACCGAAGCTCTTGAAGGTGACGGACAGAGTGTTGATGGAACCAATTATAGTGCTTACGGACAGAAAGATGATGTTAAGAAAAATAAAGATAAAGCTAAGGCTAGTGAAGACGACACTAAAGCAGTAGATGATGATGGTAACAATACTCAGGATTTAACTGATTTCAATAATACTGAAAACGGAACCGGAACATCATTTAACGCAAACCCTGTTGAGTACACGGAAAGCGGCAAAACATATTCATATAAAGATGCTACTTCAGCACAGATAAGCACGGGATCACATGTTACGGCAACAGCTGGTGATATCAATGTTACGGCAACAGATGTGATAAATGCCAACATGATATCCGGTGGAATTTCGGCTGGAGCAGCAGGTGTCGGTGTCGGAGCAGCAGTATCGGTCCTTTATTCGAATGTACTTGCAATTGTTGAAAACGGTGCAGTCCTTAACGCTACAGGCGATATCAATGTAACAGCAAATGCAGGAAGTGATCCGAATCACGATCGTTCAAAAGATAAGGTTACTTCTAGAAAGCATTCCAATTTGGATACGGGGAGCGTTGACAGTAAGCTGGATAATAAAGCTAAACCTGATACGTCTACTATCAGACTTATATCGGTAGCAGCAGCGGCCGGCGGAGTAGGCGTAAACATTAACGCGTCAGTTCTTACGGTATTTACCATTGCCAAAGCTCACATGAACGGCAGTGTTACCGGCGCAAACAATATAAGTGTAAATACAAATGTTAATTACGGAACAGTTATCACAGTTAATGTTCAGATGGCAGCCGGAAGTTATGCAGTAAATCTGTCCGGAGCAGCTACATATTTTGAAGCAAAGAGTGAAGCTGCTATAGACGGTAATGGCGATATCGAAAATGTATCAGGCAGTATAACTGTACATACAAAAGGCACAACGGATGCCCATGTCGTAGCGGTTGCTATAGCTGCAGGCAGCGCCGCAGCTAATGCCGGAGTTGCTCTTGCGATAAACAGAAGCACGGCGGATACGTTCATAGGAAAGAATGTTAATATCAATGCTCCGGCTTCAGCTATAAATGTAGGACATGTTTATTCATCAAAGGCCGAAGCGGAGATGGCACAGGCGGCAGCCGGTAGTATGGCACTAGGTGCAGCAGTTGTAATCGTTGTCAATGCTCTTAAGGCAAGATCTTATATCGGTTCGCTTGATGCAAATGATACTGTTAATAACAGTGAGATCAAAGCAAACAGCGTCAATGTATCAGCCGATGCAGAGGGAACAAGTTATGCGATGGGAACCGGAGTGTCAGCAGGTTCGCTCGCAATAAACGGTGCAGTTGTTCTTGCTTTCAATACCATAGAGAATATAGCTGCTATCAGTAAAAAGAATGTTCATGCGGGAGCAATAAATGTGACCTCATCGATTAAAGGTAATACGGAAGTCCTTATTCCTTCACTTTCGGTCGGTCTTATTGCAGTAGGAGCATGCGTAGGATATACGAACAGCAACTCAAAGAATAAGGCATTCATTGGACTCGACGGAGCAAATGTAAGTGCAGATGGAGACGTTACTGTACATGCAGGTACAGATAAGCCCAATTATTCGAGAGCACTTACAACGGTTGTTACGGGAACTGTAGGTGGAATTGTTTCTGCTGCGATAAATATAGCTATCGCAAGAAACAGCGGTGAAAACAGTGCACTTATAACAGGCACTGCAAACGGAGGAAAATTAACAGCTTCCAAACTGGATATCAAGGCACTTGGTAACGGAACGGCTTATGCGGTTATTGCTAGCGCTGTAGGCGGTGAGGTTGCAGTCAATGCATCTGTAGCATACGCATGGCTTTCAAATAAGCAGGATGCCGGAGCTGAAACCAATGGAGACATAGAAGCAAGATCTGTAGATATCGAATCAGATCAGAGACTTAAGGAATTAAATCAGAGTACCAATGTAAAGGTTAATATTGGCGGTAACGAGAAAAACTCGATTACACTCCCGATCAAATTTGATTCAATGGCCAAGGCATATATTTTTGCTGCAGGTGTCGGAAAATACGCAGTAGTTGCAAGCGGCGCATTCGCTGTAACGAATTCAACAAGTGAAGCCAAATTCAAGGCCGGAACAGTTACAGTCGGCAAAGAGAACAGTAATGCAGCGGATAACGGTAAGGTTGATATCATTAACCATGCTGAATCGACAGCAAACGCACAGGTCGGTAACCTTTCGGCAGGTGTTGTTGCGGTTACAATGCTGGTTGCTTATTCATATGCAAAAGGCACATTCAATGCATATGCAGACATTAACGGTGGAACGATATTAGGTCATCTGAATATTGAAAACACATATGACACAGTTTCAAAGGGTTACATCAACCCTGCAGAAGGCGGCTTTAGTGTCAAAGGTGTTGACGCCGGAGTCAATGTCATAGGTGCTGTAAGTTCAACGAAGTCTTCAGCGTATATGATAAACCACGCAGATCTGACAGTCGGCAAGGATGTGAAAGTACACAATACCGGTTATGCGATCACAGATGCATTTGTAAAATCAGCTGTATTGTCGCTTTCTGTAGCGTCTATAAATGCTAACATATTATTTGCAGACAGTAAGATCAAACAGGATGCTTACATTAAGAACAGTGCCAACATGACAGTGTTGAAAGGAGATGTGGATGTAGCCTCTGTAATAGCTGATGATAAAGAAGGTGATAATAAGGTTTACGGAAAGACTTCAACCGAAATAGGAGGTATGACGTCTGGCGTTAAATTATCACTTTTGGGTGCTGAGATAAATGTAATTGAAGCTACAAGCGAAACGACTAATAATGCATACATCGAAGGCAGTGGCACAAATAAGATGACAGTTACCGGAGATGTTAATGTTAATGCTGATACAAAAACAAAGGTAGTAGCAGAGTCCAATACCGGCACTAATGTAGGCGGTTTGGTTCTTGGTGCTGTTCATGCATACAGCAGGACAGCTGACAAAGTTTATGCATACATTAACAATGCAGATATCACATTACTTAGCTACGTAGACAATAACTGGGTATATGGTGGTTCACTGAATGTTAAGGCTACATCTAATGCAGACTCCCTGTCAAAGGTTGAGAGCGGTGCAACAGTTTCAGTTGCTTCAGGAACAGCTATAGATGCAAAAGCACAGATTGGCGATCATCATAAGGATGAGAATAATAAGGTAATACTCAAAAAACAAACTGTTGAAGCCAATATCAACGGCAGTGAAATAAAAGCAGACAGTGATATCAATGTTATAGCAGACAACACGGGTAAGGCCGAATCTATAGTAGCGAAAGAGTTAACCATAGGTCTGGCAACAGTAGAAATTGTTTATTTACCTACAGAAAGTAATTATAGAACGCATGCTGAATCGTTAGCATCAGTTCTTAAGTCACTTAAGGGCAAGGTGACTGTTAAAGCTTGTGACAACGCTACTGCGGTAAGCGTAGCTAGAAGCTCTTCAATAGGAATCGGTTTAAATGCTGATTATACCTGGGGCGAAAATACTGTATATACCGATACCGATGTAAAGGTTACCGGCAGTATAGAGGCATATAACGGAATAGATGTTATAGCGGAATCCAATGCAGATCTGGATGCTGAAACAGAAGCAAATGACGGTGGATTCATTACTGGTACTAGTCTTAATGCTTCTAATATGTTAGTCAGAAATGTAAATGTTACGCTAGATTCTGCAGATATTGAAGCTAACTATGGTGATATAAATATCAAGGCTAATGCTGGAGCAAAAGATAAGATAATCACAAAAGCTGAAATCAATTCAGGTGGTTTCGTTGCATTTGGAACATCAAAAGCCAATGAAAAGATAAAGAATAGCGAAGGAAATAATATAGAACCTTCTATAACTAATAATGCATATTTAGTTATAACGAACGGGACTAAGATCACTGACAGGTTTAATAATGTATATATCCTTTCTTATGCTTCAACTGGTGAGACAAAAGCAACTGCATACGTAAGCGCTGCAGGACTTGGAACCAGACCATATGCAGAATCAATAGTGCAATATAATTCTAATGCCCATATCATCTCGAACGGATCAGGCAATGTTGTTGAGGGTAGAAATGTTTATATTCTGTCACGTATTGATAATTTGTATCTTGAGGCAAGAGCTGATGCTTCCGGATCTTCGCTTGGTGCGAACATAGATGCGATTGCAAAGATTAACACAAACATTAATTCTACAGTTAAATTGGATGGTATAACAGTCATTGGTCATGATCTTGCAGAAATAAGATCATCAGCAAAGCCGTCATATAAATCAGCTAATATTTTAGGATATGCCAGCGTTCAGATTAATGCCGTAGGTGATGCGTATGCAAAGATGGTAGGCAAGATCAGTGCAAGCGCGTTGACAGATCTTGGTAATAATTTTGTCTATCGTGGAGCTAATTTGGTTGTTGATTCGGATGCTTTTGATACTAGCAGAATTCGTGTATCTTTATATAAAGGTGGATTTATATATAAGCATTCAGACAATGATCTTAAGAAAAATTCTTCATCAGATGTAATAATTGGAGAGTTGAATCTTTATCTAGGAGATGCAGCGGGTGGCATATACATTGATATTTCAGAGTATAACGGCAAAACTCTTGTTAGAGAGGTGGGCGTACGAGATCCAGATCCAAGCATTTACTATTCGGTTAATGATGGTGGCGTAATACTGAGTAATATCACAAATAATAAGCTTGGAATAGCAACAATCAATAAGGTAACATGGGATGATCTTAATAAATGTCATATTTATGATCAGACTATGATACCTTCAGTAACTATTACAAATTCAACAGCTAAAAATGTAATAGTTAAGAATATCACTATGCAGAATAGTGGATTTATTAAACCACTTGTATCTGGAAGAAGATATGATTCTTCAGTTGAGTTGTTATATCCTGTTATAAGCATCATCAATAAATATAATGGAGAGATTCCAAAAGACGGAAAAGATGGTTCAGTTAGAATTGAAGGATTCATTGCAAATCCGAACGGTAAATTAGAGGTAATTTGGGAAGGTACAATACACGGAACCCTTACTGCTATAGATACAGTTACTAATGTATCAGCAGGAATGTCAGTTTCACCGGTTTGGGTACATGAATTAATAGTAGATGGTGCAAAGAGTATCGGTACAAAGGATCAGAGTTTAAATGCTGAGGTATTTGCTGGAAGGATGATCGTTGGTGAAACAACCGAGCCTACACAGGAAAATGGCAGAGTATCTGTTAACGCGATTGGAGATATCTACATTAATGTTACTCCTGCTAACCTGGTAATAACAGATGATACTGATAAACCGAAGAAGACTTTCAATAAGAGTCTTTATGTGGAAAACATGACATCATCTGAAGGCAATGTCAACTTTATAGTTGCTGTTCCGATAGAAGTTCGCATGATAGATGGTTCAACAACTGTTACGATGCCTACACCGGGACAGTTAGAGTACTTAACTGATGCATCAAAGATCAATATTGCGAATGAAGTCAATATAGCTAATTCTTATACTTTAGATGGCCGAACATTGCTTGAGCATTATTTGGTAGGATATGATTCTGTTACTGGTTTGTACATATACAGATTACCTAATGATACTGTATTCTATATGGATAATTATGGTAATGTATCAAGTATTACAGAAAACTACAGTGAAGTATTAAAGAACAAGATTGTTACAAAAGATGAGAATGATGAGGATGTAATAACATATGAGTATATACCTGCTGTTCTATCCAATACAATGGCGGTAGCAGACTATAAGTTTATCAAGAATAATGGTATAGTTACTGAAATTGTTATCGATGGTGGTCTGTCCATTGATTTGAAATCAGGAGAACTGTCAATCGATCCAGGTTACTCATATGAAATCCTATTGTCTGCAATCTCAGGAGAATGGTTCTGGAATCTGGGTTTGTTTAACGGCACGGGAAGCCAATATATCAAGATTAAAGTAACTAAGGTTGCTGAGGTCACGGAAGATGGGAAGACAGTTGAGGAGGCTCAGGATCGTGATGTTACCTTGTCTTATATGTATAAGATTGGAAATCTTATATACTATGGAGTAGGAGGTATAACAACATTTGATTCTGTAGTAAATAAAGCGACTTCAAATAGAGAGCTTAGTTACATAATTGTATATGATACAAAGGGTACTGAAAAAGATGATGAACGGTATGATGATACCATATATGCTTATGCTCTTGTAAATGTTGGAACTTTAGAAGGTGACCTGAACAGAGACAAATTGCATACTGAGCATATTTTAGATGGTACAGTTAATAAAAACGGGAACACTTATTATGAAATTCAGCATAAGTGGACGAAGGCAGCATTATGGTTTGACAGATATAATGATCCTACTTACTTGCCTCAAATGGTTACAACTACAACCGAAAACATACATAAGTTTACCAACTTCTTAAAAACCGATTGCACTGTTAAAATTGTTTTCTCTGACAGAAATACAATTGATAAGATGTACTTCAGGCTTGGTACAGATGAAAATGATTTAGATAATTTTAGCGGTTATCATGAGATAGATCTTAAGAAAGACACGTATCTTAAGTACTATCTTGACACTTCAAAGAATAGCTATATGAGAAGTAACGCAGATAAATTGTATAAGGCGTTAGCAGATAGGTACTGGGATGCAAGTTATGTTGATTCTGTTGTTAAGAGTTACGAAGACGGTGATAAGACATACAATGCGAAAGGTGATTATTTCTACTTTGCAGAGTTAACAGGTTATAGAAAGGTTAAAACCGAGTATTATGATACGGATACCTTTAAATTGATGAGGTATTCTGCAACTGTTAGATTTATAGAGATGTTGCCTGTTGACATTACAATTTCGGGTGAGAGTTATTCATCATATATTAAGTATTCGTACACTGATCAAAATGGAACTATCTATACGTTTTATGAAAGCGATGATGGAAAATTCTACGATTCAGAGGATTTAGACACCAGACAGGAACTCATATTAAAAGAAGATGAGGAGGATGTAATTGTAAATAATGCCATATTAAAGAGAGTTTATCTTGTAAATGGAAATACAAGGTTTGCGATAAACAATAATGAAGTTTGGTTTTATTCGAATTCTGAGGCATTATACAGAATAAATGGAAAGAATTATTATAAACTTGACAGTCATCCTGAATCAGACTTGTTTGTTGAACATGCAGATAATTCCAATGAATACAAACTTGCAAGGCTTAAATTGGAATGGGAAACATTAGATATTGGATCATCTCATAGAATACCTCAGGTTACACTTTCTTACACGGAAAAGGTAAAAGATGATAAAGGTAATGAGACTACTCATGTTTATAAAGCAGTTGAATTAAAAAATATCAATGATTATGAAAAGGATATTGTATTTAAGGAGGGTAATGCTACCAGAACGATACGTGTAAAGAAAGCAGGCACTTCATACTCAGGTACGCTTAACGGAAATCCTGTTACTATATCTACAGGCTCAGCCAATGATAAAGTTAACGATGGTTATAAGTATTTAATGACGGACATAGCGACGACTTATATGGAATTGGAATATAGAGAGCGGGCAGTTGATGAGGATGGGAATGATATTACTCTAAAATATCAAGCGGTGATAGTTTTTAATGATCCTGAAAGTTATAGTGAAGATGTAGTCTTTACTGAAAGCGTTAAAGGAGTGTTGAAAAAGACGATACATGTTAGCGCTAAAGATGTTAACTATATTCACTATGATGACAAAAATCAGCCAATGCCTAATGACAAAATTGATCCGAGTAAACCTACATTACATATTATGTATGAGACTAGGTGGAATAATTCAATCAGATTTAATCTGGAAAATTCAACTGAGAACATCTTATTTAAGAATGAAACATTAAAAGATGGCGTTGAGTACAGCATCTGGAGATATATTGAGGGAACTGATTCTTATGAAGCTATTCCGGGTTATCTGTTAATGAAGGGCGCTGAAGATAACACGGTTGATTTATATGATTTATCCGAGGTCATAAAACATGCGGATTCTGCTTCCTATACAACAGAGAGTGAAAATGTCAAGAAGCCTAATAAGAAATTCTATTTGGTATACAAGGAACAGCCTGATACTTTATATGGAAATGGAACCGAAAAGATATTTAAGGATAGTTGTGAGAGTAAAAGCATAATTGTAACTGATAATTCAGGTAAAACCACTCCAGTTCTCAGATTTGGTGGCATCAATTCCCTTGGAGACAAAGACGGTAATAAACCTGATGGTGCAACCAATGCTACACAATCAAATGCTATGCTTAAAGGAGATATGAAGGGTATTCTTATTCGTGAGATTAAGATTCCGTCAAGTGGATTGTTGGCTTCAAGCGATGGTTATAGACTTACAGATGTTCTTTATCTTACAAAGAGTGGTCTTGTTCTCAATATAAAACAGGATTACAAAGATGATGTTGTATTTGCAGCAAAGTATGATGGCAGTAAGTACGAATCATATAATATCAAGGCATCTGATTTGGGAACAGTTGGTTATGAGAGAGCAAGCACGAATCCTCATACAAATATAACTTTTGTTGGTGGTCAGAATTACTTCCTTGAAATTCTTACTGAATCTATAGCAAAAGATATAGCTGGTAATTACTACTATTATGAGATTAATAAAAACACTGGTATAATTACTACTACAAAAGCCAAAGAGCATAAGGATGGCCAAGTAGAAGACGTAGGATATTATTACATTATCGACAAAGATAATAATAATAAGATATCTAAGGTTACCGTTTATGGTATAGCTAAAGATAAGAATGATGCTACAAAACTCATAAGAACGGATTATCTTATTGCAACTTATGAGAAGGAAACAGATAAGAAGAGTGAGTCATATGGTAAAGATCTTTATGTATTTAGACTGGGTGATAGTGGCTTGACTGTAAAATCTGATGGAAGTGTTCAGCTTAGTAAAGGGTTCAAACCATCACAGACCATAATAACGATCGATGATATCAATGTTAATAAGGATCCGGTTGAAGTGGTCGATGTGCTTATAGGCTATATTGCAGCTGAGAGCCAGAACAAGGATGTTACTATCGATGTAAAGGGCTACTATACAAGCCTGATCGATGCAGATACTCCTATGGGTAAGCCTGAAGATACAGATGTCAGAACAAATGGCGGTAGCGTTATCATCAAGATGACAGGATATGGAACTATAGGTACTCCGACAGATCTGCTTGATGTAGACACAAATGGAGGTACTTATATACCATATGCTCAGAACAATGCGAGTGTTTATGATGTCGATACATTTATCGAGTCACATGAGGAATTAGTACTTGCTGATAAGGTTTTGGTAAATGGAGCTAAAGTAGTTATCCTCTGTGATGACAATGTTATCGGTAAGGAACTGACAATCAAAGCCAATGCTGGTAAAAATGGTGAGATGCTTATCGACGCCGGCAAGGATGTAAGATTTACTAAGGTGACCATCAATTCAGGCCTTTTGGATGTAAATGCAGGTGAAAACGTAAGCATTACGAAGCTGAAGTCAACAACAGGTCTTGTGGATGTAGTTGCAGACGGAAATGCACACTTTGAGACTGTTGATGCAACATCAAGTACAGTAAATGTTACAACACTTGGAAGCACAGACTTTGATAAGATGACAACAACTTCAAGTGTGGTAGATATCAAGGCACTCGATGATATCAGATTC
>JAEERY010000076.1 GCA_016286035.1 Lachnospiraceae bacterium
CTATTTCTTTACTTTTGCAGCCATTCTTCCGCCGTCTCTTTCGACATCCATCATGTGCTATTTTATGACATAATGATCAAATCTATTAACTCCCACATGCTCAATCTTACCATCATCCAATAAACGCTTCAATGCTCTTTGGTGTGTTTGTTTCAAATAAACGACGTAAATGCCACATAGATTTAAATCTCCTTACCCTTCTTTAAAATTCTTGGCATGGGATTTTGAGAATTTTAATTTTTTGTATATGTGATATTTACTCGAACGAGAAAAGTATGCCGATTATATAATCATACATAAAATTATTAAAAAGGTGATTGCCACAATTTGCAATCACTAAAAAAGGAACCCACTGTTTAAGCAGATTCCCACAGTTTATTATCTATTTCAGTTCAATGAGATCACCAAGCATTTTGTCATATTCTTTCTTGTTAAATCTCTCAAACCCAGACCCATCGTAAAATGTTATCTCACCAAAATATATCCGACCATTTATCAGATACCAGTCAACCCTCACATGTATCATATTCTTTGCTATGACCTCAGAGAGTTCTAGCATTTTATCCAGGCAATCAGGTTTTTTTGTGGATGTCTTTACCGGTCCGCATCCTTCCTGTTCTATTTCAAGTTTTTCCCAGTCTTTAGTATAAAAAGTCTGGGTGTGAACTTTACCTTGGGTAAATCTGTTCTCATGAACTTCAACTATCTTTGCCTTGCCGTTAAAACACATGATCTTATAGTCCTTGAGATCGTCACCACTCTCATCAACCATATACTTTTCGATTACTATTCTTGGTTTTGTGTTCTTGTACGGCCATTCTCTGTATGTCTTGTAATAGTTCCTCTTCATCGCATCTTTGATACGCTGCTTTGCACTCTCCTTATCCCAAGTTGCCTTATCAGTACATATCTCGACACTTCCAGAATCATGAGTACATTTTATTACAAATTGATCGGGAAGTTTCTCAAAATCAATATCCTCCCATTTTTCAAAAACCCCATAACATGGAATCAGATAATCCTCCCCAAGCTTTTCTGTTATAAATGAACGCACTTCATATTTATCAACCATCTGCTGATATTCAGGCTTCCTATCATGAAGCTTAAGCCACTGCAGCTTCTCATTATATAGTACAGGATTCTTTAAATTACATCTTTCCTTCATCTTAGCTCGATATAGGAGCTTTATATAAATCTCGTCAGGTATCCAGTCGAGATACCCCTTAGCGGCAGGTGACGTAATAAAGTATTCAGGATTGTTCAGAAAAGCTTTTATCTTTGACATTTTCTACTGTTCTATTCTCTGTATTATCTGACTTGCAACGTGCTCTGCCAGGATCTTGTATCCTTCCTTGTTGCAGTGGATACCATCATATACGTACTGAGCATTGATAGCCGGATCATGCGAATTGAGCAGGTTGTTATTGTACATATCTATGACTTCAAAGTCGTATGCGGGAGCTATGGTATTGATTGCTTCTGCAAACGTACGCTGATGAACCATGTTTCCTGTATCAAGCGCATACACCGCATCATTTAAAATGGTTGATGGTGGATTAATATATAGCATCTTGCAGTAGTGCTCATCGTTATGGTCTCTGTATGTCCACTTCATGCGTCCCAACATATCATCCAGATCGCCGCAAAATGTTCCAGCTGTCATTCTTTTTTCGTAGGCGATTTCGCCAAACTGCCATTTGTTTTCGAAAAGCATATCATTGCTTCCGCCCATGACTATTATGATATCACTATCATTATCAATTTCCGACCATCTTCTGCACATCGGATAGTGATCTATACAGCAACTGACAGTAGAACCACCTATGCCGAGATTTACTACCTCTTTGCATCCAAGTATATCCTTAAGCTGTGAAGGCCAGTTATACTGCTCTCTTTCGCTATCATCCAGATTGCTTCCTGCAGTTAAACTGTCACCAAGGACAGTTATCTTAACATTGGAAAAATCTACCGTGCTGTTTGCTATGACTATCTTATCAAAGGCATTAACAGCCATTGTCTCATCATATGAAGATCTCTGTGAAAGCTTATCTTCTATCGTTCCTTCGGAATTAATGACCGGATAGTCCTGTATCCATTTGACAGGTGCAGATTCTACACTTCCTGGCTCAGGCGCATCAGTGGGTTCCGCATCAATAGCTACTTCTTCAGGCTCAGTCTTCTTTTCTTCCTCTGAAGCTTTCTCTTCATTTTTCTTATCTAAAAGATCCTGAAATTTAAGCTGAGCTTCAAGGTCATAGTCCTGAGAAGACTCTTCTTCCTCAGTCTTCTTTTCTTCCTTTTGTTCGACAGATTCACTTCTTTCAGTAAAGTCTGAATCTGTTATTATAGTTTTTAAATGCATTGTACCAAGCGTGAGTATTACTCCGAGAAGTACGCACCCTATTCTTATTAACCATTCTTTCATTTTACTATCTCCTGTCTGAAAATCATGTTAATCTTATGGTTAATATGATACGCCGTTTATTTGATTAAATTCAGAAGTATTGATTAAGATTTTATTAACTTTTTAACAGAACATAACATTCCCATGCCTGCTATATAAAAAAACGGAAAGTTATATATCATATATCTGGTTATACACTGTATGACTATAGATGTTCCCAAAACCGTTCCACAGATGGTTATAAATACGAGCATCATAACCGATACAGAATAACTGAATCCCTCTTGTTTTATTAGATAAATCATCATAGCTATTGCAGTTAAGTACATGATTAGTGCAAACAGCCACAGAATTGATTTCTCAACTGCGATACTTCGAATAAATCCAAGCGTTGCGATTACCAGATAGTTCTTCAGATACTTACCAAAAACACCTCCTAAAAGTTGTTTTGATGCTTCTTTGCAGAGTTGATCTTCTATTATCATCAGTTCAGGGTATTTGCTTTCATCTGTCCCATATCGTTTTTTTATAAGTTCTCTCATGGCTGGATCAATGATATCAAAATTGATCGTTTCATGACCGGATTCATGGAATCTTGCTCTTTCGACAAGCCCACCTTGAACATCGGATACTGATAGCCCTTCACTTTTTACTTCGGAAATAATATGAGCTATCGTCTCTCTCATA